>JAEWEG010000044.1 GCA_023389575.1 Chloroflexota bacterium | reverse complement strand
TTCGGGGGCAAAACGAGGGAAGGCCGGTTCCCGATCCCTGGGGATCGAAAACCGGCCCTGGCAACGTCTGGTTCGCCGGGGTTGGCGCGCCGCTACCGGGCGGGCACCGAGGTGGAAGGAATGTCGGAGGAGATGTGTGCCGGCGAATATGGCAGCCCCGGGATGGAAAAGGATCGGTCACCGACCGCCCCTTCCACCTCGAACCAGAATGGCTGTCCACATTCGAGCGACAACGTGGCATCACGGTCGCCATGGCGGGCCATCGCGCGTTCGAAGTCCCGCCGCGACCAGTCAAAGATGTGGTTGAACTTGTGAACCGGTATTACCCGGTCCGCATGAATCGCCCGGGTCAGTTCCAGACCCGCGCCGACGTCGATCGCCAGCATCACGCCGTGCATCGTCGTGGTGGTCAAGGTCATCACCCCCAGGTCGATCCGGGGATAGCGATAGGCGATTTCCTCGACCTGTGGCGTCAGGCGCGCTGGGCCCGAGAAGTAGATCCGGTATGGCGTCTGGTCGGGTCGCGATCGAAGTTCGAGCATGCATCCCATCGCGGGAAGGCTGGAATCGTCGTCATCGCCATCGCCGTCGCGCACCGGCAGCGCGGTCAGGGTGATGGAAGCATCGCCCTTGCGCAGCGCGATCCACTGCCAGGTATCCAGCATGTGCACGTTATCGAACGACCTGGATTCCAGCGACTCCACGGCATCCGGAAAGGTCACGACCGGAATGCTTCGGTCAAGGTGAAGATCGGCGACGGCGTCAAAGAGTTCATCGGGAAGTTCGAGCTGCACCACCGCGTCGAGCTCCGGCACGGCGACCGGTCGTCGCGGCGCGGAGGGCGGCACTCCCACCTCGTCCGGTGGTGACACCCAGGTCCAGTCTTGGGTATTGCCCCGGCCCATCGATGGGTTTACCAGAAGCCTGAGACCGCCAAACTCGACGAGGACGGAGGTCTCTCCCATCGGAGTAAGGGCGCCCCCTCGCAAATCGACACGACCCCGGGACGGTTCAAGATGAATCATGCGGTGAAATTCATGGGCCATGGCGGGTCCCCATTTCTCTTAAACACCTAATGCGAACAATTCCGAAACCCACGAAGCCGCTAGTGATGGAGTGGTTTTTCGAGGGCCGGGGACCCGGGCCGGAGCAGACCCGAGTCATGGCCGGGAAGAAGGGGTTGCGTCAGCTGGGGAGAAGCCGGTGTGGGCCGGAGGATGGGATGCATGACGCAACGCGGCGGGAATGTCGTGGAAAGTGGTCAGTCGCTACCAACCGCCCCGCCGGCGAACCAGCCAGCGAGTGGCTGCCCAGGGGTTGGCGGTCGATGAGAAGGCTCTCTGGACTCCCTGGAACTGGCGACCAGGGAGTCGACCAGGGTCAGGAACTCGAATGGAGTCCATGGACAAACCAGGATGTGCGCGAGAGCGGTCGAGACGGCGGGCGCTCGTTGCCTGGGGCTGACCAGCCATACAACCGGCATACCCCGCAGGCGGCTGTCCTCAGCCACGGCACGGATGTACGCTTCCCACCGCGCGGCTTTCCCGGCTGGTGGGCGCACCACCAGCAAATCCGCCGCGAAGTACGCGAGAGAATCCATTTCAAGCAGTGCTGACGACAGCGTGACCTTGAACCCTTGCGCCCCGAGCAAACCGCCCACGCGATCCAGTTCCTGCAGGTCCGGGTCGATCACCAGCACGTGGGTCGCCCTGCTCTCGGGTGCGTGCATCACGATCAGGCTATCGCCCGTTTCGTGTTGATTGCCGACATTCATGTCTTCGTACAGCCTGCCTGGTGTTGTTACGTGGGTGACCATCCATGGTCCTCCTGGGTCCCGCCGCGAGTGACGAAAGGGTACGAAAACAGGGGTTCAGCCGATGTCGAAATGAGCCAGCCGTGAGATAATTATTCGCGGCCTGGACGCACTTCGACGGGTACTGCATTGACACGAGTTCACTGTGTTGATGATGCCCGGTCCCGAACCGATACACAATCGTCGAACGTGGATATGCACCGTATGCATGGCGCATATGCAAGAGTTGACACGGCACATGGTTGAACGCGGTAGCTGATCTTTCTGAGGAGCCTGGTATGCCGACACTTGGGAAGTTCATCCGGAGGCGCAGGGAGGAACTGGGTCTCACCCAGGAGGCGCTCGCCGAACTGGTTGGCGATGGTGTACGACAGGCCGAGATCTCTCGCCTGGAAAACGACCGTATCGTGCTTCCCAGGCGCCAGCGACTGGAACAGATCGCGGACGCGCTGGAGGTTCCAATCGGGGTCCTGTTGGCGCGCTCTGGCTGGGTTGGCGCGGAGGAAATCGAATCCCTCCCCGATGGCCTCATCGGCCTGGAACTCGAATTGAGCGCCGCCGCCACCGCGCCATCGTTCTCCGAGGAGAACGGCTCGGATAGCGGCATGAACGCTGGCATGGGAGGCCGCGCCGCCACGGCGTTCCTGCTCTCCGTGCTCGATGGCGTCGAGGATGGCGTCGCCGTGATCGACGCCCAGGGCTCGATCATCATGAGCAACTCGGCCTACTCGGCCATCGCCACGCCCAACGAGGACGGCGCCGTCTTTTTCGACGACCAACTCCACGTTATCGCCAGCGCCGGGCGCTGGTACGGCAGAATCATCGAGGAAGACGGGTTCGAGATCATGGTATCCACCGGCTCGAACGGGGACACCACGCATTACATCGCGACTGGCAAGCCCATTTCGTTGGACAATGGCATGCGGTTCCGGATCATCACGGTCAAGGATTGCCCCGACGACTAACCGCCATGGCCTTCCGGCACGTGGTGCGGGGGTTCATGTCACCGCTAGAGCTGGACCCCGCAGACGAGCGCGCCGCCATTGGCCTCGGTCCAGCGCTCCAGTTCCGACAGGTCATCTTCCTCGATCAGGAACTGTTCGCTGCACCCTGGACAGACCACCGCGTAGACGCAGTCTCCGCGGGTTTCGCACCATTGCAGAACCGAGCCATACGCGTGGCATTCCCCCTCGCACAGGTGCTGGATGATGGGGTGTAGCGCTGGACTTACGGTGGTGAGGTAAACGGATACCGCCTGGCCCTGTTCGGTCATGAAGACCTCCTCGTGGCTGATTCCGGCACTCCATAGGCGACGTTGCAGAGGCCTCATCATAGCGACGCGCTCACGTTATCGCAACCTGACTAGCCCCCACGCGCACCGCCGAAAACCCCTGGTCGCCCTCACCGGTCGGACTCGCGACGGTCAGGAAAGGGGTGTTCCGGCTGCGTCCCGGGCATGGCCCCTGGTAGTCAGCCTAGCCGCATTCTCGTGCTTTCCAACGTTGACGCCGGCGTCTGACGGGGTGGTATAGTCCCCAACCCAAACGACTTTGGGAGCGAAACGGCAACGAAGCCGTTGTCGCGGAAGTCGCGCGAAAGGAGGCATCCCGCATTGAATCCTCGCCGCGCCCAGGCCACCGTCTGCCTCTCGATCTGTCCACCCTGGACCGGTCGCACCCCGACGCTATAACAACCCAATACGCGCTTCACGACGATGGTGTCCTCCTGGGAATTGTCCAGCGAGCCTTGCTTGCTGTCCCCGCAAGAAAGAGAGCAAGACCATGATAAAGCGACTGCGACTCACGGCCCTGATGCTTGTTACCCTGGCGCTGATGGGAGTTGGTCTTACCGCCTCGGTCTCGGCCCAGCAGGCCACCCCACAAGCCAGCCCGGCCCCAACTCCATCGGAGGGCTATCCGGTGGCTATCCATCAGGGCACCTGCGACAATCCCGGCTCGGAGGCCGCCTGGCAACTTGACAACGCCATCGCCGTTGGCGCGGGGGATGAGGAAAGCGAACCGGAAGTCGTCGGTCCGGAGATCACCACCACCGTGTCCCAGACGAGCGGCGCAATTGACTTCGTCCTCAATGACCTGGCCGCCGAGGAGCATGTCGTCGCGGTCCACGCCAGCGACGAGGAGTTCGGCACCATCGTCGCGTGCGGCCAGGTGGCTGGCATCAAGGACGATGGCAAGGTCGTCGTCGCCCTGGCGCCAGTTGGCGAGAGCACCGTGGCCGGCATCGCGATCTTTGACGAGGACAACGCGGGCATGTTCGACCTGGAGGAAGACCAGACGCAGGTTACCGTCTACGTCTTCGACGAGTCGATGAGCGACACCACCTCGGGCATGTAATCCACCTTTTTTGGACGGATCACGTAATTACGGAACCCCCGTGGCGAGCACTCGCGACGGGGTTTCCGCCGTCCGCCAGGCTTCCCGGGCAGATGATTGTTCCCGATACCGAGTGTGGGACCACACTTCCGTGGCCTTCCGCGTGAGCGTCCGATCGGCGATGATACGCCGGTCCGAATGCCTTGCCCATACACGAGGAACCCGCATGACCATCCACGAACCACTGCCGCTCTGGCCCGGAGACGCTGCTGAAGTCCAGAGCGCCGATCCCGCCGAGATTCCGCACCTCACGCCCTACCTGCCGGACCTCGATGCGCCGGTCGCCGCCATGGTCGTCTGCCCCGGCGGAGGCTACCAGATGCGCGCCGAGCACGAAGGCGCTCCCATCGCCGAGTGGCTCGTCTCGCTTGGCATGGCGGCCTTCGTGGTCGACTACCGGGTAGCGCCGAACCGCCATCCAATCCCCCTCCACGATGCCCAGCGGGCGATTCGGATGGTTCGCGCCCGCGCCAGCGAGTGGAATGTCGACCCGGCCCGGATCGGGATCCTTGGCTTCTCCGCTGGCGGGCATCTCGCCGCCACGGCCGCCACCCAGTGGGACACCGGCGACCAATCCTCCGCGGACCCGGTGCGCCAGGCATCGAGCCGCCCGGATTTCGCCGTCCTCTGCTATCCCGTCATCTCGTTCGTGCGGACGCCACATACCGGATCGGTCGGCAACCTCCTGGGGCCAGATTCGACCGAAGACCAGCGTCGCGCGATGTCCGCCGACCTCAACGTGACCTCCGAAACGCCACCCACCTTCATCTGGCATACGGCCGACGACGCGGTGGTCGATGTCGAGCACGCCCTGCTCTTCGCCACGGCGCTTCGCCGCAACGGCGTGGACCTGGCGCTCCACGTCTTCCCGTCCGGCGTCCATGGCCTCGGCCTCGCCGCCGACCATCCCGAAGCGAGCGCCTGGCCCGAACTCTGCGAAAGCTTCCTGCGCGGACGTGGCATGCTCGCCTAATCGGCGGCGTCCGGTTCGGCCTGGGGACCCAGCGGCGCGAAGCGGGCGGTCACGGCGTGCCGCGTTCCCTGGTAAGTGAAGCGAACCTGGGTGATCGACCCGCTCGTGTTCCAGGTTCGCCGCTCGATCACCAGGCAAGGCGTGCCTTTCGGGATATCCAGCGCCGAGGCCGCCAGGTCGCTGGCGCCCACCGCCCGTATCTCGTGCGTCGCCTGGTTCCATGGCACCCGCGCCAGGAGCCAGGAACCCGGCGACGTATCGCCGAAATCTCCGAACCGCGCCTCCGGCACCGTCGTCAGGCTGATCCGCCGCTCCTCCAGGCAAAACGGTCGATCGTCGGCGAGGTGGAGCGCCGCGATATCCAGGACCTCACCGGTTTGGCCGTCGAAGTGATCGTCCATCGCCGGATCGATCGGCCGGTCCGTCCGGGAAAGCAGGCGGTAGCCATACGGCAGCCCAAGCGTGTTTACCTCGTCCTCGACACCATGAATGTCCAGCACCGCCGACTGCACCACTGGTTGGGCCACCACGCTGCCAGCCCGGCGACGGCGTTCGATATAGCCCTCCGCCGCCAGTTGCGAGAGTGCCTTGTTCACCGTCATCCGCGAGCAGTTGTACTGGTCGGCCAGATGATGCTCCGACGGTATTCGGTACCCCGGCGACCAGGCGCCGGAGAGGATTTTCTGCACGATGTCGGAATGAATGGTTCGATACAGCGAGGGGCGCTTTGGAGTCACGCGATTGTCCCGTTCATCATTCGTCGTTCCTCCCGCCGCTCGCGGTCACGGGCCGTCACTCGATACCATCCAGGTCAGGTCGCGGCCCGCAGGTCGCGCATCGCCTCGCGAAACCGGCTGGCGATCATCTCACGCCGGTGGTGCCTTCCACTCGAAACCACCTTCGTGCCGCCGGTCCAGACGTCACCAACCACCACGCCCTGGGCAAAGATCCAGCCATTGAGGATGCTGTCGTTCTCCCCAGTTTCCCATAGTTCGCAATCCAGCGAGATGACGTCGGCCGCCGCGCCTGGCGCGATCCCT
Source organism: Chloroflexota bacterium (assembly GCA_023389575.1). GTDB lineage: Bacteria > Chloroflexota > Chloroflexia > Thermomicrobiales > UBA6265 > JACCYX01. The sequence continues at coordinate 55,908 of JAEWEG010000044.1, read as the reverse complement.
CCATCCGTCACGCCAAGCGCCTGGTTTCCTCCCGCCTGGGCCGCCTCGAACAACGCCCGGCCGGTGGCGACACCCTCCGTCGCTACCACGTTCCGTCGCCGCAGCCCCAGCCGCTGCGAATATTCCAGTTGCCGTAGTTCCTCACGCGCCGCGATCCGAACGTTTGAATCGGTTCCCACGCCGTACCGGCCACCCGCCGCCAGGTACGGCTCGGCGGCGAAGATCCCATCGCCGAGATTGGCCTCCGTGATGGGACACAGCCCGGCGGTCGCCCCGCTCCGCGCCAGTGGCTCGGCCTCGACATCGGTTATGTGCGTCGCGTGAATCAGGCACCACCGATCGTCCACGTCCGCGTTCGCCAGCAGCCACTCCACCGGTCGCGAGCCAAGGGCGGCGACACTGTCCTCGACCTCTCGCGTCTGCTCCGCGGCGTGGATGTGGATCGGTCCTTCATGACCAAGCGCCACGACTTCGTCTAGCTCCGCTGGGGTCACCGCCCGCAGGCTGTGAGGCGCCACGCCGACATTTGCGGAAGCGATTGGCGCCACAAGTTCGCGACACCTGTCCACAAGTCGACCGTAGCTCTCCATGTCGTTGATGAACCGCCGCTGCCCCTCATGTGGTGCCCGCCCGCCGAAATCGCCGTGCGCGTAGAAGACGGGCAAGAGCGTGAGCCCGATCCCGGCGTTCTGGCTGGCCGCCGCGATCCTGCCCGCCATCTCCCCGATATCCGCGTAGGGCGCGCCCGATGGATCGTGGTGCAGGTAGTGAAACTCACCCACCCGCGTGAAGCCCGATTCCAGCATTTCCATGTAAGCCTGCGCCGCGATCGCCTCCATCTGCTCCGGTGTCATTGCAAGCGCGAAGCGGTACATGACGTCTCGCCAGGTCCAGAACGTATCCGCCGCCGGCCCCGCGATCTCGGCCAGTCCGGCCATTCCCCGCTGGAAGGCGTGGCTGTGCAGGTTCGGCAACCCCGGCACCACGGTCTCACGGCGCTCGTCCCCGGAATGAGGCGATGCCCCCGGCGTCACCGACGTGATCCGGCCGCCCGCCCATTCGATCCGCACATCATGTGCCCAGCCCGTGGGCAACAACGCCCGCCGCGCGAACAGGCCACTGATCATCGTGCGATACCCCCTCTTGCGCTCTGGCGGACCTCGTGATACATATGTCTATACATTATCAGAACTCGAATCCGAGGGAAAGATATGGCAGCCATCAATCCTGCTGAGTCCGGACCTTACCACCTCTGGCGCAACGCGCACCTCGTCACGCTCGACCCCTCGCGCGTTGGCCTTGGAATCGTGGAACGTGGCGCGATCGCCGTTCTCGATGGCCGCATCGCCTACGCCGGCCCTGAGTCCGACCTTCCCCAGGAGATGGTCGAAAACCTCGTCACCGTCACCAACTGCGATGGCCGGCTCGTCACGCCGGGCCTCATCGATTGCCATACCCACCTCGTCTGGGCCGGAAACCGCGCCCGCGAGTTCGAACTCCGCCTGGCCGGAGCCAGTTACGAGGACATCGCCCGGGAGGGTGGTGGCATCGTCTCGTCGGTCTCCTCCCTTCGCGCGGCCAGCGAGGCCGACCTCCTGCACCAGACACTGCCCCGCCTCGATGAGCTGATCGCCGAGGGGGTCACCACCATCGAGGTCAAATCCGGCTACGGGCTGGACCTGGAGAACGAGCGGAAGTCGCTGCGAGTCGCCCGCCGCCTCGCCGACGCTCGCCCGATCTCGGTCCGCGCCACCTTCCTCGGCGCGCACGCCCTGCCGCCAGAGGCCAACGGCGATGCCGATGCCTACATCGACCTCGTCGCCCACGAAATGCTCCCGGCCCTCGCCGCCGAGGACCTGATCGACGCCGTGGACATCTTCGTCGAGCGCATCGCCTTCTCGCCGGACCACGCCCGCGCCGTCTTCGACGCCGCCCGCGCGCATGATCTCCCGGTCAAGATCCATGCCGACCAGTTGTCGGATACCGGCGGAGCCTCCCTCGCCGCCGAATACGGCGCGCTCTCCGCCGACCATCTCGAATACACGTCGGAAGCTGGCGCGCGGGCCATGGGCCAGGCGGGAACCGTCGCCGTCCTGTTGCCCGGCGCGTTCTACTTCCTCCGGGAGACGCGGAAACCGCCGGTCGCTGCCTTTCGCCAGGCGGGGGTCCCGATCGCCATCGCGACCGACGCCAATCCCGGCACCTCACCGCTGACCTCGATCCTCCTCACCATGAACATGGCCGCCACGCTCTTCGGCCTCACCGTCGAGGAATGCCTCATAGGCATCACCCGCGACGCCGCCCGCGCCCTTGGCCTGCACGGGGAAACCGGATCGCTGGAGGCTGGCAAATTGGCCGATTTCGCCATCTGGAACGTGGAGCAACCCGCCGAACTCGTCTACCGGATGGGCTCCAATCCATTGCACAAGCGCGTCTGGAGGGGACGATGACGATCGCCCTCCGCCCCGGCAACGTCACCCTCCACGAATGGCGCTCCATCCATCACGGCGAACCGGTGGCGCTGGACGAGGCCGCCGTTCCCGGAATCGAGCGCGCCGCCCAGGCCGTCGGCCGCATCGTTGCCGCCGGCGAACCCGTCTACGGCATCAACACCGGTTTCGGCAAGCTCGCCAACGTCCGCATCGACGCCGCCGATCTCCAAACCCTCCAGCGAAACATCGTCCTCTCCCATGCCGCCGGAGTCGGCGAACCGCTCCCAGTCCCGATCAGCCGCATGATGATGGCCCTCAAGATCGCCAGCCTCGCCCAGGGCGCGTCCGGCGTTCGACTGACCACCATCCGGCTGATCGAATCGATGATCCAGCAGGACATCATCCCGATCATTCCCGCCCAGGGTTCCGTCGGCGCGTCTGGCGACCTCGCCCCTCTCGCCCACATGGCCGCCGCGATGATCGGCGCCGGAGAGGTCATCACGCCGTCTGGACGCGTCCCGGCCATGGACGCCCTCAACGCCGTTGGCGTGGAACCGCTCGAACTCGGTCCCAAGGAAGGTCTCGCGCTCCTCAATGGCACCCAGTTCTCGACCGCCTGCGCCCTGGCCGCGCTATTCGAGGCCGAAACGCTCTTCCAGTCCGCCCTCATCACAGGCGCGCTTTCCACCGACGCCGCCCGGGGCTCCGACGCCCCCTTCGACCACCGCATCCACGCCCTGCGTGGCCACCGTGGACAGATCGAAGCCGCCTCTGCCCTTCGCGACCTGATGGCGGGCAGCGAGATCCGCTCCTCCCACCGGGTCGGCGATCCCCGCGTCCAGGATCCCTATTGCCTTCGCTGCCAGCCCCAGGTGATGGGCGCCGCGCTCGATGTCCTCCGCCAGACCGCCCATACGCTCGCCGTGGAGGCCAATGGCGTCACCGATAACCCGCTGATCTTTTCGGACGAGGACACCGCCCTCTCCGGCGGCAACTTCCACGCCGAGCCCGTCGCCTTCGCCGCCGACATGATGGCCCTCGCCATCTGCGAGATCGGTTCCCTCGCGGAACGCCGCATCGCGATGCTGGTCGACCCCGCCCTCTCCGGCCTGCCCGCCTTCCTCACGCCTCAACCCGGCCTGAACTCCGGATTCATGATCCCGCAGGTCACCGCGGCGGCCCTGGTTTCCGAGAACAAGGGCCGCGCCCATCCCGCCAGCGTCGACTCCATCCCCACCTCCGCCAACCAGGAGGACCACGTCTCGATGGCGGCCCATGGCGCCCGCCGCCTGCTTCCCATGATCGAGAACGCCACCGCCGTGATTGGCATCGAACTGCTCGTCGCCGCCCAGGGTTGCGATTTCCATGCTCCACTCAAGTCCAGCGCCCCGCTCGAGGCGGTCCGGGCCGCCGTCCGCCGTGAGATCCCCTATCTCGACCACGACCGCTGGCTCCACCCCGATATCGAGTGGGCCACGACCTTCGTCCGCTCCGGCAACCTGATCCATACCGCCGAGACCACTCTCCCCGGAATGACGGATTCGATGAGTTAAGGAGACGTCAACATGATCGCGGCACATCGAACAGACACCAGCCGGGTGATCCGGGCGCCACGCGGCACGGACCTCTCCGCGAAAAGCTGGCTCACCGAGGCCCCCCTTCGGATGCTGATGAACAACCTCGATCCCGACGTCGCCGAGCGGCCGGAAGATCTCGTTGTCTATGGCGGCATCGGCCGCGCCGCCCGCGACTGGCCATCCTTCGATCGCATCGTGGAAACCCTTCGCCGCCTCGAGGACGACGAAACCCTGCTCGTCCAGTCCGGCAAGCCCGTGGGCGTCTTCCGCACCCACGCCAATGCCCCCCGAGTCCTGATCGCGAATTCCAACCTGGTTCCCCACTGGGCGACCTGGGAGCACTTCAACGACCTCGAGCGCAAGGGCCTGGCCATGTACGGCCAGATGACCGCCGGTTCATGGATCTACATCGGCAGCCAGGGCATCGTGCAGGGCACGTACGAGACCTTCGTCGAGGCTGGTCGCCAGCGTTACGGCGGCGACCTCTCCGGCAAGTGGATCCTCACCGCCGGGCTCGGCGGCATGGGCGGCGCCCAACCGCTCGCCGCCACCATGGCCGGCGCCGCCTGCCTGGCCGTCGAATGCCAGCAGAGCCGCATCGACATGCGCCTTCGCACCGGCTACGTCGATGTCCAGGCAAGCGACATCGACCACGCGCTCTCCCTGATCGACGAAGCCCACTCGACTGGAAACCCGATCTCGGTCGCGCTGCTCGGCAACGCCGCCGATGTGTATCCAGACCTTGTGCACCGCGGAATCCGCCCCAGTCTCGTCACCGACCAGACCTCCGCGCATGACCTGGTGAACGGCTACCTGCCGCTCGGCTGGACGGTCGAGCAGTGGGAAGACCTCCGGCGGTCCGATCCCGAACGCGTCGCTCGCGAGGCGGCCGCGTCCATCGCGGTCCATGTCCAGGCCATGCTCGACTTCCACGCTCAGGGAATCCCCACCGTGGACTACGGCAACAACATTCGCCAGCGCGCGAAGGACGCCGGGGTCGCCAACGCCTTCGACTTCCCTGGCTTCGTACCCGCCTACATCCGGCCCCTCTTTTGCCGAGGAGTCGGCCCGTTCCGCTGGGTTGCCCTTTCCGGCGATCCCGAGGACATCCACAAGACCGATGCCAAGGTGAAGGAACTGCTGCCAAACGACACCCACCTGCACCGCTGGCTGGACATGGCCCGCGAGCGCATCCAGTTCCAGGGGCTGCCGGCCCGCATTTGCTGGGTTGGCCTCGGCGACCGCGACCGCCTCGGGCTCGCCTTCAACGAGATGGTGGCCAGCGGGGAACTGAAGGCTCCGATCGTCATCGGCCGTGACCACCTCGATTCTGGGTCGGTCGCCAGTCCGAACCGAGAAACCGAAGCCATGCGCGACGGCTCCGACGCCGTCTCCGACTGGCCCCTGCTCAATGCCTTGCTGAACACTGCCTCCGGAGCCACCTGGGTCTCGCTCCACCACGGCGGTGGCGTGGGCATGGGCTTCTCGCAGCACGCCGGCATGGTCATCGTCTGCGACGGAACCGAAGCCGCCGCCGAACGCATCGGCCGCGTGCTGTGGAACGACCCCGCCACCGGTGTCATGCGCCACGCCGACGCCGGATACGACATCGCGATCGACTGCGCCCGCGAGCACGAACTCGACCTGCCCTCGATCGCGACCTGATACGAGGGTCAACTCGATCTGATCAAGAATGTGAAGCGACATCGGGAGGGCTCGTCCCTGCAACGAAAAACGCGCCGGACACATGTCCAGCGCGCGTTTCCCAAATATCCCGGCCCCGACACCCTACGGTCGCGGACCCGTATCCTCACTGTTCACCACCACCGGCGTGAGCCCAGCCAGGTACTCGTCAACCTGAGCCTGGAGCTCGCGCTCTTCCGCCGACATGCCGTTCGACTGCGTGTTGAACTGGGGCGACATCAGATGTCCGCTGGTGAACAACGGCGGAGCGTTCTGCGCCGCCCACAACATCGCCACCGCCACCAGCGCAACGGAAATCGCCAGGATGATAGGTTTCGTCAACATGCCAACAACCCTGATGGCATCATCTGGCCGCAACCGCGGCGCGTAAAACGCCCCGCAGTTCGATAATGTTGTCCGATAAATGCACGTTCCCATCTGACACACCCGCCTGGTCAATCACCGATAACCAAACCTGTAACGAGTGTGCCAGAGGTTTGTGAGATCCGCACTACCGAAAAATACGGAAGTCCTTCTGGGGGTTAACCCTACCCACTCCCCGCCAGTCCAGCCAGGAACCGGTCGAGCACCCGCATCGCCGCGTCCACGTCATCCACCGAGATCGACTCGGCCGGGTTGTGCGAAATCCCGTCCTTGCACCGCACGAACAGCATCGACACCGGCATCACCTGCGATAGCGTCAGGGCATCGTGTCCCGCGCCGCTGAACAGCGAGATGGCACGATATCCCTCCGCCGAGATCGCCTCGCCCAGCGCCGCCGACAGCGCTGGGTCGCACGCGATCCCATCGAACCCTGGCGCGTCGATCCATTCCAGGCGAACGCCACGCCGCTCCGCGATCCCGAACCCAGCCTCCCGGATTCCGCCTATGGCCCGGTCCCGTACCGCTGGATCGGGATGCCGCAGGTCGAGCGTCATTTCCACCCGACCCGGAATCACGTTCGGCGCTCCCGGTCCCACCTCCACTCGGCCAACGGTCGCCACCAGGTCCGGTTCGGACCGGCCAATCTCCTCCACCGCCAGCACGATTTCGGCCGACGCCGCCAGCGCGTCTCGGCGCAGTCCCATCGGAACCGTGCCCGCATGCCCGGCTGTTCCATGCACCACCATCGTGGCCCGCGAACTCCCGGTGATGGAGGAGACCGCCGCCACCGGCAAGTCCTCCGCCTCCAGCACCGGCCCCTGTTCGATGTGCATTTCCACGAAGCCCAGCAACCCCGACGGATCGAGCGACTCCCGCCCGATCGCGTCCGGGTCGCCACCGCTCGCGACAATCACCTCGCGCAGCGTCACGCCATCGTCGTCGGCCAGGCCCAACCATGCCGGATCCCACTGCCCGGCCAGCGGGCTCGACCCGAGAAAGGTGGTGTGGAACCGGTTTCCTTCTTCCTCCACCACGGCCAGCACCTCGATCGCGAATGGCAACCGCGCGCCTTCGTCCCGTAACCGCTCCACCGCCGCGATGCCGCTGAGCACTCCCAGAATGCCGTCGTACCGACCGGCGTCGACCACCGAGTCGAAATGCCCACCAATCACGAACGTCTTCGGGTCCACCGCCGCCGGGTCCGCCTCGTACCGCCCGATCAGGTTCCCGATCGTATCCACCCGTATGGACATCCCCGCGTCCACCATCCAGGCCGCGATCTGGTCCCGCGCGGAAAGCAGCGCGGGCGATCCGTATGGCCGCGTGATCTGCCCTTCGACCGTCGTGTGGGTGGCCAGGATGTCGCAGCGCTCCATGATCCGGCGCGCGTATGTTGAGGGTTCGGGCATTGGGCCATCCTTTACATGCTCGGCGTGGGGAAACCCATACCCCGGCGGACAATGCATGGCGAGTACCTATTGGATGCCGGTTAGGGTTTCCGTGCCGGTGCTTCAAGCATGCACCAGTACGGAAGTCCTGGCCGGCCCGAGGAACCCGTGTTTAGGCCGGATCGGGGCCGGCGTATGGGCTTCCCACCGTGGTGTACTCATGCATGGAAGCCGTCCTCCATATAAGGAGCCTCCAGACTCTGCCGAGCGTCAGCGAAGTATCGGTCCCGCGCAAACGTTGACGGTGCGAGGCTTCGGTCAATCTGGGCCTATCGTGTTCAGCTACCGCGATAGGTCGAATACGCCCAAGGCGATACCAGCAGCGGCACGTGAAGGTGCTGGTCGGCGTCGGCGATGGTGAACCGCACGGTCACGATGTCCAGGAACGGCGGGTCGCTGGTCTCCAGCGGTTGCCGTTCGAAATACGGGCCGACATCGAACGCCAGTTCGTAGGTCCCGGCGGCGAACTCCTCGCCCTCCAGCAATGGCGCGTCGGTTCGCCCATCGTCGTTGGTCAACGTCGTCACCAGCTCCAGCGCCTCGTCGCCAACCACCTTCAGCAGCGTCACCTCGATCCCGGCCGCCGGAATTCCCTGTGCCGTGTCGAGCACGTGCGTCGTTAAACGTCCCACTATGCCTCTCCCGCCTCGTCATCCCGCGACATGCGCAGGGTGATCAATCCGAACGCCGGGAACGGATCGCTATAGACACGGACCTCCGGGCTCGCGTCCGATTGCTCGAACGGGTCGCGCGTCCTGTTCTGCGCGCTGAACCGCACCTCCGCCAGTTGCGGGTACCGCTCCAGCAATCGCTTGCCCATCTCGTGCACGAGATGCTGGATCGATTCGCTGACGAACTCGTCGAACACCGAGGCGCAGATGTCATGCACCTGCTCGGCCGCGACATAGCGGTGCGGATGCTCGCCAAACGCGTCGTCGACCGAGCGATAGGTCCAGAACACGTCCATGTAGATGAACAGCGGACGGTCGGCGCGGTCCGGCAGGGTCGTGTGCTCGTCCCGCACGAACCGCGTGAACGAACTCCCCGTGACCTTGAACAACCGGATCCCCACCCGGCCGCTCTCGTGGGCGGTCACCCGCGGTTCGCCATCGATCCGCTTCATGTCGAGGCTGGCGGTCGCATGGTCGGCCCGGCCACTGCCCGAATACAGCACCGAACTCTCGCGAAACGATCCCTCGCCCGACGGAACCAGCGCCGCCGGGAACGGAAGCTCCCGCACCGTCAGCCGGATGTCGTGCACCTGCTCGTAACTGGTGATGAAGTGGCGACCCACCTGGTCCAGGTATCCCTCTAGGGTGCAACCGTCGAATTCGAGCGCCTGCCGGATGATGATGTTTTTCATCGAATCCGTGGCCACCACCATCGAGTTGTCGCCGACCGTGTACGACGGCAGGAAATCCGTGCCGAATACCTCCATGTCGACCTCGGCCGCGAACAGCACATTGTCCCGCCCGAGGAAGGGCGATTCCGGAACCGGCATCAGCCCCGTCAATGGCCGCGCGTACACGCGATAGACCGGAACCCGCAACTTGCCGTAACTGATCTCGTACCTGTGCGCCATGGTGGACGTCCCCCGGAGTGCGTCATACATCTCGTCGTTATGCTGTCCCGCCAAGCATGACACCCGCGCCGCCCGCTGGCGACCGGAGCCTATGGCTCGACCAGGTCAGCCAGCCGGTACCACGCGATTCGGGCGATCTCACGCAGCGCGGTCTCGCGCTCCGTCGTCTCGTCGTTCGCCAGCCTCGCCTCGAATCCGACCAGGATGCTGGCCTTCCTGTTCTCGCGCGCGCAGATCACGAACGGAAATCCGAACCGCTCCTGGTAGGCGGCGTTGTACCGCGTGAATCGATCGACATCCTCCGCCGTCAGGTCGTCCGGTCCCAGCCCGGCCGCCCGCTGCTCGCCGGTGGATTCCCGCGTCAGCGTGCCCGCCCGCGCCGCCCGGCCCACGAGGTCCGGATGGGCCCGAATCAGCGCGAGTTGCCGCTCCGCGCCCGAACCCGCCACGGTTTCCACCAATGCCGCGTACAGCGTTTCGAGCGAATCGAACGGAGCCCTGGTCCAGGTCGCCTCAACGATCCACGGCGAGTGCTCGAATATCCCGCCGAGGAGGATCGTCGCCTCCCCGACAGTCATCCGGTTGACCTCGGCCAGCGATGTCTTGCCCATTGAGCCGCCTAGTCCAGCAGGCTGTAGGCCGGAAGCGTCAGGAAGGGAATGAAGCTCGTGCCGTGCACCAGCAGGTCGAGCACCTGCGCCGCCTCACCGTAGCGGCTCTCGCCCGCGCCACCGAGCTTCTCAAGCTCCTCCGCCCGAAGCCGGTCGTAGAACTCCACGGTGATGTCGTCGCCTTCGGCCGTCTGCTTGCCGTGCCTGATCCACTGCCAGATCTGCGCCCGCGAAATCTCGGCGGTCGCGGCGTCTTCCATCAGGTTCATGATCGCCGCCGCGCCGACCCCGTTCAGCCACGAGTTGATGTACTGCAACGCCACGTTGATGTTCAGGCGCACACCGTTCTCGGTGATCTGCCCACCATCGACCGTGAAGTCGAGCAGTTGCGTACTGGAAATGCCAGGATCATTCGTCGCGTTGACGTCCTTCTGGTGGGGGTTCTCGCCCAGCTTCTTCGTCAGTTCCTCGATCGCCACCGGCACCAAGCCAGGGTGCGCCACCCAGGTGCCATCGAACCCGAGCGACGCCTCCCGCTCCTTGTCCTCGTGCACCTTCGCGAAGGCGATCGTGTTCGCCTGCTCGTCCCGTCGCGATGGGATGAACGCCGCCATGCCGCCGATCGCGTGTGCCGCACGCTTGTGGCAGGTGTGCACCAGCAACTTGGCGTAGGCGCTCATGAACGGCACCGCCATCGTCACCTGCGCCCGGTCCGGAAGCACCTTGGTCGGATCGTTCTGGTAGGTCTTGATCGCGCTGAAGATGTAGTCCCATCGCCCGGCGTTGAGCCCGGCCGCGTGGTCGCGCAGCTCATACAGGATCTCTTCCATCTCGAACGCCGCCGGGAAGGTCTCCACCAATACCGTCGCCCGCACCGACCCGTGCGGAATCCCCAGCTTCTCCTGCGCCCTGGTGAACACGTCGTTCCACAACCGGGCTTCCAGGTGGCTCTCCATCTTCGGGAGGTAGAAGTACGGGCCACTTCCCCGTTCCAACAGTTCCTTCGCGTTGTTGAAGAAGTACAGCCCGAAGTCGACCAGGCTGCCAGACGCTTCCTCGCCATCGATAAGGATGTGCCGCTCGTTCAGGTGCCAGCCACGGGGCCGCACCACCAGCGTCGCCGTGGTCTCGTTCAGTTCGTAGCTCCGTCCGTCCGGATTCTGGAAGGTGATCGTCCGGCGCACCGCGTCGGCCAGGTTGCGCTGCCCGTCGGTGACGTTTTCCCACGTCGGCGAGGAGGCATCCTCCAGGTCCGCCATGAACACCTTCGCGCCCGAGTTCAGGGCGTTGATCACCATCTTCCGGTCACATGGACCGGTGATCTCGGTGCGGCGGTCGTTCAGGTCGGCCGGGGCCGGGGCCACCGACCAGTCACCGCTCCGCACATCGGCCGTCTCGTCGAGGAACCCAAGCTGGGCGCCGTCGTTGATCTGCTGCTGGCGCACGCCGCGCGCGGCCAGCAATTCGATACGCCGGGCGTTGAACGTCCGCTGCAGGTCGGCCACGAATTCGAGCGCGGCGTCCGAAACGTATGGCGCGGCGGCATCGCTGATCGGCGCGGTGAGTTGAACTGAACTGGGCATGGCTATGCGAACTCCCTTGTTCGTGTGGCGCGGGGCCGGGGATCGATTGGTATGGCCGTGATCATAGCATTCACCTCTCGATTGGGAACCACCGGGCATGACAAAGGCCCCGGCGTCGCGCCAGGGCCCTTGTGGTTCGTTGATTTCCGTGAGGCGGGTTATGGAAGGTAGTTTTCCGGATTCCTCGCCGTCCCGTTCACCGTCACCATGAAGTGCACGTGCGGTCCGGTCGAGATGCCGGTGCTGCCCACCGGTCCGATCTGGTCGCCCTGGCTCACCGACTGCCCCGCCGACACGTACGGCTGCGACGCCATGTGCCCGTACAGCGTGTGAACCCCGCCACCGTGGTCGATCTCCACGTAGTAACCAAGCCCGCAGTTACACCAGCCGGCCGTCACCACCGTGCCGCTGCCCGCCGCCAGGATCGGCGTGCCGGACGAAGCCGCCAGGTCGAGCCCGTTATGCACCGGGCATCCGTACTCGGCGTTATAGGAATAGAAGCCGAGGTTGCTGCATCCAAAGCCCTGCGTTCGCCGGTAATCGGCCAGCGGGTAAATGAACTGGGCGGATGATTCTTCCTCTTCTTCCGGCTCCTCGGCCGGTTCCTGGGTGGCCGTCGGCTCGGTGGTGGCTCGTGGGGTCTGGGTCGCCGCGACGGTCGCCTCTTCCTCTTCGGAAAGCGGTGGCTCGGTTGATCTCGCGCCCGGATCGGACGCCTCCACCGACGTGATCAGCAGGTCACCATCAACGAAGCCGGTGACGTTCGCGTTCCGCACCTCGTACCAACCCGCGGTGCTGCCGTCCTGGTCGATCGGGCCGCTGACGATCTCCACGACCTCGCCGTCATCGAGCCCGCCGATCACGGCCGCGTCCGGCGAACCGGCCTCGCGCACGTTGATCGGTGTCCCGTCACCGGTGAACACCTGGGCGAAGTCACCCGCGGTGAACTTCGCGCCGCTGGGCTCCTCGGTGGCAGGCGGCTCGGTCGCCGTGCCTTCGGAGGTCGGCTCCTGGGTCGCGGTTTCGCTCGTTGCCTCGGTCGTCGTGGTCGGAACCGCCGGGGTTTCGCCAGGCTGGGTCGTCGGCGCGCCGTTGCTGTCGGTCAGGTGGTAACCGGAAATCCAGCCAGCCTCGCCGTTGACCACCACCGGCCACCAGCGCGTGTTGGCCGCGTCGTACACCGTATCGACCTTGTCGATGCGCAGGCTGATGATCTGGCCGTCGGCCGCCTTGGTCACGATCTCGCTGGTCGCGGAAGGCTCGGCTCGCACGTTGACGTTCTGCCCGTTGCCGAACACCTTGGCCGTCGAATGCTCGTCGGCCTGCTCCGTATAGTCGAACGCCACCAGGATGGGGGAAACGATGTCGCCATCGGAGGTGGTGGCCTGGGTAAGGTACTGACCGGAAATCCACCCGTCCAACCCGTCGTGGTTCACGGGCCACCAGCGAACTCCCGCGTCGTCGTACACGGTGTCGACCATGTCCACGCGAAGGGAGACTACGGCGCCGTTGGGGATCTTCGCCAGCGACTCGGATTCGTCGCTCGCTTCGCTCCGAAGGTTCACGTTGTCGCCCCCAGTGGAGACGACGGCGGTCATGCCGGTCAACTGGTCGACGGTTTCCACCGTGATCGACAGGCCGGTGGACGTCGCCGTGGAGGACGCTTCCGTTCCGTCACCGGTCAGGGTGTCGGCCTGCGCGGCCTGCGCGACCGGGAACACCATTCCCACGGCCAGCATGCCGGCCAGCGCCAGTGTACGTATCCGTCCACCCATGGACGACCTGTTTCGAGCGGATGTCACCGCGACTTCCCTCCTCGGCGACCGAACCCGGCCAGTGGTCAATGGTGTGGAACGAGCAATCTCGTCAAGTGGCATCGTTGAACGGCTCCCCAATGTGCCCGTTTCCCTCGGTGATCTCTCCACCCACGCGTTTCCATTTCTGGCGCACGGGGCAATCCATCATGAGATCGGAATCGATCCCGCCTGGCCCCTTGCCGGCTCAGGCGCGTGTTTGTCTCTATTCCCCGCCGCGGCGGGATGTCGGCCCGGTCGCGGTTGGCTCTCTGCGGTATTCGCCGCCGGCGGGCGATGCCTCGGCATCGTGGCGGCCAGGAAGATTATCCTTCCCAATGACCGATTCCGCAAAGAGTGTCCGTACACCCTCGTTCCAACGGTTGTCCATGTCTGGACCTCGCGCCGGATGACAGGTATGCACGTACAGTACCATCATGGCCCTGAATGGACAATCCGAACGTACAACCTGTTGAAGCCCGAGTGACCTGGGGCGCAACTTCCCGCGAGCAACCGGGGCCACTCGCCAACCGCACGTCTTATGGAAGAGACCGCCGGTATCCATGTGGTTCACACCCATGACGACTCCCCGCGAATCCCGGCGGTCCGACGTCGCGCGATCGAAGGGAGACGGTGGTATACTTCGGCGCTGTCGATATGTCTATCGGCGCGGTCTTTTGTTGTGCCCGAAACGGGCCACCTACAGGAAACGGGCATGAATCGCCCAGGAAAGACCCGTCGATCTGGCTCGCAACATCGTGCCGGTGGCCAGCCCGCCAACGGCCTGGTACACGTTCGGCATTGGGTCTTTGGGGACCCGCGATCCCCAGCCTCTTGATCATCTTCTGGAAGGACGTAGCAAGCGTGAAACTTAATGTGGAACGGAAGCCCGCCAGCCTGGTAGTGCTGGACATTACCGCCGATGAGGACGAGTTTGCCGAGGCGATGACCAAGGCGTTCCGCAAGGTATCGCGTGACGTCCAGGTCCCCGGCTTCCGCAAGGGCAAGGCCCCGCGCAACGTCATCGAGCGCATGTATGGCCGCGACGTCTTCCTCCGGGAAGCCGCCGACGAGGTGATGGACAAGCTCTATCGCAAGGCCCTCGAACAGGAAGACATCACCCCGGTCGGTGAACCAAGCGTTGAAATCAACGACCTCGAACCGGTCAACTTCGTCGTCACCGTCCCGGTCTTCCCCACCATCACCCTCAACGACTACTCCAGCGTCCGCGTCGATCCAGTCGACGCCGCCGTCTCCGATGAAGACGTCGAGGAAGTTCTCGACCGGCTTCGCAAGTCCCGCGGCGAGTGGATCGACCCGTCCGAGGAGCGCACCCCGCGCGAAGGCGACCAGGTCACCGTCGACTACGAAGTGATGGACGGCGACACCCCGTTCCAGGAGCCGATCGAAGACGCCGTGTTCGTGCTCGGCGAGACCAATCTCCTCACCTCGCTCCGCGAGAAGCTCGAGGAAATGAACGTCGGCGATACCGGCACGTTCGACCTCTCCTTCGACGAGGACGACGAGACCGCCGATCCGTCCATTCGCGGCAAGTCACTCTCCTACAAGGTGACGCTCAAGAAGCTCCAGGAGCGCAAGCTGCCCGACCTCGACGACCAGTTCGCGCAGGACGTCAACGAGGCCGGAACCCTGGAGGAGCTTCGCCAGCAGATCCGTGACGATGTCCACAACGGCCGCACCACCGAGGCCCGAACCGAGGTCCTCAACAAGGTGATCGACGAGATGGCCAGCCAGGCCGACATCGACGCGCCTGACGTGATGGTGGACGAGGAAGTCGAGCACCAGCTCAACCACCTCAAGGAAGACCTCCAGCGCAGCAACACCCCGTGGGAGGGGTACCTGCGGATGCAGAACAAGACCGAGGAAGACATCAAGGTCGACCTCCGGCCAGAGGCCGCGCGCCGCCTGCGGAACTCGCTCTTCCTCCAGGAAGTCGCCAAGCAGGAACAGGTCGAGGTCACCGACGAGGACATCGACGCCGAAATCGCCAGCGTCACCGGCTCGCTGCCTGGCGCCGAGGACGAAGGCGAAGAGTCCACCGCCGCCCGCATGGCCCAGTTCTACCAGAGTGATTACTTCCGCAACATGCTGAAGAACCAGCTCTTCGAGCGCAAGCTCACCGACCGCCTGATCGAGGTCGCCACCGAAGGCAAGGGCGCGGTCATCAACGGCTTCGTCGCCCCGGAACCGGTCGCCGACATCGAGGTCTCGGTCGAGGAGGCCGCCTCCACCGAGGAGCCAGTCTCCGATGACGCCACTGGCGTCGTTGACGCGGACTTCACCGTCGCCGACGAGGCCACCGAAGTAGAGACCAGCGACGAAGCCACTCCGGCGGTCGAGGCCGTGGCGCCAGCCGCCGAAGAGAGCGCTGACGATGCGTCGTCCGAAACCGAGTACGCCAACTCGGTTCCCGGCAACAACAGCACCACCGCGCCGGACGGTTTCCCGATCAAGGGCAACGCCAGCTCGATGATCTACCACGTGCCGGGTGGCCACTCGTACGACGCCACCATCGCCGAGCACTACTTCGCCACCGAGGAAGATGCCCAGGCCGCCGGCTTCCGCGCCGCCCGCCGCTAGCATCCCCTTCCGAATCACGAGGCTGGCGATCACTCGCCAGCCTCGTGCCGGTTAACACGCGGATTCATTCCGGGCTTCTGAATGACGACAGATGTCGCCGATTCACATCGACACGCTTCGACCACACCAAACCTGGCCGTCATCCCGAACTGAGCGAGGGAGCCCCGGACGAAGTCCTTCCGCCGTCAGGCGGTGTCCATGCCCAGGTATTCCCACCGCGCGACACCGGCCATAATCACACACAAGATCGCGGTCGGTCCCGCAGCGGATACGCACAAACCTTCGCCACGGGGAGCACTGACTCTTATGGTCACCATCGAACAACTCGACGCGCTTCGATCGCCGGACGGCGCGGAGATCCTCGCCAGCCTCGCCGAGACGCCTCCCACCCCCGCGACGACCATCGCCACCGCCACCCGCCTCCGCAAGCACTACCCGGCCGATCTCGTCACCGCCGCCATGTCGATGGCCGCCCTGCGCGAGCACGCCACCACCAAGTTCGAGCATGCCGATCGCCTCTGGTTCACGCGTGATGGCCTGGAGCAGGCGACATCGCACGAAATCGCCACCTACCGGGCGGGCCGCTTCGCTGGCATGGCCGAGATCGTCGACTTCTGCTGCGGCATAGGCGGCGACCTGCTGGCCCTGGCCCACGAAAACCCCAACGCCCGGCTCATCGCCGTCGACCGCGATCCACTCCACCTCGAAATCGCCCGGCTGAACGCCCAGGCGCTCGGACTCGACGATCGCGTCACCTTCGTCGAGGGCGACGTTCGCTCGGTCGACCTTCCGGAGTCGGGCGGCGTCTTCATCGACCCCGCCCGCCGTTCCGGCAAGGGCCGCATGGCCCTGGGCGACAGCGAACCGCCGCTGGAATGGTGTCTTGAGCTCGCCAGGCCCAGCCGTGGCGTCGGGATCAAGGCCGCTCCGGGCCTGGACCATGCCCGCGTCCCCGCCGGCTGGGAATTCGAGGCCATCGCCCTTGGCACGGACCTCAAGGAGGCCACCATCTGGTCGCCGCGGTTCGCGCGCTCGCCACGCACGGCCACCATCATCTCCGGGCGCGCCACGTTCCAGCTTCACCCCATCTCCGGCGATCCGGTCCCGCTCCGCGAGCCTGTCCCTGGCGACACCCTGCTCGATCCCAGCCCCGCCATTACCCGCGCCGGGCTGGTCGAGGATCTCGCTCGCCATCTCGGCCCATCCGCCGCCATGATCGACCCGAAGATCGGCTTCCTGGTCGCATCGGAGCCACTCCAGACACCCTTCGCCCGTTCCCTCGATGTCATCGCCTCGCTCCCCTGGCACGAACGCACCCTCAAGTCCACCCTCCGCGACCTGGATGCCGGTCCGGTCGATCTCCGTCGCCGCGGTCTCGCCGGCGATGTCGACGCCATCACCCGCCGCCTGCGCGGAACCGGAACCCAGCCGTTCACCATCGCCATGACCCGCGTCATGGACCAGCCCTGGGCCATCGTCTGCGCGGAACCAGGCGAGCGATAATCCTGTCGACCATCCTCTCAACGACCCGGATCACGACCGGAACGAACGACACCGGCGGCGCGAGATGCGCCGCCGGTGTCGCGTTTCAAGGTGCGCTGGAGGTCAGGGGGCCGGTGTCGCGGCCGCCTCGTCAACCAGGGGTGGATCGAGACGGAATTTCACAAGCCGCCCCTCCGGAGGGCTAACGTGGATGTAATCGGTAACAAGGACGTTTCCGTCACCGTCCGAGGCAATCAGCCAGGGGAAGTGCAGTCCCTCTGGACCGTCGCCTTCGCCCAGATACCCGATCACGGCCCCTCCCGGATCGAGGATCACCACACGGCCCGCGCCTTCGTCGGCCACGAGCAGATATCCGTCCTCGGTCACCGCCACGTCCACGGGCGCCACCAACGCGCCCTCGCCGTCGAGGACCGCCAGGACCTGACCTTCCGTATCGAACTGCTGAATGCGGTGGTTTTCAGCGTCGCCCACCCAGAGCGTGCCGTCTGGACCCAGGGTGATCCATCCCGGAAAGTCCAGTCGACCAGGTTCGCTTCCCGGCCCACCGAACGTGAGCAGATGCGTGCCGCCGGCATCGAATTTCTGGATGTCTTCCCGTGCCTCGTCAATGACGAAGACGTGGCCGGCAGAGTCAACCGTCAGCCCGATCGGCTTGACGAACTGGCCGTCTTCCGGCCCGAACTCGCCCCATAGTCTCAGGAACTCCCGGTCCTCGCTGAAGTGCTGAACGCGGCGGTTGCCGGAGTCCACAACGTAGAACGAGCCGTCCGGCGCGAAGGCGATCTCGCCATATCCGTCTCCCGGATTCCCGCTCATGGTGAAAGTGAATTCACCTTCGCCACTCCCTGTTGTTCCCCAGCTTTCGAGATATGTACCGTCGGGCGCAAACAAGTGAAACTGGGAGAGGCCGCCATCGGCCCACCAGATGGTGCCGTCTGGCGCAACCACTGGCGCGCTCGGCCAGCCCGTCTCGACCGCGACGGCGTCCGCCTCCCACACGAACGTCGCCAGGCTAGCGGTCACGGCAGGCGAGGCAATGGCCGCTGGCGTTGCCGCCGGAGTGGCCGAACCAGCATCGTTCTCGGGAAACGCCAACGTGGTGAGTTCGGAGCCATTAACCGCGTGGAGGGCACCGAATTTGGTGCCGACATAGGCAACTCCACCGGTCACAACTGGCCCATAGTCAGTGGCGCCGTCGATCGAATACTGCCAGCGCTCAAACCCGGTGGCGGCATCCAGTGCGTAGAGCAGTCCGTCGGTACCAGCCACGTAGAGCGTATCGTCGACCAGGGCTGGCGCGGCACTCACGACATCACCGGTCTCGAATCGCCACGTTTCCTCGCCGGTCGCGGCGTCCAGCGCGTAGACGTGCGTGTCTTCACTTACGGTGTAGACCGTTTTGCCATCGCTCGCGGCCGTAAAAAATCCCAAACCGGATGGTGAATCGAATCGCCAAAGCTCGTCGCCCGTGACGGCATCGAGGGCAAAGAAGTAATTCTCGCTTCCTTCAAAGGTACCTTCGTAGACCACACCACCGGTGACGACCGTGGTCGAGACAACGCCGTCACCATCGAGCTGGACGTTCCAGCCTGGTTCACCGGTCACCGCGTCGAAGGTGTGGAGCACGCCATCGGCACTCCCCATGTAGACGACACCGTCCGAGACAGCTGGTGAGCGAGAGGCGGCGGCGCCGAGCGATGCCCGCCAGATTTCCGCGCCGCTGGCGGCATCCAGGGCAAAGAGGAAGCCGTCAATGGACCCGGTGTAGACGACACCTTCGAGCACCGCGACCGAGGCATCGGCACGGGTACCGGGAAAGGTCCACACTTCGCCGCCGTTGGTGGCGTCCAGAGCATAGAGCGTACCGGCGCTGCTTCCGACGTAGACCACGCCATCGGCCACGGCGGGGGACGATGAGATCGGGCTGGCGGCGGTGAAGGTCCAGATCGTTGCCCCAGTGGCGGCCTCGATGGCATGGAGACCGCCATCACCCACGCCGATGTAGAGCACTCCGTCGACGATGGCCGGAGCCGAATTGATCGGTCCCCCAAACTCGAGGTGCCAGAGTTCGACCGGATCGCCCTCGATCCCCGGACCAGGCATCACCCCGGTTCGTTCGGGATTGCCACGATACATCGGGACATCCGTCGAAGTGACCGGTGACGACTCGACCGTTGGCGTGGCGTCGGTCGGGGCGATCACGCGCCGGTTGTCATTGGTCGAAACCCAGAAGACGCCGAGCGAGGCGATGATCAGGGCGAGGATGAGCGCGATTCCGAGCGCGGGCACGAGTCCCCGGCGGAGGCGCTCCCGCCGGAGGGGGAACTGGTGGGGTGTGGCGCCGTGCCAGGGCGCGAGGTTTGGAACCGCGTGTGGCGGCGCCAAAGCCGTGGTGTTCATGGAGGGTGTCTCCTCATAGATCGCCATCAACCGCCGCAGCAGGTCGTCCGCGTAGGCGGGCCGCTCCGGCGCGGGGGTCGTGGCCGGGTGCAGGGCACGTACGAGCGAGGCGAGGTCCTCATCCACGTCGGGTGGCGGCACCAGCGTGGCCGGTCGGCGGCGCATGGTGTCGTCCCAGTAGCGGACCAGAGCGTATGCCTCGCGGCGTCGGCCGCGGAACGAATACCAGGTCATGGCCGGACCTCCTCGCGAACCGGATCGAGCAGGTCGCGGAGCCGGCGAAGGGCACGATGATGGGTGGTCGCCACCCAGGACTTGCCCCGGCCCAGCACCTCCTGGATCTCCGAGGAGGTGAGGCCGGACAGGCGAAGTTCGATGACGTGCCGCTGGTCTGGGCTCAGGAGGGGAAGCAGCCGGTGGAGGTCGGCGGACGAACTGGCCAGGATGCCGAGTTCCTCCACCGACTGACCGGAACTGGCCACCTCCCGGTATGAATCGAACGTGGTTGTCGGTTGTTGGCGACGATAACGGTCGACCACCTCGTTGTGGGCGATGGTGAAGAGCCACGATGCCACGTTGTCGATGCGTTGCCGCCGAAGGCCCTCGAGCGCCTTCAGGAAGATCTGGCTGGTCGCGTCCTGCGCCAGATCCCGGTCCCGGAGTCGCCATCTGCAGTACTGGTCGATCCGGGCCACGTAACGTTCGTACAACTCGGCGAAGGCGGCGGGATCCGTGGCGGCGCGAGCGGCGAGTCGCTCATCGGACTCGCTGGCCGCCACCACGGCGGGACCAGAACGCACCTGGTTGTGTGTCGATTCGTCCCGAACCATTTCGCCATCGTCCCTCCAACACTAGGGTTGACGTGGAACCTGGAAAAAGATTACAGGCAGTTTCTTCGTGGGAGGGAAACGCGCCGATCCGCGCCGGAAAATGCGTCCACCGGCCCGTGCCTTCCTTCGATCCCACCGTGGCCCGTCGCTTCAGGCCTCACCCTGGCTCTCGGTCATCGTTGGAAGGAACGGCCTGGTTCCTTGAGCATCCAAAAGGACCAATCCGCCGATTCGGGCAGGTGCGTACCGGTGCTACCATTCACCGGTACACGCCCAGTACGTCCAATTGTCTAGGTGAGCGATTCGGCGCCGGGCATTATCATTACTTCATGAAATCGGAAACGCCTGGCCAACGGCATCTCGTACACCATCGTGGATCGTCACCGTCGGCCAGCAAACACGGGTAGCAGGGTCATGTGCGTGTTCGATCGCGCTGCCCCAAGTGATAAAGAGGCCATACTCGCATGGAAATTCCAAAGATCGAAAACCTCGTGCCCATGGTGGTCGAGAGCACCAACCGGGGCGAGCGCGCCTTCGATATCTACTCCCGGCTGCTGAAGGACCGCATCATCTTCCTCGGCACCCCCATCGATAGCCAGATCGCCAACCTCCTCGTCGCCCAGTTACTCTTCCTTGACCACGACGACCAGGAGCAGGACATCAGCATCTACATCAACTCGCCGGGCGGCGAAGTCTATGCCGGTCTCGCAATCTACGACACCATCCGCATGATCCGCCCCGACGTGAAGACCTACTGCGTCGGCATGGCCGCCAGCATGGCCGCCGTGCTCCTCGCCGCGGGCACCCCAGGCAAGCGCTACGCCCTCCCCAACTCCCGCATCATGATCCACCAGGGCTCGGCCGGCTTCCGCGGCAACGTGCCGGATATCGAGATCGCCGCCCGCGAAACCCTCACACTCACCACCAAGCTCACCGAAATCCTCGCCGAGCACACCGGCCAGACTTTCGACAAGGTCAAGGCCGACACCCAGCGCGACTACTACATGACCGGCGACGAGGCGAAGGAATATGGCCTGGTCGACGAGGTCCTCACCCCGTCCGCCGTCGCTCGCGTTCCGTCCATGATCGAGAACGGTTAGTCGCGGCTCGCAACACCCTGGCCGGTTCCAGTCGGTATCCAGCAGGGCCAGGGGTATTGGGGACCTGTCTCCCCGTCAACGAAGAGGTGGTTTGGTGCATTATCGGTGCTCGTTCTGCAACAAGGGGCAAGAAGAAGTCCGGCGGCTCATCGCCGGACCCAACCAGGTGTACATCTGCGACGAATGCGTCCAGCTGTGCCGGGAAATCATTGAGGAGGAAGAACCGGCGACCCCTCGCACGGAGATCGGCCTCTCCAAGATTCCAACTCCCAAGGAGCTCTACGAGCAGCTCAACCAGTACGTCATCGGGCAGGACAACGCCAAGAAGATCCTCTCCGTGGCGGTCTACAACCACTACAAGCGGGTCCAGGCTGGCCTGAACACCGACGAGGACGTCGAACTCCAGAAGAGCAACATCCTGCTCGTCGGCCCCACCGGCTGCGGCAAGACCCTCCTGGCCCAGACCCTCGCCCGGTTGCTCGATGTTCCGTTCTCCATCGCCGACGCCACCGCCCTCACCGAGGCCGGCTACGTTGGCGAGGATGTCGAGAACATCCTCCTCCGCCTCATCCAGTCCGCCGGCGATGTCGCCCGCGCCCAGCACGGCATCATCTACATCGACGAGATCGACAAGATCTCCCGCAAGTCGGACAACCCCAGCATCACCCGCGATGTCTCCGGCGAAGGCGTGCAGCAGGCCCTCCTCAAGATCATCGAGGGCACCGTCGCCAACGTTCCGCCCCAGAGCGGCCGCAAGCACCCGCACCAGGAATACATCCAGATCGACACCCGGAACATCCTGTTCATCTGCGGTGGCGCCTTCGAGGGGCTCGAGGAAATCGTCGCCAAGCGCGTCGGCAAGCAGAGCAGCATGGGCTTCGGCTCCGAGGCCGCCGAGAAGGTGGAGAACCCGCTCCGCCAGCTCTCCCACGACGACCTCCTCAAGTACGGCCTCATCCCCGAATTCGTCGGCCGCCTCCCGATCTCGGTCGCCCTCGACCACCTCACCCGGCCGGACCTGATGCGGATCCTCACCGAGCCGCGGAACGCCGTCGTCAAGCAGTACCAGAAGTTCTTCAACATCGACGATGTCGAACTGGTCTTCACCGAAGACGCCCTCGAAGCCACCGCTCGCAACGCCGAGGAGCGCAAGACCGGCGCCCGCGGCCTCCGCACCACCATCGAGCAGGTGCTGCTCGAGGTCATGTACGAAATCCCCTCGCTGGAAAACGTGCGCAAGTGCGTGGTCGACGCCAACGTGATCAACAACCGCTCACGGCCGTTGCTGCTCACCGTCAACGACCACCCAATCGAGTACGCCAAGACCGCGTAATCCGAATCTCACGCACAACGAACCGCCCCGGATGGAAAACCATCCGGGGCGGTTTTGTTCTGTGCAGATCTCATTTCGGAGCAGCAGACCTCGGCGAAAATACGCTACCCATGGTCGTCATGCCGAGCGGAGCGAGGCATCCCCGGACGACGTCCTTCCGCCGTCAGGCGGTGCTCCGACGGGAAATGCAGGTGCCGCACCTCCGGCCAAACGCCCCGGTCTCAGACCAGTCTGTTCCACGGGAGTGGCGGCTGCGCCGCCATGGACTTCGTCCGGCGATTTCTCGGCTTCGCCTCGAAATGACGGTTTTGGTTCGGGCAGGCAAGACGTCGGTCCGGCTCCGGCCCTGTCTATACCCGCGTAAGTTCCCTGAACAACGCCTCGTACGAGGACACGGTCACATCAAGGTCGAAGATCCGCTCGATCTCCGCCCGCTCCCTGATGTAGTTCCCGGGATCGCCCAGCACCTTCTCGATCCCCGCCGCCAGCGAGTCTGAATCCGCGATCGCCACGATCTCGCCCATCCCCGTCATCGTCACCGGCTGCCGTACGCCTGGCAGGTTGGTCGACACCACCGGCGTCCCGCACAGCATCGCCTCCACCTGCACCAGCCCAAACGACTCCGTCGAGTTGATGCTCGTCATCAGCAGCACGTCCAGCGCCGAGTAAAACGCCGGAAGTTCGGCCGGACCCAGCGTCCCCAGGAACTCCCATCGGCCGTCCTTCTGGAGAGCCTCCACCTCGGACCGCAGCCGCTCCCGGTAGCGGTCCTCGCCGACCACCTCCTCGTACGGCCCGGCAAACAACACCTTCACCTCGGGATACCGTTCCACCAGCCGAGGCATCGCCCGGATCAGGTACTCGATCCCCTTCTCCGTCGCGAACCTCGAGGCGAACCCCAGCACGGTCCTCACCTCCAGCCCATGCGCCCGCCGGAACGCCTCGACCTCGCCGTCCCCCGCCGGCGGCATGATCACCGGCGGCGGGATGATCGTCGTTTTCCGGGGGAACCTCCGCACCAGTTGCGAATGCCCCGCGTAATCCTCCGTGTAGGCCACGATCCGTCGCGCCAGTTTCGCCGCCACCCAGTTCGAACTGAACACCGCCGTGTCCACCACGCGGTTGAACAGCCCATCCGGCAGGATCAGGTCGCAGTGATAGGTCAGGACGGCCGGTTTCCGTTGCGCCTTCGCCAGCCCCGCCAGCAGGCTGGCCTCGAACATCGGCAGGTGCACGTTGAGAATGTCGTGTTCGCGAATCAGCCGCCGCGCCACCACCGGCAACGACGGCATGATCGGCCCCTTGCTGATCGAGAACGTCACCGGCACCCGCACCACCCGCACGCCATCGACGATCTCATCCTCGGGCAGGTCGTCTCGATGCCGTGACGCCAGCACGGTCACCTGATGGCCCCGCCTGGCAAGCTCCGTCGCCAGGCGTTCCGCGTAGATCGTCAGCCCGCTCACATGCGGCCGGTAGTAGGTCAGCGCGATCAGGATCTTCACGAACCCTCCTGGGAAACGCTTTCGAACAACGCCCGGTTCTCCCGTACCCACGCCGCCAACCGCGAAATGCCCTCCACCGGCGAAACCTCCGGCCGCCAGCCAAAGTCCCGCCCGGCCTTCGACACATCGGCCACGAAGATCGGCTGGTCGCCCGGCCGCGTCAGGTCGAACCCCGGGTCCGGAATCTCCCGTCCCAGCACCTGCTCCACGATCGGCCGGAACTCCCACCACACCGAGATCGCGTTCTCCATCCCGCCGCCGATGTTGTACACCTGCCCGCTGGTCGTCTCGATCTGCTCCGTCGCCAGCCGGAATGCCCGCACCAGGTCGTCGATGAACAGCAGGTCGCGCACCTGCTTGCCGTTCCCGTAGATCGTGATCGGCCGCCCGGTCACCAGCGCGATCACGAACCAGGCCAGCCACCCCTGGTCCTCCACCCCCATCTGCCGCGGTCCGTAAATACAGGACTGCCGAAACACTACGGTTGGCATGTCGTAAATCCGCGCGTAGTCGCGCACGTACTGGTCGGCCGCCCCCTTCGAGCACCCGTAGGGCGAGTGAAAATCGAGCGGCTGCTCCTCGCTCGCCCCTCGTGCGAGGTCGACGTAGTCGTACCGCGTTTCGCGCTCGACGGTATCCACGTCGTCCATCGCCCCATAGACCTTGTTGGTCGAGGAATAGATGAACGTTGGCTTGTGACCCGCCAGCCGCGCCCCCTCCAGCATGTTGAGCGTGCCCAGCGCGTTCGCCTCGAAATCCTGGCGGGGATTCCGCACCGACGTCGTGACGGCCGTCTGGCCAGCAAGGTGGTAGATGATGCCCGCCCCGGCCGCCGCCCGCTCGCAGGTCGCCGCGTCGGTCACGCTGCCCCGGATCACCTCGAAGCCGTCGCCATGTTCCGAGCGGAGCCACTCCAGGTTGTGCCGGATACCCGGCCGCGAGAAATCATCGAGGATCGTCACCTGCTCGCCGTCAGCCAGCAGCCGGTGCGCGAGGTTCGCTCCGATGAAACCCGCCCCGCCCGTGATCAGGATCGGTCTGTCGAATGGCATCGTTACTCTTGGCCCCCTGTGCTCGAATCCGCGTCTTCCACGTGTCGCTGGGAAACACTATCAGCGATCCATTCGCGGATTGCACGGTGAAGCCCAGTGGCATTCATCGCGTCGGTCGAGTCGATGAACTGGTCGATCCCGCCCAGATGTCGCGGCAACGCGCGAACGTCCGGGTCCTCGATCGTCGCCAGCAACGCCTCCGCGAACCGCCCGCCGAACATCACCCGGAACGGCCGGCTGAAGAAGGAGCGCGGCTCCGGGTCCACGAACTCCGTCAGGCCCATCGCGTTGTGCTGCCGCGCCAGAACCTCCACGGCAGCGACCACGCCCGCCTCCCGCTCCCGCCACGTCCGCGCGTACCGCGCCGCGTCCAGGTGCGGGCCCAACGACTCCGCCAGTTCCAGCCGCCCAAACGCCGTCCCCAGCCACTTCGCGTATG
This sequence comes from Chloroflexota bacterium, assembly GCA_023389575.1. GTDB lineage: Bacteria > Chloroflexota > Chloroflexia > Thermomicrobiales > UBA6265 > JACCYX01. The sequence goes on along the minus strand of JAEWEG010000044.1, from coordinate 30,052 downwards.
GCGCGTACCGCCGCTCCATCAGGAACGCCAGCTTCATCACGTCCTTCACCAGCGTCATCGCCACCAGCTGCGACCCGAGGTCATCGTCCAGTTCCCCGCAGCGGCCCACGAACGGCTCCAGCTGGTCGATCCGTTGCCACTGCGCGGCCATCCGGTACCGCCACACCTCGTCCGGATACCACGCCAGGTCTTTCCGGATCCTGGTGATCTCGCCGGTGTCGTCGCGGAACACCCGGCCAGCCGTCACCTCCAGCAACCGCTGCTCAGGCAGCGTCAGCCAGGTCGCGGGCGTCATCCCAAGCGTCGAGCCGATCCCAATCCGCTCATTGAGCCACCCCCCTGCGCTCGTGATCGCCACCCGGTGGTTGATCGGCCCATCGCCCTCGGTCATGTGCGTCGTGCCCGGCTCTTCCTCGAACTCCACGAACCCGGTCGGGTGCCCCGCGATGCTCCGGGGCAGCCCCTCCCGGACCAGCGCATCCAGCCGCGGGCGCCACTCCTCCAGGTCGCCCTCCCGCAGGAACAGCACCAGGCGCGGCCCCCAGTCGTGGTCCATCGAGCGCGCGGTGTCAAATCCGAGCACGTCCGAACCCGCCCCCAGCAACCCCGCCGCGTGGCGCAACTCCGGCGCTTCCCGAGCCATCAACGGCTCGACCGCTTCCCGGTACAGCTTCTCGCTCAGTTCCAGGCCCGGAATAAAGTCACCCATCGGTCTTCACCCATCGCTCGCCGTCGACTCACGCCCGCGGAGAGGCCATCCATGGCCCACCTGGGACGTTCCGGCCATCCCGGCCGTAAACCCACGTCACGCCAGCATCTCTCTTCACTGGTTCACGAAATCGCCAGATACCCTCTTGCCCTCCGATACGCGGTTTGGTACTGTGCGCTCATAACGAACCAGTCGAATCGGCGCTCCGGAACCCGGCCCCTGGCTTAAGCCATACCCGTTTTGTTCCACCGCCATCGCAGGCGGAGACTGATGGTGCGCATCGGTCCCGCGATCGAAGGAACATCGATGTCGTGGAATATGGTGGCAAAACGATTTGGCCTGTTCCTCATCGTGATCTGGGGCGCCGCCACCCTCAACTTCTTCCTCCCCCGCATCGGCGGCGGTGATCCGATCCGCGAGCGGATGTTCGCCCTCTCAACCCAGGGCGGACTCACCCAAACCGGCGTCGAGGAAATGGTGGCCTCCTACAATGCCCGATTCGGCCTCGATAAGCCACTCTGGCAGCAGTACCTGAACTACCTCGTGGACATGGTCCAGTTCGATTTCGGCTACTCGCTCTCCCTGTTCCCGGCCAAGGCCACCGACCTCATCTTCGACGCCCTGCCGTGGACCGTGGGCCTACTGCTGGTGACCACCATCCTGTCGTTCATCATCGGGACCCTGCTGGGCGCGCTCATCGCCTGGCCCCGCTCCCCGAAGTGGCTGGAATACCTGGCCGCGCCCATGCTGACACTGGCGGCCATTCCCTACTACCTCCTCGCGCTCATCCTGCTGTACGTCCTCGCCTTTTCCTGGAAATGGTTCCCCCTCTCGGGCGGCTACCAGGCCGGCGCCCAGCCGAACATGAGCTGGAGCTTTTGGATGGACGTGCTCAAGCATTCCACCCTCCCCGCCCTTTCCATCATCCTCGCCGCGATCGGCGCGTGGGCCATCGGTATCCGCGGAATGATGATTTCCACGGTCGGCGAAGACTACATGACTTTCGCCGAAGCCCGCGGCCTCAAGGGCGGAACAATGTTCTTCCGCTACAGCCTGCGCAACGCCATGCTGCCGCAAATCACATCGCTCGCGCTCTCGCTTGGCAACATCGTCAGCGGCGCCCTCATCGTCGAGGTTGTCTTCACCTATCCGGGTGTCGGCTCGCTCCTCTATAACGCGATCCGGAGTTCGGATTACTTCCTGGTCTACGGAGTCGTCTTCATGGTCGTGCTCGCCCTGGGCATCGCCACCATGCTGGTCGATCTCGCCTATCCATTGCTCGATCCGCGAATTCGCGGGTAGGCGGGGAGAGTACTTATATGAGCGTTGTCACCGCCAACCAGGTCAGCCCAGTCCAGTCCGACGCCGGAACCAGCGGCCGGCGCCAACTCGGCCTCTGGAGGTACCTGAAACGAAATCCCAAGCTGCTGTCGGGCCTGGTCCTCTTCCTGCTCCTGGTGGGATTCGGCGTGCTCGGCCCCCTCTTCATCGATACCGAACTCGCGCGCCCCATGTCGGCCCGCCCCAGCCAGGCGCCGTCCAGCGCCTATCCATTCGGCACCGACGACCAGGGGCGAGACCTCCTCGCCGTCGCCGTCGTCGGGCTTCCGCTCACCCTGCAGGTCGGGCTCATCGCCGGCATGGTCGCCATCGTCCTCGGCACGGTCCTCGGCCTGGTCGCTGGCTACGTCGGCGGTGTCGTGGACCTGGTGATCCGGGGCCTCTGCGATATCCTGCTCACCGTTCCCGGGCTGGTCGTACTGATCACCGTGGCCTCATCCATCCAGGGCGCCATCAGCGTGCAGATGATGGCGCTGGTCGTGGCCTCGCTTGCCTGGATGTGGCCAGCGCGCACCATTCGCTCGCAGGTGCTCACCCTGCGCGAACGCGCCTACGTCCAGATGGCCAAGCTCTCCGGGATGAAGACGCCCGAGATCATCTTCCGCGAGGTCATGCCCAACCTGCTGCCCTACCTGGCCGCCAGCTTCGTTGGCTCGGTCGCGGCCGCCATCCTCGCCTCCATCGGTCTCGAAGCCCTTGGCCTCGGCCCCCAGAACGAACCCACGCTCGGCATGACGATCTACTGGGCCATCTCGTTCAACGCGGTCATCCGCGGCATGTGGTGGTGGCTCACCATGCCGATCGTCGCCATCGTCGTCCTGTTCATCAGCCTCTTCCTGATCAGTGCCGGGCTGGATGAAATCGCCAATCCACGCCTCCGAAAGGTCAGTTCATGATCGCTACCCCACCCGTGGCCGAAGGGCTCGTCACCCCAACCGACGTGCTGGCCATCGAGAACCTCGAGGTCAGTTTCGGCTCCGAGCGCGGCGAAGTGCGGGCGGTTCGCGGCGTCACCTTCGGTCTCCGGGCCGGCGAACGTCTCGGCCTCGTCGGCGAGTCCGGCTGCGGAAAGACCACCACCGCGCTCGCCATCATGCGCCTGCTCCGCCCGCCCGGTCGCATCACCAATGGCCGAATCCTCCTGCGCAACGAATCCGGCGAGCACGACATGGCCTCGCTGAACGACGAGCGCGTTCGTCAGCTCCGGCTGTCCGAGGTCGCCCTCATCCCGCAGGGCTCCATGAATTCCCTCAACCCGGTGAAGCGCATCGGCGACCATTTCGCCGACAGCATCCTCGCCCACGAGAAGCAGTCGGACGCCCACATCAGGGAACGCACGGCGGAAATCCTCCGCACGGTTGGCCTCCGCGAATCGACCGCCCGGCTCTACCCGCATGAACTCAGCGGCGGCATGAAGCAGCGCGTCTGCATCGGCCTCTCCATCACCTTGTCACCGAAGGTCATCATCGCCGACGAACCGACCAGCGCCCTCGACGTGGTGGTACAGCGCCACGTCATGGAAACGCTTGGCGCGGTGCAGCAGCGGCTCAACGCCTCCGTCATCCTGGTGGGTCACGACATGGGCCTGCTCGCCCAGTTCGTCGACCGCCTCGGCGTGATGTACGCGGGCAAGCTGGTCGAACTCGCCCCGATTCGGGACCTGTTCGAGAACCCGCTCCATCCCTATACGCAACTGCTGATCTCCAGCCTTCCCACGCTTGAACAACGCGGGGTATTCCAGGGCGTTCCCGGCCTCCCGCCATCCCTGCTCAACCCACCGCCAGGATGTCTTTTCGCGCCACGCTGTCCCAGCGCCATGGACCGGTGCCGGGTCGACACGCCCGAGCTCCAGGAAGTCCGGCCGGGACACTGGGTGGCCTGCCATCTTTACTGACCAACCTGACCACGCGCGCGTCAACATCACGCCTGAACCTCGGGGAAAGTGCAGCGAATGACGAATCTCCTGGAAATGAAGAATGTGACCCAGGTGTTCGGAGACCCGGACAAGGACGGCACCGTCGCCGTCGACGATCTCTCCTACACCATCTCCGCCGATACCCCCTCGTTCACCTCGGTGGTGGGAGAGAGCGGGAGCGGTAAAACCACGATCGCCCGCATCCTGCTTGGCTTCCAGAACCCAAGCGCCGGCCAGGTGCTCTATCGGGGGCACGAACTCGCCCATGCGCCGCGGGATGTCTCCAGCCAATTCCGGCGCGAGGTCCAGGCCGTGTTCCAGGACCCCTTCGAGGTCTACAACCCGTTCTACAAGGTTGACCACATCCTCGAAGTACCGATCCGCAAGTTCAAGCTCGCCAGTTCCCGCAAGGAAACGCGCCGCCTCATGGAGGAAGCCGTCTCCCGCGTGGGGCTCCGGCCAGAGGAAACGCTTGGTCGTTACCCGCACCAGCTCAGCGGCGGCCAACGCCAGCGCATCACCGTGGCTCGCGCCATCCTCCTCCAACCCCGTCTGATCGTCGCCGACGAACCGGTCTCCATGGTCGATGCGTCACTCCGGGCCACCATCCTCCAAACCCTCCGCTCGCTCAACGAGGAACTGGGTATCTCGTTCGTCTACATCACCCACGACCTCACCACCGCCTACCAGGTCAGCGACAACATCCTGGTGCTTTACAAGGGACGACTGGCCGAGATTGGCGACGTTCAATCAGTCATCAAGAACCCGCAACACCCATACACCCAGTTGCTGGTCGGCTCGATACCGCTGCCCGACCCGGACCGGCGATGGGGCGAGAACGTGGTGGCCGCCGCCACCGATGAAAGCGAGGCATCGCGCAAGGGGTGCATGTTCGCTTCCCGCTGCCCCCACGTCATGGACAAGTGCCGCGTGAACGTGCCGCCCCTCTACCAACCAGACACCCACCGCGCGGCATCGTGCTTCCTCGTGCCCATGGCTGCCAACACAGACCTCCCCACGGTCGAAGGCGACGTCACCGGCGTCTTCCGTCCCTCCGAGCGACTGCTCACCAAACCCGGTGTCACAGACGGTTCGAACGGCGCATCCCTGATCGCCGGTTCGGCCCCAACGCCATAAAGGAGGAGCGCGGCAGGAGTTCAGCGATAAACGTCCCACCCAGGTTGGGACGTGGGTCCGAATCAATTGATCGCGATCACGAAATCTGCAAAGGAACATTCATGAGCCCAATCAAGGATTTCACACTCTCCCGGCGCGGCTTTGTCGGAGCCGCGGGCGCCGGCATGGCGGCCGCCGCGATGGGATCGCTGGCCCTTCCGCAGTCTGTCATCGCCGCCCAGGATTCGGGCCAGATCAAGGAAGTGCCGCGCGAACGCACCCTCATTCATGGCATCACCGGCAACCAGCTGACGGATTACAACATGATCAATCCGTTCCTGCCCGGTATCGCCACCGCCAGTGGCTACCCCATCGCCAACGAGGCGCTGTTCTACTACAACGCCTACAACACCGCCGATGTCTGCGGCCCCGAGGATGAGGAGTGCGAAGGCGGCATCATCCCCTGGCTCGGCACCTCATACGAGTACAACGAGGACTTCACCGCCGTCACCATCCATCTCCGCGAGGGTGTGGAGTGGAGCGACGGCACGCCGTTCACGGCTAAAGACGTCGTCTACACCATCAACATGCTCAAGGAAAACGCGCCGGACCTCACCTACGCCATCGACATGGAAACCTGGGTCGCCGACGCCGTCGCCACCGACGACCTCACGGTCGACCTCACCCTCACGTCATCGCACCCGCGGTTCATGACCCAGTTCTTCATCTACCACTTCGACAAGGGCATCATCCTCGTTCCGGAGCACATCTGGAGCCAGCAGGATCCCAAGACATTCACCAACCTCGACATCGAGGCGGGCTTCCCGGTCACCACCAGCCCGTGGACCATCGTGCTCTCCAGCACCGCCCAGCGCATCTTCGATCGCCGCGACGACTGGTGGGCCGCCAAGACCGGATTCCACGAACTCCCGGCTCCAGAGCGCCTCATCGTGCTCCCCGGCACCGACGAGACCAAGATGGTCCAGATGGTCATCAACAATGAAGTCGATCTCACCATCGACCTCCGGCCGAACAACATCACCGCCGTCATGCAGCAGAACCCGAACGTGTCCACCTGGACCGGCAGCGAGCCGCCCTATGGCTACCTCGACTGGTGGCCGATCAGCCTCCAGCTCAACTGCATGCAGGAACCGTTCAACGACCCGGAAATCCGGTGGGCCATCAACCACACCATCAACCGCGAGCAGCTCGTCGACTTCGGGTACCAGGGGGCGGGCGAAGGCACCACGCTGGTGTTCCCGCGCTTCCCGGCGATCGAGACCTACACCAGCACCATCCAGGATCAGTTCGACTCCATCAACTCGTTCGACCTCGCCAAGACCGACGAGATCATGACCTCCAAGGGTTGGGCGAAGAACGGCGACGGCTTCTGGGAAAAGGACGGCGAGGTCTTCGCCCTCCCCATCTACAGCCTTATCCTCTTCCAGGACATCACGCCGCTCCTGGTCGAGCAACTTCGCCAGGGCGGGTTCGACTCCACCTTCGAGATCATCGTCGGTCCGGAGTTCGCCGACTCCGTCTACGGCGGAACGATTCCCGCCTGGATCCTCGGCCACGGTGGCGGCACCCGCGGCCCGTACGAAACCATGAACCTCTATCACAGCCGCTACTCGATGCCAATTGGCACGCGCTCGCAGCAGCCATTCCGCTGGGTGAACGAGGAGTTCGATGCCATCACCGACGAGATGAGCATCACCGGTGAGGACGACCCGAAGATCGAGGAACTCTTCAAGGAGGGCATGAGCATCTGGATCCAGGACCTGCCGGACTTGCCACTGGTCCAGTGGTTCCACCGCATCCCCACCAACACCACCTACTGGGAAGGCTTCCCGTCCGCCGAGAATCCCTACATCAACTCGGCGTACTGGCACCGGACCGCGCCGCTCTGGGTCAACGAAATCAAGGCCAAGAGCTAAGCACTCGCCCATCTTCCATCACGGAAGTCAGGTGAAACACGCGAAGGAGCCGGCCGGACACTGTCCAGCCGGCTCCTCGCCGTTTCATCGCTGGACCGCCCTCCCTCGCCTCAATACAGGCCACGTACTGGTAGGGGCGGACCTCGTGTCCGCCCTGGACGAGATGGCCCTCGCTCACCCCTGCCTCACCTCACCGCTCACTAATCTCAAACATCCCACTAACTCACCACCTCGCCAGCTGGCGTACTTTCTCTTTCTTAATGCGTTCACTGGGGAGAAACCGCCGATCGACGGGCCATCACCCGCGCATCCCGCCATCCGCTTACGAAAGGACCCCAGCCCTGGCCACACCAACACGACAACATCGTTTCCGCGCCAACATTAATGCGAACGTCCACATTAATTCGCCAACTCGAAAAGCCCGTCGTTTCGGGCAAATCCACCCCCACAGGCCGAATTAATGGATTAATGGATTAATGTCGCCGGAAAAACACATGCTCGAAATGGCATCCTGGATCGCCGATCACACCAACCCCCGGTAGCCACCCGAGCTTGACATTTCCGCCCAAAACCACCATCGTCATCATGTATTGCACTAATGCACAAGGTGAACGCGGAACAATTGATTGGCACACCGGCGCTGGTGCCCAGCCACGCGCCGGGGGGTCATGATCCACTGGAGGCGCACCGTCATGCACGTCAAGTCCCTTCCCTCACCCGAGGCTCGGAAGCGAGCCAGCGCGCTCACACGACGGAAGTTCCTCCAGATGGTTGGCGCCGCGGGTGGCGCCGGGGCAATGGCCAGCGCCATGGGCGCCCTCGGCCACATCGGCATCGCGGCCCAAACCACCCCACCCCAGATGGACGGCTCCGGCAACGGCACCAAGGTCATCGTGGTCGGGGCTGGCCCGGGTGGCTGTCCCGCCGCCTACGAACTCATGAAACTCGGCTACGACGTGACCGTCATCGAGGCTCGCGACCGCCTCGGCGGCCACGCCTTCACCGTTCGCGGCGGCTCCCGGAGCACCGAATACGGCAAGGGCGAGCAGGTCTGCGACTGGGATCACGAGGACATGTGGTTCGATGCCGGCCCTTCCCGCATCCCCTTCTTTCACCGCAGCTTCTTCCACTACTGCCACGAACTCAACGTTCCGCTCATGGATCACAAGAACCTCAACCTCAACGGCTGGGTCTACGCCGAAGACATCGAGGGCGGGCTCAACGGCAAGCGGATACGCCTCCACGAACTGCAGGCCGACATGGGCGGCTGGACGTCGCAGCTCCTCGCCCAGGCCGTCAACCAGGAAGACCTCGACCTCCCCCTTTCCGCCGAAGACACCGAGGCCCTCACCAGCTACCTCGTCAACTGGGGCATCCTCTCCAGCGAAGACCTCACCTACGGACCCTCCGATCATCGAGGCTACCGCGTCCTCCCGGATACCCAGTCGCCCGGCGAAATCGACGATCCCTACGCCATGGCCGACATCTTCCCGTTCGCCGCGGCGGTCCTCCAGGCCGCTGGCGGCTACCTCGCCTCCACCGCGACGTTCGACTGGCAAACCACGCTCGTCAAACCGAAGGGTGGAGTCACCGAACTGTACGAGACCGGGTTCAGGAATGCCCTCGGCGATCGAGTGAAACTCAATTGCGAGGCCACCGAACTCCGTCAGGACGAGAACGGCGTCCGGGTCGTCTACCTCAACAAGGAAACCGGTGAAACCGAGGAGGTCACCGGCGACTACATCATGTGCAACATCCCGCTCTCGGTGCTCATCAAGCTCGACGTCGATGTCTCCTCCGAATTCAAGACCGCGATGCAGAGCATCCCCTACGCCATGGCCCTTCGCCTCGGGTTGGGATTCAACCGCCGCTTCTGGGAAGAAGACGACTGGATCTACGGTGGCCAGTCCTTCTCGAACATGGGCGTGCTTGGCATCATGGACTACCCCGACGACGCCTACGGCGCCCCCAAGGGCGCGTTGCTCGGCATGTACAACTTCGGCACCAACGCCGCCTATGTCAGCTCGCTCGACTACGAGGAACGCAACCAGCTCGCGCTCGACCTCGGCAGCAAGATCCATCCCCAGATGCGCGACGAGTACATGTCTGGCTTCTCCGTCGCGTGGCATCTCGAGCCGTACAGCCTTGGGGCCTGGCCAAGCTTCACCCGCCGCACCCGCGCCGACTACTTCCCCCGCCTTCAGGAGCCTGATGGCCGCATCTACCTGGTCGGCGAACACCTGAGTTACGTCAACGCCTGGATCGAGGGCGCCGCGCAGGCCGCCTGGATGCAGGTGGAGAAGTTGCACAGCCGCGTAATGCAGTCCTGATCGACCCGGCACGCACCTGCCCTGGAACACACGGAGGTACCCATGACCATCCAATCGTTGCCACGGAACCGGGCCATCATCCTGCTGGCGATCCTCGTGCTCGCCGCGGCCGCCAGCGTTCCGTTCATCGTCTCCGCCCAGGACGCGACTCCGTCCACGGCGTCGCCGGTCCCATCGGACGACCCTGTCCTCGTGCGCGGCGAGGAAATCTTCAACAATGTCTGCATCGCCTGTCACCAGCCCGATGGCAAGGGCGTCGAAGGCATTTACCTGCCGTTGGCCGGGAACCCGCTGGTCACGCTGGAGGATCCAACCTACCTGATCACGGTCATCCTCAATGGCCGCGGTGGCATGCCTCGATTCGACACGACCTACAGTGACGAAGACGTCGCCGCCATCGCCACCTACGTCCGCCAGGCCTGGGACAACGATGCCGCGCCGGTCACCGCCGAGCAGGTCGCCGAGGTTCGAGCCAAATATGTCGCCCCGGCGATCAACACCCCCGAAGGTCAGATTCCGGAAGGATCGGGCCGGGCGACCCCCGCGATAGACGCCACTCCCGCGGCCTCGCCGGTAGCGACGCCAGCCACCTGATCGTCGCGCCGCATATCTGAAAACAACGTATGATGCCCCTGCTGGCAGGGGCATCATCATGTCCCGAGACTCAACACATCGTGGAGGAAGAACTGTGAGCAACGACCTCTTGAAGCGCCGCCCGCTGGGCAAGATCCATCCGGATGTCGCGGCCATTTCCATCGGCTGCGCCCCCCTTGGCAACATGCCTGACACCTTCGATTACGAAGTCACCGAGGAAAACGCCATCTCCACCGTGCTCGCCGCGCTGGATAGCGAATTCAACTACATCGACACCGCGGCCTCTTACGGCGATGGCGAAAGCGAACGCCGCGTCGGACTCGCGCTGAAGCAAATAGGTGGCCTTCCGGCGGGCGCCTTCCTCCAGACCAAGGAAGGACGCGAGCCCGGTGGGAAGTACGACGGCGAGACGGTCAAGCGCCGGTTCCACCGCAGCCTGGAATCCCTGGGTGTCGACCGCATCGAGCTGGTCTTCCTCCACGACCCCGAGCACATTTCCTGGGAGGAAGCCTGGGCCAAGGGAGGACCGGTCGAAACCCTTCAGGCCCTCCGCGACGAAGGGCTCATCGGGCACATCGGGGTCGCGGGCGGCCCCATCGACATGGAAATCCGGTTCGTGGAAACCGGCGCCTTCGACGCCGTCATTACCCACAACCGATACACCCTGCTGAATCGCGTGGCCGATCCCCTGCTCACCATCGCTCACGAGCGCGGCATGGCCGTGCTCAACGCCGCCCCCTACGGCAGCGGCATTCTGGCGAAGGGTCCGGCCCAGTACCCGCGCTACGCCTACCGCGAAGCCGACGACGAGCTGGTCAAACTGGCGTTCGAGTTCGAGGAAATCTGCTCCCGCCACAATGTGCCACTGGCCGCCGCCGCGCTCCAGTTCTCCCTGCGAGACGAACGCATCACCAACACCATCATCGGCATGAGTCGCCCGGAACGTATCCAGCAAACCCTCGACTTCGCTCGCTGGGACATCCCCGAGGCGTGCTGGGACGAACTGCTGGCCGTCCCATACCAGACAACCGAGGCCGAGAAGCCAGTGCGATAACGCCGCGACCGATCCAGGAAAACGCAAAACGGCCCTCGCTCCCGAAGGGGGAGCGAGGGCCGTTCCCGCCATGCCAGGCGTCGGCGCGGCAAGCTTCGATCAGGAGGACCGGCTTGTCCGCCGTGCTCCCGCCCGTGACAGCCCAGCGGCCACGACCGTCTCACCCACCGCGACCGCGATATCGGGGATCGATTTCGACAGCCGCGCCCGGCCATTGGTCGCCACCCAGGCGCCCACCGGAGCGGCCAGGCCGCCCGCGATGGCGCCAGCCATGGTCGAACCGGCCGCGCGACCAGCCAGCGCGCCGGACGTCGCGCCCATCACCGCTCGCCCAAACAATGGCGGCGGCGAGGTTCGAGGGGGCAACGACGAGATTGTGGCGTTGGCCACCACTTCGCCCACCGCCGATGGAATGGCCACCCATTTGGCCCATTTCGACCGTGCCCAGCCGGGTAGCGCGTTCGGCGGCAGGCTGAGCAGCAATGTCGTGAATCCGCTCCAGGTGAGGATGCCGCTGGCGAACCCGAGCATTGCCCCGGCGATGACCGGTTCCCGGCGCGAAGAGAGTGAGGGCATGATGTCTCCTGAATGCGGCCCCTAGACTGGAAGGAGCCCTTCCACCTTGAACAGTTCCGCGTTCAGTATGGATGCCCCGGCCGCGCCGCGCACGGTGTTGTGTCCCAGCACGACGAACTTGATGCCAAGCAGCGGGCACTCCCGGACCCGGCCCACGATCGAGGCCATGCCGTTGGCGTCCTCCCGGTCGAACACGGGCTGGGGGCGGTTCGGCTCTCGACGCACGATGACTGGCTGGGCCGGAGCGCTCGGCAGCTCCAGAGCCTGCGGCTTCGCCCGGAACGACTTGAACGCCTCGATCACCTCGTCCGGCGATGGGTTCGAACCAAGGCGCACCGACGCACATTCGGTATGACCATCGCGAACCGGAACCCGGTTGCAGTGGGCGCTCACGACGAACGACGCCGGCGCGAAACCACCCTCGGCGGTGAATCCGCCCAGCAGCTTCTGGCTCTCGATCTCGATCTTCTCTTCCTCGCCCCCGATGTAGGGCACGACATTGTCAATCATGTCGAGCGAGGGAACCCCGGGATACCCCGCACCGGAGACCGCCTGCATCGTGGTGACGAGCACGCCCTCGAGCCCGAATGCGTCGTGCAGCGGCTTCAGCGCCAGCACCAGGTGAATCGTGGAACAGTTGGGATTGGTCACGATGTAGCCCTTCCAGCCCCGGTTGGCCTTCTGGGTCTCGATCGCGGCAACATGCTCGGCGTTGACCTCGGGGATCAGGAGCGGAACGTCCGGCTCCATCCGGTGCGTGGAGGTATTACTCAGCACGGCGTGTCCGTTGGCGGCCAGCCGCTGCTCGATCTCACCCGCGATCTCCCCGGGAAGCCCCGAGAACACGACCGGGCTCTGGAGTTCGGCGGTATAGTCCTGGACCTTCAGCGCGCGCGCCGAATCCGGCATGTTGGCACCGAGCCGCCAATCGGTCGCCTCGTCGTAGCGCTTGCCCGCCGACCGGTCGGAGGCGACGAGTTCCGACACCTCGAACCAAGGATGGCCTTCGAGCAACTGGACGAATCGCTGACCGACGTTGCCCGTCGCGCCGAGAATAGCTACCGGTATCTTGCCTGACACGTTCCGTTCCTCACTTCCGAATGGGTGTTCTTCGCTCCCAGGTGGAACCATTCCCGCCTGGACATTCGCCTCGCTAGCCTACCCGCAACGACTCCGACAGGAGTTCGGAGCGGCGACGCCGGCGTGACCTTGCTCCGGTGTTCGCGGGCCGGATGAAGGCATCGTGGAGGGCGGCCACCGCCCGCGCCGCGTCCTCCTCGTGCACGACCGAGATGATCGCGACGTTGCTGGTCTGCTGGTTCATCGCCAGCACCCGCACCTTCTCCCGGTTCAGCACGGTGATCATCCGGGAAAGCGACGACGCGGTGGTCGCCGCTCCGGCGCCAACCGCCGCCAGCACCGCGACCTGCTCGTGACAGGTGACCCTGGCATCGAGTTCGTCGAGATCGTCCTCCATCGTCATCTGGAGATTGGCGCACCCACCAGTCACGCCATCGAGGATGAAGGTCATGCGGCGGCGCGACGATGCCTGGGAGACGTTGAGAATCTCCACGCCCCGCTCGTGCATCTGGCGGAAAACAATCGACGCGGCGGAGGCGAGATCCTCGAGCTCCGGCACATCGAGCGTCATCAGGATCAGCCCCTTCAGGGCCGTGACGGCCTTGATCTTGTCGCTGGGCGCCTCCCGCATGACCGCGGTGCCGGACTGCTCCGGCAGGAAGGTCGAGAGGATGCGGACCGGGATATCCACGGCCACGGCGGGCCGGATCGTGCGCGGGTGAAGCACTTTCGCGCCGAAGTGGGCCAGCTCCTGTGCCTCGTCGTAGCTGATTTCCGGCACCACCGTGGCGGTGTTCACCGAGCGGGGATCAGCGGAAAGCACGCCGGGCACATCGGTCCAGATCTGGACCTCGTGAGCGTCCAGCGCCGCGCCAAGCAAGGTGGCCGAGTAGTCGGACCCGCCGCGGCCAAGCGTGGTGGTGGCTCCGTCCGGCCCGCAGCCAATGAAGCCGGTGGCGACGACGGTGTTTCCCGCCTCCAGGAGCGGCCGGATGAGGCGTTCGGCGTTCTCCCGGGTGCGGGCCCGGTCCGGTCGGGCGGCGCCGTGCCGGCCATCGGTGGCGATGATGGAATCGCAGAAGACGGCCTCGGCATCGTGGCCCATGTCCCGCATCGTCGCGGCCATCATGGTGGAGAGGCACTTCTCGCCCGTGGAGACGATCCGGTCGGACAGCGCGCCGGAGAGCTCTCCGGCCGCCTCGACTTCATCCAGAGTCGCGTCGAGAACATTCTGGACCTCATGGACGACGTTCCAGGCCAGCTTCCGCTGCAACGAAGAAGAGATCCCGTTCAGGATCTCCTCGTGCTTGCCGTGGATGAGGGCCACGGCTTCATTTCGCTTGTCGCGGTCGCCCCGTGCCGAGGCGCGAGCCGCGTCCAGCAGGGCGTTTGTCACCCCGGACGCGGCCGACACCACGACCACGCGGGGAGCGGGTTGGTTGAGGGCGATTTGCGCTGCCTCGCGAACGCGCTGGGCGTTGGCGACGGATGTTCCACCAAACTTGAGGACGATCATGCGTGCGCTCCTGGGGCGGGGATTGGATCGATCCGCGATTCCCGGCTGCTGGCGCCGTGGACGAGGGTCGTGGGTCAGGCGTTCGATCATGTTCCAGTTTGCCGGCGCCACGCCTGAGCACCATTGCTCCCTGCTGGTCCGAGTTCTGGGGATCGGTGGTGAGCGCCGCTGCCCTGACCGTTCCGTCCGTGTGCCACTGATGGTTCGGCCCACCAGCGAACACAAGAAAGGCGGGGACTTTCATCCCCGCCTGCTGTTCCGGTTTCGTGTTGATGACCCGTCGTCGGTCAGTTCACACCCGGCCCAGCAGGCAAGCACTTAATCTCGGTGTCAATAATCGACATCGAGATCGCCTGCTTGGTAGTGCCGGTGAGTGCGCCCTGCGCGAACGTGTTCATGCGCTGACTATACAGGTCATTGGTTTGGAACGCAACATTTTTCACAATCTCGGCGCCGGAGCGCGCCACCCGCCGCGGTCCGGCACTTCTTGAGAGATGTCGTCAGAGTTCGACGGCGCGGCCGGTTTCAGCGGACTCGACCGCCGCGAAGACGATGGCGAGGCTGTCGATGTTGCTGGCGGCGGCGGTGTCCGGCTGCGTGCCGTTGGCCAGGGCGGTGACGAACTCGTGGAGCAGCCCCTCCTGTCCGCCGCGTTCCAACTGGACCAACTCGACCGGGCGCGCTTCCTCGCCCCAGTGCTGGATCGTGATATCGGCCTGATTCCAGTCGCCGCCGGTCCAGGAAATCCGGCCCCTCTCGCCGACGATTTCCCAGTCGCCGTTCCATGATGTCTCGGGACTGTACGTTGCCCAGTTTCCGGTGTACGTCACCGTCGCTCCACTTTCCATGGTGAGCAGGACCGAGGCCGCGGGATCGTACTGGAAGTTGCCATCGGGCACGTGCCAGGTTTGGGCGTAGACCCGTTTCGCGTTGTCGCCAAGCGCCGCCCGGATCATGTCGAAGTGGTGGATGGACATGTCGACCAGGAGCACATGCTCCATCGAGTAGCGAAAGTCACCGTATCCGAACATGGTGCGAGCGTCCTTGTGGAACGCGATGTTGACCGCCGACACCGCGCCAACCTCGCCGCGAGCAATGAGATCGCGAACGGTGGCGAAGGCGTTGAAGTAGCGGTAGTTCTGCGCAACCATGAGCACGCGATCGGCGCGGGCGGCGATATCGACCAGCTCCCGCGCATCCTCGATGGTGGTGGCGAGCGGCTTCTCCATGAGCACATGCTTGCCAGCTTCGAGGAGTTGCCCAGCGATGGGCCGATGGGTGGGAGGCGGGGTTACGACCACGGCGGCGTCGAACTCGAGGGCGGCGAGCGCCTCGTCGAGGCTCCGGAAGCCGCGATCCGGCGGCAGTCCAGTCTTCTCGTTGGCGGCCTCGCGCAACTGGTCGACCGGTTCCACGACGCCGATGAGGTTGACGTCCTCCGACTTCCAGAGGACATCGAGCCAGTGCTGTCCCATCTTGCCGACGCCCACCTGAATGACGTTCATTCGTCTTCCTCCAGAAAGTCCCTGGTCACGGTATCGGGGATGCGAACGGGACGCCCCCGCTCGACATTGGCGAACGCCCACTCGGTGCGGGCGGTGATCAGCAGGTTGTCGCGGCCCTCTGGCCTGGGCCAGTCCACCGGAAGCAGTTCGTCCGGAGGGAGCCGGAGCGGATCATGGTCGACCTTGCGGACCTCGTAGCGGCGGAAGGCGCGGGCGGCGGACATCCCCTCCGGCCAGGTGACGATTTCCAGCACATCGTTTTCGAACGCGGGCCGAAGGAAGTCAATTTCATGGCGGCGTGCGACGAAGACGGCGCCGGCTTCCTGCCTGAGCCGGGAAGCTGGCCAGCCCGCGGCGGCCGCGTGGTCGATGGCGACCTGCTCGAGATAGCCGAGGTAAACGGCGTTGTTGACGTGGCCGAGGGGATCGCATTCGTGAAAGCGCACGCGAACATGAGCGCGGAAGAAGGTGCGGGGCCGGGTCATTTCCCGGCGTCCGCCCGTTGCCGTTCCAGGTTGAAAATGCGCTGGAGAATGGCGATGGTCGAGGCGTAGGTCGAGTCCATGCCGTAGAACGACATGCCGCGAGCGCCAAGCGTATGGGCACGGGTGTATGGCGTATCCGACGCGTAGTGGATGATGCCGAGATCGAGGTGCGAGGACAGAGGCGCCAGGTTGATGGCGTCATTGGCCGGGTGGCGTTCGAGGAAGACATCCTCGTACAGGGCGCTGAGGTACGGACCGGCCTCCATTTCGACGACGGTGTAGTTCCCCTTGTAATAGAAGTCGAGATAGCCCTCGTTCTGGAGGAAGGTGCCCTTGACGGTGACCGCCTTCTGATTGTCGAGCGCCGCGCCGAAGATCAGGTACGGGGCGACGGCCTCGTACCCGAAGCAGTTGTCGAACCAGTAGGTGTTGCCGGAGTGCTCGTCGTAGACGACATCCGACAGCATGATGTCGCCGATGCGGCCGTTGAGCGTGGCCGCCTTGCCAAGCACGTAGACGCCCCGGAGCTGGTCGGTGGCGACGCCGACCTGCGACATGATGTGGAAGGCGCCCATGCCCAGCGGGTAGTTGATGTTGATGATGACGGCGTCGGAATGAGTGGGATCGAACCCGGCCAGGCGCTTGTCGAAACAGGACGGATCGAGCTTCGAGAGGTCGATGATCTGGACGCCGACATCGACCGGCCCGGTGGGATCGACGTGTACGATGCCGACGGCTTCCTCTTCCTGCTGGCGCTTGCGGCGCTCCTCCGCCCGTTGGGGGCCGTGGAACCAGGGGCGGGCGGTGAAGTAGAGGAGGTTTTCAAGCGAGGCGCGCTGTTCGCCGGATTCGACGCGTTCGAGTTCCGGAAGCAGTTCGGAGTGGCTAGTGTCGCGGATGAACTGCTTGAGCTCGTCTTCCCGCCGATAGGCGACGCCGGAGAGGGTGTTCGCGATGCTGTGGGTATTGGACGAGACGAAGTAGATCGGCCGGTCGCGGAGGACTTCCTCGGTGGCGCGGGTGGCGACCGGCCGCCACCAGGACCGGGCGGACCGGGCGTAGCCAAGATAGGTGCCACCGAGCATGCGGAGGTCCATCCGGCGGCGGATGCGGGTGACGGCGGCGAGGTTCCGCCAGAAATCCTCGCCCCAGACGCCCCGGAGACGGCCCCAGTCGGAATCGTCGAACAGGAGGGCGTCGAGGATGCTGGTGAGCTGGTCGCTGTCGAGTTCCGCGCCCTCGGAGGCGGCGACGATCAGGTCTTTGGCCTCGGGAGCCTCGCGGAGGAGATAGTGCATCTTGTTCCACTCGATCTGGTAGGCAACGATCGATGGAATGAGGTCGTCGAGGTCGGAGGTGGAGGCGATGTAGGCGGCGAGGATGTCGCTGCCGTTCCAGTGCCAGCGGCGCCTGCGCCCGGGGGCGGAGACGGTTTCCCAGGCGTCGAGTTCGGTATAGCCCGAGCGGACGAAGGCCCGCTGGGTCTGACCGAGGACGATGTGCTGGACGTCGACGATGCAGGCCGGAATGCGGTTGGCCGAGTAGAGAAAGGCGTTGAGGTCTGGCTTGGGTTCCTCGGCGCCGGCGTGGAGCGAGGATTCGGCGGTGAGGTGGGCCGGCTCGAGGGAGGAGACACCGATGGCGCCGGAGCTTTGGAGCAGGGTGGTATAGGTGCGGGCGTACAGTTCGACCTCGCGCCGTCCGGCCACCTGATCGGGGTTTTTCTGGGCGGAGAGAGGTGGCTGGGCCTGGAGGTGCCGCGATTGCCGCGATTGATCGGTCATCAGGTTATGCCTCTCCCACGTGCATGGTTTCGCTGGCCTGGGAATGGCGAGTTCCCGCCAGTGCCGTTGTTCCATTGTGTACCACAGTCGTGAGCGCGATGGAGCCATTCGCTGGGGACTGTGTGTTTTCGCCAACATTAATTCATTAATCCATTTATTCCGCTTCGATAGTCGATTTTGCCCGGAACGACGGGCTTTTCGAACCGGCGAATTACTGTGGACGTTCGCATTAATGTTGGCGCGGTAATGATGTTGTCGTGTTCGGCGGACGGCCGGGTATCAGGATTCCCACCCAGTGAACGCATCGAAGTGAGGAAACCCCGCCATTGCAGGGGAAACCCATACGGTAACCAGATAGCGTATGCAGCGTCCCCATAGCCGGTTTCTCAGGGTTTCCGTAGGGGCACATAGGGTCGGGGAATGCGGCATGAATGGTCGAGCCACGCGTTCGAGGACAGATTCCAGCAGGCGTCGAAAGTGAGGCAGGGCGGACACCCTCCGTTTGAGTATGAAATGGCCATGAATGAACGGGGATACGCCCCTACAAATAGGTGCCATTAGTTCGGTGGGGCGTGGCAGAAGGCGGCGATGAGCAGCGCTGGTGGGAAGGCCACACACCGGCAGGCGCGGCAGGGCATGGTTCGCGAGGATGCCGGTTGGGCCTTCCGTACTGGTGAGTGGGACATCGAGTTGGGGCGTGGGCTGTTTGAAGTGACGTTCGAGGATTGGAATCCGCGGCGGCTAGAGCCGTGGTGGACTGGTGTGTTGAGGCGGGGCGGGGCTTTGTCAGTGTGGCCGGCCGTGGCCGGGATGACGTGGGGTGGGCGCTCATCAGGGCGCCATGGAGTGACCAAGCTCCGGCAATCAGGAGCAGCGTGAGCGGTAAGTTGGAATGTCGAGGCCCATGATGACGGCAGGGTCGCCAGTTCGCGTGAAGCGGAATTCCGGGATCAGCACCCGCCAGCCGCGGGAAGCATACAGGTGGTGCGCGTTGGAGGGGGCGGGGCCGGTGGAGAGCAGGGCGGTGCGTTCGGAGACGCGGGCGAGGATGGCGTCGTGGAGGCGGCCACCAATGCCGTGACCCTGCCAGTCGGGATCGACCGCCAGTTCCACGAATTCGAAGGCATCGTCCAGCCACGATCCGTGACCGTTCTCGACCAGCGCGGGGCGAATGGTGGAATGCCACCATCCGCCCCGGCCACTGTGATAGCCGTAGACGAAGCCCACGACCTGGTCACCATCGAGCGCCAGGTCGCCCGTGAAGCCGGGATACGTTTGGTGCCTGGTGAATGCCTTTTCAATGAAAGCTTCAGCCTGGTCGGGTGTCGTGTCGAAGGCGCGCCGATAGACCTGCTCGATGTCGCCAGTGTGGCCATCGAGGGTCGCGGTGTCCATCGGCTCGACGACGATCGGCACGATTACAGTTCCCAGCCGATCGCGCGCAGGAACGCGTTGGCGATGACCGCATGGCCTTCCAGGTTCGGATGAATCCTGTCATGGGCCCAGGCGGTTTCGCCTGTGGTTTTGACGGCCTCGTCGAAGGCTTCCTGAGTGTGGACCTGGACGGCGTCGAACTCCTCCGCGAGTTTGCGGGCAACCCGCGCGTACTGCTCCATCTGGACGCGCATCGGGTCCTGACGGTTGGACTCGATCACATACGGCTCGGCGATGATCAGCTTGCAGCCGGTGAACTCGACGGCGGCCTTCAGCAGTTCGCGATAGGTCGTTTCGTACTCGTCGACGGAGACCGCGCCGTCGCCATTTCGGTCTAAACTGCGCCAGACGTCGTTGATGCCGATCTTGACCGAGAGCCAGTCCGGTTGCTCGGCGATGACATCCTGCTGCCAGCGGGCCGCGAGGTGGCGGACGGTGTCGCCACCGATACCGCGGTTTTCCCACTTGAGGCCGAGATAGGGATAGCGGGCGATGGTCATGGCCCGGACGAGGCTCATGTAGCCGTTGCCGAATGGCGCGTTGACGTCGCGCCGGCCGGTGTCGGTAATGCTGTCGCCGATGAAGAGAACCTTCTGCTTGTGCTCGAAGAGCATGGAGGCGTGTCCTTTCGCGTCGTGGCCGTGCTGGTCAGGAAACTGGTCTTCGAAATCGCGCCCATGGTAGCAGCAGGCGAGCCGGTGTGCCCGCTGTCCCGCGGGTGATTCATAATGCGGTTCATGGATATGTCCGGCGAACGCCAGCCACAATCGAGCCGACCTCCGAGAATCGCGATCGGAGGGATCCTGCACGAGACGAACACGTTCTCTTCCCGGCCAACGACACTGGACGACTTCGCGATGCGCTCACTGCTGCGCGGCGAGGCGATGCTATCGGCTGCCCGCGGTACGAAGAGCGCTCCCGGCGGAGCGATCGCCATGGCGGAGGAGCGGGCGTCCCTGCTCCCGACGCTGTTCGCGTCGGCGGTGCCGGGCGGGAAGGTCGAGGACGCGGCGTTCGACACGCTCGCCGATGATCTCCTGGGAAGGCTCCGGTTCCTCTCCCGCCAGTGGCCCGGCCTGGACGGGGTGATGCTGTTCCTGCACGGGGCGATGGTGACCGAGTCGGACCACGACGCCGATGGAACGCTGCTTCGGCGGGTGCGGGAGACCGTGGGACGGGCCTGTCCAATCGTGGCGGTAATCGATTCGCATGCGAACCTGACCGAAACCATGGTGGACCAGGCCGACCTGCTGGTGGGCTACGAATGCTATCCCCATACGGATACCGAAGCTCGCGGTCGTGAGGCGATGACCCACCTGCTGAACATGGTGATGACATCCGGCGAACCGTACGCGGTGAAGGCGTTCCGGAAGCTCCCGCTCCTGATGCCGCTTCTGGCGCAGCGCACGGCGGAAGGCTCGCCGATGTCGCCGGTGCTGGAGGCGGCGAATGTGTGGCGCTCGGAGCGGTCGATGGCGTCGATTTCGCTGGTGCCGGGGTTCCCCTACTCCGATGTCCCAGGGGCGGGCGCGACGGTGCTGGCCTACTCGTGGGACCATCCGCGCTTCCGCGTCGACGCCAGCGAGGTGACGAACGAACTGGCCAACGCCTGGTGGGACCTCCGGGAGTCGTTCCAGGTGCGCGGGACATCGCTGTCCGATCTCCCCAAGACATCGCCCGATGGACCGACCGTGCTGGCGGAACTCGCCGACAATCCCGGCGCGGGTGGCATGGGCGACGGCACGCATCTGCTGCGTCACCTGATCGAAGGTGGTTACACCGACGCCGCGCTGGCGGCGATCGTCGATCCAGAGGCGGTGGCGGCCTGTCACGAGGCGGGGGAGGGGACCACGATCCGGCTGGGGGTGGGCGGCAAGCTGGACGCGAGTTCGGGCGAACCCCTGGTGGCGAACTGGCGAATCACGCACCTGGGCCAGGGCGTTTTCGCCAACGAAGGCACGATGGCGAATGGCGCCATCAACAGGATCGGGCGCATCGCCACGCTCCAGGTGGGGTCGATTTCGGTTATTCTCAGCGAACGACGCGCGCAATCACTGGACCCGTCCGTGTTTCGGGCTGGTGGCCTCGCCCCAGAACGGCGCCAGTGGCTTGCCGTGAAATCAAGTGTCCATTACCGGGCAGGATTCCAGAACCTAGCGAGCACCATGATTGATGTTGAGAGCCCCGGGCTGAGCCCATCGGACCTGGGCCGCCTGACCTACACCCGCATCCCGCGACCGATATTCCCGCTCGACCCGTTCGAGCCAGGGTCGGTTCCGGGCACGCAAGGGGGTGGGGATGCCTGACCAGGGCGGATCGGGCTCGCGCTGGAGCGGAGCCCAGAAGCGGGAAGAGCTTCAGCGGCAGCGCGCACTGGAGCGCGAGCGCGCCAGGCAAGCCCGGTTGGCGCGTGAGGCTGGAGAATCCACCGGCGATCCGGCGGGGGACACTGGACGCCGTCGCCTGACCGACGAAGAGCGGCGCACGATTCGCGAATACCGGTTTCCGTCAACGTCCAACGAACCGGCGCAGCCTGAAGCGCCCGGCGATTACCCCTCACCCGCCTTGGAACCAGATCCGGTGGAACCATCCGCCAGCGGCGAGGCTCCGCGCACCTCGACAACTCCGGTCGGAACGCGATGGCGCGACTCGGCGCCGCCGGGTTCGACGGGTGGAGGCGGGCCTAGCCTGCCCGACCTCCCTGGCGACGAGGGTGGGGGAGGTGGCAGGAAACGCCCCGGCAATTCGCGACTCGTCATCTTCGGGCTGGCCCTGTTCGCCATCATGATCGCGCTGGCGTTCACGCCGCTGGGCCCGTTTGGTGGCGACGACGATTCCGACCCGCCGGCCCGGCCAACGCCGAACCCCAATCTGCCGTCCATCTTCGATACCGAGGTAGCCGACGCCCCCAGCCAAACTGGCGTGGACGACCCGGAGGAGGTCGCCGAAACCGGCCAGGCCATCGTCTGCATCGACGCCGGGCATGGCGGCTGGGACACGGGCTGGAACCGGACCGACCAGGAGGGCCAGGCGACAGGTCCGTACGGTCCGCCGATCGTGACCGAGGCCGAGATCAATCTGGGCATGGCCTATATGCTCAAGGCCGAGCTGGAGGAACTGGGCTACTTCGTGGTGATGACTCGGCCGGGCGGCGCGGCGGTCAACATCTTCGACGAAGACATCAACGGCGACGGCGAGACCCGGCAGGACGCCCAGAACCCTGATCAGGCGGGGGCCCGCGATGAATTGCAGGCCCGAATCAACGTCTGCAACGAGGCGGGCGCCGACATCCTCATCTCGCTGCACATCGATGGCTACGACGATCCATCGGCGCGGGGCTTCCAGGTGATCTACACGGCGGAGCGCGAGTTCGGCGAGCAAAACGCCCTGCTGGCCACGCTGATCAGCCGCCAGATGACCGCGGCCAGCGTGGGCACGGACATGGAAAACACCGATCGCGGGGCCCGGCCCGATACCGAAATGGACGTGGTGCGATACGAGTTTGGCACCTCGCGACACTACCTGATCACTGGTCCAGCGGTTCCGGACATCAACATCACCCCCAGCGAGATGCCGGCCGTGATCGTCGAGGGTGCGTTCCTCTCCAACGACCTGGACGCGATCTGGATCGTGCAGCCGAACAACCAGCGAACGTGGGCCCAGGCCTACGCACAGGGTATCCAAAATTACTTCGAGCAATATCCTCCTGGTGGTTGACCGGGTTCCTGGCCGTCGGAGGGCGAGTTTGGGCCAGTCCCGCGATCTGGGGAAACACGCGGCGACGGCGCTCGTTTAGACTTGCATAGAGGCCATTGGTCACCACCATCCATCGAGGGCTACCACCGGTGAGTTCCACTCCATCCCAGCATTTAACGAAACTCCAGCAGTATTCAGCCAACCTCCAGGAGCGCCGGACCAATCGCCGCCAATTGCTGAAAGCGGCGGGCGCCGGCGCTGGCATCGCCGCCCTCGGCGCGCTCCCCGCGGACCTGAAGGCCGCGCCTGGCAGTCCGGTTTCGGCTCGCGAAGCGGTCCTCGCGCAGGGGCTGGCGGCGGGAACGGCGCTGGTGACATCGCCCCGCCTGCCACTGCCAGGGATCGGGGCCGCGCAGGTGGCGCCATTGCTGCAGGGCGACTACACCAACTGGCACGAAGTGGGCGCGCCCCTGCCGCTGCCGATCACGCTGGTGGTGCTCGACGGCTACCTGCCGGAGGGGACCTCTCCAACCTCGACCGTGGCCGACTACGAAGCACTGGTGGACGCGCTGGACGATGATCCGGGCGCGTTCGCGATGCTTCCGATCGAGATGGTCGACTGCCGGGTGAACACGCTCGACATCGACGGCGTGAACCCGCTCATCGCCGGCGCGACCGACACCGAACCGGCGGTGCGGCTAGGCATCGCGGGCGATGTGATCTTCGGGCGCAACGGCGGGAACCGGCAGCGGGATTTCGGCGACTACTCGATGCCGATGTACCAGGTGAAGGACTTCATGGGCTCTTTCGACGTGACCGTGTCGAATTTCGAGTGCTTCGTGTCCGAAACCATCGACCTGGCGACGGTCGACAACCTCGATTTCGTGACCATTCCCGACTCACTGGAGGGCCTGGTGCTTTCCGGGTTCGACGCGGTGACCATGGCGAACAACCACGCGGTGTTCAGCTACGCCGGGTATGGCATTCCCGGCATGCAGGACACGATGATGCACCTCAACAACGCCGGCATCACGCCGTTCGGAGTTGGCATGGATCTCGACGAGGCCCGCGCCCCGTGGGTAACCGAGGTGAACGGGGTGTCGGTCGCCTTCTACGGCGTCGATGGGGTGACCGCGAACCTTGACTACCCGGACTCGGCGGGCGTGCAGAACATGGGCGACAACCCGTCGGCGGCGACCGCTTCCCAGGGTGGCACCAACCCGCTCAAGATGGACCAGTGCCTGGCCGATATCGAGGACCTGGTGGGGCAATACGACATCGTGCTGCCGTACTTCCACATGGGCGAGCAGTATGTGTGGACGCCGATGCAATGGGTGGTGGATGTCTCCCGCCAGTGCATCGACGCCGGAGCGACGGCGGTGCTGACCGCGCACCCGCACGCGACGATGGGGATGGAGATCTACAAGGGCAAGCCGATCTACTACTCGATCGGGAACTACGTCTACGATCAGATGTTTTCGCTGGAGACGCGCGAAGGGTATTTCCTGGAGATGACCTTCGTGGGCAAGCAGTTGAAGGGGTTCCGGATCCACCCGGTGGACATCCTCGACTTCTTCCAGCCACGATTCATGTCTGGCCTGCAGTCGGCGGGGTTCAACGACCGGTTCTGGCGGTCGGTTGACCTCACGCGGAAGACGCGGGGCTGGGACCGGGAGCTCACTCGGCCGTAGCGGGGGGCGTATGGTCTTCGCGAATCGGAAGACCATACGCCGGCCAGGGTGTTCGCCAGCGGTTCGCAAAATGGCCGGCTAGAACTTCCCTACGATTTTGGTGCGTGACACATGGTGATGCGACAGATTCCAGCCACCCATCCGGGCTATCACATACGTGAAGAACTGGAGGAGCGAGGAGTAAGCCAGGCCGAGTTGGCTCGCGCCCTTCGCGTACCCGCCAGCCGTGTTTCCGACATCGTTCGGGGACGCCGTTCCGTGAATGCGGATTTCGCCCTCCGGTTGGGCCGGTGGATGGGAACGAGCCCGGAGTTCTGGCTCAATCTCCAGAAAATCCACGACCTGCGGATCGCCGAACAACAGCATGGCTCCGAGATCGCCGCGATCAAGCCCTGGACCGACGCGGCCTGAGCAAGGACTCGATAAGGTTGGCGGTTGCGCATGGGGCGGACAACAGTCGAACCCGGCACGCTCAAGCCAGGCGGTCTTCTTTGGGTTCGACCGGTCCGCCCGTACCGGCGTGTCGTGTCTGGATAATGACGCCTCTACGCGCGGACGATGACCTTGCCGTTGCCAGCCACGACCAGCAGGTCGCGGTTGGCCCGGCGGAACTGCACCTCCACGTCCGGAACGAGGTCGACACTCACGATATCCGAGAAGACGACGGTGGCGGGCCCAGCGATGACATCGACGCGGCGGATGCCCGGCCAGAGCGTGACCATCACCTGGGGACGGCCATCCTGGCCGGGAACCGTGAGATGCCAGACAGCGGAATCCGGCATCCGGAACGGCGCGACCACCGCTTCCACGCCGAGACCAGCCGCGATGAGGTCGACCGCCTCGCCGTTGAACGGCACGGTCTGGATACGTGGACTTCGCGAGAGCCCTTCGGTGCGAGGGGTGAATTTCTGGTCGCCGGTCACGACGTGGCTGCTCCAAACGGGCGAGAAAAGCGGGGACCTTCGGTATACTGACGGCGCTGGCGAATGGCCCGGCACCCTCGCATGTTAACAACCCCGGATCGGTTGAAGGAGTATCTCATGCCCGCGACACACAGCCCTGGATCGAATGGAGCCACCGGCGCCACCATCCGGAGCGAAGCGGACATTCCAGATGCTCCGGCGTCGTGGACCGATGTCACCCTCCAGGACGTGTTCGACGCCCAGGTGCGGATCATGCCGCACCTGCACCGCACGCCGATGCTCTCCAGCAAGACGCTGAGCGAGATGACCGGGACCAATCTCGGCCTGAAGGCGGAGGTGTTCCAGAAAACCGGTTCGTTCAAGACCCGTGGGGCCCTCAATGCCGCCCTGCAACTCACGCCCGAGCAGCGTCAACGCGGGCTGGTGACGATGTCGGCCGGGAACCACGGGCAGGGACTGGCCTGGGCTGGCTCGAAGGTCGGGGCGCGCACGGTGGTGTTCATGCCGAAGACAGCCGTGCCGACCAAGGTGGAGGCGATCCGCGGATACGGCGCCGAGCCGATGTTCTCGGAGAACATGGAAGGCGTATTCGACGCGATGGAGGCGTACAGGATCGAGCACGGCATGACGTTCGTGTCGCCGTTCTCCGACCGGGCGGTGATCGCGGGGCAGGGCGTGATCGGGCTCGAAATCCTCGAAGACATGCCGGACGTGGAGAACGTAATCGTGCCGATCGGCGGTGGCGGACTCATATCCGGCATCGCGCTGGCGATCAAGAGCCAGCGGCCCGATGTGCGGGTGGTTGGCGTGGAGCCGGAAGGCGCGAATATCGTCCGCCAGAGCCTGGACGCCGGTCGGCCCCTGGCGGCGGGCCGGATCGACACCGTGGCCGATGGCCTGGCCGCGCCGTTCGCCGCCGACCTCTCCCAGGCGGTGATCGAGCACTATGTCGACGATGTGATCCTGGTGCCCGACGAGGAGATCGTGGCCGCGCTGAAGCTGATCCTGACGCGGCAAAAGGTGCTGGTGGAGCCGGCTGGCGCGGCGGCGCTGGCCGGGCTGCTTTCCGGTCGGACCGGAGCGGCCAAAGGCAGCAACACCGTGGTGATGCTGAGCGGCGGCAACGTGGACCCGGGCAAGCTGAAGAGCTTCCTGTAGCCGTGGCGACCTGGTGATGCTCCTCAGGAACGCGCTCGCCCTCGCCAGGGAGGACGCGCCACGCAGAGCAAGCCAGGGAGGACACGAGGCCCTCCCCTACGAATAGGTGCCGCATGGCGATGGCCAGCATTGGGATGGTGCGCGCCTCGACAGGGAAAGGCGCGGAGCCTCCTACTTGACTATTGGCTCTATGGCGTGAGAGAACAGAATGCACAATTGAAGAGTGGCGTTGATGAGGATGGGTAGGTTCGGCACGTCGCGGTACAGCGAGCCACGTTGCTGAGAAGTGGTCCAACACCCCGAACCGAGATGACCTCAGAGCCGTGTTTCGAAACCGTTCCCTGGGCGGAAGTAGGATGCACCGGTTGACCTCCGATAGCGGGTCCGGCTGACAACCTCGCTCGCGCGGCACCCCGCGCTGGCTGGTTCGATCAGTCATGGAGGCGCTGGCCGCGAGGCGAGCGCGAACCCTGGGTGGTACCACGAGCACGATTGCGTCCCTCGTCCCGCGGATGACGATGGGCGCGATGTCATTTAAGGGAGGTACCACATGACTGATTCACCAACGCCGGACCGTTATTACATCACCACGTCGATTCCCTACGTGAACGGCACGCCACACATCGGGCACGCGCTGGAGTACGTCCAGTGCGACGCGCTGGCGCGGTTCCACCGGTTGATTGGCGACGACACGCGCTACCAGACCGGCACCGACGACAACTCGCTGACCAACCTGCAGGCGGCGGACAAGGCCGGGATCCCGGTCCAGGAGCTGGTATCGCGCAACGGCGACCGCT
This sequence comes from Chloroflexota bacterium, assembly GCA_023389575.1. Classification (GTDB taxonomy): domain Bacteria; phylum Chloroflexota; class Chloroflexia; order Thermomicrobiales; family UBA6265; genus JACCYX01. The sequence goes on along the minus strand of JAEWEG010000044.1, from coordinate 2,411 downwards.
TCGCCGCCCTCCGCGAACCGCTCGGGTTGTCCACCGATGGGATCATCCGAACGAGCACCGATCCGCTGCACTTTCCCGGCGCGCAAAAGCTGTGGCGGGCGATGGCCGCCAACGGCGACATCTACACGCGCGAGTACCAGGGTCTGTACTGTGTCCGCTGCGAGCGCTTCTACAAACAGGAAGAGTTGGTGGAGGGCAAGTGCCCGGTGCACGAAACCGAACTGGAAACGGTGGACGAGGTCAACTACTTCTTCCGGCTCTCCAGCTACGGCGATCGGCTTCGCGAGGTCATCGAGTCCAACACCTACCTCATCCAGCCCGAGCATCGCCGGGAGGAGATTCTCTCGTTCATCTCGGGCGGGTTGGAGGACATCAGCATTTCGCGGAGCGCGCAACGGAGCCGCGGCTGGGGCGTGCCGGTGCCGGACGATCCGGACCAGGTGATGTACGTGTGGGTGGATGCCCTCAGCAACTACATCACGGCCCTCGATTACGCCGACCAGGGGTCCGCCTACGAGCGCTATTGGGTGAACAACGCCAACCGTGTCCATGTGGTCGGCAAGGACATCATTCGCTTCCACGCCGTGTACTGGCCGGCGTTCCTGCTCTCCGCCGGGCTACCGCTGCCAACCACGCTCAACGTGCACGAGTTCATCCAGGTCGACGGCGAAAAGATCTCCAAGAGCAGGGGCAACACGGTCGATCCATTCGACCTGGTCGATATCTACGGTCTCGATGCCCTGCGGTACTGGCTGCTGCGCGAAATGCCGCGCACGGGCGACGGCAACTTCTCCCACGAGCGGCTGATCTCCCGCTACAACGAGGACCTGGGCAACGACCTGGGGAACCTTGTGAATCGCTCGGTGAGCATGCTGCACCGGTATCGCGACGGCGAGGTTCCGCGCGTGGCGGCGGTGACCGATGGCGAAACGCCGCTGGCGGAAGTGGCCAGTGGACTGGAAAGCCGAGTACGGGCTGGGCTCGACGCGTTCGACTTCCGGCAGTCGCTGGCAGCGATCTGGGAGCTGGTGACCGCCGCCAACAAGTACATCGACGACACCAAGCCGTGGGTCCTGGCGAAGGCGGCCAAGAACGGGGACGATGTCGCGGACGCCCAGCTCGACGCGGTGCTGGCCGACCTGATGGAGACGATCCGGCTACTGGCGGTTCACCTCACGCCGTTCATTCCCGGGGGCGCGGCTCGCATCGCGCAGCAGGTCGGCATCGAGGCTGGCGTGATCGCCGATGACGGGCTGTCCTCACTCAGCTGGAACGGCGCGCTGGCGGGCCAGACGGTTCCGAAAGCGTCGCCGATCTTCCCGAAGATCGAGGTCGAAGCAGCGGAAGCATAAGCGTGGAAAATCATTGAGGCGGCGCCCGGTCATCACCCGATGGCTGGGCGTCGCCTCGCAGAGTGGCGCCGGGTTGGAAATCCCCCTGGCATATGGATAGCGGCGGGACACGTGTCTCGCCATTTCAGGAAGAGGGTCATTTCGGATGAGTTACGAGTCGTTCGCGGGCAAGGTCGCGCTGGTCACGGGTGCTGGGTCAGGAATTGGGCGCGGGGCGGCGATCGACCTCGGTCAGCGTGGGGCGAAGGTCGCGGTGCTTTCCCGGCAGCAGGACCGGATCGACGAGGTCGTCGCCGAGATCGAGGCGGCGGGCGGCGAAGCCCTGGGCATCAGCGCCGACGTGAAGAGCCAGGAGGACCTGGAAGGCGCGGTTCGCCAGATCGATGAGAAGTGGGGCCGCCTGGATTGCGTGGTGGTGAACGCGGGCAAGAACGGCGTGTTCGCGCCACTCGATGACCTGACGCTGGAGGAGTGGAACGACACGATCGCGACGAACCTGACCAGCACGTTCCTGACCGTGCGTTCCAGCCTGCCGCTGCTGAAGCGCAACGGCGGTTCGATCGTGGTGGTGTCGTCGGTGAACGGTTCGCGGACGTTCAACTACCCGGGCGCGGTGGCCTATTCCACCAGCAAGGCGGGCCAGGTGGCGTTCACCAAGATGGTGTCGACCGAATTGGCCCAGAGCGGCATCCGGATCAATGTGATATGCCCGGGCGCGGTGAAGACGAACATCAACACCGAGGGAACCTTCCCGCGCAACATCGACCAGATTCGGTGGCCAGTGGAGTTCCCGAAGGGGACCCTGCCGCTCACCGGTCAGCCGGCCGAGCCGTGGCAGATCGCGAAGACGATTTCGTTCCTGCTGTCGGACGACGCCAGCCACATCAGCGGCACGGAGATGTGGTTCGATTCCGGAGCCAGCCTGATCGTAGGCTGACGCGGGCTCTCGGCATCAACGCGGGGCGGACCACAGCCACCTGGGCCGCCGATGGAACGTAGCGCGATCCATCGGCGGCAGGTCCGCCCGTACAAGGCATCGAACGCGCACCGGTAGTGGCC
>JAEWEG010000034.1 GCA_023389575.1 Chloroflexota bacterium | reverse complement strand
GAACCGGAAAGCACGAACTCGTGCATGCAGGTTCGCTCGTAGGCCAGTTCGAAGCGGTCCTGGAGCTTGACCCGGAGGTAGTTGGCGGCGAGCACCGCGTCCTCGGAGATCATGCGGAGCCCTTCGGCGCCGTGCATGCGGATATAGCAGTAGGCCCGGACGTGCATGCCGAAGTTGCCGTGGAACGAGTGGAGCTGGCCGATACTGTTGGCCGGCTCGAACCATTCGTACCGATCCTCGCCGTCGATCTTGCGCACGCGAGGGCCTGGCAGGAAGTTGGCGAGTTCCTCCGTGACGCCAACGGGACCGGAGCCCGGGCCACCACCGCCGTGCGGGGTGGAGAACGTCTTGTGGAGGTTGTAGTGCATGATGTCGATATCGAGGTCGCCGGGGCGGGCGATGCCGAGAATGGCGTTGAAATTGGCGCCGTCGTTGTAGACCAGTCCACCGGCCTCGTGGACGACCTCGACGATCTCGTGGATGTGCTCATCCCAGAGGCCGAGGGTGTTGGGGTTCGTGATCATCAGCCCGGCGGTTTCGGGGCCAACCATCTCACGAAGTTTCTCGAAGTCGGTGTTGCCCCGCGAGTCGGAAGGAACGGTCACGACCTCGAAGCCGGCCATGCGCGCGGTGGCCGGATTGGTACCGTGCGCGGAGTCTGGAATCAGCATGCGCGTCCGCTTCGTGTCGCCCCGGCTCTCGTGGTAGGCCTTGATGATGAGGCAGCCGGTGAGCTCGCCGTGGGCGCCGGCTGCGGGTTGCAGGGTCACGGAGTGGAAGCCGGAGATCTCGGCCAGCATGTCCTGGAGCTCGTGCATCAGCTCGAGCGCGCCCTGGGCGGTGCTGTCCGGCTGATAGGGATGCAGCCGGGCGAAGCCGGGGTAGCGGGCGACCGCCTCGTTGATCTTCGGGTTGTACTTCATGGTGCACGACCCGAGCGGATAGAAGTTGATGTCGATGGCGTGATTCTTCTGGCTCAGGCGGGTGAAGTGACGGATCACGTCGATCTCGCTGACCTCGGGCCAGTTGAGGCTCTCGCGGGCGAGTTCCGGGGGAAGGGGCGACTCTGGGACATCGGACGCGGGGAACCGGACGGCCCGGCGCCCAGGCTTGCTCAACTCGAAGATCAGTGGCTCGACAGCCATGGAACGCGCTCTCCATCGATGAATTCTGGATGTTTCCGGGGAGGTCGGGCGAAGGAATCCGCCTCGATCCACCGTGGATGGTAGCACGATCAGGTGTCCGCGGCGATGGTCTCGACGTCCGGTGTCGCGGGATCGGTTGAGATTGCTTCGCGGCGGAGAATGATGACGAGGATCGCGACCATCGCGGCGGCCAGTGTCGCCGACACGATCAGCGGCGACCTGGGGTCGATGCGCCAGAGTTGGGCGGCTATCACCGGGCCCAGCGACATGGCGCTACCTCCCACGATTTCCATGATGGAGAAGCCCCTGGACCGCAGGTGGGCGGGCGCCACCTTGCCCATCGCGGCGAGGAACAGCGCCCAGGCCGAGAACATACCGCCGCGGAGAAAGTAGGCTAACGAGAGCAGCGGCAGGGCGCTCTGGGTCGCGAAGATTAGCAATCCCACCGAGACGAGCGACGTCGCGATGGCCGCCGCGAGGATGGGGGAGTTCTTCAGCGGCCCCACACGTGAGCTGATGATGCCGAACGAGACGGTGCCGACGGCGGCCCCCGCGCTGAGGATCGCGATTAGGGAGGGCGAGAGCCCATGAACGTCTTCCAGAAAGTTCGGGACCAGCGCGACGCCGATTCCGAGCGCGCCGATGGTGCAGCCATGCAGGATGATCGCCGAGCGGACCCCGGCGTCTCGCAAGGTGGACTTGTACGTCACGTCCTCGGCGGAATGGGCGGCCTTGCGGGCGCCAAAGTCCATCCGGGAGAGAAACCCGATCGCGCAGAGCGTGAGCACGGCGGACAGGATAAAGGCTCCCTGCATGCCGGCAACGGCGATGACCAGCCCGGAGACGAAGGGCGTCACGATGAGGCCAGCGGCGGGTCCGATGGTGATGGTCATGTTGAAGGCGTGCACTGGATCGTCGCCCGCGTGGTCGGCGACGAAGGCGTGGAGGGTGGGGAAGGCCAGTTCGCCGATGGCGTTCAGGAAGACGGTGAGGAACAGGATTTCCCAGGTGCCAGCGAACGCGGCGACGATCAGGCCCGACAGGCTCAGCACGCGGCTGACGATCAATACATTCCGGGTATCGAGCCGATCCACAAGCGGACCGCCGAAGCCGAGCACGATGGGACGGAAGATGCCGGCCGAGGCGAGGACGACCCCGACGAGACTGATCGGGGCGCCGAGCCGCTCGATCCAGATTGGCCAGATCGTGGCGTAGGCGCCGAGTACCGCCTCGAAGAAGGTGAGTGCCCAAAAGGCGTAGCCGAGTTCACGACCGAGTCCGAAGTGCCATTGCCAGCGCATGCATAACCCCAGCGGGCGCCGGAGGCTGGTGCCCGGCCGGCGGATGACGAAACGATGGAGCAGCCTGGCGCGTGCCCGACGGCTCCCTCCAGCAATCGCCAATGCACGTGCGGAATCCCGGTTGGCGCGATGTGATTGTACCGGCGGGCAGGAGACTCGCGCACCCCCTCGCCAGGCGTCCAGCGCCGGAGTGCCGTTTCGGTGGATACTTGGGCCGATGGGCGCGGCGAACGCCGTGCGACGTTTCGCGCCAAGAACGCGGAGACAGGCTCCGGAGTGGGACTTTCGTGAATCCATACGTGGCGATAACACTGGTAATGTGCGGGGTGATCTTCATCGCGCTGATGGCGACCGGGTACATGGCGATGTACTTCACGCGCAAGGCGAAGGCCGATCTCCAGGAGGCGCTGACGCCGCTGGCGGAGGTGCTGAATGGAGACCTCAGCGTCGAGGAAGCCGAGGTGACTGGCCGCTACAACGGAAAGCTGGCGTTTGGCCGCATGGCGAACGCCGAGGGTGGCCCGGTGCGTGTGTTCCAGACGGAGCTGATCGACGCGGCCGGCGGGGAGAAGTGGCTCTATGTCTCCTATCCGAAGAAGGGGGATGTCGAGTTCCGGCCGGAAGGATCACCAATGCAGGGGGCGTTGACGCTGCTCCAGAGTGAAAGCCTGCCGGCGGACCTGGGTGTGCACGCCGACTGGCTTCAGCTCGAGTACTCTCCAGAGGGTGGATACGTTCGCTTTACCGTGCCGATGGGGACCCGCAAGGACATTCCCACGGCGGAGGTGTTCCGGCGGCAACTGGACGTGCTGGACGCGCTTTCGGACCAGAACCGATCGCTTCAGGAAGGGATGAACGCGGATGCCTGAGGCAGGCTTTCCAATTCGAGTCGAGAGCGCGGAGGAACAGTACGCATACATGCTGGCGCGGTTCGGCGATCCCGCGAAATGGGAGGTGGTCGCGCAGTCGTTCGACAACGATGACGATGGCCGGGATATCGAGCAGGTCGATATTCGGCGTGAGTCGGGCGAGACGGCGCGGATTAGCTTCGTCGCCGTGCGCGAGGAAGGGATCTTCGGGGACGAGGCGCCCGAGGGCGACGGCACGACGGGGTATCTCGATGAAGTCATGGAGAAAGCGTTCGCCTTTTCCGAGGCCAACCCTCCTCACCATCCAGGGACGCTGGCGCGGTTCCCGGTGCCATCGGCGAACTACTCCAACTCCATCTCGGTGGCGATGCCGGTAATCGCGCTGGATGCCGGGCGGAGGGGCTTGTTCGCGCCGCCCCGGGTGGTGGTGCTCGACCATGCGACCGCCGAGGCGAGAGGCGTCGGCGAGTTTCCTGGCTTCGACCCGGAGGATTGGCCGCCCGCGCGACTGGGAGACTGGCCCCCCGCCCATATCCAGGGCATGCATCGGCTCCAGATGCAGGGCACGATCATGCGGTTCAGCGCCGTGTGGAAGCGCATCCTGGACGCCTGGTTCTCGAAGGACATCATGGAGTCGCCAGCGTTGTCCCGGGAAATCTCGGAAGCGGTCCAGACCCGACTGGTGCTCGATCTCCCCGAACTTGTCCCGTATTACGACCGCCTGAACCCGGTGTTCGCCAAGTGGATGAAGCGTCACTCGACGGCGGGCTGACTCTGCTTCGAGCGCGTGGGCCATTCCTCCACCGTTTCCACCGCCCCACCGCTGCGCCAGGCGGGGATCAGGCTCCGGCCGCTCCTGATCCACCAGCCGGCCACGAGCCAGCCGATCGAGGTGACCAGCCCCCCGGCGAGGATGTCCACGACGTAGTGCTCGCCCATGTAGATCAGCGCCAGGCCCATTGATATGGCGTAGACCAGCGACGCGATGAACCAGGCCCGGCCGAACTCCAGGGCGACCCAGCACAGGAGGAACGTCACCGCGAAGTGGATCGATGGCATGGCGGCGATCGGATTCGACTCGCCGACGACGTTGTAGCCGGCCTGGTAGAGCCCGCCGCCGAGCTGTTTCCCGATCGGTTCCATGATCCTGATCACCGTGGGCGCGCCAGGGCTGTTAATCGATTCCGGGGCCATCCATGGCGGATTGGTTGGCACACCGAAGTAGAGGCCCAGCCCCAGCGCCAGCAATACGGTTAGCCCAATCAGGTACTGGCGAAAAAGGTTCGGATGCTTCCACCACAGGTAGACCGCCACCGCGTGGGGAATGATGAAGTACGACCAGTGAATGAACGTGAAGTAGTAGTCGTGAAGGTGGATCACGCCAACGTCGTACCAGTCAGCCTGGAGCCGAATGGTCGGTAGCTCGCCGTTGAAGAGCCAGCGCTCGAGTTCGGCGACGCGGGTGTTGACGATGCGGGCCCACCGCGTTTCGTCCGCGAGGGAGCGGAGGAAGGTGAAGCCGAACCAGACGACCGCGTAGGGCACGAAGGCGCCCAGCAGCGACCGGGCCCGCCCGTAGGGCACCACCAGCACCGCGAGGACCGCGAAGAGTCCCCAGAGCAGGAACGACCTGTTCGTGAACAGCGAGATGACGATGAGGACGAGCGCGATGGCAACGCGAATCGCGACGTCGCGGCGCATGAGTTGCGCGCGGTCGAGGCCGCGGATGTCCCACCAGCGCCGGTCTCGTTCAGGTTCGGTGGGCTCGTTGTGATTATCCGGGCGTGGTTCGTCCAATAGACCGCTTTTCCTGCTTCACGTCGCGTGTACGCTTTGGATGCTGAGTATACGCGAGAGCCTAGAGCGAATAGCGGACGCGGGCCTTCTTGGTGACCAGGAGCCGGTCCTCGCCCGACTCAGGGTGCGGCTTGCGGGCCATGAAGCCGCGTGTGAGTTGCTCGGCGATCCAACCGTCTTCGAATTCATGGCGGGTGGCCATCGCCTCGGCGTCCACCGGAGCCAGGCCGCCCTCAACGGCCAGGGCGTCGGCGTAGAAGGCTTTGCGCTGGACCTCGGCGTCGCTGGTGGGCGACAGGACAAGCCGGTCGACGACCGGTCCGCCCCGGAGATGGCCCATGATGTCGGGGATGTCCTTCACCGTGACGCCGTTGTAGATGACGTTGTCGGGGTAGACGACGAGGTTGGGCCCACAGTCGCAGAGGTCGATGGTTCCACAATTGTTGACGAGGATGTCGGCGTCCAGGCCCTTGCGGACGACTTCGAGGCGAAGCCTGCCAGCGACATCCATGGAGCCCTTCTTGCTGCAGTGGGAGGCGGTGCAGACCAGCACGTGCTTCTTCGTCCAGTACATGTCGATGCGTTCCTTCCTGTGGATGACTAGCCCGCGTGGCTGGCCACCCAGTTCGTCCACTCGTCGTTGAGCTGGACGCTGTCGATACCGAGCGCCTGGCTGATGGCCTCGTCGTAGGGGATACCCATGCCGAAGGCGGCGATCAGGTCGGCCACGGCCTGGGGACCCCTGGTTGCCTCCAGGAACGCGATGGCGCTCCAGGAGGTGGCATAGGCCAGTGTGGCCTTGTATGGCTGGTAAGGGAAGACGGCCGTGAGCGAGTTCAGGTTATAGAGCTGCCCATCCCGCCAGGCTTTGGTGACCATTTCCATATAGCCGTCCGTTCCACCCGTCTGGATATGGGTCGCTAGCCCTTCATCGAACCACAGGGGGACGTATGAAAACGGGTTGGCGGTGGCCTGGCTCAGGACATGATGGCTGACTTCATGGGGCAAAACCCGCAGCAGCTCGGCCGAGTCGCCGTTGCGGAGGATCGATGCGATCAGGCGGTAGCCCGGATACGAGATGGCGGCGATGGTTTCACGGAAGTTGGGCGGACGGGCCACCTGGAAGTCGTCGTTGGTGGCGTAGATCCAGACCGAGATCGGTTCGCTGGTCTCGAAGCCGTAGCGCTCCTCCATGCCGGTGATGGCGTCCTGGATGGAGTCCAACACCTCCTGGGAGAAGTCTTCGTCCAGCGAGTACTCGTGCAGCGTTACCTGCTCGCTCTGGTGCGTTTCCCAGTCGAACCGATCGTCGAACCAGCGAGCGGTTTCGGGAGCGGACTCGGCGATGACGCCGCCGGAACTCGAAAGCCTCCACCACCAGGTGATATCGACGCCGACCGGGACGTAGTGACGCTGGAGTTCGATGGACGTTGTCAGGGACCATTCGCCGGGGGTCTCGATCGAGGTCATGGGTGTGGCGGCGAGCGTTTCGATGTGGCTGCCTGCCGCCGTGTAGAGCAGGTCGAGGCGCGCATCCTGAAGCGGTTCGTCCCACCGCAAGGTGCTCTCGACGGTGATACCGGTGGGGAACTCAAGCGTGGACGTGCTGTTGGCTTCGAGGACTCCGACGGTGGTCGGAGTCGCGACCGGCGTTCCCTGGGCCAGGGTCGAGCCGAGGGCGCCCACGAGCATGGTCAGCGCCAGCAACAGGGTGACCAACGCGTGGGTGGAACGGACCGACCTCGGCGACGTCATCAGGACGAGACTTCCTGCGGCGCGATCATTGAGTGGAGGTAGGCATTGATGAACGGGTCCAGCTCACCGTCGAGGACGGCATGGGCGTCACCGACGCTGGCTTCGGTACGGTGGTCCGTGACCTGGGTATAGGGATGGATCACGTAGCTCCGGATTCGGCTGCCGAACCCGGCGGCGATGAGGTTGCCGCGAAGCTCGTTGCGTTCCTCGGCCTCGGCCTGGAGCTTGCGTTCCAGAAGGCGGGCGCGAAGGATCTTGAAGGCTGATTCGCGGTTCTGGGTCTGGCTTCGTTCGTTCTGGCAGGTGACCACGATGCCGGTTGGCAGGTGGGTGAGACGAACCGCGGAGTCGGTCTTGTTGACGTGCTGGCCGCCGGCGCCGGACGAGCGATAGGTGTCGACGCGGACATCGTCCGGTTTGAGGTCGACCTCATTGTCGCTCTCGATCTCCGGAATAACCTCGACCTTGGCGAAAGCTGTATGTCGACGATGCGCCGAGTCGAACGGCGACAGCCGGACGAGCCGATGCGAGCCGCCTTCGCCGCGGAGCAGTCCGTAGGCGTTGGGGCCCTTCATCTCGATTGTGGCGTTCTTGATGCCCGCCTCGTCGCCCGGGGTCGTGTCGAGCAGGTCCGTCTTGAACCCGTGCTTCTCGCCCCACTTGAGGTACATGCGGCTGACCATCTGCGCCCAGTCCTGCGCGTCCACGCCGCCTTCGCCGGAGTGGATCACCAGGATGGCATTGGCCGTGTCGTGGGGGCCGTTGAGCGCGGAACTGAGTTCCAGCTCGTCGAGGGTGGTGATGACACCGGTGAGTTCGGTTTCGATCTCGGCCAGGAGGTCGGGATCGCCGGCCGACATTTCCAGCAGATCGGTCAGGTCCTGACTGGAGCGGGTGATGCGGTCCCAGGTTTCGATCTTGCTCTTGAGTTCGCCGAGGCGGCGCATTTCGGTCTGAGCGCGGTCCTGGTCGTCCCAGTAGCCGGGATCGCCGGAGCGTCGCTCGAGGTCTTCTACTTCGCGCTGGTCGTTGGCGAGGTCAAAGTCGCCCCCTTACCAGCTCGATGCGTTCAATGGTCTCGTTGAGAGACCGGGTGATGTCTTCACGGGTTGCCATGGTGAGATGCGGATCCTTCCGTGCCCGAGTTCAATAGCGTGGGGCCAGGTCGGGCCGGTTTGGCGCGCACTGGTTCCCAGTTAATGATACCCGGCGATCTGGACGTGTTCAGCAGGTCATGCTGGCGGTTTCGGCTACCAGAGTTCCTCGTCGACGATGCGGTCGTAGATGGCCTGAAGCTGTTCGTCGGAGAAGAACTGGATGGTGAGCGATCCGCCCCGGCCGGAGGTGTCCTTCTTCAGGGCGACGCGAGTGCCGAGCGCGGTGCGCAGCCGGTCCTCGATGCGGATCTCGTCGGGGTCACGGGGCGGTGGCGAGGGCTTTTCGGTCGATGGCTGCTGCCATCGACGGACGAGCGCCTCCGTCTGGCGGACGTTGAGTCCCTGCTCGATGACCTGTTCGAGCACGGCGAGTTGATCTGCCGTGTTGGCGAGGCCGAGGATGGCCCGGGCGTGGCCCTCCGTGACGTGCTGAGCGGCGAGGGCATCCTGGAGTTGCGGGGGAGCGCCGAGCAGCCGCAGCGTGTTCGCGACGGCGGCGCGGGAGCGGCCGACGCGGCTGGCGACCTCCGCCTGCGAGAGCCCGAACTCATCGATGAGCTGGCGAAAGGCGGTGGCCTCCTCCAGCGGGCCGAGGTCGGCGCGGACGACGTTCTCGATGATGGCCAGTTCGAGCATGGCCTGGGGCGCGGCTTCGCGGACGACCACAGGGACGGTGGTGAGTCCGGCGAGCCGGGACGCTCGCCAGCGTCGTTCCCCGGCGATGAGCGTCCACCCGTCTCCGTCGGGATTGGCGGTGACGATGAGCGGCTGGACGAGGCCGTGGGTGCGGATCGATTCGGCCAGCTCGTCGAGCTTCTGGCGGTCGATGACCGAGCGCGGCTGGTAGGGGTTGGGAACGATCTGATCGACGGGCACGGAATGGACTGGGCCGTCCGGCGCGATGGATTCAGGCGTGGTGGGGATGAGGGAGCCGAGGCCGCGACCGAGGCCGGTGCGCCGTGTCTTGCCCGATTTCGATTGGGTGGATTGCGACCCGTTTTCCGCCACGAATGCCCTGCTTTCCCGGTGAGCCGGATTCGGGCTGGTGGAGGCCGGAATCCGGGTTAAATGACGCTTCAGTCTAGCATCGCGGCACGATGTCGTTAGGTTTGGCCCGGTGGCGACGATATACTTCCGGCGGGATTCCAGCATTGTGTGCCGGAGGCCCTGGCGTGCAGCGAGACGAACCGTTTCCGATGCCACCCTGGCCGCGCCGCTACCAGCCAGAATGAGGCCAGAACTCCATCCATGATTGAAGGCATCGTCACCATTATCTCCACGGCGATCCTGATCGCCGCGATCTACGGACTCGTGTACTGGGCGAACAAGGCCCGGACCGACCGGTCGGCGATTGTTGGCATTTACCTGCTCTACGGCTTGCCGGCGGCGTTGCTGACCGTGGCGGGCACGGCGTTGATGACCACCACCGACCTGGCGGAAGGACCATTCATCCTCGCCAGCGGCATCGCCTTCATGATTCCGCTGCTGAGCCCGGTCCGGAAGCTGATCGCGGCGTTCACGCCCATGGACCCGAAGTCGCCGATCGACCTGGTCGGTCTGGGGCTGCTGCTGTGGGTGGGGTCGTTCTTCGTGATCTCGGCGCTGCAAAGTGGACCGGTTGAGTTGAACGGGGACGGCGCCGAGTCGCTGACTGGGAACATCTTCTGGCTGGCGCTGAACGCGGCGACGTTCGTGGCGATCGCCTACGTGGCCGTGGGCTACAGGATTCACCGGACCGGCGAGGAGGCGACCAAACGCCTCGGCCTGACCGTGCCTGACCTGAAGACGGTGGCCATCAGCATCGCGATGGTCGTTCCCCTGTTCATCATGAGCATGATTGGCTCGGCGCTGACGGTGGCGTTCCAGCCCGACGTGGTGGACAACCTCGAAGACACGATGGAGCAGATGACGACCGGGCTCGACAACCCGATCGGAGCCCTGATGATCGGGCTCTCGGCGGGCATCGGCGAGGAAGTGCTCATTCGGGGCGCGATCCAGCCTCGGTACGGCATCGTCATCGCGGCGGCGTTCTGGACGGTGCTGCATATCCAGTACGATATTTCCTTCGTCTTGCTCGGCCTGTTTGGGGTTGGAATCCTGCTCGGTTTTCAGCGAAAGTACCTCGGAACAACGTCGGCGATCATTACGCATGCGCTTTACAACATGGCGGTGGTGGGACTCCAGATCGCGATTTCCTGACGCACCTGATCTCCCGTTCGCGTGGCGACGGGATCGGGTTGCCGGGAATGATCCCCTGAATGAGGTGCTTCCGTGGAGATCGTTGAGATTCGTGACCTCGATGGCCCCAACCTGTTCCTGCTCCGGCCGGCGATCAAGCTGGAGATCGACCTGGGCGATGGGCCGCTGACGGTCGCCGAAGCCGGTGCCCAGGCATTCATTCTCGGCGAGGCTCCGCCCAACGGCGCGATGGCCAAGGTCGACACCGACCGGGTGCTTTCGCTGCTGGTGGAAGTCGTGAACACGCTGCACGACCGGTGCGGGATGGAGCGGCCGCAGACGACCACCAGGGCGATGGAAGAGCCGGGCCATGTGGTGGTGGCCTTCACCTGGCGGCACAGGGCGTTGGCGAAGAGCATCGCGCGAACGGCCTTCGACATCGTCTCGGGAGCGCCGATCGACATCGAGACCGCGCTGACCAGCCTGGAGACGCTGGCCAACACGACGCCCGATCCGTCCCAGACGCCGGAAATGGTGAGCGACGTGGATCGATCCCTGCCGGTGGTGGGGATCACGGGGACGAACGGCAAGACCACCACGACGCGGCTGCTGTCCTCGATCCTGATGCACGCCGGCAAGCGGGTAGCCTGGACGTCCTCGTCGGGTGTGTTCGTGCAGGGCGAGTGCGTGCTGCCGGGCGACTTCACTGGTCCCGCCGGCGCGGCGCGGGTCTTCGAGGAGTCAGATCTCGACATTGGCGTGCTGGAAACCGCAAGAGGCGGCATCCTGCTGCGGGGCCTGGGTTACGAGAGCAACGATGTCAGCATCGTGACGAACATCTCCGAAGATCATCTGGGTCTCCAGGGCGTGTACAGCGTCGAGGAACTGGCCCGGGTGAAGCAGGTGGTGGTGGCGGTGACCCGGCCAGACGGGTTCGTGGTGCTGAACGCGGGCGATCCGCTGGTGCTCGCCATGCGTGACGGCAT
>JAEWEG010000033.1 GCA_023389575.1 Chloroflexota bacterium | reverse complement strand
GTCCGGAAACCCTCCGGCGCGCTGGAGGTACGGGGAGCCAATACCCATAACCTGCAAAACGTGGATGTCGATATCCCGCTCGGCGTGCTGACCGTCGTCACCGGCGTCGCTGGGTCCGGCAAGAGTTCCCTCATCCACGGCTCGGTCGATGGGCGCGACGGCGTCGTCTCCATCGACCAGGCCGCGATTCGCGGCTCGCGTCGCAGCAACCCGGCCACCTACACCGGCCTGCTCGACCCGATCCGCAAGGCCTTCGCCAAGGCCAACGGCGTGAAGCCCGGCCTGTTCAGCGCCAACTCCGCGGGTGCCTGCCCCAACTGCAACGGCGCGGGCGTGATCTACACCGACCTCGGGATGATGGCCGGCGTGGCGACGACCTGCGAGGTCTGCGGCGGCAAGCGCTTCCAGGCCGAGGTGCTGGACTACCACTTCGGCGGCAGGAACATCAGCGAGGTGCTGGAAATGCCGGTCACCGAAGCCGAGGCGTTCTTCGGCGCCGGGGAGTCTCGAATTCCGGCCGCCCACGCCATCCTCTCGCGGATGGCCGATGTCGGACTTGGCTACCTCAGCCTCGGCCAGCCGCTCACCACGCTCTCCGGCGGCGAACGCCAGCGGCTCAAGCTGGCCACCCACATGGGCGCCAAGGGTGGCGTCCTCATCCTCGACGAGCCCACCACCGGCCTGCACCTGGCCGACGTGGAGCAATTGCTCGGCCTGCTCGACCGCCTGGTCGATTCCGGCAAGTCCGTCATCGTGATCGAGCATCACCAGGCCGTGATGGCCCACGCCGACTGGATCATCGACCTCGGCCCCGGCGCCGGCCACGACGGCGGCCGCATCGTCTTCGAAGGCACGCCTACCGATCTCGTCGCCGCTCGCTCCACCCTCACCGGCCAGCACCTCGCCGAATACGTCGGCGCCTGACCGGAGGCTTCGGAGACACGAGAAGGGGAAGAGCCGTTGGGTAGGGGCGGACCCGTCGAACCACAGGCAGACCGCCTCTCCAGAACAAACCGGGTTCGACTGTTGTCCGCCCAGTGCGCCCGTGAAACTATGCGGGATGGCGAGGAGTACCAACTGGATGACGATCCAGCGTCTCCCGCAACTGGCCGAGCATGTCGATCCCCATCTGCCGCCCGTTCGGGAACTGGTCGTCCCTGTCCCAGCGCCATGACGCGACCATCGCGAGCACCAGCATCCGGCACTCGCGGAGCAGGTCCAGATCGACGCCAGAATAGTGCTCGCTGACCTCGTCGGGCACATGGGCGATATCGAACTCGACCGGGCCACGGCAAACGGTCTCGAAGTCGATGAACAGCGGCCCGTCTTTCGTCATGAGCAGGTTGCCTGGGTGTGGCTCGCCGTGCAGCAGTTGTTCGACGGCGCCTCGTTTCTCGATCGCCCACCGCAGGTCTCGTAACGCATCGCCGAGAAACGCACGGTCAGGCTCGGCAAGCTCCGGCGTAAGTTCGCGATCATCAACCAGCCGTTGCGCTTCCGCGATTCGATCGGTGAAACGCGGCGCCGGGAGATCGATCTCCCGCAGACCGGCGTGCAGGCGCTGGAGGGCCAGCGCATACTCGGCTGGCGCGATCTCCGAATGCGAAGCGGGCTTATGCCACGTCCACAGGTTCATGACGAAGCCGTCGTGCTCATAGGCGCGTGGCTCGAGCCTCGGGTCAAGCGTCGCCACCGGGCTATCGGTTTCGGCGAGCCGCCGGGCGACATCGATCTCGAACTCAACGTTCGCGTGATTGCTCATGGGCGCGACCCTGGCCACGACATCAGCTGGCGTCAGGCGCATGGTGACCCGGTTCGAGGCGTGCAAAACGACCGCGTCATAGGCCCCCAGGCCCAGCGATGACACGGTCGCCTTCGCCGCGTCCACCATGGCCCGCACATGTGCCGATTGCATCATCGTCTCACCTCTCGCTGATGCGCGCCGAATAGCCTCCTTGAGGGTAACATCCGCCTCTCCATAGGCGAACATCTCACGGCATTCGGCAGCGCCCGATCGGTGAAATGTATGGGGCTACGGTCCGCGTAGCGGGTCCGCAGCCCCTCCAGATTTTCGGGCAGCGCCCACACGACGCCTCCCCTCGTAGGGGTCGATCCCCGGAACATGGGCGGCGTGGCAATCGCGAATCGAGGGTGTCGACCCGGTCAGGCAATGCCTACGGCCTACGACCAGGAAGTCTCCAGGCGGCGAATCCAGTTCCCGTGGCAGATCGCCTCGATGTCCGCCTCGGCGTAGCCCCGCTGGCTCAAGAGTTCCGGCACCTTCTGCATGTCGATGTAGGTATCCAGGTCGCGCGGCGTCTGCTCGGTCCCGTACCCACCGTCGAGATCGGTGCCGATCGCCGCGTGGCGCGTGTTTCCGGCAAGCTGGCAGACGTGGTCGATGTGGTTCACGAAATCCTCGATCGTCACATTCTCCGGCGTCGTCTCACCCTTGATCCAGTTCGGATACAGCATCCAGGCGTCCATCGCGGCACCGATCACCGCGTCCCGCTCTATGAGCGCCTTGAGCTGGTCGTCGCTGAACTGCCGCTCGTCTGGCACCAGCGCCCTGCAGTTCGAATGGGTGGCGATCAACGGACCAGGGAAGCGCTCGATCGCCATCCAGAAGCTCTCGTCACAGAGGTGCGTGACATCGAGTATCATCGGCGTCTTCGCCATCTCGTCCAGCAACGCCAGGCCATCCGCCGTCACCGGTCCCGTCGTGCCGGTCCCGAAGGCGTACTTGCTCGGTCCGTAATGGGCCAGCGAGAGTACCCGCAGGCCCATGTCCCACCACAGCGGCACGTAGTCCGGCGCCACGATCGGGTCAGCGCCCTCCATCGTCAGCACCGCGCCGAGCGGGGTGGACGCCGAATCATTTCGCCAGTCGTCCATGTGGGACCGTAGCCCCTCCGCGTCGCTGATGACCCGGAAGATGCCCTGCCGTTCCAGTTCTCGGTAGTAGGCAAGCTCCGCGTGGGCATGGGCCTGGGAGGATTCGTGCGTGCGGTAGTCGATCCGCATGTCCTCGGTCACGTCGGGTCGCACCCGGGCGAGGCAGGTGACGAAGCTGATCGCCACGTTGGCGTCGCGCAGGTCGGGCAGGCCGATGGTTCCGCGGCCCCTGCCCTTGCTCGTCATTCCATCCGCCTTCTCGGCGGCGCGAATCTCCAGGGCGGTTTTCTTCAGGTCCCGGTTGTAGGTAAGGGCATTCAGGGCAATATCGAGATGCCCATCGATCAGGATCATGGTGATTACTGGCTCCCATTGAACGAGACGACACGCGCCGGAAAGAAACTCAACGACCCCGACCGCGCGGATCGAGCGCGTCACGCAACGCGTCACCGAGCAGGTTGAGCGAAAGCACAAGGATCACGAGGGCCATGCCCGGGAACATCGAGGGCCACCAGGCCCGCTGGATCAGGCGCTGGCCGTCTCGCAGCATGTTGCCCCAGGTGGGCGTTTCGGGATTGACGCCCGCGCCAAGGAAGGAGA
>JAEWEG010000009.1 GCA_023389575.1 Chloroflexota bacterium | reverse complement strand
TGGTCGAAAGTCTTCGGTCGAGGGCGGTCGGGGCGCTCAAGGTGGATGGTTCCTGCCTGGTGAGGGTGCGAATCAGCGGGCATTATCGCTGGTCGACCGATAGACACGGTTAACTCGTGATGATTGGGAACGATACCGGAAAGCGATCCAACGAGAGCGGGGGAAGCGGAGGCGGCGCGTGCGTCGGACGGCTCCTTGCGGTAGCGTCCACAGTGGAGGACGCAAAGACCATCGCGAACAGATGGAATCGTTGATTCCAGGTGAATGCGAGGGTCAGGTCGGCCCGCCGGGTTCCTTCGGGGTGCCCGGATGGGCGTTCCATTCGTTCCACGAGCCGGTGTAGAGCGCCACCCGCTCGAAGCCGATCATGTGGAGGGTGAAGGCCGTCACCGCCGAACGGACTCCCGACGAGCAGTAGGGGATGACGAGCTTGTCCGGCGTAACCCCGACGCTTTCGTAGAGCGCGAGCAGATCGGCGCGCGGCAGCCAGGTACGAGGAGACGTTTCGGCGGCATTGAGCGGGTAATTGACATTGACCGTGCCGGGAATGTGTCTCTTTTCGAACTCCGCTTCGGTCCGTGCGTCAATGATCACCACATCATCGCGGCCAAGCGCGTCGAGCACCTCGTCCAACTGGGCGAGGGTGTCCGGCGCCGGCGTTCCGGGGTAGGGCGAGGTCGCGGTCGGGACTGACTCGCCGTCGACGATGTCTCCCCCGGCCTCCTTCCAGGCGGCGAGTCCACCATCGAGCATATGGACTCGCTCGTGTCCGAGGTACCGCAACAGCCACCAGAGCCGAGCCGCGAACAGCGTGTCGTTGTCATAGACCACCACATCGGATTCCGTCGTGATGCCGCGGTCGCCCAGAATGGCCGAAACCGACGTTTCCCATTCCGCGACCGCGGCATCTGACGTGTCGGCCAGCTCCAGTTCAGGCCAGTCGAGCTGCACGGAGCCAGGAATGTGCCCCGCGGCGAATTCGTCCGGCGGCATGAAACCGACCGGCAGGAGCGCTCCGTCTCCCAGCCGCTCCCGGAGCCATGCCGCGTCGACCAGCGGGTCCTCGGGCGTGAACGCGGGCGTGGCATCCCGTCCAACCGCCACGGGCACGGATTGGAGCCCGGGATTCAGCGTCAATCCCGCGGCAATGCCAACCAGCACGCCCCGGCGACCCATCGTGCGTTGCCCGTGCCCTGATCCCTGCATGACGTTTCCCTGCTTCATTATCCCGATACCCGCGGCGGCGTGTGGCGCATCTGGATATCGCGGTCCGAACTTGATTCGAGCGTGGTGACCAGCATCCCATATCTCGATGGGTGACGAGTATGGAAGACGGGCGCAAGGCATCCGTGATGGGCCAGGCGAAGCCGGAAATCAGGAGACCAAGCCACGAGCATCCCGCGGGATGGAAAGGCGTACCGCTGGCACCGGATACCGCCAGGTTCGGTGCGAACGCGAAGGACCCGGGCGCCAGCCACGCGCCCGGGTCCTTCGTCCCCCCATCCATACCGTCAGTTGTCGAAGTGTCAGCCCTTCGTCGCGCCTTCGGTGAGGCCCTGAATGAAGTAGCGCTGAAGGAAGATAAATACCACGATGACTGGCACGAGGCCAATGACCGCCCCGGCGGCCATGATGTGATAGAGCGTTTGAAACTGTTTCGAATACTGTACCAGAGCAATGGTCAGTGTTTGCCAGTCCGGGAGTGGGGCCAGGTACACAAGCGGGATGAGATAGGCGTTCCAGACTCCCATGAAGGTCAGCAGCGTGATGGTGGCGACGGCCGGGCGGATCAGCGGGAAGGCGATTCGCCAGTACGTGCCGAAGTAGGTTTCGCCATCGAGCTCGGCGGAATCGAACAGATCCTTGGGGATCGTGCGGAAATGCCCGAGCATGAGATAGACGTTGAACGCCTGGGCGCCGGCGGTGGTGACGAGGATCACCGCGAGCAACGCCTTGCCATCGCCCACGAAGCCAAACGTGCGGTTCACGTAGAACGTGGGAATCACCAGCATCTCGCCCGGTATGAGCAGGGTCGCGAGCAGGCAGAACAGGATCGCCTGCTTCCCGGGGAAATTTGACCGGGAAAGCGCGTACGACGTCATCGACGTGGTGAGGATGGTCAGCACCATGCAGGCCGCGGTGATCACGATGGTGACGATGAATGCCCGGGGGATATTGGCGGAGTCCCAGATATCGGCGTAGTTCTGCCAGTTCGGGTTCGACACCCAGAGCGACGAGCCAGCGGTGAAGACCGATCGCTGGTCGCGCAGGGATGTGACCACCATCCAGACGAATGGATAGAGGCAGATAACCATGTAGACGAGGAGCAGGCCGTACTTGACCACGTTCGAGAAAACACGGTTGACTTCCTGGCGTCCACGATTGGGGTCGACCGCGACCTCGAAGTTCCTGCTGTCGACGGGAGCGGGGGCGTTCGCATCGGCTGCCATTACTGTGCCCTCCGATCCTGCAGGCGATTGACGTACTGCTGCAACAGCACGACCGCGAAGATGATGAGCCCGAGACCGATCGCGACCGCGGATCCGTAGCCAACTTCAGGCTGGGATGTCGCCCCGGCGAGCCCACCTCCCCCGAATGAGGTGTAGCGGAACATGTACAGCACCATCGTCGTCGTCGAGAACCCTGGTCCGCCGCCGGTGAGCACCGAGAAGTAGTCGAATACCTTGAGCGACCCGGCCAGCGAGAGCGTAATGATCACTGCCGTCAACGGCCGGATGACCGGAACATCTATATGGAGGAACCGCTGGCGAGCGTTGGCTCCGTCCACCTTGGCGGCTTCATACAGTTCCTTGGGAACCGTTTGCAGCGCGGCCAGGAAGAACACCATGTTGATGCCCAGGTCGTGCCAGATGGCGATGCCGGTAACCGTCCAGAACGCCGTCGCGCGTTCGCCGAGGAAGGCGATGGGTCGTTCGAGAATGCCGAGGTTAACCAGCATTTCGTTGAACGGCGCCCCAGGCAGGGGGGAGAAGAAGAACGTGAAGGCGAGCGACACCACCGCGATGCTGGTGATGACCGGGATGAACCCAATGGTTCGGAACACCACCACGTAACGGATACCGGAATTGAGGACGACGGCGAGCAGGAGCGCGAGCGGCAGTTCGACCACGATCTTGATGGCCGCGTAGAGCAGCGTGTTGCGCACCGCGCGCCACCACAGCTCGTCCCGCACAAGGCGTTCGTAGTTATCCAGCCCCACGAACGGCGCCTTGAGGGCACTTTCGATCCCGTTCCAGTCGAGGGTCGAGGTGTAGAGGACGTACCCGATCGGGAAGGCCATGAACACCAGGAAGAGCACGATGGTTGGCATGCACATCAGGTATGCCGGCCCGTGCCGCTCCCAAAACGACTTGCCCTTCGTGCCTGCGGCTTCCGATACGAGATTTCCCCCGGCCCTTTCGGCCGGCGCCTGCGTCGCCATCGTTCAGCAATCCCATTCCCCGCGGCCAGTCGCCCGCTGGCGGCTGGCTCGCCTCGCATGACCGACCGGGTTCACCGCCGTTGATGGCGCGTGAACCCGGCCGGCCGCCAGATCGAGATCGCGGGGCTATCCAGAGGTTCTACGAAGCCGGAGTCGCCGTCGCGTCCGGAGCGCCACCGGAAACCCAGGTCATGCCATCCCACTCGGGGACGATGTAGTCCTCGGCGACCAGGCTGCCATCGGCGACCGCGGCCTCGAAGGCGGCGTTGTAGCGCTCGTCGAGATCGGCGAGGGCCGATTCCATGCTGCCTGGATCATCGAAAATCATCTGCAGCGTGGTGGCGTTGTCCGGCGTCTGGGTCGGAAGTTCCGGCTCGGGCGGCGGGATGACGTCGTTCTCGGTCGGCGCGAGCGCCGGGATACCGCGGACGTCGGATTCGCCGGTGTTGGCGGCGGCGACGGCCATGACGCCCATGCCCTTTTCGTACATCTCGGTCATGATCTCTGCCGAGTAGAGCCACTTCAGGAATTCCCAGGCGGCTTCCTTGTTCTGGCTCTGGGCGGAGATGGTGTAGCGATCGCCGATGTACTGGCGAATGCGGCCCTGCTGGCCACCATCCGGGAACGGCAAGAAGGCGGTTTCCCAATCTTCCTCGGAGTTGAACTGGTCGTTGAACACGCCAGGGTTCCAGGAACCGCCGATGATCATGCCGGCCATGCCGATGGAGAACTGCTGGCGGGCATCGTCGTCCGTGAGGGTGTGGACGCCGGGGAAGAGGCCACCGTCGTCGTTGATGCCAATCATGAGTTCCATGGCTTCCTTGAAGCCATCGGAGTTATGGGCGTAGGTGCCGGTCGACCAGTCGAACGGATAGGCGCCGGCGCCGCCACCGAGCCGGAGGACGTTCATGTCCCAGACCCAGGGGAACTTGTCGCCGAAGATGAAGCCATAGGCGCCGGTTCCGGCGTCGGAAATGGCCTTCGAGTACTCGCGCAGTTCCGTCCAGGTGGTGGGTGGCGCGGCGGGGTCGAGCCCGGCCGCTTCGAACAGGCGCTTGTTGTAGTACAGGCGCATGGTTTGGGCGTACATCGGGAGACCATAGATCTCGCCGCCGTAGATGCCCTGGTTCTCGAGGAACGAGCCGGGGATGAACGACTCGCGGAAGCCCGGCTCGGCGTCGACGAGCGCGGTGAGCGGCTCGCTCCAGCCGGCCTCGGCCTGCTGTCGTGGCTGGTTCATGTTGAACATGTCGGGAGGATTGCCCGACTCGAACGCCAGCTTGAGCTGGTCGGGATACTCGTCGGCGAAGATCTGCATCTCGACCTTGACGCCGGTTTCCTCGGCGTAGCGGGCGAAGAGTTCTTCCTTCACGGCCTTGTCGTGCCGCTGGTTGGACATCCAGGTCAGCGTGACGTCCTGGGCGCTAGCGCGGCGGATGCCGACCACGGGTGCGTTGGCGAAACTGAGGCCGACGGTGGTGACCGCGGCGGCCTTGAAGGCACTACGGCGCGAGAATGTGCTTCGCTTGGCGGACAT
This sequence comes from Chloroflexota bacterium, assembly GCA_023389575.1. Lineage (GTDB taxonomy): Bacteria > Chloroflexota > Chloroflexia > Thermomicrobiales > UBA6265 > JACCYX01. The sequence continues at coordinate 38,569 of JAEWEG010000009.1, read as the reverse complement.
TAAACACCTCCAAAGGGCAATATCGAGCGTTGAGATTCGCTGCGTCCATGGCGAAGTGCGCACTTCGCCGTCGAACTGGGACCCGTATTCAATTTCCCGGTTTCCCGGAAACGATAGTGAGATTGTGGAAGCGCTCCCACGATTCGTCAAGGGGCAATCCGGAATTGCCTCATGGCGGCGGCGAGGCCGTTCGTCCGTATCGGAGTAGATATCAACATAATGCCACATCACTGGAGCGGCGGGATACAGGCGGCTCACGAGCGGGGAGGATCGCCCCTCCACACCCGCGAGCCCGCACGAAGCCGCCAGCCAGGACACATCGCCGCCACCGGCCAGCCAGCGCGATGGATTCCGCTTTATCGTTAGGGATACAGGGAGGAACACGAACCGATGGATGAACATGCGATGATCGTGAACGTGGAAGTCGCCGTGGTGCGGAACGGGTTGTACCTGGCCACGACCCGGGGGCCCGGGGAATCGTATGGCGCGGGATGGGTCGGCTTTCCCGGCGGGAAGGTCGAACCGGAGCTGCCGGTCGCCAACATGCTGGAGGAAACCGCCCGGCGCGAGGTGCTGGAGGAAACCGGACTGGTGCTGGACGACCCGGTGGTGTACGTGGAGTCCCACACGTTCGGGACACCCGAGGCTCCCGTGCTCGACGTGGTGATGCTGGCGCGGGCCTCGTCCGGCATGCCAACAGCGGCTTCACCAGATGAGGTCGCGGCGGTCGAATGGCTAACATTCGACACCCTGATGGCGCATCAAGACGTGCAGCCGTGGACGCGGGACAGCCTGGTGCTGGCGGAGCGGGAACGAGCGCGGCGCGGCTGGTAGACCATCCGCGTTGATTGGCGGACGTGAAAACACCCGGGCGGCGAATGGGCCGCCCAGGTGTCTTGGTGTTCCGGGAAGGAAACCGCCTTACGCCTGCGGCGCGGGCTCGAATCCACGGCAGCCGCTGATCGGGCTGACCCTGAGGCCGACTTCCTGGTTGGATGGAAGCCCGCACTTCTCGACCAGGTCGTCGGGAGCTTCACCCTTCAGGCGAATCTGGATGAGCTTCGGCTGCTCGCTGGGCTCGTTCTCACCGAAGTGAACGCAATAGCCACACTGGCCCTGCTGTACCTGCAACATCCGTCACCTCCATGGTGTTCCGGTCGTCAACAACATCGCACCGGGCATCCGGTTACGTGACCCCATGGTATCGCAAGTAAGGCCATATCACAAATACTCCTTATTCCGACAATAATACTAGGGCTTACGCGTTATTTCCGATACATCTCATAAGAATTGCCCCGGCGGCATCATGTTGGACACGCGTCTCGCGTATCATGGAGCAAACCTGATCCCGGCGGATCCGCCGATCATCACTAGCAACGGGACCCAGCTCGCACATGCAGCACATCCAACGCTTCCTCAATTCCCCGTTCAGCCCGCGAAAAACCGCTCCGGAAGCCGATAAGCCGGCCACCGAGCAGGTTGTCGATATCCTCGAGGATATGGCGCCAACCCCGATCTACATCACCCAACGCACCAGGCTGATCCTGCTGGCGGCGATTCTGCTGGCGGTGATCTGGCTGTTCTCGCTCGCCCCAAGCGTGCTGCGCCTCCTCCTGATCGGGGCGACGTTCTCCCTGGTCCTGTCGTTCCCGGTCCGGCTGCTGGAACGGTGGATGCCACGCGGGCTCGCGATCCTGATCGTGATCAGTTCGACCGTGGCGATGGCGATCATCGGCCTGATCCTGATCGTGCCGTTCGCGATCAAGGAGATCACCCAGTTCGCCGAACAGCTTCCGGAAATCGCGGAGTCCGTGGAGGCCACGGCGCGCGATGTCCTCATGAATTTCTACCGGCGAGGCTGGATCGACCGGCATCCCGACCTGGTGATCGAGGACGTGCAGGGCAACCTGCTGGAGCGCAGCCAGGCGGTGGCGGAACAGGCGCTCAACGGCGCGGTCGAAGGTTTGACCAGATCATTTTCGCTGGCGATAACCAGCTTCGGCGTTATTTTCGTCGCCACCTACCTGCTGATCGATATCCCGCGCTTCCGCGAACAATTCGTGTCGTCGTTCTCCCCGGCGTACCGGCCAGACGCGGCGAACCTGTGGTCGACCATCGGCCAGTCGCTCTCGCGCTACCTGGCCGGGCTGATGATTTCGATCATCATCCAGGGCGTGATGGCCACGGTTGGCCTGCTGCTGCTGGATATCCCCTACGCCATCGTGCTGGGCGTGTGGATGTCCGTCACGGCGATCCTGCCCTATGTTGGCGCGTTCCTGGCCGGGATACCGGCCGTGATGGTGGCACTGACCATCTCGTGGGAGATGGCGATTATCGTGGCCGTGCTCTACGTGGCGATCAACCAGGTGGAAGGCAATTTCATCACGCCCCGAATCCAGGGTACGGCGGTGCGCGTGCATCCGCTGGTGATCTTCGTGGCGGTAATCGGCGGAACCCAGGTGGCGGGGCCCCTCGGCGCCATTCTCGCCGTGCCCACGCTGGCGGTGTTCCGGGTGCTCCTCGAATTCCTGTGGGTGCGCCTGCAGGTGCCGGAGACCGAAAAGGGCGACACCGTGCTGGTGGCGCTCGGGGGCGACGATGACAGCGAACTCGAGGTGGACGTCACCACCGAGGACGAGACTGGGGACACCAAGCGCGAGACGGGATCGCCGGATGTGGTCGTGAACGCCAGCCCGAATGGCGACGTGAACGTGGAGATCGACCGTTCACCGCCCGATGCCGGGGAACCGGCTCCGGCCTACGCCGCCTACCGCCCTCGCCCCACCGTGAAGCGTCGCCACGTGCAGCGCAGGCACCGGCTCGCCACGCGGCGGGAGCGGCAATCGACCGCCTGAGTGATCAATTGTCGTCCTGATCGGCCCCAGTGATGGGCTCGTCGCCGAACCAGTAGCGAGGTCCGGGACCGTGTTCCGCCAGCCGGTCGTAGGGGTTCATCACCGCGCATTCCTGAAGCGACAGGCAGCCGCAGCCGATGCAGCGGGTAAGGCCGGATTGCAGCCGCCGCAACTCCTGGATCCGCTCCTCGATACGCGCGGTCCACAGGGTGGTCAGACGGTCCCAGTCCTTTTCCCGCGGGATGCGGTGACTGGGCAACCGGGCAAGCTCCTGGCCGATTTCCTCAAGGGTCAATCCAACTCGCTGGGCGAACACGATGAACGAGACCCGGCGGGCCACGGCGCGAGGGAATCGCCGGTGGCCCGACTCGTTGCGCACGGAACTGATCAGGCCGCGATCCTCGTAGAAACGCAGGGCCGACGTGGCGACGCCAGTCCGTTTCGCCAGTTCGCCAATGGTGAACCACGTCGATGTTCGCGCCCCGGATGCCATCACATGTCCTTTCCAAGGGGGGTTGACTTCAAGTGCGCTTGAAGTCCTAGAGTGCGGACATGGTAGCAGATGGCCGCCAGTCACACGTACCCGAACCGGAAGGGGAAAACCCATGCTCACACGGCAACGGATATCGATAACCGACGAGATAGGGAGCTGGCCGGGCGTGACGGTCGCCCGCTCCGGGAGCGAGCACGTCCAATTCCTGGTGGGAAAGATCGAGCTTGGCCACCTGCATGGAGACCGGGTGGCGCACCTGCCATTGCCTCGTGCGATCCACGATCTCCTCATCGCGGCCGGCCGGGTGTCGCCGCACCCAGTCCTGCCGAAATCCGGATGGGCCGAACGCGTGATCAACGATTCGGACGACGCCCGCGACGTGCTGGGTATCTTCCGCATGAACTACTACCGCGCGATCAAGCGCCCAAACCGGGAAGGACCGTCGCGATGACTGATCCACTTCGAATTGGGGTGGTGCTGAGCACCATTCGCGAAGGACGTTTTGGCGAGATTCCCGCCGAGTGGGTGGTCCAACGGGCCGGCAAAGTGGCTGGTCTGCAGCCCGAAATCATTGACCTGCGGTCGTACCGGTTGCCCCTCTTCGGTGACAACGCTGGTCGGAACCATGACGGCGCCAGCGCCGCGGAGCGTTGGGAACGGGACATGGCTGCGTTCGATGGGTACGTCTTCGTGACCGCGGAGTACAACCACAGCATTTCCGGCCCGCTCAAGAACGCGCTCGACTACCTTGGCCCCCAGCTGCACCGCAAGCCAGCGTCGTTCGTTGGCTACGGCGGCATGGGAAGCGCCAGGGCGGTGGAACACCTGCGGCATATCCTGATCGAGTTCCAGATGGCCCCGCTGCGCAACGCCACCCACATCGGGATGGAGCCATACCTGGCCGTTTCCCAACGCCAGGCGACGCTCGACGACTTCGACTTCCTCAACGAGCGGGCCACGGCCATGCTGGAGGAACTGGCCTGGTGGGCAAGCGTGCTGCGCGTGGGGCGCCATGATCACGCGGAAAGCGAGGTTGACCAATGAGCGCGTCATCACTGGCGCCGTCACGAACAGCCATCCGACCCGAGACCGACACGGCGGGAGATTCCAGCGCGGGGCTTCACCGGCTGTTCATGCCCGTGATCCTGGTCGCGGTCCTGAACTCGGTGATTACCGGTTCGATGGTGAATGTGTTGCTTCCGGAGATGAAGGATGTTTTCGGTGCATCGTCGGCGGGCATCAGTTGGGTGATCACGGCCTACTCGCTGATGTACGCGATCGGCATCCCGCTGGTGGGCCGGCTGTCGGACATCGTGGGGTCCCGAACGTTGTTCGTGGCCGGGCTGGCCGGCTTCGCCGCTGGAACCCTGGTCAGCGCGATCGCGCCGAACCTGGCGATCCTGATCATCGGCCGGTTGATCCAGGGAGCCGGGGGAGCGGCGATACCGGCGATGGCGCTGGTGCTGATCGCCCGTTCGGTGCCGGAAGAACGGCGTGGTCAGGCGATGGGCCTGATGGGCTCGGCGGTTGGCGCCGGGTCGGCGATCGGACCGTTCGCCGGCGGGTTCCTGGGCGAGTTGATAGGCTGGCGCGGCTTGTTCGTGCTGCCGTTCGTGGTGTCGCTGGCGTTGGTGCCGGTGGTGCGCAAGGCGATCCCAAATACGCTTGGCGCGCCGGGAAGCTCGTTCGACCTGGCGGGCGGCGCGCTACTGGGCGCCACCATCGGGTTGGCCCTGCTTGGGATCACCCGCGGCGACACGTCGCCTCTCACGCTGCTCGCGTTCGCCGGGTCGGCCGTCGCGCTGGGCGGCTTCGTCTGGAGGATCAACCACGCGCCGGCTCCCTTCGCGCCACCCGCCTTGTTCCGGAACTCGGCCTACATCCGGCTGCTGTCGACCGCGGCCTTCTCGATGATGGGCTACATGGCGGCGTTGGTGCTCACCCCACTGATGCTGGTTGAGTACAACAACCTTTCGGCCGGTGAGGCGGGCCTGGCCCTGACCCCGAGCGCGATCGCGCTGGCGATCGGGTCGCGGTACGCCGGCGGGATTTCGGACCGGGTAGGCCCGAGAACGCCCGTCGTCGCTGGCACGGCGCTGGTGCTGGCGGCGGCGGGGTTCATGTCCACCTTCGGGGCGGGAGCCCAGGCGGTGACGGTGGCGGCCGGCATGTCGCTGGTCGGCGCGGGGCTATCGATGGTGAGCCCACCGCTGAACAGCGCGGCGTCCCGCACCCTCCCGCGGGACCAGACCGGCATCGGGATGGGCCTGTTCTCCGGCTTCACCTTCATGGGTGGCGGCATCGGGGCGGCGGTGATCGGCGCCTGGATCGCGGCGCGGGAGCGCGCCAATGGCGATGCGCTGAATCCGTTCCACGATGGCGACGGCGCGGTGTGGTCGGACGCCTACCTGCTGGTGGCCGCAATCGCGGCGATCGCGCTGGCGCTCGGGTGGTCGATCCGGCGGACCGGCCAACAAGGCCCCGACTCGCAACAGCCCACGAGCCAGACATGATCCGTGTGAAAGGCAGGGAAAAGGGCAGGTCGCGGAAATGCGACCTGCCCTTCTCTCCCCCCGTTGGACTTCCTGGCCTACGACACCGCCGCGGTGCGTTCGGAGACACCGGCTTCCTGTTCGAGGCGTTCGATGTCGGAGGTGCTTGCCACCCAGCGCTGATCGGGATCGGGCGAAGGAATCGAATCGAGCAGCAGTTGGGTATAGACATGCTGTGGGTTCTTGAGGACATCCTCGACGGCGCCGGTTTCGACCACCTGCCCCTTCCGCATCACCATGATGTCGCCACCCAGGTAATAGGCGGCGGAGAGGTCGTGGGTGATGAAGAGGGTGGAGATGCCCTGGAGCTCCTTGAAGTCGAGCAGGATGTTCATGATGACGGCGCGCACCGCGACATCGAGCATCGAAATCGCCTCGTCCGCCACGATCACGCGCGGCTTCATGAGGTAGGCGCGGGCCAGCATGACGCGCTGGCGCTCACCGCCGCTCAACTGGTGCGGGTACCGGCCAAGCACGTCGGGCGGACGCAGGTTAACCACCGCCAGCGCCTCTTCGATGAGCTTCTCCCGCTCCTGTTTCGAGGACGCCAGCTTGAACTTGCTGATGGTCATGTCGAAGACGCGATTGATCTTGTAGAACGGGTTGTAGATGCCATACGGGTCCTGGAATACCGCCTGGACATCGCTCCGGAACTCCATCTGCTCACGGCGCGAGAGCTTGTAGATATCCTTGCCACGCCAAAGGGCCTTGCCATGCGTGGGCCGTTGCAACCCGAGCAGGGACCGGGCGGCGGTGGTTTTGCCGGAGCCGCTCTCGCCAACGATGCTGAGGATGCGCGGCGGCGATTCCGCGAGTTCCAGAGACACCTTGTCGTTGGCCACGGTGGCGTTGTGCCCGGTGCCGAAGATGGTGGTGACGCGGTCCATGGCCAGCAGGGGGGTCGTGCGTTCCGCGGTGCTCATGCTGATTCATCTCCCTTGGCCGTGGAGGGCATGGATTCCGGATAGATGTGACAGGCCACCTGGCGGTTGTCAACGACCGTGACAATCCCGTCGCGGGTGTCCCGTTCCCCGGTTTCGACATCCACCAGCAGCGGTGGAACGTTCAGGCACACCTCCATGGCGTGGGGGCAGCGATTGTGGAAACGGCATCCAGCGGGCCAGTTGAGCGGGCTGGGAGTCCCTCCTCGGATGCCCTCAAGCCGCTCTCGCGGTCTCGAGATCGAGGGAATGGCGTTCATCAATCCCCTCGCGTACGGATGAAGTGGGGTCTTGACCGTGGAGCGGATATCCCCCGACTCGACGACCTGACCGGCGTACATGACGGCGATGCGGTCCACCAACTGCGCGTGTACGGGAAGGTCGTGGCTTACGATGAGGATCGCCACGTTCAGGTCGTCGCGGAGTTCGGAGAGGGTGGCGAGAATCTTGCGCTGCACATTCACGTCGAGCGCGGTGGTCGGTTCGTCGGCGATGATCAGCGATGGGCTCATCGAGATGGCGATGGCGATGATCACGCGCTGCTTCATGCCGCCACTGAGCTCGTGCGGGTACAGGCGAGCCACGCGCTCTTCCAGGCCCACGCGCTCCAGGATGTCTGGCACGCGGGAGCGGGCCTCGCGGGCGCTGATGCCGTGGTCGAGCATGCCGTCCACGATCTGGTCGCCAACCCGGGCCACGGGGTTCAGCGAGTTCATCGATCCCTGGGGGATATACGCGATCTCGTCGAGCCGCAGGCGGCGCATCTGCCGGTCGTTGGCCTTCATCAGGTCAATCGGATCGCCAGATCGCGGATGGAAGATGACCTTGCCGTGGGTTTCCCGGTTCGGGAAGCGGATGATCTGGAGAATCGCCTCGACGAGGGTGGTCTTGCCAGATCCTGACTCGCCCGCGACACCCACGATCTCGTTGCGATGGATGGTGAGCGTGGTGCCGTCGACCACGCGGGCCAGGCCGCGCTTGGATCGGAAGTGGATCGCCAGATCCTGAATTTCCAGCAGCGGCTGCCGGGTTGGTTCCGGCGCCACCTGGGACTGGCTGGTTTCGAGGGTTGCCGTGCCGGCGGTATCTGCCATTGCGTTTGTCCTTGGCATCGTGTCGTCGGTGCTGCTCATGCCTGGCTACGCAAGCGTGGGTTGAAGAACTCTTCCATGCCCTGGCTGATGAGAGCGAGACCGAGGAAGAGCAGGATGAGGAGCGCGACGGGCACGATGAAGATGAGTTCCTTGCCGAGGCTGATGACGCCGTAGCCGAGGGCTTCGCTGATCATGCGGCCGAGGTCCATCTGGCTGGAGGGGCCGAGGCCGAGGATGGTGAGGCCGACGAGGGCGAACGCCGCGCCGACGGAGGCCTGGGCAAACCCGATCGCGACGAACGGCGCCATGCCGGGCAGGATATCGCCAACGATGATTTCACGGTCGTTCAGGTTCGTCATCTTCGAAAGCTCGATATAGGGACGCTCGCGAAGGGACATGACCTGGGTGCGAATGACACGGGCGGCGACCGGCCAGCTGAAGAGAGCCAGCACCAGCGCGAGCTTCACCGAGCCGAGGTTCCGGGTGTTGGCGGCGAGAACGATGATCAGCGGCAGGGTCGGGATGACGATGAACATGTCGGTGATGGTGCGCAGGAGGGAATCGGTCTTGCCGCCCTTGTACCCAGACACGAAGCCGACGATGACGCCAAGCGCGGTCGAAAGAAGACCGGCGAGGAAGGCGACGGTGAGCGAGACGGGCAGCGCGATCAGCACGAGACCGAGCACGTCACGCCCGAAGCGATCGGTGCCAAGCAGGTGGTCGCGGCTGGGATCGTCGAAGATGCCGAAGGAACCGACCTTCATGGGGTCGGTGTCCCCGATGGCCCAATTCAGCAGCAACGGGTTGATGAGGGCGAGAAAGATCAACAGGAACGTGATGACAATGCCCAGGCGGAACTTTCCGCTTTCACGAAAGAGGTTGACAAAGACCATGGTTCGCCACCTCCTAACTGGTGAACTTGACTCGGGGGTCGAAGAACGGAAGGGTGAGGTCGATGATCAGGTTGATCGTCAGCACCATGAAGATGAGCAGTGTCACCACCGCCATGGCCGTGTTGACATCCTTGATGATCACCGAGTCCACAAGCAGGTTGCCGACACCCGGATACCGGAAGAGGCGTTCGATGAGGACGTTACCGCTGACCACCCCGCCCATCGCCATGCCCAGGGCGGCGATCTGAGGCAGCCAGGCATTGCGGAGCACGTAGGCGGTGAGGATGCGCCGGGGCGTGAGTCCCTTGGCGTTGGCGAAGGTCAGGAAATCCTCACCAAGAATGCTGACCACCAGGGCCCTCGTTGAGAGCATCCAGTTCGCCACGGCCACGATAACGGTGGCCAGGACGGGAAGCGTTCCGTACTTGATGGCGCTGAAGATGAAGTCCCACGACCACGAGGGCTGCAGCCTGGTGTCGTAGGCGCCGCTTGGAGGCAGCAGGTTCCACCGATAGGCCAGGAAAATGATGAGGACAAGGGCGACGAAGTACGCGGGGATGTGGGAAAAGATCAGCGCGGTGTTGGTGGTCCACTCGGCCCAGCGCGACTTGCGTTTCCACGCCGTGAACGTGCCGATGATGACTCCGAGAAACCATCCAATGAGGGTGGCGACACCGATCAGGGCGATGGTCCAGGGAAGCGCCCGGAGGATGAGGTCGGTTGCCGGAGTGGGATAACTCAATACCGAGGGCCCAAAATCGAACTCCGTCAGCACCTTCTGGTAATAGCGCACATACTGCTCGCCAAGTGATCCATCCAGACCAAATTCCCTACGATAATGTTCAACCATATCCTGGGATTCATCGATCGATGCATATTGGCCACGCGTTTGGAGCTGGGCAATGATTCCGGAAATCGGGTCACCGGGAAGCATGCGAAAGAACAGGAACGACGCGGTGAGCGATCCCCAGAGAGTGATTAAGTACAGACCGAGACGACGCAGAACGTAGCGAGCCGTGGGATTCAGTCGCCCACTTTGCTCCACGATCTCCTCGTCCTCGAAACCGGGATCGACTTCGCCGACCGAGGGTATACCAACAACCATGGAAGAACTCCTGGGACCCGCGAGTACCGCCGCCCATCGGCGCGTCGTGCATGGAAGACACGTAGGGCCCAGCGTAAGGATGGGCTCGGGGCGGTACTCAAATAACGCGCGGCGGGAATGCCGGGGCGGCACCGCCGCCCCGGCGATCGCCTAGCTGTTGCCGGTCGGCTGAACGGTGCCGATGACGAACATGAACTGTCCCCACCAGTTGGCGGGAATCGTGTACGGATCCTCGGCGGATGGCCATCCAGTCCAGTACCGGGTGTTGAAGAACATCGGATAGATGGTCTGGATACTGGCCACGGCCGGAAGCTCGGTCATGAACACGGTCAGCGCATCGTCGAACACCGGTCGGCTCTCTTCGGCCTCGACGTCGATGGTGTCGAGCTCTTCGATGAGGGCATCGAGTTCCGGGCTCTGGAGGCGGGTCGCCGAGCCGTCACCCTGGTTGGTGCGCTCACCCACCGGCAGGTACCCACGGGAGTGGAACGCGCCGTAGAGCTGGTTCGGGTCGAACTGCATGCCGCAAATCCAGTGGCAGCTGATGTCGTAGTCGCCGGTGTTGAAGGCATCGCCGAAGGCGGAGCCCGGGAGGCTCTTGAGTTCGATGTCGATGCCGGCCTCGCGGGCGGTATTGGCGAAGGACGCGCCGATCTGATACTCCAGGCCAGTGGTCTGGGCCGGGGTGATCATGGTCAGCCGGAGAGCCTTGCCGTTGAGCATGCGAATGTCGCCATCGCGCTCGGTGGCGCCAAGCTCATCGAGGATCTGGTTTGCCTTTTCGACATTGTAGGTGAGGTCGAACTGGCTCATCACCTCATCGGGAGCCCAGGTCTGCCACCCTTCGTAGTCGGCCCATGGGTAGGTGGCCGGGCGGGAGGACGGCTGCCAGATGGTGGTGCCGATCACCTCGCGGTCGATGAGGTGGGAGAGCGCCCAGCGCCCTTCAGGCGTCTTGAACAGTTCACTCGGTGAGTCGACGTTGAAGAAGAAGCCACGGGTACAGGGATCGGGGAAGTCGAAGCGGGCCGTTTCCGAGTACTGGCTCTCGACCACCTGCTGGTTGAGGTAGTCAATACCGGTGACGTCGACGTTACCGGCCAGGAACTCCTGAACCTGGGCGTCGACTTCAGTTGCCTGGCGCCACATCGCGTATTCGGGCGCGGGGTTCAGCTCTGCCGAGTTCCAGTAGTTCGGGTTCTTCTTCCAGAGGTAGTAGAGCTTGGTGTTCGAGGCTTCCTCAAGCACGTATGGACCGGTCTGGACCGGTGGGTTGAACTTGAAGGTGCCGGGGTCCTCACCCTCCCAGATGTGCTTCGGCACGACGCGAACACCGTCGGAGATGATGCCGGCGATGAAGCGGTAGTGGAAGCGGGAGTTGGCGGAGGTCAGTTCCCACACCACGGTCGTCGCATCGGGGGCGGAGACCGAGGCCACGTCGCGGATGGTACCGGCGGCGCCGTTGAGCTGGGGATTCTCAAGCAGGAGGTTCTGGGTGAAGACGATGTCCTCGGCGGTGTATGGCTCACCGTCGTTCCAGGTCACATTGTCCTTGATCTTGAGCGTGCACTGGGTGAAGTCTTCGTTGTAGCTGTATTCCTCGGCGATCCAGGGCTTGATCTCGCCGGTCAGGAAATTCGCGTAGAAGAAATACTCGCGGCAAACGATCGCCAAACCATAGTTGTAGGCTTCGCCATTGGGAATGAACGGATTGAAGCTGTCCCAGACGTTGTTGGTGCCCTGTTCGACAACGAATGTTTGTTCGCGAGGGGTTGGAATGCTGCCATCCTGGAAGGCGGCGGTCACGGCGGCCGATTCAGCGGCTGGCGCGGCGGCGGCGGATCCAGCGAGGGCCATCGCCGGCACTGCTCCGGCGGCTCCGACGAGCGATCTACGAGAAAGGCGGTTCCTGGTCACTTCGTCCATGACTGATTCCTAACTCCTTACTGGGAATTTGTCCCAGGTGATCTCGATCGATGTCCCTGACAGGCTGTTCCGCGTCAGGGCTGGTCTCAACGCTCTCGCGACCGCTCCTTTCGTTGTGATCCGGGCACGTCTGGGTCCCTTGGATTTGTGTTCGTGAGGCTCATTGTGCAGTAGTCCTTTTGAGATGTCCACCCTTCAGGGAACAAGCATGGCCCGGCACCGGATTCCCCAATTCCCAATTCGCCGCACGCCGGGAGAAGCCGCCCGAATTGCTACGCGTGCGTAAGTAACGCGCGCTCGCTCCAATCGCGGTTCCGCGGCTGGCTCGGTGGAGAGTTGACATATTGATATATCTGTTATCGCAAACACCACCACGGTGCTTCCAACTGGGCGAGAGGAAGCCCAGAAAGCCCGGCGTGCCAGGGTGGCACGCCGGGCTGGAAATTCGCGTCGAGCGCGGGATTCCGAGGGGATTAGGGGAGCGTCAGGAGCAGTTCGCCATTGGTTCGGGAAACGTCTTCGTCGGAGAACACATGCTCGGCGATGAGTGGGAGGGAGACCGTGTAGAAGTCCGAAACCGGCACCTCCGCTTCGAACGTCCAACTGCAATCGACCTGGCTCTCGGTGGCCGCGAGCGTGGTTACGGCGACGATGGCGCCGGTCTGGTCCTTGAGTACCACCTGCTGACCGGCCTGCACTCCAGCGTAGCGGCCGAGGCCCACGCAGCCGTCGCCGGAAATCACGAAGCGCTCGTTGATCGTGCCGGGCAGGGTAACGGTCCCCGAGAGCAACCGGTTGTCACCAGCCTCGTCACTCGTTCCGCCGTCACCAACCGGGAGCGTCCCGACGATAGGGGTCGCATCGGCCACTGGTGACGCGCCGGCCACGGGCGAGGCGCCCGGAACGGTCATGTCCACCGGGGAAGCGATGGGCGAGGCTGCGGGAGAAGCTGGCGCGCCAACCACCGGTGACGCTACCGGAGTGGCGACCGAGTCGACCACCGGCGAGGCAACGGGCGAGGCCGCCGGCGACGCATCCGGCGTGGTGGCCGCCGGGGTGCTTTCCTCCGTGGGTTCGACCTGGGTGGTGGGCGTGACGGCGGAGGTGGGAGCCACGGTGGGTTCGTCGTTGTCGTCGTCACCGCCACAGGCGACGAGCAATGCCGCGAGGACAATCATGGAGAAGAGAGTTGCGAACCTGCGCACGCCATTTCCTTTCGCTCACCAGAATCGGGGACGGCGGAACCACCAGCCAACCTCAGGCCGCGTACCCCAGGTAATTCATCGTGTGACCTGCGCCAATTGTACGCGGTGATCGCGGGGCGACGAATCGCGAGGCTCGCGGTACGATCATGACTGCCGTATCTGGAGGGCGCGCGATCCGGACGCCAGCGCCCGGCTTTGTACGATGTGCTGGACCAGTCCGCCCCGGCGAGGATGGCGAGGATAATGCCAGGATGAGCCTGTTCGACATCACGATCATCGTGGCCGGAGCCTGCCTTGTGGCGGGCGTGATCTTCGTGATCCGGGGTCGACCGTTCGCGGGATTGCTGGCGATTCTGGTGGCGATCGCGGTGGCCGGTTTCGGGTTTCGCGAGGATATCCTGGGCGACGACGAGGACGACACGCCCGCGGTGACGGCGACCAGCGACGCGACTCCGGTTCCGTAGGGTCGATCGATCACCGCCCACCCATCGACGCAAACGCCACGGGGTCTGGCCAGGTTGGCCAGACCCCGTGATGCGAGCGGAAACGTGACTAGTACACGTCCCGGACGCGGCGGGCGTCCGCGTTGATCGACGCCTTCGCCCGGTTCGTCACGGCCCTGGAGGCCGCCAACCGGCGATCGGACGACCGCGCCGGGATGCCGCTGGCGGACATGGTGTCGTCCTCCACGTCGGCGATCCCCATCTGGGTCAGCATGAATGCATACATCTGGGCGGTCTCGACGTAGTAGGCGTCGCGGTCGGACGCGCCCTGGTGACCGGCGCCAAGATTCGTCTGGAGCAACAGCACGTTGTCGTCCGTCTTCGTGGCGCGCAGCTTTGCGGTCCACTTGGCGGGCTGCCAGTAGGGCACCTGGTCGTCGTTGATGCCGGCGGTGATGTAGAACGCCGGGTAGTTCTGCGCGGTGACGTTGTCGTACGGCGAGTAGCTCCTGATGTACTCGTAGTACTCGTCCTCGGCGGGGTTCCCCCATTCCACGTATTCCCCGGTGGTGAGGGGCAGGGTGGGATCGAGCATCACCCGGAGTACATCGACGAAGGGCACGGCGGCGACCATCGACCCGAAGCGATCGGGCGCCATGTTGGCGGCCGCGCCCATCAGCAGTCCACCGGCGCTGCCACCGTTGCCCAGCAGCCTGTCGGCCGTGGTGTATCCCTCGTTGACGAGGTGCTCGGCGCAGGCGATGTAGTCGGTGAAGGTGTTCTTCTTGTCCAGGAGTTTGCCTTCGTCCCACCAGTGACGGCCCATCTCCGATCCACCGCGAATGTGGGCGATGGCGTAGATGGCGCCGCGATTGATGAGGGAAAGGCGAAGCGCGCTGAACGCGGGTTCGGAGTTGATGCCATATGACCCGTAGCCGTCCAGGCGGAGCGGCATTGGCCCGCCCGTCCGCAGGTCGGCCCGGTAGACCAGGGAGATGGGTATCTCCGTGCCGTCGGGGGCGGTGGCGAAGACGCGCTCCGAGACGTAGGCGTCGGGGTCGTGATTTCCGAGCACCTCGGACTGCTGGAGCAGCGTCTTCTCGTTGGTTTCGAGGTCGATATCGTAGTCGGTATAGGGCGTCACCATCGAGGTGTAGCCGATGCGTAGAGTGGTGGCCTCGAAGTCGAGATTGGTTCCCGCGTAGACGGTGTACGACTCCTCCTCGAAGGGGATGGGCGTGAGGGACTCGTCCGCGAACGAGTAGGTCCAGACCTGGGAGAAACCATTCTCCCGGCCGTAGATACCCAGATAGTCGCGGAGGACATCGAAGCCATCGATCAGGCGGCTCTCCTGGGCGGGCACGAGGTCGGTCCAGGTCGGCGATGCCGCGTCATCCGGAGAGACGACGATCTTGAAGTTCGGTGCATCCTCGTTGGTGGTCGCGATGAAGCCGGGTGTCCCATGATCGGCATAGACCTCGATGCCCTCACGGCGGGCGGCGAGCATTCGAGGCTCGAAGTCGGGGCCATCGGCGTCGATGTAGAGCGCCTCGGAGGTGCCGTAGGCGGCGGGGGTTACGATGATGTACCGGCCGTCGTTGGTCTTGAAGATGTAGAGGCCGAAGATCTCGTCCGGCTCGGTGAGGATCACGGGGTCGTTCGCCGGATCGTCGCCCAGCGTGTGGGTCAGGATTTCAAAGGGCCGGAGCGCGTCGTCCAGGCGGGTGTAGACCAGGGTCGCGTTGTCATTGGCCCAGGCGCAGCCATCCGCTCCGGGAATCACATCGTCCAGCATATCACCGGTGGTGGTGTCGAGCACGTAGATCGTGTAGTCGAGGCCACCGGACTCGTCGAGCACGCAACTGATGTAGCGATGATCGGGGCTGGGGATGAAGTCCACGAGGGCCAGGTACTCGCCTGCGATCTCGTTCAGGTCGAGCAGGATTTCCTCCTCGGCGTCGGGGCTGCCCAGGCGCCGGGCGATGATCTCGTAGCCTTTCCCTTCCTCGAACCGCGAGTAGTAGTAATAGTCGCCAATACGATAGGGAACCTGGCTGGTTTCCTGCGGGATACGGGCGATGAACTCGTTGTAGAGGGTGTCCTGCAGGTCCGTCGTCGGAGCGAGGACGCTTGCCGTGTAGGCGTTTTCGGCTTCGAGATAGGCGATGACTTTCGGATCATCGGGATTCTCGAGCCAGGCGTAGGGATCGACGATCTCCCGGCCCTCGAACTCCCGCGTGGAGGGTATGACCTCCGCCACCGGCGGCCCGGCGACCGCCGCGGGCGAGGCAACCGGGCTGTGCCCTTGCCGGGCCTGGGCAAGCTGGGCGCGACCGATCAGGGCCGCGAAGGCGGGCATGCCAATACCAAGGGCGGCGGCGCGCTGAAGCACCTCGCGGCGGCTCAGGCCACCGCGCATCGCGTCGTCGAGCAGCATGGCAATCTGGCGATCTCGTCTCATGACGTCATGTCCTTTCCCGTTTCACATCCTGTGGTTCGTGGGGTCAATCCGTTCAGCCTGCTCTGGTGTCCTCGCGCAACCTCACCTCGATTCCTCGACGGCGCTGGGCGTAGGGTGAGCCGCCGTCGCCGTCACATCCCTGGTGATACCGTGTTCACCGGAGATCGCGTTCGCAAGCACCGCCAGGTCGTGCCTGGCGGACGCAATGGGTTGTCAGTTGATCACTGTTGTCTTCCGACTAGCATGAAGACGTGGCGCCGGCCGAACCGGTTCCCGGCGGGCGATACGATCGGGCCAGTTGGTGGGCGGACGAAAAGATCGGCTTACCGGTCGTCCTCGTCGTGGTCGGTACTGGAAGCGCCTGGCGGAAGGATGAGGCGGGCCATGACCGATGCGTGGTCGGAACCGGAATCCGGACCTATCCACGCCTGGTCGGTGCGGATGTTGGGGGTGTGCCAGATGTGGTCGAACCGCTTGATGGGCGGGGTGGAGACGATCCGGGCGAAGTCGGGATCGCGCTCGGCGCCCGCCACCCGCATCCGAATCGGGAACGTCCGGCCCGCGCCCGCGCCACCCGCCACATAGGCGTCGGTGAGGCCGAGCTTCTCGAACCGGGTGTACCCCGGATGCCGGGGACTCATGTTGAAATCGCCAAGCAACACGGCGGGCGACTGCTCACTGGCCAACCGGGCCAGCCGCAGGATCTGCCGCAGCGACGACATCTGGAACCGCACGCGGCCACGGCGCAGGATTTGCGGCCGAGGGTGCCCAACGATGATCGACAGCAGCACCGCTCCGGTATCGACGACGGCGAGGACGTCGGGGCGGTCGGCGACGAGGGGCACCAGTTCAACCGACACCAGTGGCAGGCGGCTGAGCACGCCGCGCCCCTCATAGCTGTCGCCGAAGGTGGAGATCCAGGGGTAGAGATCGCCGGTCGCGTCCTCGATCACCTTCGCCTGGCGACGGTTAAGTTCTTCCAGCCCGATCACATCGGCGCCGGACGACCGGATCGCCTCGATCACCTGGGCGTCGGGGGCGAGACCGTTCCAGAGATTGGCGGTCATCACCGTGATCGTGGAATCGTAAGGTTCCGGTTCGTTGTCGCTCATGCCGTCAATTTCCGTTTTCACCGGAGGCCGCGATCCATCGCTTGAACACCGCGTGAAGGGCTTCCGCGCCGACGATCGGCTCCGGCCCGATCTCCAGCCCGGTGGGGCTGAGGACGAACGGTCGTGTCTGGTACCCGCCCAGGCCGCCGTGGGAACCAACCAGTTCCTCGAAGGCGGCGACCTCGCCTGTCTCGTGCCACCAGGCGCCTAGCACAAGGATATCCGGGGCGGTGCGGAAACCGCTCGAGCGCAGCAACAGCGATGGGGCATTGGGTCCGTACCCCTCCAGCGGATCCTGCCCCTCGACGACCCCGTCCCGGAGCGCGTGGAATCCGCCCCGCCCGATAACCATTGGCCCGCGAGATTCGGTTTCGACCATGATGCAGGCGATTCCCGGGTGGTCGACGAGGGCCGCGAGGAGTTCTGGATGAAGCGCCGTGAGGGTTTCGAGCGTCAGCCGCTCGGGGGCCGAGGCGAACGAGATCAGGCCGAGGTTTCCCGAGGCGAGCACGAGGACATCGCCCACCTCCTCGTCTTCCAGGCCATCCCCCTCGTCGCCCATGATTCGGGTGCCGCGAAGCGCGCGGCGCATGATCGGGTGCTCGTTGTCGTCCTTGCGCAGGAAGTCGCGGACCAGCACGCTCACCATTTGCGAACCTTCCTCGGAGGTTTCGGCGGGGGTGACGACGTGACGAGGATGGAACGGGGAGCCAGACTTCTCGATCGCCCGCTCCACCACGTCCGACAGCGTTTCGCCATAGCGCTGCCGAAAGGTCGCGCCCTGGGTCTGGCCATGATCGGAGAGCACGATGAGGTGGTACGGCCGGGGCGCTTCCTCGGCGACCTTTTCGAGCCGGCCGATGTCGCGATCGATCGTCCGCAGCACGCGGAGGGCGTCGCCGCGCTCGATGCCGGAGTGGTGAGCGACTTCGTCGTAGGCGACGTAGGTGGTGTAGATGGCGCTCACCCCGCGAAACATGTCGCCGGCCACGGTGAAGGTGCTCAGTTCGCGCAGGATGCTGGTGGTCGCGGCGCGGACGAACGGGTAGACGCTCAGGCGGCGGACCCGGGGTCGCTCGTTGCGGACCAGTTGCCAGATGGCCGACAGGATTTCGTGGAAGAAGTCGGCGACGAACAACGCCATGGTCCGGGCCAGGTTGTAGAGGTTCGTGTAGAAGAAGAAGTACTCCGACTTACTGTTCGGGGCGGGGCGGGACAGGCTGGAGAAGGTGAACAGGCTGTCATGGGCATCGCCCGAGAACATGTTGCCGCGGCTGGCTCCGTCGTCGACCAGCAGACCATCGCCAGTCGAAAGCACCTCCTCGATCAGGCCGGCATCGCTGGCGCGGTTCGACACCACCACGCGCCCGAGTTGGCGGTCGTACCAGCGGAAGGCGGGGATGTCCTGGTTGGTTCCGAGCAGGATGCCGGCCTGCATGGCGGAAGTCTGGGAAGAGAGGTCGCACTCCCATTCGGTGAGTTGGTGGGAGCCGGTTTCAATCCAGCGCGCCAGGTTGGGGGCGTAGCCCGCCCGGATCGCGTTCCGCAACACGGGGGCGGCCAGGCCATCGATTTCGAGGAAGACGAAACCAGGCACGTCGGTGTGGTTGACGCCATTTCCGGCGTACCGGGCGCGGATTGGATTCAGCGCGTAGCGACGCCAGGCGGCGTCGTCGCTGAGCGAGAGGAAGCTGCCGAGGAAGGCCGAGACGGCGGTGAGCACTGCGGCGGTAAGCCCGGCCACCCACCAGTTGCTGATCCGCCAGCCAGGCAACACCTGGTCGAGCAGCAGCAGGGTCCAGGCATAGAGCAGGAACGTGATGACCGGGTAGATGATCGGCGCGACGCGGACCGCCAGCCGAAACAGGGCCGGCATGACGGTGCTACCGATACCGGCGACCACCACGATGACGATAAAGGCGTCCTGGTAGTCGTTGACCACGATGCCGACGAAGATCCCGGCCATCGACAACAGGACGATGGCCTGGACGGCCCAGATGATGGCGTGCTTGATGAGGAACTCGGTGAACCGGCCCGTGCGCTCCAGCGCGGCGCGAAGCGAAGATGGTTGCTTGTGCATGCACCCACCCTACACGAGACCGGTTCGGCCGGTTACTTGAACCCCTTGCGGGCCTGGAACGAGACGACCACCATCATCACCCCGAACAGGATGGCGTAGATGCCGATGATCCAGACCAGGCTGACCGCGCCATCGCCCGGGAAGGCGAGGAAGTAGAGCCCGACGATCACCGAGAGCACGCCGGACAGGATCAGCCACCACTCGTTGGAAATTTCCGCCCGCAGCCGAAGCGCGGCGATGATCTGGAGGACACCGGTGACGGCCATCCAGGCGCCGATGAAGTAGATGGCGACCACGGCGGTCACGCCCGGCAGGGACATGATGAGGATACCGGCGATCACGCCCGCGAGACCGATCAGGATATCCACCCACCAGCGGTCGTTGGTTTCGCGGGTGGAGAAGCCGCTCCAGATTTCGACCACGCCGTCGAACAGCGTGTAGATACCGAACGTGATCACCAGCATGAACAGCGTCAGGCCCGGCAAGGCGATCGCCAGGATACCGAAAACGATGGCGGCGATGCCGCGCAGCAGCAGAATCCACCAGTTCTTGCTCATGACGTCGCGCATGCCCTGCTCGAACCGATCCCGCGTGGTCTCGTCACTCATTCCCCGTCTCCTCCCAATCCTGTCCCTGAAGCGGACAGCCCCGTGACGTGGCGCGCTCAGCCCGCCAGGATAACGTTGGCAATTGCTATCGATCCCGTCAAGAGTAACAGCCCGAGCACCACTCGCCGAAAGCCAGCCGGGGAGATGTAGGGCACCAGCCACGATCCCGCCCAGCGTCCGGCGAGGGCCGCCGGGGCCAGCAACAGCGAGAGCAGCACGTCGGCCCGGGACACGATGCCCTGGGAGATCAGGGCCGGGAAGCCGACGAGGTCCAGCAGCAGGAAGTAGGTGACCGATGTCGCGCGGAAGACCTCGACCGGCAGGGCGATGACGGTGAAGAAGAGGACCAGCGGCGGTCCGGACATGCCGGTGGAGGTGGACGAGACGCCACTGATCAAGCCGGTGATGGGGGCCATCCACGGGCGCTCGGGGATGTGGCGAATGACTCCACTGAGCAGGAGCAACGCGAACCCGAGCACGGTGACGCCCACGATCACCCGAATGGCGTCGGCGTCGAGCGCCTTCAGGACCCAGACCCCACCAACCAGCCCCACGAGGGCAAAGGGAACCAACCGGACCAGGTGCCGCCAGGAGATGTGGTGGACGTTGCCCACCAGGATGATCCAGGTGGTGCCGAGCGTCAGGATTTTGTTCAGGGCGAGCACCGTGGACGGGTCGTAGAGCAACAGCAGGACCGGCACCGAGACGATGGAGAAGCCGAACCCGGCCAGTCCCGCCATGGCGGCCGCGAAGAAGACGATGACCAGCGCCAGGAGGAAGGTCGTGTCGAAGTCAGGCATGCGGGGCGGCCTCGATCACCCCGCGGGCGCGCCTTCCACGACCACCGGCTCGGGCGGGATGAACGCCTTCCACACGTACCGCTTCCAAAGCAGGATGGAGGCGCCGACCAGGATCACGGCCGATCCCAGCATCACCCACGACTGGCCGATGGCCGCCGCGAGGAACGAGACGCCCATGGTGGCGAAAGGCATGACGCCATTGAAGGCAAGGCTGTTGACGCTCAGCACGCGACCCCGGAGTTCGTCGGGGGCGAGTTGCTGGAGGCGGGTCGAGATCTGCGTGTTGCCGGTGGTGAAGGAGTACCCGGCGATGAGGATGCCCGGCACGGCGATCCACGGGTTCGGCGAGAGCGCCAGCCAGGTCATGCCGATCACGAGCCCGGCCATCGCGCGGCGAAGCCGTCCGGCGGCCGCGGCTTCCAGCCGGCTTCCCCGCAGGATGCCGATCGAACCAGCCAGGGAGCCGAGCCCGATGAGCGAGATCATCATCGCCACCCAGCCATCGCCGCCGCCGAGGTGTTCCTTCACGTAGAGCGGCATGAGCACGAGCAGGTTGGGGAAGACGAGGAACGAGAACGCCGCCGAGAGATAGACGAGGCCGAGCAGGTCGTCGTGCGTGCGAATGTGGTGCATCCCCTCCTTGAGGGAGGCGATGCCGGTTTTGCGGCCGGGCGGTCTCACCACCGGCTTGATCTTGCCCTTCAGGCTGAGCAACACCGAAATCGGCGCGAGCAGGGTAAAGGCATTGATGACGAAGGCCGACGCGGTGCCGATCGCCCCGATCACCACGCCCGCCACGGCGGGACCAATGGTGCGGGTGGCGTTGAACGACGCCGAGTTGAGCGCGAGCGCCTCCGGCAGGTCTTCGCGGTCGACGAGTTCGGAGACGAACGACTGCGCGGCGGGCAACTCGAAGGCCATGATGGTGCCCGCGAGCGCGGAGAGCACCAGCATGTGCCAGTACTCCAGGCTGCCGGTAAAGATCAGCGCGGCGTAGATGAGCGAGATGCCGCCGATCATCGACTGGGTGACAATGATGATCTGGCGGCGGTCCATGCGGTCGGCGATGACACCGCCGTAAAGGCTGAAGAGCAGCAGCGGCAGCGCGGAAACGACGTTCAGGGCGCCGATGGCGATGGCGGACGAGGTGAGGGAGAGGACGACGAGCGAGGCCGCCGTGTTCTGCATCCAGCCACCGGCCAGCGAGACGATCTGGCTGGACCAGTAGCGCTTGAACGGCCCGCGCTGGAGCGCCATCGGCAACTGGACATCCTGGAACGGAAGCCGTGACGAGAGGACGGCGAAGCGGCCAGGTTGGCCCGGAGCCGGAACGCTGCGAAACCGGCGGCGCCGACCGCCCCTGGGTTGATCGCGCTGGGATTCGGAGTTCAACGGAGGATCTGGAGCGAGCGTCTTTTCGCCAGCCGGTGCTTCATCAGCCATGTGCCGCCGTATTCTCCACGCCTGAACGAGCCCATTGGTCCCCGCCGGGCGCCTCGCCCAGCACATGGCTCGTGTACGTTCGGTAATCCTACCGGACGAGGGCGGTGATCGGAAGGGCAATCGCGGCCCAATACCGGACGGTCGGCGAACGCAGGGAAGCGGCCCCGGTCTGGAGCCGCTCTCCCGCCAGCGCGTATTGGGCTGAGGTTACATGCCTTCGGGTTCGCCGACGGTCGCGACCCACCAGACATCACCCACCGCGTGGCCCGTCGTCTCGCCGGGAGCGGTGTCGTTCACCCAGTAGTAGAGCGGCATGCCGTTGTAGGCAAGCTGCGGGGACCCATCGTCGCGGGTAATCACGGTCAGCTCCCCGGGGACGCCCTCCGGAAGCACCGCGTCCTCGACGAAGTAGGGCGGCCAGGCCACCGCGCAATCGTCGTTGCAGACGCTCACGCCAGACCCCATCTCGTCATTCGAGAAGATGTAGAGCGTCATGCCGTTGCTGTCGGTCAGGAACTCGCCCAGCTCGGGAGTTTCGGCGGTCATCAGGTTGCCATTACCCATCGACATGACCGGGGTCGCTTCCGCCACCGGGGAAGCCTCGCCCATGGTTGCCTCGCCAACGGCGGCCACCCACCAGACATCGCCGACGGCATGACCGGTGGTGTCGCCAGGCGCGGTGTCGTTCACCCAGTAGTAGAGCGGCATGCCGTTGTACGCCACCTGCTCCGAGCCATCGTCACGCGTGATGACGGTGAGTTCACCCGGAACGCCTTCGGGCAGGGCGGCATCCTCGACGAAGAACGGTGGCCAGTTGGCGGCGCAGTCGTCGTTGCAGACGCTGACGCCGGAGCCCATCTCGTCGTTCGAGAAGATATAGAGCGTCATGCCTTCGCTATCGGTCAGGAACTGTCCCAGCTCGGGGTCTTCCGCGACGGCCAGCCCACCATCTCCTCCCATTTGGGCCGTCGCCATGCCAGGCAACGCCAATGTACATAGCAGGATGCAAAGCAGCGTCAAGCGCTTCATCGTGGGATTCCTCCTTCGGTGCGAATGCCAGCCAACACACGACACGACCCGCGGGGACCATTGTTTACAGTCGACACTGGCATCATGTTCCCGAAAGATGAAACCTGGATGAAAGCCCCCTGCAGGCAAGATGAGAGGACCCGCGCCCTGCTTCACCAGGGCACGGGAAGGCTCAAGGTCCGTGTCAGCCAGCCATGGGCTTGCCCGTTTCGGGCGATCGGCCGAACGGCGAGCGGTTCGTGTTGCGGTCGAAGGAGAGGACGAAGGCCAATCCGGCGATACCGACGGCGATCACGGAAAACACGATGGCGGCGACGCTGACCATCGTGGAATCCCCCCAGTTGTGATGGGCGATACCCGCGAAGGCGACCGCCATCACGATGGCGATGAGCGCGTCGTGGGCGGTCACGGCGAAGACGAGCGCGACCAGCGCGGCGATCGCCATCAGGATGATGGCCCACCACGACTGGGAGAACACGCCGCCGTCGCGGCCGGAGCGATCGAACCAGACCATGAGGTTTGAGAAGGTCGCCACGCAAATCCAGCCAAGGTAGATCGAGAACGGAACCCTGAGGGCGATTTTCTCGATCCAGCCCGGATTGGGGGCGGGTTCCCGGTCTCCGCGACGGAACGGGTTTCGAACCCGCACGCCGAGATAGATGCCCACCAGCGAAAGCAACAGAATGGTGATGACGCCCATCGAGGCGGCGAACTGCTCGTAATGCCAGAGGACGATCCAGGAGACGTTCGCGATGTTGGCGACGAGGAAGAGCGGGCTGATGCGCTGCAGCCGCGCGTTGTTCCGCCCCGCGGGCAGCAATCCGTAGATGACGAACACGAACAGCAACAAGTAGATCACGCCCCAGATCGAGAAGACCCAGCCCGCAGGCTGGAACCGGACTGGATCCTTGTTAACCACATCGCCCGTGCTGTTGCCATTGAGTTCGAAGTAGTTGGCGGCGTAGTTCGCGATCACCACGATGATCAGGCCGACGAGGTTGGCGAGCGGCCAGTTCCAGCTCGTGTCACGGTCCTCGCTGGTGGCGAGCCGGCCGGAATCCCCTCCCGAACTTCCAGCAAGCACCGGGCCGGGAACATCGGCGTCGCCAGGACCAGGGGTAGCTGGCGTGGGGGTATCGACCGGATCCGGGCGGGAAGCGCGCACGGGCGTGGTGGCCTGCGCCTCAGGACGGGAGTCTGGTGGGCTCACCGCCGGATCGGGACGAGCGGCTGGCGCGGGCGGCGTGTCGGGTTCCGGGCGCACCGGTTCGGAACCGATCCGCTCGTCGTCCGGCAGTCCGGCGTCCAGGTAGTCGAGGTTGTCGTCATCGTCCGGCGGTGATTGATCCACGCCGTTGCGATCGCTCATCGTCTTGGTCCCATCCTGACAGGCTCGTGCTTGCCCTCACGCATACATGACGATAATGCCATACCTGTCGAACGGGTGGGCCAGCATCAGCCTGGCGGAAGCACGCCAGCCGGGGCGAATCCCGGCTCTCGCCACACGGACACCTGCTGCTCGAAGGCGTAGGCGAGCCTGACGAGGGTGGCTTCCGAAAACGCGCCTCCCATGAACGTGAGGCCGATCGGCAAGCCATGTCGATACCCGGCGGGTACCGTGACCAGCGGGTACCCGGCGATGGCGGCCAGCGTGGAGGTTCCGCCTAGCCAGTGGTCGCCGTTCACCAGGTCGATGCGGGTGGCCGGGCCATTGGTGGGCGCGACGAGTGCGTCGAGGTCGTTCGCTTCCAGCGCGGCGTCGATGCCATTGCCACGTCCGGCGTTCTGGATCCTGATGACGGCGTTGATGTACTCGATATCGTCCAGACCCGAGCGGGCTTCGGCGTTGAGGAAGATCGCCTGGTCGAACCAGGGCATCTCCTCGGCGGCATTTTCCTCGTTGAAGGCGATGACATCGGCGAGGGAGGTGATCGGGGAGCCCTCGGGAAGGAACCCCGCGAAGTATTCGGCCAGCCCAGCCTTGAGTTCCCATTCCAGGACGGGCAGCGTATCGGCGCCCCAGTCCGGATCGGCGTCGCTCGGTATTTCGACGGGGTCGACCAGTTCGGCGCCAGCTGCCGCGAGGGCGGCCAGCGCTTCCTCGAAGACGGCGTCGGCGTGCGGGCTGAAGCCGGTCTGGCTCCGGACCACGCCGATCCGCGCGCCCTCGAGGCCGGTGGGATCGAGTTCCGCCGTGAAGTCGACCACCGGGATTCCGCCATCGGGGCGGGTGGGATAGCTGGGAATCGGCTGGATGGTCATCTCCGGCGTGGCGGCTGGAGTGGCCGCGCTGACGGCGATCGGCCACTCGCCGCGCGAGGCGGCATCCTCTGGATCGGGAACGGCGAGCACGTTCAACAGGGCGGCGGCATCGGCCACCGAGCGGGCCATCGGGCCAATGGTGTCCTGCGAGTGGGATATCGGGATGACGCCGACCCGGCTGACGAGGCCAACGGTGGGCTTGATGCCAACCACGCCGCAGTTGCCGGCCGGGGAGACGATGGAGCCGTTGGTTTCGGTGCCAACCGTGACCGCGACATAGCCAGCGGCGACGGCGGCGGCCGATCCGGAGCTTGAACCGGAGGGGTTGCGGTCGAGCTGATGCGGGTTGACCGTCTGCCCGCCACGGCCGCTCCAGCCGCTGGAGGCCTGGAAGGAGCGAATGTTGGCCCATTCGCTCAGGTTGGTCTTGCCGAGGATGACCATCCCGGCTTCGCGCAACTGGCGGGCGACGCCGGAATCGGCGGTGGCCTTGAGCCCGACGAGGGCCAGCGACCCCGCCGTGGTCTCCATCTGGTCGCCGGTGGCGATGTTGTCCTTGATCAGCACCGGAATACCGTGCATGGGACCACGCATGGTGCCATCCGCGAGTTCGGCGTCGAGTTCATCCGCGATGTCGAGCGCCTCGGGGTTGAGTTCTATGACAGCGTTGATGGTGGGGCCAGCCTGGTCGAGCGCGTCGATCCGGGCGAGCGCGGCCTCGACGATTTGACGGACGGTGGTGTCGCCGTTGGCGAGTTGTTGCTGGAGGTCGGTGACGGAGGGGGAGGGTGGGGGCAGGGACGGATCGGGCGTGGCGACCGGGGTGCCATCCTGAGCGTATCCGTGGGCGAACCCGCCGCCGGCGCTGGCGGCCGCGATGGAGGCGGCGCCTTTCATGAGGGAACGACGGGCGATTCGGTGCGAGCGCATGCGGGAGGTTTCGTTGCGATCGGTCATCGGTGGCTCCTTGATGGAGGGCCGTGGCCCCTGTCGTTTGTCCGCGAACTGGATTCCATCGTACCTGAGGGAGACAACCGTGGATAACGGCAATGGGGTGTGCGTTCGCCGTCCACCGGAGCCGGCGAGGGAGATCACATACGGGCATGTGCGTCATGGCGAGGTCCACTGGGTGGCCGGTTGGACCATCGGTACAAGTGAGGGCGGAGGTTCGCGTGGTGGCCGGAATGGCATACACGATCGGGGTTCGTTCGCGTGACCGGCGAGCATGGCCGATCGTTAGCCATTCCCTACGACAGGCGGCTTCGCGCGTGAGCGCGGAGGAGGGCTGTTGAGGGTGTGGTTATTCCTCGCGGGGTATGTACTCGGGGATCGGGCGGGCGGGGAGGAGTTGTTCGAGGGCGTAGGCGAGGCCGAGGAGGCGGGCTTCGCTGAAGGCGCGGCCAAAGAAATGGATGCCGGCCGGGAGGGACTCCGACGTGCCGATCGGGATGGTAATCGACGGATACCCGGCGATTGACGAGGCGTTGGAGGACGAGGCGAAGCCGCTGTGCTGCCAGGCGCCGACCGCCAGCGTGGCGGTGGGGGCGATCAGGGCGTCGAGTTCCAGTTCGTCCATGATCGCGTCGATGCCATTGGCGCGCATGGCGGTGGTGTTGTTCTCGGTGACGGCGATGTAGGTCGGATCATCGAGGCCGGGGGCGGCGAGCGCATCGGTCAGGCCACTCTGGTCGGTCATGGCCAGTGTTTCCTCTGCGTGCTCATCGTTGAACGTGACGAGATCCTGGATCGTCTGCATCGGACCGTCTGGCGTAAAGGTGTCAAGGTAGTTTTGCAGTCCCCAGGAAAACTCCGTGAGGCTGTTGACATAAGTGCTTTCCATGTCCCCGTAACCGGGCACGATGACATCCGGGATGATCTCCGCGCCCGCGTCTTCCAGGATGGGGATAACGTCTTCGAACAACGTCATCGAGGCGTCCTCGAAGGGACCGAAGTTCACGCAAATCCCAATCCGCGCGCCAGCAAGCGCGTTGGGATCGAGCGCTTCGGTGTAGTCCACCGCGCCCGGCTGCTGAACGGGGTCCTCATCGAACATCGCCCAGGTGGCTGTCGCCGCGCCGACGGTGCGCGATGGATCTTCGGGATCGAGTCCCGCCATGACGGTGAGGGCGATGGCGGCGTCCTCGACGGTTTTCGTCATGGGGCCGATGGAATCGCGGGTAAAGCCGATCGGGATGACGCCCGTCCGACTGGTGAGACTGACGGTGGGTTTGAGCCCCACCACGCCGCATTGCGCGGCTGGCGCGATGATGGAGCCGTCGAACTCCGCGCCAATCGCCAGCGGCACGTAGCCAGCGGCGATGGCGGCGGCCGAGCCCGAGCTGGACCCGGAGGTCGACATGTTGAGGTTGTGCGGATTGACCGTGAGCCCACCGAGAGAGCTCCAGCCGCTGAGGCCGGTGCTGCCCATGAAGTTCGACCACTCGGTGAGGTTGGTCTTGCCGAGGATGACGGCCCCGGCTTCGCGCAGCAGCGTGACGAGGAAGGCATCGCGGTCGGCGACGTTCTCCTCCATCGCGAGCGACCCCGCCGTGTTCGGCATTTGGTCACCGGTGGCGACGATGTCCTTCAGCAACACGGGGATGCCGTGGAGCGGGCCGCGAATGGTGCCGGCCTGGAGATCGGCGTCAAGGTCAGCGGCAATGGCTTCCGCGTCCGGGTTGAGCGTGATGATCGCGTTGACCGCGATGTCGCCGCCGTCGATCTCCTCGATCCGGGCCAGCGAGGCCTGGAGAAGTTCGGTAACGGTGAAGGCACCAGCATCCAGATAGTCGCGGAGTTCCCTGATGGAGGCGGTGTCGAGCAGCGTGGCCGGATCGACCTGTTCGACCGGCGGCTGCGTCTCAACCGCGGGCTCGGGGGTGCTGGCTCTCGGCGTGCCGGCAGGTTCCCGGGTTGGCGAAGGAGGTGCCTGGATCGACCGGGGAGGCGTCGCGCCGCCGGAACCATCGTTGAGCGATCCGCCGTTGGTGTCGCCCCAGATCGACGCCACGCCGATACCCGCGACGGCGGCCACCGTGGCGCCGCCGCCCACCACCGCGAGGTGGCGACGGCTCAGGGTGGAATCGGACGGAGGTTTGGGACCGGTTGATGAGTTCCGTGACGACATTGGGGGCAGACCCATTCACCTCACCCGCGACGATTCGCCAGCGTCCGCGACTGTCGCGCGGACGTATCACCTGACCGAATTGGCGGGATGAGGCATGTATATGCGGAAGCTGGCCATCCCAACGCCGGGGCTGGCTCCGCTGATGGTAGTGGAGCGGCCACGATACGCGCAACGTGGCCAATGCGACCGGAGGGGAGCCGACTGGCTCCCCTCCGGCAACGAGCGCGAATGAGCTAACCGATCGCGCTGGCCCGGAGGCTATCCACGATTTCCAGCTTGCCGTCCTCGCCACCGTGGATGGTGGCCAGCTTGCGGCTGACCCGTTCAAGGGTGGCGGTCAGCGGCTCGTCCGGCGCCTCGATGTGTTCGTAGGGGACACCGGTGGCGTCGAGATACGCGGCGAAGAGTTCCATCTGGGCCTGGCGATAGACCGGCGCGGAGGCCGTCGAGACCAGGATCACCGGAACGTCGATCACCGAGGAGAACGTCGACGGTGAACGAAGCGCATAGCGGTCCGGATGGGTGAGCGGCATGCCGTACTGGGCCGAGACCCAGTTTCGCCAGGATGAATCGCATTCACCAAGCTCGATCGACCAGTCGGTGATCGGATCGATGGCCACCACGGCTGAGTAGACGCCGGGCCGGGCGCCAGCGGTGACCAGGCCAAGCGTGGCGCCATAGCCAACGCCGACGAGGGCCAGCTTGTCGCCATCGATGCTTTCATCCTCGGCCAGGCCGTAACCCGCGTCGGCGATATCTGAGGCTTCGATCTCGGAACCGGAGAGGTCCGCCAGGTCGCTTTCGATCGCATGGCCGAAGCCGGTGGCGCCGTGGATCAGCGGGGTGAAGACGGTGATGCCACTGCTGGAAAGTGCCTGCTCCTCCAGGTTGAAGTCGCCCCGGCGAATCTGGAGCGGCCCGTCCGGCAGGTACACAATGGCGGGCATGGGACCCACCGCGCCCTCGGTCCGGTAAAGCATTCCGGAGAACTGCTCATCCTCGCCAAGGGCGAACTCGAACGGAACGGGATGGCGGAAGGAGAACCCGGAGGTGGATGGCGCTTCCGGAACCTGGACCGCGACGCGCTCGGCGGAAGCGGTGTTTTCCTGGGCGAGGAATCCGAATGGCTTCTGGGGAGCGCTAAACCCGTACACGACCCGCTTGTCACGCAGCCAGCGCGGCGAGTGGACAACGCCCTCGCTGGGATCGAGCGCGACCGCGCCGGAGGCGTGGAGACCGCGTTCGCAGCAGACGGTGGCGAACCCTTCGGAGCGAACGTAGACAAGCCGGGCCTCGGTGGGGTGGAATCGGGGCTCGGTCTTGTCGCCCGACTCGCGGGTGACGGCCCAACCGGCCTTGTTGTCGGCGTTGATCACGGAAATCGAGAGCCAGTCGCCGTCCTGGGTGACATAGGCGACGAGGTTGCGGCCCGCGACCCAGTCGAGCGAGTGGCGAACCGCGCTCGGCTTGGCCTCGGTAAGGTTGGTCAGTTCACCGTTCTCCGGCGAGTAGACGAGGATGTCCGCGTAGTCCGGGCCGTCCGGGAGTTGCCGGGTGAAGGCGAGGAAGCGGCCATCGCGCGACCAGACCGGCTCTCGATCGTCCTGACCGCTCCAGGTGAGCAGCTCGGCGATGGTTGGCTCGTCCCCCGCCGTGGTGGCGAGGGCGATGGTGTCGCGGCGGTCGCGATTGCTCACGAACGCGATGAGGTTGCCATCGGGCGACCAGCGCGGAGACCGCTCGGAGCCGGGCCCCCAGGTAAGGAGCCGGATGGCCCGCTCGGGCTGGTCCTCGGTGAGGTCGACCGGGGCGGCGACTTCGGTTTCAACGGGGCGCGCGATATGGGCATTGCCCTCGTCGGGGCCAGCGCCAGCGCTGGCGGCAGCCGCGGGCTGGACATCGTTGCTGGCCTCTTCGGCACTCTCGATGGGTTCGGTGTCGGACTCGGGTGCGCTTTCGGTGGAGGCTTCCGTCGAATCAACTTCCGGGGATTCGGCGTCCGCGTCGCTCTCCCCAGACTCGTCCTCATCCGAGACCGAGGCGACCACGACCGCCGGTACCGAGCGGCTATCGACCGGAGATGGCACCAGCCAGATGCCGGTCCGGTCCTCGCCTTCAACCACGCCGGCCAGGGCGATGGTCGAACCATCGGGCGACCATTGCGGGCCGCGGATCAGGCGGCCGGTGTCGGGATCGCGTTCGACGACTGGCTCGAACGGCAGGTCGACCGGGAGCGGATCGCCACCATCGGTCGGGGAAACCCACAGGCGCACGGCGCCATCGGCCTGTTCGAGCAGGTACGCCAGCCACTCGCCGTTCGGCGATGCCTCGGGAGTGACGGGCGAGTGCCAGGTGCCGTTGAAGAGCGGCGTTGCCTCGAACTCCGGCTCGGAATCCTCGGCGGACGCGGCGACCTGTTCGACTCCGGCCTCGGACTCCGTGTCGACGTCGACCGGTTCGGAGCTGGCGGACGCGTCCGTCGAAGCGGATGGATCAACGGTGTCCTCCGGCGATTCGGCGGTGGTGTCCGGCTCAGGTGGATTGGTGGCGTCGGTGTCGGTATCGAGCGTATCGAGTCGAGTGGATGGATTGTCCGTCATGAAAGCGTCTCTCTCAGGCACGAGTCGTGGAAGGGCCGCGCCAACCGGCGCGTGGCCAACAGTCCCAGGCGCGAAAGCCCGCCGCGCGTTCTCCCCTGTCGGAGGGCCGCCGCCGGATATCGCGTTCGATTGTTCGTCTGGGTTGGTCACGAGCGCGACCGCACACGACGCCCCCGGGCCCACGAGCGCGATGTCGCGTTCGTGACTTCGGCGTGTACCGAAGAGACTGGCCTTCCCATTGAATGAGGACTCACGTGGGGCCCTGGAAAGCCAGCATGCACCGTGTTCGCTCTATGGTAGCCGGGCATGGGAGTCGCTGCCAGACCCCCACCCCATCATCCCGCGCGGGATTTGCCCGTCCAGCGGGCGGCCAGGCCGCAGCCGATCGAGGCGAGGACGAGCGCCCCCGCGATCATGAGTGGGGCGGCGGTGGAACTGGCCGAGCTGGCGGCCCCCGTCACCGGCATGGACGACACGAGATTGCTGTTGGTCGACCAGGGCGGCTGCTCCTCCGAATCGGCGCGGCCGGGAGCCGTGCGGAGCGGGCCGGTGGCCGAAACGGGCGGCGGCGTGGGATCCGGACTGTCGCGAATCCCGCCGACCGGGCTGACCAGCGTGAGCTCGACGTGCGAACCCTGGCCGGCCGCGACATTGACGGAGGTGGAGGCATTGCCACTCCTAAAGCCGGTGTCGACGGTCACATCGTTCCAGCCGGAATCGATGTCCGGAAAGAGGAGCTTCGTCCCGCTGGCGAGTCCGCCGGCTGGCTGGCAGACGGCGCCGACGCAGGCAAAGGTGCCATCGCTGGTGGGATTGCCATCGCTGGTGAAGATCACGAGCACAACGAATCCGGGAGCGACCGCTTCATCTTCCCGGCCGCTACCCTCCTGGGGAGTGGACTCCTCGGTGGGAGTGGTGTCTGGAGGAAGCTGCTCCTCGCTTGATTCCTCGGTGGGCACGGGCTCGGTCGGAATTGGCTCAGTCGGAACCGGCTCGGTTGGCGGAGGATCGACCTTGCCTTCATCCTCGACTTCCTCGGTCGGCACGATGCCAATTCCAACCGGACCGGTGGACTCCTCGGCGGCGGCCGAGGCGGGCACGATGGCGACGCCGGCCATCATGGCGATGGCTAGGATGCATGCGAGGCGTGCGGAAAGAGCCCCTGCGAGGTGGTTGAGTTTCATCCTGTGTTCTTCCCCGAAAACAAGGTGGTGCGCTACATAAGATCCGGGGCGAGCCGGCAATGGGACCGGAAAGGTCCTACCACGACACCGAGGCTCGAACTCAGCCAGTCGACCCGTCGCGGTCGCTTTTCCGGCGAGATTTCATCCGAATAATGGTGACCAATCCAGCGGCAAGGACACCCGCCATCGCGCCCAGCATGGCGATAGCCTGTGGATTCATGTCGTCATTCCCGCGGGACCCTGGCGGGACCGTTCACATTGGGTGGAAATCCGCCTAAAACACCATACGCCCTGACCCAACCGATACGCAATACGCCACCCAAAAATACGTGGTTTCCGCGGTGGCTGTCGGAGACAAGTCGCCGGCATGGAATCAGTCCAGCCCCTCGGGATCGATCGCTCCGTGGGCGACGACGCGAGCTTCCCCCGAGAGGCGGATTCCGGTGATGCGATCCCCGGACGGCGTGAAATCGACCTGGAGCGCGCGGCCACTGGACACCACAACCGAAACAGGCAGGTCGGCCAGGTTGCGCTCGACTGCGACGATGGCCGACGCGATCGCCCCGGTGCCACAGGCCAGGGTCTCGGCCTCGACGCCACGCTCCCAGGTACGCATGCGGATCGTATGGTGGTCGATGACATGGATCGCGTTGATGTTTGCACCGGCGGGCTGGAAGGCGGGGTGATACCGCAGTTCCCGGCCCCATTCATGGAAGGTCGCCTCGTCGAAGGCGGCATCCACGTCCTCCATCACCACGACCACATGGGGCACACCGACGCTGACGGTGGTGACCTCGAGCGCACCGCTGGTGGTCTCGATGGTGAAGGGATCCCGCGGAACGGAGGCGTCGACCATCGACATGGAGACGTCCGGCCTGGTGGCATCGGGAACGCGGGCGGCGACATCTCCAGCCGGCGTCTCGAACCGGCACTCGGCGGGAGCGATCCCCAGCGAAAAGGCGAACCGCGCGCCACACATGGCGCCGTTGCCGCACATCTCCCCCAGCGAGCCGTCGGCATTGAAGTAGCGCCAGCGGAAGTCGACCTCCGGCCGAGCGGTTTCCTCGATCAGGATCACGCCGTCCGCGCCAACGCCGAGACGGCGGCGACAGACCGCCCGGGTGAACCCGGCGATGTCCGCTTCCGGGATGAGCGGCTGGCGGTGATCGATGACGATGAAGTCGTTGCCACTGCCGGACATCTTGGTGAAGGGGATGGGCTGGTTCACTGGGCGGTCCTGAAGGGAAGCGAGCTACGGCTTGCGGGGCTGGACGTGGTCCGGGATCGGGCATGTGTACGAGCGGCCAGCGGTGGAGGCGGCGAACTCCTCCCTGGCCTGCTGAAGCAGGGCGGGATCGAGCACGAACTCCGCGCCCGTGATGGCCATGCCCCGGGCGGCGTGGAGCATCCCCTTGTGACCGATGGAGACCCCGGACGTGGAGGTGTTCGCCCACGAATGGCCGGGAACTCCCAGCGCGAAGCAGGTGGTGCGGAACTGCGCGGTGGGCGTGATCCAGGAGACGTCGGCCACGTCGGTGGAGCCGGAACCAAGCTCGCCCTCGTCGCGCATCGACCACACCTCGGCGGAAAGGCCGTCGTTGATGATGAACTCGGGGAGCTTGCGCTTGCGCAGGATGCCGGCGCGGAGTTCCTCCGGGTACTGCTGGGCCACGGCCTTACCGTAGGCGTACTCATCCTCCGTGAACTCGATGGGGCCGAGCGATTCCAGGACTTCGCCCATCTTGCGGGTGATCACCTTGTTGGGCAGCATGTTGTACGCCCCGGCGATGAAGTTCTCCTCGAGTGTTGTCTCGGTCATCATCGCCGCGCCCTGGGCGATCTTGCGTACGCGTTCGGTCAGTTCATCGACCTGGTACCGCTCCGGGGAGCGAATGAAGTACCAGACCTCGGCGTCGTCGGGCACCACGTTTGGTGCGCCGCCGCCGTTCGTGATGACGTAGTGAATACGGGCCTTCTCCGGCATGTGCTCGCGCAGGAAGTTGACGCCCACGTTCATGAGTTCCACCGCGTCCAGCGAGGACCGCCCGGTCTCGGGATTCCCGGCGGCGTGGGCGGTGCGGCCCCGGAAGCGGAACTTCATGTTGTTGACCGCCAGGCTGCTTCCCGCCCACACCGTCGTATCAATCCCAGGGTGCCAGGTAATCGCCATGTCCAGATCGTCGAACGCCCCGGCGCGGGCCATGAAGACCTTGCCCTCGCAAGTTTCCTCGGCGGGACAGCCGTAGTAGCGAACGGTTCCCGGATGGCCGCTGTGCTCCAGCCAGGCTTTCAGCACGCTGGCGGCGGCGAGGGAGGCGGTGCCGAGCAGATTGTGCCCGCAACCATGCCCGGGTCCGTCCTGGACGATGGGCGACTGGCCGGATTGCCGCTCCTGCGACAGGCTCGGCAGCGCGTCGTACTCGCCAAGGAAGCCGATCACCGGCCCGCCTTCGCCCTGCGACCACTCGGCCATGAACGCGGTGGGGAGATCGCCGATGTTGCTGGTGATGGTGAAGCCGTCGGCGGCAAGGTCCTCGGACTGGAGCTTGCAGGCCTGGTACTCGGCCAGCGCGAGTTCGGGGTTGTTCCAAATCTGGTCGGCCATGGCGATGAACCGGCCCTGGCGCTCTTCCAGCCATTCGACGATGCCGGTTTGCGTATCAGCGGTGTTGGTTGCCATCCGTGTCACTCCATTGGTGAAATCGAATATTGCCCTCGGGTTATCGGGACTCAGGAAGGGATATCCTCCGGTTTCGGCGGCGTGATGTGGTCCGGAATCGGGCATTTGTAGGGCCGTCCCGCCGTGGAGGAGGCGAACTCATCCTTCGCGCGCTGGAGCAGCGTGGGGTCGAGCACGAAGGTCGCGGCGGCGGTGGCGAGTGTTTTTGCGGCGTGGAGCATGCCCTTGTGGCCGATGGACATCGCGCCGGTCGCGGTCACGGCCCAGCTATGACCGGGAATCGCCAGCGCCCAGGTGGTGGTGGTGACCTGGCCGGTGGGGGCGATCCACGAGACATCGGAGACGTCGGTGGAACCACCACCTGGCTCACCCTTGCCGACAATGGGCCAGATCTCGCCATTGAGGCTCTGGTCGAGAATGTCCTCCGGCAACCCGCGCTTGTCCAGCAGGCTGGCGCGGAGGTCGGACGGGAAGCTCTCCACGACGGAGCGGGCGAAAGCGTGCTCTTCCTCGGTGAACTCGATCGGGCCGAGCGCCTGGAGCACCTGGTAGAGCACCTCGCCGACGACATCGTTGTAGAGCAGGTTGTAGGTGCCGGAGCCGAACTTCTCCTCAAGGGTGGTTTCGGTCATCATCGCCGCGCCCTGGGCGATCTTGCTTACCCGCTGGGTGAGTTCCTCCACCTGCTGGCGGTCGGGCGAGCGAATGAAGTACCAGACCTCGGCGTCGTCGGGCACCACGTTCGGCGCCCCTCCACCGTTCGTGATCACGTAGTGGATACGGGCCTTCTCCGGCATGTGCTCGCGGAGAAAATTCACCCCCACGTTCATGAGTTCGACCGCGTCGAGGGCCGATCGGCCGGTTTCCGGGTTGGCCGCGGCGTGGGCCGTGCGGCCATGGAAGCGGTAGGAGATGTTGTTCACCGCCAGGCTGCTGGTGGCCGAGACGGTGGTGAGCGACCCCGGGTGCCAGGTGAGGGCGAGATCCAGGTCGTCGAAGACACCAGCCCGGGCCATGAAGACCTTCCCGTCGAACGTCTCCTCGGCGGGGCAGCCATAGTAGCGGACCGTCGCGGCGGTACCGGTATGCTCCAGCCAGGCCTTGAGGACACTCGCCGAGGCCAGCGCGGCGGTGCCGAGCAGGTTGTGGCCGCAGCCGTGGCCAGCGCCACCGGCCTCGAGCGGTTCCTGGGTGTCCTGAATCTTCTGGGAGAGTCCGGGCAAGGCGTCGTACTCCCCAAGGAACCCAATCACCGGGCCACCCTCGCCCTGGGTCCATTCCGCCATGAACGCGGTTGGCATGCCGCCGATATCGCCGGTGATGGTGAAGCCATCCGCCGCGAGATCGTCCGATTGCAGGCGGCAGGCCTTGAACTCGGCGAGGCCAAGCTCGGGATTGCGCCAGATTTCGTCGGCGATGGCGATGAAGCGGCCCTGGCGCTCCTCAAGCCACTCGGTGATGCCGGACTGGATGTCCGCTGTGGATTCCGTAGCCAAATCGTGCCCTTTCCTGCGTCGTCCGAAGGGGTCCCATGCCGCCTGATGCTGTCGACAGCATCCTGCAGATGAGCCTCGCGGGCAAGCGGGGCGCCAGCGGACCGACGTGGGCAGAACCGGCACTCAACTCTCGGGAGTCGGCACCCAATCCATGCCTAGCTGCAATCTGGAACGGTGTCGTTCAGCGGCGCGCCGCCAACAAGCGGATATCGGTGAAGCGCCTGATCTATTTCTCTCCATAGGAAACGCTCCTAAACTCGAACAGGCTACAGAACTTACCTGGAACACGAATAGGCCGGAGCTTCACGCCCCGCTGGTGATCCAGTTTCTACTAGAGAACGGGAGCCGTTGAAGCGATGGGTGGCCGCTCAGTTACCACAATCACCGCTTGCGCCCGGCGAGGGACGGTTCAACTGTTGTCCCAATCCCAGGTTGCGATCCAACTATTTTTGCCCTACCAGGGAAGGAAACGCAGGCGCCTATGGCTACGTTGAAGTGCAGTGTTGACATCCATTTGCCGTATCCACTGTTGGTTTGGAACAGCAATTGGAACGTCAGGAACGTCAAACGGAAGACTACCCGCCAGGTGATGATCGATCGCAGCCGCAGCTAACCAGTACCCATGATTCTCCAGTATTCTTTGCTCGGGGTCCGAGAACTTATTCAAATCGGTACGAATTGGAACAATACTCTTGTCAACTACATCATCGTGAGGATAGCCGTAGTCTTCAGACCTGCCATAGTGCGATGTCTTTGTCTTGATACTCCAATATGCTCCCTTCTGAAATCCTGAACTCAGTCCCGAAATCAGCAATGCTTTCTGAGATTGACGTCCGGCAGTCTCAAGAATCCCCTGATAGCGAAATAGGCGCCAAAGCGTCGAGA
Source organism: Chloroflexota bacterium (assembly GCA_023389575.1). GTDB lineage: Bacteria > Chloroflexota > Chloroflexia > Thermomicrobiales > UBA6265 > JACCYX01. The sequence continues at coordinate 1,295 of JAEWEG010000009.1, read as the reverse complement.
GCCCATTGCCGGGGCCGACGATTGCGTTGCCGTGACTGGCTTTGGAAACACCCCCACCGTCGGAAACCAGCACAATACCGCAGCGACTCCAAAGCCCCATATATCCAAGATTGTCATACAGGCCACCATCGGTAAGGTATAGACGCTTGAGGCTCTTCTCTGGAGGCCGAAGCTCGCTAGGCACTTGTCTCCAAACATTAACTGGCATGAACACAGGTGGGAAACATGCGGAGGCGGCGACGGCGCGGGCCACTGGCCAATCCCCTGCTAGTCGGTTGACGCCATGCTTGACGTCCTTCAATACCGTAGATGAGCTGCCAACGAAATCTCGAGATGTTACCCAGTAACGACCATAAATCATCTCGGTTGAGCCAAATCCGATTGAAGGCTTGTCGGGAAGCTCGGACAGGAGCATGCCCTTCGTTAGCTCACGATCTATCCGCTGCTCCAATCTAGCGGCGGCCGAGCGAGGACCGAATCGCAATGCGGACGTTCGAATATCGTTGCTTGAGAATTCCCAGAATGGATCCCTGATTCGCTTATCCCAATCTTCGATTACTTCCCCGGGTCGTGGCCACGACCCTCTCAGTGCCGTTGCCAGATGAGCGGCCAAAATGCTTCCACCCGACACCGCCGAAATCCGATCAACGCGAGATAGTATCCCCAGTTCATTCAACCGCCTTAGGGAACCAAGGTGGAATAGAGCCGCCCGAAACCCACCTCCAGAAAGGCATAATCCTATCGTGTTCTCAATCTCTTCCTTGTTTTCGAGGTACTCGCGACGACCCCGTGTAGTTGAGCGAATCGGAGAGTTCTCTCTCCACCAATATGGAGGCAATTCGTCTTCAATACCGACATGCCCAGATTCTTCGGACCGCTTGCGACCGAACGCCCTGAATAGAAGCTGAGTCATGGCACTGTCCTTTCGGATCATCGTAGAGGAAATCGAATGTGTCTCACCCGAAGGTGGATACCCCTGCCATCAACTGCAATCACTGATTGAAATGGTCCCGTTGATCCAAGTGTAATGGCAGCAATCCGGAGAAGATAGTGGGCTGCCTAAGCAAAAAAATCCACTTGGAGATCTACGTCCACTCGATATCCCATATCAGCTCGTGGATGCCGGGAAGCTCAGTGACGCCGGAAACGTCTGCGGGCCTCCCTGTGACCCTGATGGCGACGCGGTGAGGTAAGCTCGACCCAAGGAGGGAATCGCATGCGAGACACACGGCGACGATGGATGACGATACTGGCGGTCACGGTCGTGCTGGCGATCCACCCTGGCATCGGTTCGA
>JAEWEG010000028.1 GCA_023389575.1 Chloroflexota bacterium | reverse complement strand
GCAACTCGTCCCGGCCATCTCCGAGGGCGCCGACCTGACGGCCGCGATCGAGCGCATCAAGCTGGACACCCATCGCCTCGTCCGCCACCAGCAGACCTGGTTCCGGCGCAACGACCGCCTCATCCGCGTCGACATGACCGAACCCCAGCCAGCCGCAACGTTGTTGGAACACATCCGTCCGCACCTGCAAGACATACGGGGCAAGCCAAGAGACGGTCAGGAAGGTTGAAGAGAGCCACATGCGCCGAGAAACGGAGTCTCAGTATCGAAACGCACCAGACGCCGTCCGATGTGCTTCAGCGCGGAGGTGAGGTATCAATCAGGCACGTAGGCAAGGAGTTCCTGAACCACGGCATCCGGGTCCAGCTTGACTGCGCACTCCCAACGCTCCTCGAAGTCCTCCTCGCCGAGACGTTCCCGCAGGGCCGTCATGTTGACCTGGAAGTCGTCCTGGCCTCCAACCATTGTCTCTCGAGCAAGGCCTTTCGCTTGCCTCATCGCGTCCCCGACGGCCAGGCAGCGAAGGGCGAGATCTGCCTCGCCGAAAGTCAGCACAACTCCACCAAATTCCTCCAGGCAACCCGCAATGCCAATAATGTTCCTGGTCTGTGCGAAAATCGCCAGGCTCTCTTTCAGGTAGTTGAGGGCTTCGGGAACATCGTTTCGCTTCAGCGAAATCTCTCCGAGGTTGAACAGCGTGATCGCCTGGTGCTGCAACAGGCCCGACTCCCGGCCCTGCGCCAGGGCCTCGTGCAGATAGGTCGAGGCTGAGTCCAGTTCTCCAGCCTGCAGATGGCTGGTTCCCAGCGAGACCAGCAGATGGGTAATCCCGTCCGAGTCGCCAACTCTGCGAGCGAGAACCAGGGCCTCTCGGCTTAGTTGCATTGCCCGTTCGATATGTCCAAGCTGGTTCTCCAGAGCCGCCAGGTTCCCAATGACCGCGATCAGGGAGCGGTCTTCTCCGCCGAGCTTCCGAATGATGCCGGTCGCCTCGGTCCAGCACGTTCGCGCCATGCCAGCATCGCCGCGGTAGTAGCCAACTGCTCCGAGGCCGTTCAATGCACTCGCTATCCCTCGATCGTTGCCGATCTGTCTGTGCAGCTCCAGCGCTTCCTCCAGCAATCCCTGCGAGGTATCGAGATCGCCCCTGTGTCGCGCCACGATAGCCAGCCCATCGAGCGCATCGCCCATACCACGAAGGTCGTTATGTGTTCGAGAGACCCGGAGGGATTCCTGGAGCAGTGATTCGGCCCGGTCATAACGCCCCAGGGCCTCGGCCAGATGCCCCGCCGCATTGCATGATTGGGCGAACGCAACGGTGGTAGGGTCTTCCGCCGCCTCCATGGCTCGCTCGATCAGGCCCAGTCCCTCTTCCACCCGCCCCACCTTCCACCAGAAACGCCAGATTCCCGCCGTCAACCGCAACCCGTCGGCGCTTCCCGGCCTGGTCGCCTCAAGGAACGCGGCGGCGGCGCGGATGTTTGGGAGTTCGCTATCGATGCGTTCGAACCAGGCGTTCTGGTCTGGCCCGGCCAGTGCGTCCGAGGCCGTCATCACAAATTCAACGAACCAATCCGCATGCCGTCCCGCCACGGCATGGTGGTCCCCGCTTTGCTCAAGTTCCCGCCTGGCAAACTCACGGATCGTTTCGAACATCCAGTACCGGCGTGAGCCTTGCTCGTCATCCGATTCCAGGAGCCCCTGTTCCTCCAGCTCCGCCAACGTCTTCGCCACCTGGCTCCGTCCCGTCACTCCCTCCAGTTCTCCCGCTACCTGGGCCGCTGCATCGACCTCGAACCCACCCTCGAACACGCCCAGTCGCCGGAACAATTCCCGCGCACCTACATCGAGCAGGTCGTACGACCAGGAGATTGCCGCCCACATCGTCTGGTGCCGTGGCGGCATATCACGGAAGCCGCCGGTAAGAAGGTCAAACCGGTCTTCCAGCCCATCGATCAATTCCTGTGGCTGCAAGTCACGTATGCGCGCCGCCGCGAGTTCGATCGCCAGTGGCACCCCATCGAGCCGCGCGCAGATCCGCGCGATGACCTCGGCGTTCTCCGGTGTCAACGAGAAGCTCCGGCGTACCGCGGACGCCCGCTGCGCGAACAATTCCACCGAGGGATATCGCTCCATCCGGCCAAGACTGATTGGACGATCCACGTTCGGTACCGCGAGTGGCTCCAGCGGAAACTCGTGCTCGGCCCTGATTCGCAGGGGCGCGCGGCTGGTGACCAGCATCGTCACGCCTGGGCAGGACTCCAGGATCGCGGCCACGTCCGCGGCCGCCTCCAGCACCTGCTCAAAGTTATCGAGCACGAGCAGCATCGAGGCTTCCCGCAGGCGGTCCCGCGCCTGTTCAAGCGGAGAGCGGTCCGGATCCTGATCGAGTCCCAACGCCTGTACGAGCGCTGGCACGACCAGCGATGCGTCGCGAATGTGCGCCAGGGACACGAAGCAAACGCCATGCTCGAATTCGTCCTTCGCCAGCGACGCCACTTCCAGCCCGACCCGCGTCTTTCCCAAGCCACCCGTGCCTGAAATCGTCACCAGCTCGACATCCGGATCGCAAACGAGGTCGAGCAACTCCTCGGTATCGCGAGCGCGCCCCACCAGAGGGTTCGACGGGCGTGGCAGGTTGTCAAGCCGGGCCAGCCTCGTGCTCGGCGCGACCACTGTCCGGTTGACGGGCCGCGCCTGGATCGATTCCCACAGCGACACGGTCTCCTGGCTGGGCGAGACACCCAGTTCGCTCTCTAGCGATGCGACGCATCGCTCGAACACGCGCCTGGCGTCCTCCCCGCGCTGGCCGTCGGCGTACGCCATCATCAGCGCTCGATACGCCAGCTCGTCGCCGGGATCGCCTTCCAGGATTCGCTCAATTGGGGGAACCGCGAGCATTGGCCGGCCGGCCTGGCGTTCGAGCTCGGCGTATTCCAGCACCGCCTCGCGCCAGCGCCAGCGCAATTGCTCCCGGCGCGCCGCCGGCCAGTCGAGATACGGTTCGTCCTCCAGCAAGTCGCCGGCGTACAGCGACAGGGCCCGGCTCAGGTTCTCGCGCCGGTCGCCCCCTTCGTCAAGTGCCGCCTCGAATGCCTCGACATCCAACCACTCCAGGCTCCCCGGCACCAGCTGGACGATCTCGCCCGAGAGATCGACAAACCGCGACGCCCTGCCAGCCGTGATCTCCGGTTCCAGTACCCGGCGCAGCCCATGAATCGCCACGTACAGCGCCCGCGTCGCCGACTCCAGCGATGCGTTCGGCCAGAGGCTCTCCATCGCCATGTCGCGCGACATCCGGTGGCCGGGACTGCACAACAGCAGCAACAGCAGGTACCGGCTGTTCCGCCTCGGCCAGGCGTTGGCCGGAATCTCACGTCCCCCGACCGCGAGTTCCACGTGTCCCAGCAGGCGTGCCCGAAGACCGCCTGGCCCCTCCGCGCCCTGATCGTGCATCGAATGCGTCCTTCGCGACCCGCGGCAAATCCCCGGCGGCCGTCAACACGACACATCATTTTCGATAACCGTACCTCCCAGCATATCGCAATGCACATCGTTCAGCCATGGGCGCCGCCAGGTGTAGAGGCACGGAAATGCAGCCGTCGCCAGATACCAACGACGTGGCGGGTTTCCGCCGCTTCGATGCGTTCACAGGGAAGGCAACTGGCGCACGCCAGCGCCTCGGGTGGTCGCGAGCGACATCCGTGTCCCGTTCCACCCGGACAGGAAGGAACCAGGAAGAACGACTTGACGTACTGGCGTCAAACGCACAACCGCATACCCATCCAGTTCACCATTCACAAAGGAGATTTCGATAATGGCCTTCACCGTCGACACCCACCTCCAGGGCGATTCCCTGGGCGACCACGCCTCGCTCGCCAACTGGGCTATTGGCAACGGAGCCAGTCGCCCGGACGATCTCCGCGTTTATCTCGACACCCTCTATAGGCTCGCGCCCGTCTACAACCTGAACGCCGCCATACTCGCCGCCCAGAGCGCCCATGAAACGGGAGGCTGGACATCCGAGTGGTGGAACTCCCGTCTCAACCCCGCCGGCATCGGCATTACCGGCGATCTGGCCCAGAACGCCGCCAGCCGCGACTTCCGAACCGGTGAGGCGGCCGCCCGCGCCCATGTGCTTCACATAGGCCTCTACACCGCCGGCGACGATATCCGCGCCGGGTTCCGCCGCGAGGACGATCCTCGCTGGGACGCCGCGCTGGCCGCCGGGATGGCCCGCGTCGCCACCACCCTGGGAGATCTCGCCGGTACATGGGCCGCCGATCCCCTCTATGGCTCGAAGCTCGTCCGCTGGCTCGAGCGGCTTGACGCCGCCGGCCTTCTCTCCGCGAACCCGGGAACCTCCGGAGGGCCGGGCCGCAATCCGGTCCGGGGCGATCGCGACCGCCCGGTGGTGATCGCCATCGGCATGGGTCACCGCAACACCGGGCGTGGCGGCGCCCGCGACGAAATCCATTGGTCGCCTGGCGCGGCTCGCGCACTGCAGCGCCGTGCCCGCGCACGCGGCATCGTGGCCGAACTCATCGCCGAGCACGACAACGACGACGAACCGGATTGGAGCAACACGGACCGCCAGTCCGCCGCCAGGATCGGGGTGCGCAACATCGAGCGCATCCATGGCACGGTCGATGTCGTCATCTTCATGCACTACAACGGTGGCGGCGCTCCGGGAGCGCACTTCATCCACCCCGATGGCTGGACCGCGCCTTTCCGCAAGCGAGACAATCCCGGCGACGTCCGGCTTTGTCGGCGGATCAAGAACCACGTGCACGCCACCGGTTCCGTCGGGCTGCTTGCGTTTCAGTCGTGGCTGGACGAACCCGGCGTGATGAGCGAACGCGAAACCGGGGCGGTCGCCCATCGCAACGGCTTCCGGCTCGGCGAGATGCTCGGCGTGGAGGAATGGCGCGCGCACACGTTTCGCGTCATCGCCGAGGCGGGCAGCATCGATGTCCCCCGCGAGGCGGCGTACATTCGCGATCCCCGCTGGGTCGAATTCACCTACTGCGAAGCCATCCTGGACGCCATCGAGGAAGAGTTCGGCCGCTCGGGCGCGGGCACCGGCTCCTCGGGACAGGGGCCAACGCCCATTCACCCCGAACCGATCGAACCCGGCTTCAGCCAACCGATCCGCATTCCGGAACTCGACGCCTTCAAGGGACGGCCCGACGAACACATTCCCGCCGCCGTCCACACACAGTCGGAAGGCTGGTTCTACTTCATCGGTCGCGACGTCCGCGTCACGCGAAATGGCGGAACGCCGCGCCACCGTCTCCCGGACGAGTCCAACCCCGATCGCACCGGTGTCGATGTACCCGAGGGAGAGGTCTTCTACGCCTGGTGGGGCGGCATCAGTGCGTCAGGCCGGCCATATGCCTACACGCTGTGGGCCTCGCGTATCTGGCTGGAGGACACCGACCTGGCCATGGGCATCGAGGGTGCCGTTCCCGGCGAATAACAGCGCCCCCGCTAAAAGGGACGGGACTCGTCACCCGATGCGCCGCCCATTCGACTTTGGCGCGGCCGGGGAATTCGCGGCGGACATGACATCGCATCCCGGCGTATCGGCTGGCTTGACCGATCTGTATACTACAGATAGGAAAGTGACCGCTAAGCACATGAAAGGTACGAGCAATGTCCTCAACTCAGGAAGCAACCTCCACGGACCCCCGGTTCGCCGACTACGTTCACCCAGAGGTTCTCGTCTCCACCGAGTGGCTCGCCGAGAATCTCGACAATCCCTCGATTCGCGTCGTCGAGTCCGATGAGGATATCCTCCTGTACGACATCGGGCACATTCCGGGCGCGGTCAAGCTCGACTGGGAAACCCAGATGCAGGACCAGCTCAAGCGCGACTTCGTCAACAAGGAACAGTTCGAAGCGCTGATGAGCGAGCGCGGCATCGCCAACGACACCACCGTCATCTTCTACGGAGACAAGAACAACTGGTACGCCACCTACGGCTTCTGGCTGCTGAAGTACTACGGCCACGACGATGTTCGCGTGCTCGACGGCGGCCGCGTGAAATGGGAAGCCGAGGGCCGCGAATACACCCGCGATATCCCGAGCTACGAACCCACCACCTACACCGCCAAGGATCCGGATGGCTCGATTCGCGCCTTCCGCGCCGATGTGCTCAAGCAGGTCGAGTCGGGACAGCCGAACCTCGTCGATGTCCGCTCGCCAGCCGAATACACCGGTGAACTCCTCCACGCCATTGGCTACCCGCAGGAGGGCGCGCAGCGCGCCGGCCACGTCGCGGGCGCGAAGAACGTGCCCTGGGGCACCGCCGCCCAACCGGACGGCACCTTCAAGCCATTCGAGGAACTGAAGACCCTCTACCAGAACGTTGGCATCGACCCGAACCGTGAGATCATCGCGTACTGCCGCATCGGGGAGCGTTCCAGCCACACCTGGTTCGTCCTCACCTACCTCCTCGGCTACGAGAACGTCCGCAACTACGACGGCTCCTGGACCGAGTACGGCAGCCTCGTCGATGTGCCCATCGAGAAGGGTCCGGCCAGCTAGGTCGTCGCCCCGCGTCGGCCGGTCAGTCGCCGGCCGACGCCCCACCTGCTTCACCACGGCTCGATAACAGGAATCCGCATCAACGAAACGGGACACTCATCTTGGATCGCCAGGAATACATCGAATACATCCTTGACCATTTCCAGAATCCGCGCAATCGACACCGGATGGAAGACGCCGATGTCCAGCTTGGCGGGGGCAACCCCGGCTGTGGGGACCTGATCACCGTCTACCTGAAAATCGACGACGAGGGCCGCATCTCTGAAGCCAGCTTTGAGGGCGAAGGCTGCACCATCAGCCAGGCCGGCGGCTCCATCATCTCCGAACTCGTCACTGGTCTCACCATGGATGAGGTCAAGGAACTCGGCACCAGCACGATGGTCGAGGAAATGGGCGACGACGTGGTCAAGAGCCGCGTCCGCTGCGCCACGCTCGCGCTTGGCACCGTCCAGGCCGCCGTCGACCAGTACCGCAAGGACAAGACCCGGGCCGGCATCGACGCGGACGCCGCGGCCAGCGACCCGCCCACCTTCCAGAACTAACCGCCAGGTCCCTTTCGACGACGTCCTTTCAACCAATTCCAATCGGTTGTCCGCCTGACACGGTTCAGGTACCATGGGCGAACTGGAGAACATCCGTTCGTATCACAACCATGGAAGCGGTCACCCGATGAGCCAACAGTTGCCACTGGCTGCCGAATCCTCGCCTCCTCCGGCTCGCCCACCTGTTCGCGAGCTGGCCCTCAGCGCCGCCTGGTACGGCGGAATGGCGAGCACCCTCACCACCACCGCCGGCATCCCGCTGCGAGTGGTGTTCCGGGGCAACTGGTCCCATGGGTTCGGTCCGGACTTCGCCGATGCCATGCTGGAGATCGACTCCCGCCAGGTGGTTACCGGCGCCATTGAAATCCACCTCAACGCCAGCGACTGGGTTCGTCACGGCCACCACCTCGACCCGCGCTACAACGACGTCATCCTCCATGTCGTCTCCCGCGCCGATCTCGCCGAAACTCGGCGCGAGGACGGCGCGATCGTCCCCACCGTCGTCCTCGACATCGACGACCAGCAGCTCTTCACCATCGATCAGGAGTTACCCGCGATCTGGTCCGAACTCGGAAGCGAGGTCTGCGCCGCCAGCCTGGCCCAGCGAGAACCGGAACGCATTCGCGGCGCCATTGTTCGGCTCGGCGACGCGCGCTTCTCCGAACGGGTTGCCCGCCACGCCGGAAACCTCACCGTCGAGCCCCTGCCCACGGTCCTGCTCGGCGGCCTGTTCGACGCATTCGGCTACACCATGAACCGCGAGCCCATGACCCGCCTCTGCGAGCGATTCCTCGATAGTGGCGGGCCGGCGCGCATCGCGAACGCCGCATCGCATCGCCGGTCCGAGGTGGCGAGGGCCATGCTGTTCGGGCTCGCCGGATTCCTGCCGATCTCGCCTTCCGACGCCGCGCGCGCCGGTTTCCACCCGGATCGGGTGGCCGCCATCGAGCGCCTCTGGAGGTTCGAGTTCGAACCGGACGCGCCAGATCGGCTCCCGGCCACCGCCTGGACCACCGCCCGCACGCGCCCCGCCAACCATCCCGCCGCGCGGCTGGCCACCCTCGCCAATCTCCTCGCCGCGACCCACGGCGATCCATCCATCCGGCTGGGCGAAGCCATTCGCGATGGGCGTGATCCCGTCGAGGCGCTGCGGGACCTGTGCCGGAGCGAGTCACCACCCGAACTGGGTCGGCCCCGAGCTATCGCCATCGTCGGGTCGGTGATCTTGCCCGTGTTCATGGCGGCGGCGAGCCACAACGAAGACCACGAACTCGAGGACGCAGTCTCACGGATCTGGGCAGAGTTGCCCAGATCCGAGTGGTCACGTCCCGCGCGCCGCGCGCTGGCCCAGGCGGCCGGAGACATTCCCATCGGCCCCATCGGGGAGCGGGCTCTGCAAGGGCTCCTGCACCTCGACCGGACGCTTTGCGCCCCACGCCGCTGCTACGAATGTCCCATCGCGGCCGAGGTCATCGCCGACCGCAAGCGCCAGCGCTCAACGCAGCCGGCGGTGGTTCAGTCGATGCTGCCCACGTAGACCGTGTCGCCGTTCGCCAGCTCGGTCGACAGCGCCGCGTCCACGATTTCCTTCGCGAAGTCGTCGGTCGTGGGCAACCATCCCACTTGCGACCGCCGCTCATCGATCACGCCAGGCCGCATCCGGTTCAGGAGCTTGGGCGTGATCGTCCCTTCGATCAGGTCGCCGCTCACCACGACAAAGCCAATCCCGGCCGCCTCGAACTCCGGGATCATGGCTCGCAATGCCTTTTCACCGGCGTGTTTGCTGGCCGCCACCGGTTCGTACTCGTCCATCACCGGTTGCTCGCCATGGAAGTGCGCCAGGTGGCTCGTCACGAACACGATCTTGCCGCCGGCGGCCATCATCGGCATGGCCTCGCGCACCAGGTTCACCTGCGCGTCACGGTTGAGCCGCATCGCGTAGTCCTCGGCCACGTCCTTCTCGAGGCCACCGCTGGCGTTCAGGATCAGCAGGTCGAGCCGGCTGAACCGTTCCTTCACCGCCGACAGCATGTCCGCCACCGAGCCAGCGTCGGTCATGTCGGCCCGCACCGCCAGGCCCTCGACACCGTGTGACTCGACCTCCGCGACCACCTGCTCGGCGCGTCGAGCCTTGTCCCGGTAGTTCACCGCAACGTTGATGCCCCTGCCGGCAAGGAAGCGGGCCGTCGAGGCGCCAACTCCCCGGGAGCCGCCCGTCACCAGGCCCACCGCTCCGCCTGTTTCATGAATCTGCTTGCCGTTCGCGGTGTCCACGATAGTCCTCTTTCCACGGCTCACCGCTATCGCGAGCCCCGTCCCTGGCACGAATACCGTGCCGCCAGTTCGGGGGATGATACCCGCCCTCGGGGTGCTCCGAACACCATGAGTATCCACCCTGAACTGTGCGAAACGCACAGGCGGCGAACCGGCTCTCCAATTCGGGAACGTGCGCCAATGCAAAACTTGGCTCCGCCCTCCAGAAAGCGTGCTACTATCCAACTCGCAACGTGACGTACAGCCCCGGCGACGATGGCGGGCGACTCAGGGTCCTGGCGACAGTGGGGCGTTCACGCATATCCACTCTGCCTAAGCCGACACTGGCGAATCGCCATGGGAGGATAATTTGGGAAGATACATCCTTGGCCGCCTCGCCGGGCTTGTCTTCGTGCTTCTCGCTGTTTCGGTGATCGCCTTTTTCCTCATGCACGCGGTCCCCGGAGGTCCGTTCGCGCCGGACGAAAAGGGACGCTTGCCAGAGGCGACTCGCGCGGCGCAGTACGCCAAATATGGCCTGGATCAACCGCTCGTCGTCCAGTACTTCAAGTACATGGGCAATGTGCTCAAGGGTGACTTCGGCATCCCGTTCCAGAGCCCCACGGAGACGGTGATCGAACTGATCGGCCGCGCCTGGCCGATCACCATTCGCATCGGCATACCCACCATCATCCTTGCGTATGGACTCGGGTCCCTGCTGGGCTTCATCGCCGCCCGCAGGCAGAACGGATGGGTCGATTACGCCGTCACCTTCATGGCCACGCTTGGCATCTGCGTGCCGAACTTCGTCATCGGCATCTGGTTCATCCTCTTCTTCAGCATCTACCTCGGCTGGCTCGAACCCGGCGGCTGGGGCAAGCCACAGCACTACATCATGCCGGTCATCGCCTATGCGCTGGCCCCGATGTCTTTGGTCGCCCGGTACACCCGGTCGAGCATCCTCGAGGCCATGCACTCGGACCATGTCCGCACAGCGCGCGCCAAGGGTCTCCGAGAGAGCAAGGTCATGATCTGGCACGTCTGCCGGAATGCCCTCATCCCGTTCGTCACCATCCTCGTCCCGGAGATCCCGAACATCCTCACCGGCTCGATCTTCATCGAGGCCACGTTCCGCATCCCGGGTCTCGGCCGGTTTTTCGTCACCAGCGCCCAATCCAGGGACTATCCAATGATTCTCGCGCTCGTCCTGCTCATCGCCGTGTTGTGGGGTATCACCTACATCATCACCGACGTGCTTTACACCTTCCTCGACCCCCGTATTCGCCTGGGTGGACGCCCGTCCTGACGTTGGGAGACACGAGACCATGAGTACCCAAGCACGAGCACAATCCAGCGCCGAATCACTCGACGTCATCGCCAACGAGTCGCTTGCTCCGTCGCGAACCGCGACCTCGCAGGCCATCAGCCGGTTCCGCCACAATCGCCTGGCCATGATCGGCCTCGTGATCGTCGTGGCGCTCACCATCTTCGGCTTCGGCGCGCCGATCCTGGCGCCAACCCACTACTCGTACGCCGACCTGATGTCCGCCAACCAGATGCCGAACCGGGATTTCCCGATGGGAACCGACACCATCGGCCACGACTTCCTCAGCCGCGTCATGTACGGCACCCGCACATCGCTCATCGTGGGCATCGCGGCGGTTGTCGTGGCCTGCGCCATCGGCATCCCGCTCGGCCTCCTCGCGGGTCTTCGCGGTGGCGTTCCCGACTTCATCATCATGCGCGTCGTCGAGGTCATGACCGCGTTCCCCGGCCTGCTCTTCGCCATCTTCCTGATGACGGTGTTCGGCTCGGGTCTCGGCAACATCATCCTCGTCATCGGCATCACCAGTTGGCTCACGCTATGCCGGCTCATGCGCGCCCAGCTCCTCACGCTCCGTGAACAGGAGTACGTCACGGCCGCCCGCAGCGCGGGCGCGACCGACGCGCAAATCGCCGTTCGACACCTGCTGCCGAACGCGGTCGCGCCAGTCATCGTCGCGGTCTCGCTCGCCATTCCCTCCGCCATTTTCGCCGAGGCCGGGCTCAGCTACCTTGGCATCGGGATCAACGAACCAACGCCGTCACTCGGCAAGATGGTGTCCGATAGTGCCCCGTACATCCGCGTGTACTGGCATCTCGGCCTCTTCCCAACCGTGGCCATAGCCCTCATCATGATCGGATTCTCACTGGTAGGAGATGGGCTGCGGGATGCCCTGGACCCGCGTCAGGTGTAGGCCGGCGGGCAGAAAGCCCGGCCGGATCCACATGGGGACCATGATGTAACGACCCGAACAAGGGTCACGACCACCGCTACTGGATGCGCATCCAGAAAGGATTGGAACCGCATGTCATCGAAGACGTATCGCAAGCAAAAACTCTCCGACGTCATGAGCCAGATGCCAGGGGCGTCGGCCGAGTTCATCAACTCGCAGCTTTCCCGACGCTCGCTCCTTGGTGGAGCGGCCGGCCTGGCCGGTCTCGGCCTCGCCGGAGCCGGTCTCGCCTCCCCCGCCCCGTCCAGCACGCAACGGGCCTCGGCCCAGGACGCCGCGCCTCCCGAGGAGCAGGTCTACCGCGTCGCATCGAACCCCGCCATCGCCATCACCATGGACTTCTACGAGCGGGTGTACGAACGCGCCGGCGGTGCCGACATGTTCAGCCAGTCGCTCGTGTTCCTCACCAAGGACGCGGAGATCGTTCCGGGCGGCGCCACCGAGTGGTCCAGCGACGAATCGGGCAAGGTCTGGACCTTCACGCTCCGTGACGACCTGATGTGGAGCGATGGCAACAAGGTCACGGCCGCCGACTTCATCAAGACGTTCCAATACGCCGCCGATCCCGAGCACGCCTGGGACTTCGCCTGGTTCTGGGATGGGGACATTCTCAACTTCTCCGAATGTCTCGCCGGCGATCTCCCGCTTGAGGAACTCGGCGTCCGCCAGGGCGCCAACGAGTTCGAACTGATCGTGGAGACCGTCAATCCCTCCCCCTACCTGCCTGGCAAGATGCTCTACTCGAACACCCTCTCCAAGGCGGCGCTCGAAACCCATGGTCCGCTCTACAACTCGAACCCGGAAACCTGTGTCTCGTCCGGCCCCTTCATCCTCTCCGAGTGGGTCAAGGATCAGTACCTGATCAATGTCCGCAACGAGGCCTACTCCGGTCCCTGGGAAGTGCCACTACAGAAGATCATCGTCAAGTTCGCGGACCCCGCCCAGACCTTCACGCTCTACGAGGCCGATCAGATCGACCACATGCAGGACCCGGCGCCCGCCGAGCTCCAGATCATGCAGGCCGATCCGGAACTGGAGAAGGAGATCTACCAGGGCGTCGGCGATTTCGCCTGCCTCTACTTCTTCTTCGACGTCACGACGGCCCCGTTCGACAACAAGCTCGTCCGCCAGGCGTTCAGCCACGTCATCGACCGCGACGCCATGAAGCAGCAGATCTGGGGTCCACAGGCGAACCCTGCCCCCTCCTTCCTGGCCCCCGGTTTCCCGGCCTCCAACACCGAGGAACTCGCCGGCATCCAGGCGTTCGACCCGGAACTTGGCAAGCAACTGCTCGCCGAGGCTGGTTACCCCGATGGCGAAGGCTTCCCCGAACTCGTCATGACCGTCCGCGGCGGCGGTTCCCCGCTCGAGGTCGCCACCACGCAGGCCTACGGCACCATGCTGAGCCAGCACCTCAACATCAACGTTGAATTGCAGACCATGGACCGCAACTCGTTCTACGCCGACATGAAGACGATCCAGTTCGGCTGGGTCTCGTACGGCATGGACTTCTTCGATCCGTCGAACATGCTCGGTGTGTGGAAGACCGGCGGTCGCCACCCGTGGTCCAACGAGGAATACGACCGACTGTACGACGAAGCCTCCGTGTTCCTTGGCGACCCGGAGGAGCGGCTCAACATGTTCAAGGAGGCCGAACGCATCCTCGTCGAGGATGTCCCAGCCGTGTTCACCTACTTCCAGACCCCGATCCAGTTGTTCAAGCCGTACGTGGTAGGAGCGGCGATCGAGCCAGACGTCAACGGCATCGCCTCGCTGCACTTCCCGGGCTTCCTGGGCGGCGCCAACTCGAACCTGCAGACGATCTACATCAGCGCCGACGCCCCCACCGGGCGCGAGTAGCGATACCCCGGCCGTTTGGAGCGGCCAGCATCCAGGGCGGGAGCCAGCGCATATGCGTGCGGCCCCGCCCTGGCGCCATCTCGCTCGCCCCGGTGAAATCTCCCAACCGTCTCCCCAATCTCGAATGAAACCATTACCATAAAGGCATTCTTCGTGAAGACCTAAACCCGAATGTGGGCTGCGGGAGCCTCCGACTCGCGCCATGTCCTGACCGGTACCTGGAGGAACCGGGACGACAGCCTGGGACTGATTGATCGCGATCGCACTCGCACGGGTGCGCGCCGACCGCGTCTCGCGAGACGCCACGCATGGGAGCCAACCACGTGAAACAGGATCCGACCGTCGAGCAGAAAATCGCCCGCCTCACCGAAGGCATGGACTTCCGCACCGCCTCGTTCTTCAGGGCCCAACTCAGTCGCCGCTCCGTCCTTGGGGGCATCACCGGGCTCACCGGTCTCGGCGTCTTTGGCAACGGCGCCGCCTCCCCCGCCTCCTCCAGCACGCGGCGGACATCGGCCCAGGACGCAGCGCCTCCCGAGGAGCAGGTCTTCCGTGGCGTCGCGAACCCGGAGATCGCGATCGCCCTCGACATCTACGAGCGGGTGTACGAGCGTACCGGCATCGCGGACGTCTTTAGCCAGTCGCTGGTCTTCTTCACCAAGGACTTCGATATCGTCGAGGGCGGCGCCACTGAGTGGTCGAGCGACGAGTCGGGCAAGGTTTGGACGTTCAAACTCCGCGATGACCTGATGTGGAGCGATGGCAACAAGGTCACGGCCGCCGACTATGTCAAGACGTTCCAGTACGCCGCCGATCCCGAGCATGCCTGGGACTTCGCCTGGTTCTGGGATGGCGATATCCTCAACTTCTCCGAGTGTCTCGCGGGCGAAGTACCCCTGGAAGAGTTGGGGGTCCGCCAGGGCGCCAACGAGTTCGAACTCGTCTTCGAGACGGTCAACCCCTCACCCTATCTTCCGGCGAAGCTTCTCTATTCCCCAACCTTGTCGAAGGCGGCGCTGGAAACCCATGGCCCGCTCTACAACTCAAACCCGGAAACCTGCGTCTCGTCCGGCCCCTTCATCCTCACCGAATGGGTGCGCGACCAGTACCTCACCTTCGAGCGGAACGAGGCCTACAGCGGCCCCTGGGAAGTGCCGCTCCAGAAGATCATCCAGAAGTTCGCCGCCCCGGCGCAGTCATTCACCCTGTACGAGGCCGACGAGATCGACTACATGGAAGGGCCGGCGCCCGCCGAACTCCAGCTCATGCAGGCGGACCCGGAGACCGCGTCCCAGATCTATCAGGGCGTGGGTGACTTCGCCTGCCTCTACTTCTTCTTCGACGTCACGATGGCGCCATTCGACAACAAGCTCGTCCGCCAGGCGTTCAGCCACGTCATCGATCGCGACGCCATGAAGGAGCAAATCTGGGGTCCGCAGGCGAACGCCGCTCCCTCGTTCCTCGCCCCGGGTTTCCCCGGGTCGAACACCGAGGAACTGGCCGGCATCCAGGCGTTCGACCCGGAACTTGGCAAGCAACTGCTCGCCGAGGCTGGCTACCCCGATGGCGAAGGCTTCCCCGAACTCGTCATGACCGTTCGTGGCGGTGGCACACCCATCGAAGTTGCCACCACGCAGGCCTACGGCACCATGCTGAAGAACCATCTCAACATCGACGTTGAGCTGCAGACCATGGACCGCAATGCCTTCTACGCCGACATGAAGACGATCCAGTTCGGCTGGGTCTCGTACGGCATGGATTTCTTCGACCCATCCAACATGCTCAGCGTCTGGAAGACCGGTGGCCGCCACCCGTGGTCCAACGAGGAGTACGACCGGCTCTACGACGAGGCCTCGAACTTCCTCGGCGATCCCGAAGAGCGCATCAACATGTTCAAGGAGGTCGAACGCATTCTCGTCGAGGATGTCCCAGCCGTGTTCACCTACTTCCAGACCCCGATCCAGCTCATCAAGCCGTATGTCGGTGGTCCCGCCCTTGAACCAGACGTCAACGGCATCGCCGCCTGGCACTGGCCAGGGTTCTTCGGTGGCGCCAACCCGAACGTCCGCGAGCTGTACATCACCGCGGATGCTCCGACCGGTCGACAGTAGCGCGATACCTGATAGGATTTCACCATCGATTTCGCCAACGGGTCTCTCCAGTAGGAGAGGCCCGTTGCAAGGTCGGGCGACCTTCGCCCCACGTCGGGAACCACCCCGGGCAGGAATGCAACGAATGACCGTGACGACCAGCTTGGCGACTTCCACCCAGGCCGAGTCACCAGAGAGCCTTCGCGAGCACTTCATGCTCGATGACAACGTGGTTTTCCTGAATCACGGCTCGTTTGGCGCCTGCCCGAGGCCGGTGTGGGACACCTACACTGCCTGGCAGACGCAGCTTGAGCGCCAACCGGTCGAATTCTTCCGGCGCCACGAATCATTGCTGGCCTGGGCCAGGTCGTCGCTTGGTTCGTACCTGAACGCCCAGCCAGAGGACCTGTCCTTCGTGGTCAACGCCACGTCCGGCATCAACGTCATCGCCCGCTCGTTCCCATTGGCCCCCGGCGACGAAATCCTCTCCACCAGCCTCGAATACGGCGCGCTCGACTACACCTGGGATCACCTCTGCCAGCGGTTTGGCGCGACCTACATCAAGGCCGATATCCCCCTGCCCTTCACCACTCAGGACGCCATTGTCGAGGCCATCTGGTCGCAGGTCACCAGCCGGACCAAGGCCATCTTCATGAGCCACATCACCTCCGGCACGGCCATCATCCTGCCGGTCGAGGAGATTTGTCGCCGCGCCCGGGCCGAAGGCATCCTCACCATCGTCGATGGCGCCCATGTGCCCGGCCAAATCCCGCTCGATCTCACCGCGATGGGAGTCGACATCTACTCTGGCAACTGCCACAAGTGGCTCTGCACCCCCAAAGGCTCCGCGTTCCTCTACGTCCACCCAGACCAGCAGGAGTGGATCGAATCGCTCACCATCAGCTGGGGGTGGCATCCCTCGAACACCTTCCGCACGCGGAACGAGCAGCAAGGCACACGGGATATCTCCTCGTTCCTCGCAGTTCCGCGCGGCATCGAGTTCCAGCGCGAGCACGACTGGAACGCCGTTCGCGCATCCTGTCACGAGCGTCTCGCGGCCTTCCGCCAGGATCGGCTCGATCGAACCGGCCTGGAACCGATCATGCCCAACACGCGCGAATGGTTCAGCCAAATGGCGCTCGTCGAGGTGACGGCGGGCGACCATGCCGCCCAGCTACGCGACGCCCTGCTCAACCGTCACGACATCGAGATCCCGTGCATGACGCACAACGGCATCACCTGCGTCCGGCTCTCAATGCAGGGGTATGTGACCGACGACGATCTCGCTCGTCTCGACGAGGCACTCACCGCGGAGTGCCCCGCCTGACGGGCGCCCGCTAGAACTCGTCGATCCCCACGTCCTCACGCAACAGCACGCGCCGCTTGTGGCGCTCGATCCTGGCCAGCTCGCGGATGATGTCCTTCACCCGCACCGGATCGCCAATGTTGTGCAGGAACTTGTGGGGAGTGGAAGAGTCCGCCGACGACACGTAGATATCGCCGATGCCCACGATGCGTTCGAACGGGTTCTGCTTCACCGACACATCGTTGATGCGGTAGAGGTCGATCTCCTCGGTCCTTCGGCCGATGAAGCCGAACTCCATCACCATCCGCTGATTCGTCAGCCGATAGCGATTGGTCAGAGCCATTCGCGGCGACCACAACTTGCTGGGTCGTCCTTTCCAGACCAGCCGCTCGCCGCCTGGGGTGTCGTCGATGTCATCGCCAACGGGCTTGCCGTCGTCGGCCAGGATTCGACCCTGGCTATCCTTCTGGTCATTTCGCATCGAGGGGTTCGCCGCCGACGAGGCCGCCTTCACGTCCTCGAGCGACCGCCCACACGAGTCACAGAAACGGGCTCCCTCGTCATTCGCGGTGCCGCAGTCGGGGCAATAGATCATGTGGCTGAACTCCTGGCCTTCCATGGCCATGGTTGGGATGGGGCGTGGTTGAATCGCACGAAACACTAGCAGGATAATACCCGGTCGCCGCCACGGCCGAGGTGAATTTTGATGGAGTTGTTACGATTTCCCGGGCAAATGCATCCCATCCGCTGGTACACTTGCCCCCGCGCCAGCGCGGCTGGCACTGGCAAGTACGGGGTTCGAACGGTCGAACCAACCCGTGTTCGCGGGAGGATCGACCAGGCTGATCGGACGGTGATCGTACCAACGCATTTCATGAAAGGGTCCCCTGTGAAACGAACATTCTTTCTCGCGATGCTGCTGATGGGCTTGGTCCTGTCAACTGGCAACGCGGTCGCCGCCCAGGAAATAGAGACGGAAACCACGGCCGATGTCGACGCGGTGGCGGAATCCGTATTGGCTGTCGATCCTGAAGATCTCGCCGTTGCCCTCGAAGAAGCCCCGACCGACGCCGACCTTCCGGAAGGCTTCCTGGCCCCGGTCGATGGCACTCCGGAGAATGCCGAGGTTGTCGACGCGTTTTCCTCTGGTCTGGGTGAGCTCGAAGGCGCCGTCGGCAATGTGACCCACGGCCTCGACACAGACCCCGACGTCGTTCCAGGCATGCTCAGCTCGGGCATCCTGACCTACATTACCGCCGACGAGGAAATCTCCGATTCCGACCTGGACGACTTCCAGGATGGTATCGAAGAGGGCCTCGATAGCTCCTCGGGCACCTTCTCGGAAGGCTC
>JAEWEG010000052.1 GCA_023389575.1 Chloroflexota bacterium | reverse complement strand
CTGGTGGTCGAGGTATTGGGCGAGATACCCGAGGACCGGGTGGTGGAGCCTGACCTCGAAGCGAGCCTGGTGTCCGACCTGCTAATGCCTGGCCGCGACGAGGACGTTGTGGACGACAACGACTCCTACGAGGACGCTCCTGAGTCCGAGGCCGACGACGAGCGCGAGGAACTGTCTCCCGAGGACGAAGCGCTGGACCTGCTGCGCAGGAAGCGTCTCGCCCGCTTGTCCGGTCAGTCTGATCAGGAGTGACCTCGTTCCCGGCGGATCATGCCGGGGAACGGCCAGACCCGGGGACGTCGACTTCCGCTACTCTCCCCGGACCTGTCCTGTTTTGGTCGGAACACTAGCCACCACGGAGGGTGGCGGCGCATCGCCTACGCCTTGCCGGCCCGGCGAGCCCGCGCGGCGGGTGTCGTCATCTCGATCAGGCGAAGCACCAGGTCGATGGCGAGCGACAGCGCGACGATGGCGATGATTCCGGCGAGGACCATCGACGGATAGTCGCGATTGATCCCCTCGAACAGGACGCGTCCAAGCCCCCCGGCGCTGATCAGGCCGCCGAAAACGGCCAAGCCGACGATGGTCACCAGGGCGATGCGCACTCCGGACAGGATGACCGGGAGGGCCAGCGGCAAGGTCAGCTTCCAGTACACCTGGAACGGCGTCATGCCGAGACCTCTCGCGGCGTCGATCGCGGCGGGATCCACGCCACGAATGCCGGCGACGATGTTCCGCACGAGGAAGAACTGCGCGTACATCACCAGCATGATCAGCACGGGCCGATTGCCAATGCCCTGGGTGGGGATCAGCAGCACCAGCACGACGAGGCTGGGCAACGTATAGAGAATGCCGAGCAACGTGACGATCGGGAAGGTAAGCGTGTGGAATCGGATCGCCAGCAGGCCGATCAGCAACGCGACTGGCAGGGCGATGGCGAGCGCGGTCAGGGAAAGCTGGAGGTGCTCCAGGGTTCGATCCCAGACGACGTCGTGGTTCTGCCGCAGGTAGCGAAGGTCCATGCCTTAACCCGCCGTCAGCGGTTCGGCCGATGGGTCGGGCGTGTTGCCGTTCACGGCCTCGCGCAGCGATTCCATGGTGACCATGCCCCGAACCTCGCCCGACCCATCGGTGACGGCGAGACTGTCGTGATTCTCCAGCAGCAGCAGGTTGAACGCTTCGTGGAGCGTGGCGCCGGATTCGAGCCGGGGATGGCCGTTCGCGGAAGTCGCGTCCCCGGGCAGGATGGCGGCTTCCACCGGGATCAGGCGCATGCGCCGGATGGCGTCGTTGGCGCCAACCAGGTCGGACACGAACTCGTCGGCGGGATGCAGGATCAGGTCAAGCGGCGTGCCAACCTGGAGCAGCTTTCCTCCCCGCATCACGGCGATGCGGTCCGCGAGGCGAATCGCCTCATCCACGTCGTGGGTCACGAACAGGATGGTGGGGGCGAGGAGCTTGTGGATCCGGCGCAGTTCGTCCTGCAGCCGCCGCCGGGTAATCGCGTCGAGCGCGCCGAATGGCTCGTCCATGAGCAGCGTGGGAGGTTCGGCCGCGAGGGCACGGGCAAGCCCAATGCGTTGCTGCTCGCCACCCGAAAGTTGGGTGGGGTAGCGTTGCCCGAACGCGTGGTCCGGCAGGCCAACGAGGTCGAGAAGTTCGACAACCCTGGCCTCGATGAGCGCCTTGTCCCACTTAAGCAACCGGGGCACCACCGCGACGTTGTCGCGGACGCGCATGTGCGGAAAGAGGCCAGCCTGCTGGATGACATACCCGATGTGGCGACGCAGCGACGCGGCGGGCAGGGACTGGACGTTCTCGCCGTTGACCAGGATCGTTCCAGAGGTCGGCTCCTCAAGCCGGTTCACCATCTTGAGGAGGGTGGTCTTTCCGCTTCCTGACGTGCCGAGCAGCACGACCAGTTCGCCCGGCGCGATGTCCATGGTGACATCGTTGACCGCCGGGACGTCGTTGCCGGGAAAGACCCTGGTGGCGCCGCGAAACTGAACCGAGCTGCCCTGGACACGGTCCCGTGATGATGACGAATCGCTCGCCTGTCCGTTCACGCTGATGCTGGCCTCCGATACGGCCAGGGAGCGAGCCGGCCGGCCCGCTCCCCACGCTGGCTCTTCGCGCATGGCGAAAAGCCATTCACGGCTGTTAGCCGCCGATGAATCCATTCTCGGTCAGGTAGGACTCCGCCACATCGGACGGCTCCTCCTTGTCGTCGCCATCCACACGCCAGTTGAGGCCGCTCAGGACCTCGCCGGTGAGCGAGAGGGTGACCTCGTTGAACCGGGTCTCCACGTCGGGATAGGCGTCGAGCACTTCCTGGCGGACAACCGGGGCGACGTTGTACGGCGGCCACAGACCAAGATCGTCCTCCAGCACGACGAGGTCGTACCCGGCGATCTGGCCGTCGGTGCCGAAGGCGAGAACCACCTGGGCCTGGTCATCGAGCAGGGCCTGGTACTTCAGGCCGGGCGCGACCGGCAGAACCTCGACATCGGCGAAGCCCGCGCCGTAAACGCGTTGCAGGCCAAGCAGGCCATCCTCGCGCTCGGGAAAGTCAGCCGGAGCCGAGATGATCAGCTCACCGACCACCTCGGCCAACTGGGAGATGGTGGTGATGCCCTGCTCGTCGGAGAACTCGCGCTTCACGGCGAGGGCCTGGGTGTTGTTGGCGGGTGAGCGCTCCAGCCAGGCCAAACCGAACTGCTCGGCATAGGCGGACTTCACGAGATCGAACACAACCTGGGACGGATCGTCCGCGACCGGAGTCGCCGCGTCCGCGCCAGGCGTGGCGGCATCGGAGCCTCCACCCAGCGCGTCCTCGATCGAGAGGCCGAGGACCTCCGTGAGGGCGGTGCCCGTGTATTCGGGGTAAAGATGGATATCGCCGTTGACAAGCGCTTCCTGGGCGATCTGCGTGCCACCGAGGTTCGTGTTGTCCTCGGTGGAGATCCCCATGTCCTCGAGCACCTTCATGTACATGGCGCCGAGGATGAACTGCTCGGTGAAGTCCTTCGACCCAACCTTGACGGTGAGGTCCTGGGCGGCGGCCGGCGAGTACTGCAGCGCCGCGAGCATTCCGCCGGCGACCGGGGCGGTGATCGCGCCCTTGACTATCGTGCGACGAGTAATCATGCGGTTGAGACCCTTTCGTTCGACGTAAACCGGGACAGGATGCGAGATGGTCGGGACTGGCGCCTGGACGGCGTGACGAGCCGTTCCAGCGTGCCGAAGACCATTTCGATGATGAGCACCAGCGCCACGATTGGCAATCCGCCAGCAAGGAGATAGGTCACATCGAGCAGCGAGATGCCAGTGAAGATGAACTGCCCGAGTGTTTTCACCCCAATCAACGACGCGAGCGTGGCGCTGGCGATGATCTCCACGGCGGCATTCCTGATGCCTGCCAGCAGAAGCGGCAACGCAAGCGGCAACTGGACCTTGAAGAACACCTGGTAGGGGTTCATTCCCAGGCCACGGGCCGCCTCGATGGCCGCCGGATCGATACCGCGCAACCCCGCGAACGTGTTGATGAGAACTGGCGGCGCCGCGAGCAGCACCAGCGCGAGCAACGCGGGTCGATACCCGAAGCCGAGCCACGGCACGAAGATGAAGACCAGTGCCAGGGATGGGATGACGCGCAATGACGCGAGCACCCCGACGGCGGGTGATCCGACCCGGTCCCACCGCGCGAACAGCACGCCCAGCGGAACATACAACGCAACCGCGATGAGGAGGGCAACCATGCTGATACGCACATGCGATACGAGCAAGTCGTTGAATCGATCCTGATTGTCCCGTATGAAATTCCAGGTCGACGTCAACGCATCCACGACCGCCACGTCCCTTCTCACCCACGGGCCGGCCAATCGGCCCTGATTCCATCATAGGGGAGGCGGCAACCCTTCGATAGCCGCGTCCTGACTGATGAATCGCCCTCCGTGGAGGGTGGTGCAGCGTACCACATCGGGCAACCGGCCAGGATCGACCGGACGTGTCACGACATCCATCCTTCTGTAACATTTTTGACGCGAAACCCCCTGCGTGCCGCGTTAGTGTTGGGTACGAAACCGAAGGCCTGCTGGGAGGATCATTGGCCTTCCAGCGCGATTGCCTGCTTTGTGAATGCAACAGTCGCCCCGGCGGCACACCATGTGAGGGGATTAACACATATGGTTCTGAGAAAGCGAAAAAACGATACGTCTTCCATTAACGAATCGAACGGCATCATCCAGGCCAAAGGCGTCGTGAAGATCTACGACACCGGCAACGCGAAACTGCACGCGCTCAAGGGAATCGACTTCGCGGTGCGACGCGGGGAGATGGTGGCGGTGATGGGTCCGTCTGGTTGCGGCAAGACGACCCTGCTCAACTGCCTCTCAGGCCTCGACGACATCGACGAAGGCACGATTTGGCTCGACGGCGAGGACCTCGCCGAGATGGGCGACAAGAAGCGCACCAACTACCGGGCCCGGCGGATGGGGTTCATCTTCCAGGTGTACAACCTGCTGCCGGTGCTGAGCGCGGTCGAGAACGTGGAGCTGCCGCTGCTGGTGGCCAACGTGAAGCCATCCGAGTCGCGAAAGCGGGCGCTCGAGGCCCTCGAAATCGTGGGACTCAAGGACTGGGCCCACCACCGGCCGGCCGAACTCTCCGGCGGTCAGCGGCAGCGCGTGACCATCGCGCGATCCCTGGTGAACAACCCGGCCATCGTGTGGGCGGACGAGCCGACAGGCGCGCTGGACTCAAAGTCGGCTGGCGACATCATGAACCTGCTGCGAACGCTCAACCGGGAACGTGGCCTGACGATCGTGCTGGTTACGCACGACCAGGGCGTGGGCAACCTGGCCCACCGGATCGTGCGCATGCAGGACGGCTCGATCGTCGGCGAGGAATTCCCGGAGGCACAGCCACTGCCCGATGGAACCAGGCCGATCTTCGACAACCAGGAAGACCAGCTCGTCGCCCAGGCATGACATCACCCCGGCGCCGCGCTCGCGCGGTGACGGTTCATCCCGGAAGGTAACCCTCGATGGAAAAACTCTTTGGCATACCCATGCAATCGATCATGGTGGTGCTGCTGGTGATGCTGGGGATCTGTTTGCTCTCCGTCGCGTTCATCGCCTGGCGCCGCCCCGTGATCTTCAAGCTGGGCATCAGGAACATCCCCCGCCGCAAGGCCCAAACCACGCTTATCGTGGTTGGCCTGATGCTGGCGACGCTTATCATGTCGGCGGCGCTGGGCACCGGCGACACGCTCAACTACTCGGTGCGGAGCGCGGCGGTGGATGGCCTTGGCCCGCTCGACGAGATCATTGTTTACGACAACAACCCCGACGAAGATCCCAACATCGCGCAGGCGTTCCTGCGAACCATCCCTGAGGACTCGGTCCAACTCGTGCGCGACGTGGCCGAGGGGAACGACGAGATCGACGGCGTGGCTGGCGTGCTGTTCAGCCGGGCCCCGTTCGTCAACGTCGGCACAAACGACCCAACTGGCGCGACGGACATGGACTCGCTGTCGCAAATCGCGACCGGCACCGAGCCAGGCGTGAACATCGCCGGCCTCAGCCAGGACTCGATCGACCATATTGGCGGCGTCAACGACACCAATGGCACCGCGATCAACGTCGACGAGCTTGGCGATACAGGCATCTACCTGAGCGAGAACGCCGCCGACGACCTCGCCGCCTCGACCGGCGACACCGTGGTCTTCTTCGTCGCGAACGAGCCATACACCGCCACGGTGGCCGGCATCGTGCCGGACAGCGTCATCACCGGCACCGTGAACGTCAGCGAGTCCGGCGCGCTGATGAGCCTCGCCCGGCTCCAGCAATTGACGGGCCAGGAAGGCCAGATCTCCGCCGTCGCGGTCTCCAACTCCGGCGACGCCGAAGGCGGCCTGACGCACAGCGATTCGGTGACCGCGACGCTCAACGAGGCCCTGGCGGACGACAACCTCGGCGCGGTGCCGATCAAGCAGGACAATGTCGAGATCGCCGAACTCGTGGCCAGCATCTTCGTGACGTTCTTCATCGTGTTCGGCCTGTTTTCGATCGGCGTCGGCATCCTGCTCATCGTGCTCATCTTCACCATGCTGGCGGCCGAGCGACGAGCCGAGATGGGCATGACCCGGGCGGTTGGCGCCCAACGGCGGCAACTGATCCAGCAATTCCTTTCGGAAGGAGCCGGGTACACGCTGCTCTCGGGTATCGTCGGCACCGCCCTCGGCGTGGCGGCGGCCTGGGGCATCTCGCAGGCGTTCAAAGCGTTGCTTGGCGATGCCTTCGATATCACGCCCCACTTCGAGCCGCGCAGCCTCGTCATCGCGTACTGCCTTGGGGTGGTGATCACCTTCCTCGCCGTGGCCATTTCGTCCTGGCGCGTAAGCCGGCTCAACATCGTGGCGGCGGTTCGCGACATTCCCGATGCGTACGTGGCCAAGCGAAACCGCAAGCAGTTGATCTGGTCGATCGTCATGATCGTGGCGGGTGCATTGCTGCTGGTGACCGGATTGAATGTGGAGCAGCAAGCTCCATTCACGATCGGGTTCACGCTGATCCCGTTCGGCCTGGCTGGCATTCTGACCTACTTCGGCATGAAGTCGCGGCCGGTACTGACCATCGCCGGCCTGATCACGCTCGTGTTCTGGTTGCTGCCTGAAGAAGCATTCAGCAATCTCTTCGGCGAGATGAACGGCAACATCGAAATGTTCTTCGTGTCGGGCATCTGTATTGTGGCAGCGTCCACGCTGATCATCGTGCAGAACCTTGACTCGGTGCTGTCCGTGGTCGAGCACCTTGGCAGCCGCGTGAAGGGCTTCCTGCTCGCGTCGCGACTGGCCGTGGCGTACCCCGGCGCGAACAAAGGCCGGACGGGCATGACGATCGCCATGTTCAGCCTGATCGTGTTCTCGCTGGTGATGATCGCCGCCATCAATTCCAACTTCGCGGCCGCGTTCCTGAACGACAAGGCCTACGCTGGCTGGGACGTGCGGGTCAACGTGGCCAAGGAGAATCCGGTCGAGGACTTCCAGGCCACCCTTGAATCCACTGGCGTGGACACCAGCCAGATCGCTTCGATCGGCCGCGTGGACTACCCGAACCAGGGCGGCACCCAGTTCATCGACTCCGATGGCGACCTCTCCGGCCTGGAGACATCGACGGTGGACAACGCCTGGCTCGACGGCAGCGACCTCACGTTCCAGGCCCGCGCCAACGGCTATGACAGTGACGAGGCGATCATTGAGGCATTGCGGACCGAACCGGACGTGATGGTGATCAACGTCGGGCTGGCGGAAGGCGCGCCAGCCGGGTTTGGCGAGCCGGTCTCGACCATGGCCGGAACCTCGAACGAAGGCACTTTCGACGCTCCCTCGATCACGGTGCAGACCGGGGATGACCAGGAGCACCAGGTACGCGTGATTGGAGTGATCGATGACGAGTTCTCGATGCTCTTCGGCGCCTACGTCGGCACGCCCACTTCCGAGGCCATTTTCCCGGCCAACGGTCCAACCGATGTGTCGTACTACGTCCATGTGGCCGATGGCGCCGATCCCGACGAGGTCGCCCGGCAGATCGAGGTCAACCTGCTGCCCTATGGCGCGGTCGCGACCGATCTGGAGCAGCAGATGAAGGACGATCAGTCCACTCAGCAGTCATTCATGTACGTCCTCCAGGGCTTCATGGGACTCGGATTGATCGTCGGCATCGCGGCGGTGGGCGTGATCGCCTACCGGGCGGTGGTGGAACGTCGCCAGCAGATCGGCATGCTTCGCGCGCTCGGCGTGCAGCGGCGGGTGGTGCAGCAGGCGTTCGTGCTCGAGTCCACGATCATCGTGATCCTGGGTGTTCTCGCCGGGGCGGTGTTCGGGCTGATCCTGGCCTACACCCTGATGACCAGCGAATCCTTCACCGAAGGCGCGGGCGGTTCGGTCTCGTTCATTGTTCCATGGGACACGATCATCGTGACGCTGTCGCTGTCGATCGTGGCGGCGCTGCTGATGGCGTGGATTCCCGCGCGGCAGGCATCGCGGGTCATCCCGGCGGAAGCGTTGCGATACGAGTAGCATCCAGCGAAATCACTCGACAAAGGGGGCTCGCCATCGCGGCGGGCCCCCTTTTCGCCGCGTCGCTCGATCCGGCGCGTGGTGGCGGGGTCGTTGTCATGGCCCAGCGTGGCGAAGTGTTGCTACCATGGAGACATTCACGGGCAGTCGACCCTGGTCTGCCTTGCCACCCCCGTTCACAAGGAGCGCCGACATTTATGGATCGCCGGGTAAAGATTGTTGCAACGCTTGGACCGTCGAGCGGCGATTCCATCGAACAACTCACGGAACTTCTCCAGGCTGGCGCGAATGTCGTGCGGATCAACGCGGCCCACGGCACGCAGGCCGAGCGGGAACTGCGGATTCGCAACACCCGCGAGGCGGCTGACCGCCTGGGGATTCGCGTGCCGATCCTGTTCGACCTGCAGGGCCTGAAGATCCGCACCGCCGGCCAGTCCACGCCAGGCGGATCAGTGGACATCGAGAACGGCGCCAGCGTGCGGCTCTACCCAACCGGTGGGATGCTCTGTACGTCGGACACGATCGGCATCAACTACGACAACCTGCTCAACGTGATCGAGCAAGGCTCCCGGGTGCTCATTTCGGACGGCCTGATCGAACTCGTGGTCGATGCCGTCGGCGACGAGTTCGCGACGTCGACGGTCGTTCGCGGGGGCAAGCTCAAGGAGCGCCAGGGCGTGACGCTGCCCGGCGCGCCGATCACCGGCGGGGCGCTGACCGAGGCCGACAAGCGCGATGTCGAGTTCGCCGTGGGCCTTGGCGTGGATTTCCTGGGCCTGAGTTTCATCAACGACGCATCGGACGTGCAGGCGGCCCGGGACGAAGCGAACAAGCACGCGGGCGAACAGCCAGGAATCATCGCGAAGATCGAGCGCTCGCAGGCGCTGGAAAACCTCGAGGAGATCGCTGGAGCGTCGGACGGCGTGATGGTCGCCCGGGGTGACCTCGGCGTTCAGCTGCCACCGGAGCGGGTGCCCCGGGCGCAGAAGGACATCATTCAGGTCTCCAACCGCCTGGGCGTTCCGGTCATCACCGCCACGCAGATGATGGAGTCGATGATCGAGCATCCGGTCGCCACCCGGGCCGAAACGAGCGACGTGGCCAACGCGGTGTGGGACGGCACCGACGCCGTGATGCTCTCGGCGGAGTCCGCGATCGGCGCGTACCCGGTCGAGGCGGTGCGGGTCATGGACCGCATCATTCGCGAGGTGGAGAAAGGCGCAACGATTCGCTCCACCGCCGCCTCCGAGATCGCGTTGGCGAGCGAAAGCGCCGGCCCGGTGGAACGATTCGCCGATGCCATCGCGCGGGCGGCGTTCCAGTTGGGCGAGCACTCACCCGCCCAGCACATGGTGGTGTTCACCAAGACCGGTGGAGCGGTGAAGCGCATCGCCAAGTACCGGCCAGACCCGCCCCTGATCGCGGTCGCGGACACCGAGGAGGTCGCCCGGCGGCTGAACCTGGTCTGGGGCGTGGAGAGCGTGGTGGTGCCAGTGGAGCCCGACCCGGACTCGCTGTTCAAGAAGGCCGGCCAGGCAATCGCCGAGGCCGGACTGGCTGGGCTGAACGAGTGGGTGCTCATCGTGGGTTCGCTGCCGATGACGGACCGGGCCGGACAAACCAACCTGGTGCACTACCGGCAGCTCGGAACCTGATCGGCCTGGCCGAGACGCTCCCCTAGGGGAATCCAGGGAGAACACGAGGTTCTCCCCTACTGTTTGGTGTCGATCGGCGCTATGGCGCCCAGGCGGCGGCCAGTGCTGGGTGCTCGTAAACACGGGTGGCCTCCGAGGGGTCGAGTTTCCCGCGCCGGGCGAGCATCGCCTCCCGGACCGTGACCTCCAGATCATCGCGTTCCACAATCTGGATGGCACCTGACGTCGGGGCGACGCCTTCCTGCAGTACCCGCAGGTACCAGCCACTCCGGCCCGACTCGACGAACCGCTTCACCATGTCCCGGTGTCCGCTGTGCATCGCCAGCTTGTAGCAGGGCCATCGCGGCTGGCTGATTTGCAGGATGGCGGTTCCCCATTGCCAGACATCGCCAATGCGGGCCTCGTCCTCGAAGATGCCGGTGACCGACAGGTTCTCACCGAACGGGGCTTCCTCCTGGTCGTAGCCGATCTCCTCGGCCCACCGGGCACGGTGCTCGCGCGGATAGCAGTAGACCGCCTTGTCGATGCCTCCATGATTCCGGAGGTCGGCCTGGCCGTCGCCGTCGATATTGGTCTGGCGGACGATGATGTTCGGCTGGTTCAACTCCCGCTTGGCGATGCCGCTGAGGACATCGCCATCGCGATTCTGGCCGATGACGCGAGGCATCCCGGCGGCGACGCGGACGAGCTGAATGGTTTCGTGGACGTCGGTCACTGGTCGATGGACTCCGGGCCAGCGACGCCAATCACGAGGCGGTCTGGGTCGAGATACGCTTGCGCGGCGGCGAGAAGGTCTTCGCGGGTGAGTTGTTCGATGAATCCGGGGTAACGATCGAGGTAGTCGAGTCCAAGCCCATGCTTCTCGATGGACAGCAGGAGTCCGACCACCCCACCGAGGCTCTCCAGCCCGAGCGGCAGGCTGCCAATCAGGTAACTGCGGGCGTCGGCCATCTCGTCCTCGGTCACCAGCTCCGTGCGAAGGCGCCGAACCTCCTCCAGGATGCCATCAAGGGCGCGCTGGACATTGCCGGGATCGATGCCGGCCCTGGCGTTCCAGGTGCTGTTGGCCTGGCCCCCGGCGAACGAGCTGTAGGCGTAATAGGCGAGGCCCTGGCGATCACGGACATTCGCGCCAAGTCGTCCCATCAGGCCGAGCTGTCCAAGGATCAGGTTGGCGGTGCTGATCGCGAAGTAGGGCTTGTCCAGCGAGCGAGGCAGCGTCGGGTAGGCGATGGCGAGATCGGCCTGGCTCTTGCCGCGCACCACGTACGACTTGCGGATCGTTCCCGCCGGAGGATCGATCGCCGGCACGGCGAGGGCGTCCGGGACACGAGTGGTCCAGTCCCCGAAGACTCGCTCGACGTGACGGGCGGCTTCCCCCGGATCGTTGATACCGCCGACCACCGCGACGGTGGCGACGTTCGGCCCGAAGGCGCGCTGGTGATAGCGGGCGAGGTCGTCGCGGGTCATCGCCTCGACCGTGTCGATTTCGCCGGACGTGGGCAACCGATACGGGTGCCCCTCCGGATACAGCTGCTCCCGGACGGCGCGGGATGCCATCGATCCAGTGTCGGATTCCTGCTCCTTCAGGCCGGTGATCGCCTGCTGGCGCACCTTCTCAAGCTCCTCTTCCGGGAAAGACGGTTCGCGAATGATCTCCGCCGCCAGCGAGAACATCGTGTCCAGGTCCTCGACGAGGCTGTGGAACGACACGTCGATATCGTCACGGTCGATCTCCACCGAGAGCATGGCCCCCAGTCCGTCGACCGCTTCGTTGAATTCGTCGAAGGTATGGTGGGCCGTGCCGCGGTTGAGCATCCTGCCGGTGATGGCGGGTAGCCCCGCGACCTGCTCGCCGGTGGCCGACTGACCAGCCGCGAAGCTGATGGTGGCCTCGACAGTCTCCGCTCCGGGTCGAGGCTGCGAGAGGACCACGATGCCGTTCGACAATTCGGTGCGATGGAAGTTGTGGGAGTTTGATCCGCCGTCGAGTCCCCAGACGAGTTGCGGCTCGGGCGAGGTGAAGGCGGCGGGTTCGACGATGTCCGGAATGTCCACGCCAGCCACGGTCACGTCGTCGTCCGGAAGTTGCCACCCCGTCGTGCGCTGGCCGGTGACGAGCCATTCCTGGGCGACGCGCTGGACATCCTCGGGGGTCACGGCCGCGAGTTCGTCCGCGAGCGTATCGACGCGTCCCGCGTGATCGATGATCTCCATCTGGCCCTGCCAGAACGCCTCGGCGGTAACGGATTCCCGGGAGTAGACGTACTGGGCGCGAATCTGCTTACGCGCCTTGACGAACTCTTCCTCGCTGGCCAGCTCGGTCTTCAGTCGCTCGATTTCGGTCTCGATCGCCGACTCGATCCGTTCCGGCTCAATCCCGGGCAGGGCCGTCGCGGAGAAGGTCCAGAGATGCGGATCGATGTGGAGGTTCGCCCCGGAACCGGCCGAACGCGCGAGCCCGGTGGAGACCAGCGCGCGGTAGAGGCGGGACGACCTACCCATGGCGCTGCCGCCCCCCATGCCCATTGGCTTCGCTCCGGAAAGCAATGCATCGGCGACGAGGAGGGCCGGGACGTCCGCGTGCCTGGCGCCGGGCATCCGGTAGCCCATCATCATGTACGACGCCGGGGAGGGGCGCTTGAGCACGACGCGGCGCTCTCCACGCTGCGGTGGGTCCTGGGCGACGCGCGGAAGCTCAGCCCCGTTCGGGGCGATGTCGCCGAACGCCTGGCGAATCCGCTCCATCAACTCCGCGGCGTCGAAGTCCCCAACCGCGCTGATGAAGGCGTTGTTCGGGGCGTAGTACTGCTTGTAATGGTTGTAGAGGTCGTCGCGGCTGATCTGGCGCAGGTCGTTCTCGTAGCCAATCACCATGTGCCGGTAGGGATGGGCCTGGAACGCCGCGCCGATCACCTCTTCCGACAGATGGTAGGTGGGGCGGTTCTCGGCGCCCTGCCGCTCGGAGAGGATGACGGTGCGCTCGCTCTCAGTCTCCTCCGGATCGAAGATGGAATTCACCATGCGATCGGACTCGATGCGAAGGGAGAGGTCGAGCTGGGCGGCCGGGAGCGTTTCGTAATAGGCGGTCCAGTCGGTGGACGTCATGGCGTTGAGGGTGCCGCCGACGCGAGACACCTCGCCGAAGATGGCCCCCTTGGCGAGCGACGGGGTGCCCTTGAATTGCATGTGCTCCACCCAGTGAGAGATGCCGGTCAGGCCGGGCCGTTCGTTCCGGCTTCCAACCCGGTACCAGACCCAGAAGGACGCGACCGGCGCATCGTGCTTTTCCCGCAGGAACACGGTGAGACCGTTGTCGAGGGTCTCGACCAGGGTGGCGTTGCGGGCAATCTCGGACGACATGAAGCGATCCTTCCGTGGGGATGTTCGATCTGTGATCCCGTGTATGGAAAAGCCGCGGCGCCAGGGGCATCCCGGGTGCGGCTCACGGTACAATTCTGCCAGCAAACACCGTCGGGCGGATGGATACCCTGCCCGGCCATTCGACCGGTTAGCGCGGCTTTCGCAGCGGGAGCCGGTCGCCAGTCCCCACCGCCCACCCAGGAGTACACCCACCGTGGCTCAAATCGATCCGTCGCCATCCTTCGACCAGTTGCTCGCGGACCGGGTGGTCCTGTACCTGCAGACCCGCGATAGTCGGCTCTTCCCGTTCACGGAGGCGTTCTCCGATGACCAGAAGCGAGCCTTCGTGCGGGACCTGCGCGTCGGACTGGCCGAACTCCAGGACAGCGGCAGCAAGCGCGGCACGTCGGCGTCCGGGTTCATCATGAGCGACCGGCGCCTGCACGAGATCGTGAATGAATGGGCCGAGGCTGGAGGCGGCTGGCCCGAGGGAACCGATGCGACCGACGAAGTTACGGCCCTGTTCTCGATTCGACCGTCCTGATCTTAATCGCCGGTGCCCGCCTGGCGCGGCCATCGGCCCCTGGCATGAACCCCTGGCGACTGATCGCCAGGGGTTTCGTCATGCTCCGGCGGATAAACGCGGATTTCCACCACCCGGGCGGTACCGATGCCGTTCGTGGCGGTGACGGCCAGCGTGAGTTGGTTGGTCAGGGTTGGCGCGATGTCGTGAACGCGGCGGCGCTGGTGATTGCCGGTGGCCCGCGCCACGACCGTGGAACCGCCATCGGTTGCGGCCGAGATTTCGTAGTCGCGAACCACCGTCGAGAACGGTCCTTCCCAAACCCAGCCACTGAGGTGTGAATCAAAAGTCACCTCGACACGGCCAATCTCCACCGGCTCGGGCCAGGTGAGCGTGATGGCCTGTGGCAACGGTTGGGACGGGTTGGACACCCAGAGATTAGTGGCCTGCTCCGGCCGGTTGATGCCGGATACGATGTTCTCCGGGCCGTACGGCGCGCTGACCGGTGCGACATCGAACGCCAGCGTGCCGTGGAACCATCGCCAGTAACCGAGTTCGGCGTCCCAACCGCCCGCCTGGGTGCCAGGTGGTTCCTCGGCGGTGAGCGTCCAGGAAATGCCGGGCGCCGGCTCGAGCACGAGCACCAGCGGACGGTTCGGGGTGCAGGCAATCGGGGTGTCCGGCTGGAATCGAACGGTGCTGGTCCCAGGCGCGACATCGGCTTCGAGCGTCACGAGGGTCTCCGCCCCGGCATCGAGGGGCCCGAAACCGCGAAGCTGCGTCGCCTGGCGTACCTGCAGGCGGACGGTCGTCGACTCCTGGTTGGATGACACCAGATCGAGTTCGACCAAGTCGAGCCGTGATTCGCTCATGACGAACGCCTGACCGAGGGCCCGATCGAGCGCCACGGCACGACCGGCATCGCCGATGCCCTTGTGCTCCGGGAAGCCGGTGCCAGCCTCTTCCCATTTCATGTCCGCGCCGAGGCGAAGGGTGCCCTGGCTTGTGGCGGACATCGTGACACCAGGCTTGCGGGCCAGATCGCACGGGTCGGCGTCGTCGCGCAGCGGCAGGTAGAGACCATCCCGCAGGAGGCCGATTTGCAGGTCGCGCAGGGACGCGGGGTCGTGGGCGAGGCATCGTGGGGTCTGGTTTCGGGAGATTGCCAGGGCGGCGGCCGCGCCCGCCGCCTCGCCGATGACCGCGCAGGTCTTCATCACCCGGGTCGTGCCGTGGGCGACGTGGGTGGTGCTGATGTCGCGCCCCGCCAGATACAGGTTGCTGACGGTACGGCTGTAGAGCGCGGAGAGCGGAATGCCATAGAGGCCGGGCAGGGGAGGCTGGGTACACGGCTTGTCGGATGAGTACACGCCGTCCGGCGCGTGGAGGTCGATGGGCCAGCCACCGTGCGTGACCACGTCGGTGGGAACGCCATCCAGGCCGAGCACGACATCGTGCTCGGTCATGATGTGGTCGCCCTCGAACCGGCGGCTCTCGCGCTTGCCGGGGATGTGGCCAATCCAGTCAAGCGCCCAATTCTCGGCCCGCTCGCGCACGCCGGGGACGGTGCAGCGGTTCTTGATGTGGTCCCAGACGCCGAGCACCGCCCGATGGAGCTCCTTGCGGATATCCTCGTTGTTCTGGATGGTGTCGGTGGTGCCGCCCCATTCGATCCACCAGTAACCCGCGTCGAAGTTCTCGTGGGCGCGATAGGGAAGCGATTCCTCGTCCTCGAACACATGCGCCCACTCGGGCGCGACGAACGGGACCGGCCGCCCAACGTCGCGGGCGGCGAACATGATGCTCGACCCCAGGACGATATCGTCCGCTTCCTCCGGTGCCCACGACTCGTTGAACTCGGAGCGCGCCTCCCGGCCGTAGCGGAACGGCGCGCCCGCCTGGAAGGCGACGAAACCGTCGCCAGTGGCGTCGATCACCGCCTTCGGGGACAGGTCGAAGACGCGCTCAGTGCCTTGCTGGACCGCCCAGAGGCGGTCGATTTGCCGTTCGTAGCCTTCGACGTTGGTTTCGGACGATGAGACGCCGATCACCCTGGTGTTGAGCAGGAGCTCGAGGTTTGGTTCGGCTTCGACCTTCTCGGAGATGATGACGTCCCAAAACGGGTAGTGGCTGCCGTTAAACTGCTTGAGCCCATATGCCCTGGCGCGAACCTCCAGGAAGATCTCCTCGATGATGCCGGTTTCCCGGGCATCGCGGTGGTACCCGCTCTGGGACGCGCCGACCGGGCCGACGCGGACTTCGCTGCTGCTGTTGCCACCGAGCACCGGGCGTTCCTGCACCAGCACGACCGACGCGCCCTTGCGGGCGGCGGCGATGGCGGCGCAGGACCCGGCGAGGCCACCTCCCACTACGACGAGATCGACGTTCCGGACGTCGGTGGCGACCAGTTCGATTTCAACCATGTGGTGCTCCAGGTGTGCGCTCGGGGAATTGCATGACGTCGCGTCTTGGGACCCGGTGATGGCCGTTGAGTGGCGTCACTATCCCAGCGCACGGGTGGAAGCACAAGCCCCGCGACGGGAATCGGTGTGAACTGGTCGATAAAGCGTGGTCGCGGCGAAAGCGGCGCGAAATTTTGGGTGCGCGACAAAGGGGAGGTCGAGAGACCTCCCCATGTCATCATGCGTTGTTCGAGCGACTAGGCGGCGCGAACGACCACCTCGATATTTCCCCTGGTGGCGCGGGAGTACGGGCAGGTCTTGTCTGCTTCCTCCGCCAGTTCCTGGACCTGTGCCTTGTCAACGCCCGGAATGGCAACGGTGAGCGTAACCTTCAGGCCAAACAGGTCCGTGCCATCCTCCTTACCCAGGGCAACATCCGCCGAGACGGTGCTCTCGGAAGCGTCGACGCCAGCGGCGCGGGCGGCACCCATCAGCGCGCTCTGGTAACAGGCGGCGTACCCCGCCGCAAACAGTTGCTCGGGATTGGTGGACGGCTCGTCCCGCTTCGCACCCGGCGGTGAGAGGCGAAGGTCGAGCACCCCATCGTCGCTGACAGCGGTGCCGTCGTGGCGACCTCCAGTTACGTTGACTGTGGCGGTATATATCGGGTTGATCCTGGCGATGGACATGGGGCCCCATTTCGTTCACTTCGATAAGTCAGGCTTCCATCCGGAAGCGAATGACAAAGCCTATACCGCGACATGGATCATCACCCCAGCCATTAGTATAGGTTTACTAGAGGTTTAGATTTTTCTGGTCAGTGGGAGATGCACCGGAGGCCCATGAAAACACCCGGGCCCTCCCTGTAGGTACACGGGTGTTCTCAAACATCATGGGAATGTGACAGCGATTTCACCGAAACGGGCGCCGTGGAAAACGGGCCGACAAGGAAATCAGGCCTTGCCGGTCACCGTGGCGAACCGACCGAGGGAGAATTCGGGAAGCGGATCCGCTGCGTCGCTGGTGGTGAGTTCGGCGAGGTATTCGCCAACCTTGGGGGTGAACTTGAACCCGTGGCCGCTGAACCCGGCGGCGATCGTCACCCGGCTCCATTCCGGATGCCGGTCGATCACGAAGTCTTCGTCTGGCGTGAGCGTGTACATGCAGACGGAGGTATCCACCAGCCTGCCAGTGAACCCTTTCAGCCTGCGCCGGATAAAGGGCAACACGTCCTGCTCGCTGTCAACCGGGTCGACCACGCGGCGAATGGTGTTTGGATCGACCGCCTCACCGCCATCGTGTCTGCCGATCTTCACTGCCGGGAAGTCGGGTTCGGGGATACCGTAGTACTCACCGTGCTCGTCGTCGCTGATGAACACCGGCATCGCGCCTGGCGAGGCGAGGCTGGCGTGATCGGCGTCGACTTCGAACCACATGACCGGCTTTCGACGGACCGTGAGAGGAATACCGAGGTCGCGCAGGAGATGGATCGACCACGCCCCGGCGGTGATGACCAGCCGGTCGGCCGTCCAGGTCCCAGCATCGGTGACGACCTCGACGCCGGAATCGCTGGCCGACCACGACGTGACCGGTGTGTTGTCCACCAGCAGGCCACCGGCGGCGCGAAACTCGCTGGCGAGCGCGTACAGGCCGCTGGCGACATCGACGTACCCGGCCTGGGGACCGTAGCAAACCTCGCGGTCCTCGGGCAGGTTCCAGATCGGCCAGCGGGCGTTCACATCGGCGCCGGTGATCCATTCGGCATCGACCCCGTGGGCCCTGGCGCTGTCGTAGGCGTCGCGGGCGCGATGGTAGCCGGGCGCGGAGATGTCGATGCAGCCGATGCGATGCAGGATCGACGATCCCGTGCGCTCCTGGAGGTCCGACCACAGCCGGTCGGCCTCCAGGGTCCACGGAACATAGAGCGCTCCCTCGGCGTAGGCGTGGCGGAAGATGCGGTGCTTGCCGCCATGGCTACCGTTGCCGTGAATGTGCTGGAACTGCTCCAGCACGGCCACGTTCACGCCCTGGCGAGCCAATGCCCATCCCGTCGCCGTTCCCATCGTTCCGCCGCCGAGTACGATGACATCGGCCCGCCTGTTGCTCATGCTGTGTCGTTCTCCGTGCCTCGCGACCTAGTCGAGGGAGGCGTCACCAAACTGCTCGGTGACCGCGTGCTTGCGGTCGTACCACGGCAGGTCCTCGATTGGGTCCTGGTTGCCGAGGATTGGCGCCGGCCGGTCGACCGGGGCCGCCCAGTTGGCGGCGTTGGCGATGACCTTGCGAATCTGCTCGTTGTAGTAGGTCGGATAGGTCTCGTGGCCGGGCCGGAAGTAGAACACCTTGCCCTGGCCACGATAGTAGGCCGCGCCGCTGCGGAAGATTTCGCCGCCCTGGAACCAGCTCACGAAGATCAGGTTGTCGGGCTGCGGAATGCCGAACGGCTCGCCGTACATCTCTTCCTGGGCCAGTTCGATGTACTCACCAACGCCATCGACGATCGGGTGACCAGGCGAAACCACCCAGAGTCGCTCCTTCTCATCGGCCTCGCGCCACTTCAGGTCGCAGGTGGTACCCATCAGGCGCTTGAAGATCTTCGAGAAATGGCCGGAGTGGAGGACGATCAGGCCGGCGCCATCGAGCACGCGCTTGTGGACGCGGCTGACGACCTCGTCGGCCACCTCGCCATGGGCCATGTGGCCCCACCAGACGAAGACATCGGTGTTGTCGATCACGTCCTGGGTGAGACCGTGCTCGGGCTCATCGAGGGTGGCGGTGCGCACCTCGAAACCACCGGCCGCCTCGAGCCCCTCGGCGATCGCGCCGTGGATGCCCTTGGGGTAGATCGAGCCGATATGCTCATCCTTCTGCTCGTGGCGGAATTCGTTCCAGACGGTGACGCGAACTGGCTTGGTCATGAAGAACCTTTCGTGGATGCGCTGGCGAACTGGCCAGCCCCTGCGATTTCGCGACTATGGTGGCCCAGATTGGCCGGGTTGTCACCCGACCTCTTCCACCTCGATCTCACGGCCAAGCTCGGCCGAGCGGTAGATTGCCTCGATCAGGCGCACGCGGTCGAGTCCCTCAAGGCCATTCGGGGAGACCGGCGTGCCATCCAGGATGCCGGTGACGAAGCCACGGATGATCTGCTCGTGGCCGGGCCGGGAAACGAGCCGGGGATGGCTGTCGGTGGTGGTATCGCCAATCTCGGAGAACAGGTCGAGCGTATCGACATCGGCGTACTTCTTCGAGTGGATACGGGCACCGCCCTCGGAGCCGAAGAACTGGACGCCGAAATCGTCATCCATCTCGGTGAACGATGCCCAGGACGCTTCCAGGTGCAAGGTCGCGCCATCGTCGAAGCGTAGGAAGGCGGCCGCCATGTCCTCGACCTCGTAGTTGACCGGATCATCGCCGGAAGTGCTGGTCCGCCGGCCGACCCAGTTGCCGCGCCCGCGTGGGCCGATTTCAGCGTAGGTCGCGGCGCTGACGGTAACCACCCTGGGGTTGCCAAGCATGTAGAGCGCCATGTCCAATACGTGCACGCCGAGGTCGATCAGCGGGCCTCCACCGGCCGCTTCCTTTGAGGTGAACCAGCTACCGAGACCGGGAATGCCCGACCGGCGCATCCAGTACGCCTTGCTGTAGTAGACGCGGCCGAGCGCGCCGGAGCTGATCTGGTCGCGCACGATCTCGACATCGTGGCGGGTACGGCGCTGGAATGACACCGCCAGGATGCGGTTGTGCTTCTCGGCCGCCTCCACCATCTCCCGGCCTTCGGCGGTGTTCCGGGCGAGCGGCTTCTCGATCAGCACATGCTTGCCGGCTTCGAGCGCGGCGATGGCGACGGGCTTGTGGAGGATGTTCGGCACCGCGATGCTGACGGCCTGGATGTCGTCCTGGGCCAGCAGGTCCTGGTAGTCACGGTACACGCGGGGAATGTTGAACCGGCCGGCGAGCATTTCGCAGCGGTCGGTGTCGAGGCCGGCCAGGGCCACGATCTCGACGCGAGGGTCGGCGGAGTAGCCCTCGAGGTGAAAGATGCCGGCGCCGCACCCAATCACGCCAACGCGAACCTTATCTGTGGACACCAGTGTTCCTCCATGAGCAGTGTGATGATTACTCGCCTGGCGACACGGCAGCCGAAAGGCGTTTGTTTCGTGGTGAGCATGGCACCGGCGTCGACTGAGTGCAAGGTCGTTTCCATGCCAGCATCGAGCATGTTGGGCACCTCGGAACACACCATCAGATCGACCGCGAGCGAATGCTGAACTGGATCGACTACGAGGCGAGCCACTCCAGAATCGTTGCACAACCGCCCGGATCGTCGACGAGACCGACGCTTAGCTCCCAGAGCCAGAAATCAACCACCCGCACATGCATCCACGCCCGGGTGAGGTCGTCGTCCAGGCCCGCCTCCTCGATCAGTGTGTCGAGATGGTGCCGCAGGTGGGTGGGGCCGGTGAAATCGGAGATGCGGGTCCAGAAGAGCGGAGCGATACCTGACTCGGGACATCCGATGACCGGCTTGGGGTCGATGGCAACCCACTTCTGGCGCGCCGGAGAGAAGAGAACGTTCCCGTGGTGCAAGTCCCAGTTGACCAAGGTGCTGGATGAACAGATCGATAACGCGGTGGCAAGCTCGATTGCCCTGTCGATATGGCGCCGTGGAATCGCCAGGCGGCCGAACCTGGCCCATCGGTCCGGGAGCGTGTGGGCAATGTTCGCCGCCAGTTTGGCGTCATTGGGAAATGCGTCGCTCCCGGGGATCGCGAGGTTGCCCACTATCTCCATCGCGACAGGTACCGCCGCATCGAGCGGAAGGTCGAAGAGGGTGCGTCGGGCGTCGAGCCGTTCCAGGAGCATCGCGCCCTTATCGGGCGACGCCTCCAGCAGCCGAACCGTGCCGAGACCGTTCCAGATCCTGAGCGCTTCCGCTTCATGTACCGTTTCCGCGTTCAGCCAGGAAATCTTCAGCGCGCAAGGCTCACGGTCACGGAGAGCTGGAACGACGAGGGCGAGGTGTCCATGCCGGACCTGGCCGTCGATGCGCAGATCCCACCGGGAGCAGAGATCGGAGACGATGCTCGGGATGGCGGCAAGCCACTCTGTTCCAGCATCCCCTTCGCGGGCCCGGATTCCGGCGGCGAACCCAGTGGGAATGGCGATCACGGGTCGTTTCTGGCTCCTGAATGTGGTCGCCGTCGCTTCTGACTGGCCGGTCACTTCGGGACAGGCGTCGTGCGAACCAGCTCAGTCGATGAGGCGAATCATGGTGAGCTCGGGAGAGCAGTTGAAGCGCACGGGAGGGCGGTAGACCCCGAGGCCGCGGGAGACGTAGAGCTCCATGTCGTCGATCTGGAAACGCCCCTCCACGTACTTTCGCCCCATGTTGGGCGCGGCGAGCGGACCAAGGATCGGCAGCCGAACCTGCCCGCCATGGGTGTGGCCGGAAAGCTGGAGGAAGGGACCGTAGGGTGCCGCTTTCTCGGCGAGATCCGGCTCGTGCCACAGGCAGATCGCGGCGGCGTCAACTGGGACGTCCTTGAACGCGGCGTCGAGGTCGGGTCGACCAAGAATCGCTTCATCAACACCAACGAGCCAGAGCTGGCCGCGGTCGGTTTCAATGGCGACCGACTGGTTGGCGAGCAGGGAGATGCCTTCGTCCTCGAGGGGCGGCATCACCCGACCACGGGTATTGGCGACATCGTGATTGCCAACGACTCCCCAGGCTCCATATCGAGCGGTACGAGCCATGCGGCCCATCATCGGGGCGGTTTGCTTCATGAAACGCGGCGATTCGCAGATGTAGTCGCCACCGAACAGGACGATGTCCGGCTTGATGCGTTCAAGTTGCTCGGCGACGGGCACGAGATCGTCCGCCTTGAAGTGCGGTCCCACGTGTGTGTCGGTGACGAAGGCGATCGTCAACCCAGAGAGATTGCGATGCTTCCTGGGAAGCGAAACCACGACATTCTGGACCCGGGCCCGGTACGGTGTGATGTATCGCGCGCGCCAGGCGACGACAATGCCGATCACCCCACCGAGGAGCGAGGCTCCCAGCAGGAAGCGAAGGATGCCCCTCCCGGTCATGACATGCTCACGATCGCGGTGGCGATCAGCAGCCCAGCGCTGGCGAGCGTCCCGAACAGCAGGTGCAGACCAGCGGACTTCCGCACGATGAGATTCAGCGCGGCCGGAGCGGTTTCGACCGCGATCTGGCGTGTCAGACGCAAGGCCACCGGAGTGGCGGCAAGCACGAGCAACACCGGCCAGTAGTCGACGTTCAGGATCACCATCGCCAGCGCGCAGAGGAAGGGCACGAACACCAGCGCCGCGTACTCGATAGTGGCGACGTGGCGGCCAAGGATATTGGCCAGCGTGCGCTTGTGCTGGCGGCGATCGGTTTCGATATCGCGCACGTTGTTCGCGTGCAGGAACCCCGCCGAGAGGAGACCCATGGCCGTCGCCAGCAGCGCCGAGGCGATCGTCCACTCGCCGGTGTGGACGTAATACACAC
Source organism: Chloroflexota bacterium (assembly GCA_023389575.1). Lineage (GTDB taxonomy): Bacteria > Chloroflexota > Chloroflexia > Thermomicrobiales > UBA6265 > JACCYX01. The sequence goes on along the minus strand of JAEWEG010000052.1, from coordinate 56,823 downwards.
CCATCACCATGCCGATGCCCATCGCCAGAAAGACAGTCACTTCACCAAGGCCGTAGTAGGCGAGCGGGAACGGCCCACCGGTGTAGAAGAACGCGGCGGCGGCGCTGGCGATCCCGATCCAGAGGATGACCTGGCCCATGTCCGCGATGATCGGCAGCGCGGCCAGGAACGCGCCGCCGAAGCAGACGGCGATGCCCATTCGCATCTCGGCTGGCGAAAGCACGCCCTGCTGAAGGGCGCCCCCCTGGCCCAGTGTCTCGTCGGAGTCGACGCCATGCTTGTCATCGAAGTAGTCGTTGGTCAGGTTGCATGCCGCGTGGGTCAGTATCGAGGCGAGGAGCATGAGGACGAAGAAGCCCCAGCGCACCTCGCCATTGACCAGCGCCAGCGCGGTGGCGGCCACCACCGGGATGGTTGAGGTAGTGAACGAAAGCGGGCGAATGGCCCAGAACCAGTTCTTCAGGCTGGACGCCCGGCGATCGGCGCGCTTCCAGGGCAGGGCGTACGTTTCCAGCAAGCCGAGGCCAGCGGTGAGCACCCAGCCAAGAATCGCCGTGGCCCCCAGGCCGACATACATCTGCTTGATGCGCAGTGTCTGGTAGCTGTTCCAGATGATGTAGCCGAGGCCATCCTTGGCGCTGACGAACTCGGTGCCGATGACCACCACGAGGGCGAATCCCAATGCCAGGCGAAGGCCGGTGAACATCGACGGCAGCGCGCCGGGAAGGGCGACGGTGGTGAACATGGCGAACTTCGAAGCGCCAAGGTTCCGGGCCACATCGCGGTAGGAGCGATCGAGTTCCATCACGCCGCTCATCGTGTTGAGCGCGACGAGGAAGAAGATCGACAGCGCGACGGTGACCATCTTGTACAGCTCGCCCATGCCGAAGGCGATGATCATCAGTGGCAGGATCGCGATCTTGGGAATTGCGTAGATCACGGTCGAAATGGGCATGAAGAAGGTGCGGACCGGCCAGGACAGTCCCATCGCCAGCCCAAGGATCACTCCCGGGACGGTGCCGAGGACGAACCCCCACACGATGCGCTGGGTGGTGATGGACACCTCGTCCAGCAGCGAGCCGTCGCGCATCATCTCGACGGCGGTGTCCCAAAGCACGCTCGGCGCGGGCCAGAAGATGGGATCGATGCGCTCGGTGCGGGAGAGCAACTCCCATAGTCCGATAATGAGGGCCGGACCGGCCAGCGTGAGCAGCAGTTCGATCGCCCGGCGACGACGGAATGGATCGGCAATGGCCGTGGGCTGGGAGTCGCTCATCGGGCGATCGCCATTTCCTGCGCCTGGCGGGCCCGGGTGACCTCGTCGCGCAGCAGCTCCCAGGTTTGGGCGAACAGCTTGCCGAAGGCGGGATCGGTACGGACGGACTCCATGGTCCGTGGCCGCGGGAATGGCACGTCGATGACGGCTCGAACGGTTCCCGGCTGGGCGCTCATCACCACGATGCGGTCGGCCATGGTGATGGCCTCGTCGATCGAATGGGTGATGAAGACGACCGTCTTGCCGGTGGATTCCCAGATCCGCAGCAACTCCTCCTGGAGAATGAAGCGGGTTTGCTCGTCCAGCGCGCCGAACGGCTCGTCCATCAGCAGCAGGTCGGGATCGACGGCCAGCGCGCGCCCGATCGCGACCCGCTGACGCATGCCTTCCGACACCTGATGTGGGTAGACATCGCCGAACGCGCCCATCCCGAGCACCTGCAGCAGCCGACCGACGGTCTCGGCGCGCTCACCTTTGGAAACGCCTCGCAGCTTCAGGCCGTAGCCGATGTTGTCGGAAATGCTGAGCCATGGAAACAGGCTCCGGCCCTGGAAGACCACGGCGTTCTCGGGCCGTGAGCCATTGGGAGACGTAATCCGCAAGGTACCGCTGGTGGGATGATCGAGGCCCGCGAGCATGCGCAGGAACGTCGACTTCCCGCAGCCGGACGGCCCGACGATGACGGTGAACTCCCCGGCGGGTATATCGATCGACATGTCCCGGACGGCCTCGATGACGCCGCCCGGGGTAATGAATTGCCTGCCAACGTGATTGGCTTCGATGATGGCGCCAGCGGAACGATTGGCCAGCGCCGGGCTACCGATACTGCCGCCATTCGTCACGGATCGATCAACTCCAGCGCGGCCACCACATAGGTGGGGTTGATGATGCTGGTCGGATCCATCATCTCGTCATATTCGAGCAGTCCGCGCTCGTGGAAGAAGCCCTGCAACTGGTCGAGGCTGCCAACGTTGATGGCGCCGTCCGTGGAATACACGGGCTTGACCGAGGCGGCGATCAGTTCGGGCGGCACATCGGTGTATTTCTGGATGATGGCGAGGTTCACCGGGTCGTTGAAGTTCTCGGTGAGGTCGCGAGATGCGCGGATGTAGCCCGCGACAACACCAGCGGCCAGTTCGGGGTTCTCGGCCATCCACTCGGTGTTCCCGAAGATCATGGTGGGCTGGATATCCTCCACCGGAAGCTCGGAAACCAGGCGGACGGCGAGGCCCTGCTGTTCGGCCTGGGTGGCGAGCGGTTCACCAATGATCGAGGCGTCGAGCGAGCTGGAATCCAACGCCACAACGGCGTCGGGGAAGCTCATGTACTGGAGGTCGACATCCTCGATGGAGAGCCCGCCCGTTTCGAGGGCGAGATCGAGCCAGAGTTCGGTGGCTCCTGGTGCATTCACCGCCACCCGCTTGCCGGCGAGATCGGCGACGCTCGTGATCGTGCCTTCCTCGCACGCCTTCTTCGAAATCATGAGCGGCGAGGCGACCGGATTGCCTTCCATGTGGCCCGGAGACACCACCTCGACCCCGATGCCCTGGTTGGCGGCATTCCAGAAGGCGGGTCCAACCCCGCTGACGGCCATGTCCAGGTCACCGGTGGAGGCCAGGAGCACCATGTCGGTTCCACCCGGCAGCGGTTCCAGCTTCATGTCGATGCCGTACTCGGCGAAGTAGCCCTTCTCATAGGCCACGAAGATCGGGGCGAAAATCGAGACCGGAATATAGCCGAAGCGAACCTCGGTCGCGCCCTCCGGCACTTCGACCTCTGGCAGCTCGGGAACCTCGATGGCCTGGGGAACCGGGGTGCCAGTGTCGAGCGGCGCGCAGTTCAGGCCCTGCGCCACCGTGACTGGCGCCATCGGACCAAACGACGAGAACAGGAGACTCGCAAGCGCAAGTAACAAGACCTTGTGTCGATGCATGAATGCCTCCGGTGAGCTGGCGTCGGTCCGCGGACGATCGCGCCAGGCAGGGTTTGGACCAGCTCGTGGTCCCCGTTGCGCCAAGTATACGTGCCTCACCCCTTGCGTTGTGATGAATTGCACGAGCGAAACAGGGCGAGCAGGGACCGACCCGGCGGCGGTTCACACCCGCGTCAACTCCCGCCGTCTTCTTCGGAGGAAGTGGTGGTGAGCTGGCGCACGCCCAGCAGGTTCAACTCCTCGGAAAAGTGGCAGGCCGCGAAATGGTTGGGGCTGATCTCGCGCAGGGCCGGTTCCTCCGACTTGCAGCGGTCCTGGGCATAGCGGCAGCGTGGGTGGAAGTAGCATCCCGAAGGTGGGTTGACCGGATCGGCGACCTCGCCCCGCGGCTTGATCCGGCGCCGATGGTCACGGAGATCAGGGTCCGGTATTGGCACCGCCGACATCAGCACTTCGGTATAGGGGTGATGCGGCGTGCCAAACAGCCGGGCGGTGGGCGCGAGTTCGATGATCTTCCCTACGTACATCACCGCGACCCTGTCGCAGATATGCTCGATCACGCTCAGGTCGTGGGAGATGAAGAGGTAGGTAAGATCCAGCTCCTGCTGGAGGTCGTGCAGCAGGTTGAGGATCTGGGCACGCACGGACACATCGAGCGCCGACACCGCCTCGTCCAGCACCACGAGCCGGGGGTTCACCACCAGCGCGCGGGCGATGCTGATGCGCTGGCGCTCTCCGCCGGAGAAGGCATGTGGATAGCGACGCATGTATTCGGGCCGCAAGCCAACCATGGACATGGACTCGGAGATCCGCCGCTCCTTGTCCTTGCCGGATGCCAGCTTGAAGGATTGCAGCGGCTCTCCCACCGTCTGCTGCACCGTCATTCTCGGGTTGAGCGAGGAGAACGGATCCTGGAACACCATCCGGATGTCCTTGCGATACGGCTTGAGTTGCCGCTCGCCCAGCGCGCGGAGATTGACCGGGGCGTTGTCCGGTGGAATGTAGTTGATCGCTCCACCGGTCGGATCGATCGCGCGGACGATGGAACGGCCAGTGGTGGTCTTGCCACAGCCACTCTCGCCCACCAGCCCCAGGGTCTCGCCGCGAAGGATGGAAAACGATATCTCGTCGACCGCTTTCAGGCTCTTCGACGGTCCTTTCAGGAACCCGCCACCAATCGGGAAGTGCACCTGAAGCTTGTCCACGTCCAGCAGCGGCGGAGTGACGGCCTTTTCCACCATGCCCGGCGTCTCGCGAACGTTCTCGGTGGGTTCCTCGCCAACATCGACGGACTCTCGAATCCGCAGCGCCTGCTCGCTGTCGCAATACTCGGGCTCGTAGAGCAGGCAGCGCACGTCGCGCCGGTGCCGGAGCTGGGTGACCGGCGGCGTTATCCGGTCGCACACCCCCGGTATCGCGAAGTCGCATCGTGTGTTGAACGGGCAGCCAGAAGGGCGGTCATAGGGGTCTGGCACCATGCCGCGGATCGAACTGAGCCGCTCACGGGCTCCCTGGCCGAGCCGGGGAATTGATTGCAGCAGCGCGCGGGTATACGGGTGCTTCGGTTCGTGGAAGATTTCGTTGACCGTGCCGCGCTCCACCACGATGCCGAGGTACATCACGGCCACCTCGTCCGCGATTTCGGCGACCACGCCCAGGTCGTGGGTGATGAAGATCATGGCCATACCGAGTTCGTCCTGCAGGCCCTTCATCAGTTCGAGGATCTGGGCCTGGGTGGTCACGTCGAGGGCGGTGGTCGGCTCGTCGGCGATCAGGAGGGCCGGATCGTTGGAGAGCGCCATCGCGATCATCGCGCGCTGGCGAAGCCCGCCGCTCAACTGATAGGCGAACGAATCGAACCGATCCTCGGGGCGCGGAACTCCTACCTTGCGCAGCATGTCGATGGAATGGAGGCGCGCTTCCTCCTTCGTCATGGAGGAGTGCAACCGCACATTCTCCGAAATCTGGTTTCCAATCGTGTGCACCATGCTGAACGACGTCATCGGCTCCTGGAAGATCATCGAGATCTCCTTGCCGCGAATACTCCGGATCAGGTTCCCCTTGGGATCGACGGAGGCGAGGTCCACCGTGGACGTCGCGCCGGTGGCGGGATCGGCGCGATGGAACAGCATCTCACCACCAACCACCTTGCCAGGCGGCTGGACGATCTGAAGGATCGAGCGCGCGGTCATGCTCTTGCCGCAGCCACTCTCGCCGACGATGCAGAGGGTCTTGCCGCGCTTTACATCGAAGGTGGCGCCATCGAGCGCCTTCACCGTGCCTTCATCGAGGGAAAACCAGGTCTTGAGGTCGCGGACCTCCAGCAGGAGATCATCGGTGGCGGTTTCCTGGCTGGCGCCGGATTGGTGGGTGGCGATTGCCATGCTGATGGGTTCCTCCGTCAGGTCGCGTAGGGGTCCGCCGCGTCGCGGAGACCATCGCCAAGGAAATTCAGTGAGACCACGGCGATCACCACCATCACGCCCGGCAGGAGCAGCCACGGCGCGGTGGAGACGGACCGGATGTTCTGGGCCTCCTGGAGCAACACGCCCCAGCTGTTGATCGGTGAGCGAAGGCCGAGCCCGAGGAAGCTCAGCGCGGTCTCGGCCAGGATCATGGCGGGAATCGCGAGCGTGATCGACGCGATGATGTGACTGGTGAACGAGGGCAGCATGTGGCGAAGGATGATCCGCATCCGGCCCGTCCCGTCGAGCCGCGCGGCGGTGACGAACTCCTCCTCGCGGAGCGAGAGGAACCGGCCCCGAACCACCCTCGCCAACCCCGTCCATCCCAGCACGGAGAGGATGATGGTGATCGCGAAATAGGTGCGCAACGGGGACCAGGAGGCGGGCACGGCGGCGGCGAGGCCCAGCCAGAGCGGGATGGCCGGGATGCTCTGGAGGAACTCGATGAGTCGCTGGATGGCCGTGTCGGCCGCGCCACTGAAGTACCCGGAAATGCCGCCGATGACGATGCCAAGCACCAGGCTGAGCGTCACGCCGATCAGGCCGATCGACATCGAGATCCTCGTGCCAATGATCAGCCGGCTGAAGAGGTCCTGACCCAGGCGGTCCGCGCCAAGGATGTAGAACGGCTGCGTGGGATCCTTCGGCCCAATCAGGTGCCGGTCCATCGGGATGAAGCCGAACAGGTTGTATTCGAATCCCTTGACCCAGAACCCGACCGGCACAACCTGCTCCTCATCGATGGTGAACGAGCGCGCCATCGTCTCCAGGTCGATTTCGGACTTGTAGCCAAGAACGTGGAGCCCGAAGACGCGTTCGCCGTCCTCTTCCCGAAACAGGCCGAGACGCTGCGGAGGCGCGTAGGTGTAGGCGGCGTTGACCAGGCCGGGATCGCGGGTCGCGATCATCTCGGCGAAGATCGCGACGAGGTAGAGCAGGATCACGATCACCAGTCCAGCCATCGCGAGCTTGTGGCGGCGAAACTTCCACCACATCAGTTTCCATTGCGAGGCGACATAGGCGGACCGCTCGGTCCGCTTCACCGGTTGGTCCCCGGCGCCAGCCGCAACCGGTGGAACGCCTTCGGCGCCGGCATTCGGGGTGTTCCCCTCGTCAATCAATGCTTCATTGTTCCGCACGCGACCAGCCTTTCGGAATCCGGTGCAAACGCACCCCCTGGGAGCACATGACGTCAGTACCGGATACGTGGATCGAGCCACGCGAGCAGGATGTCCGAGAGCAGGGTGCCGATCACGGTGAGCACGCTGGTCATGAGGATGATCGCCCCGGCGAGGTACATGTCCTGCGACTGGAGCGCGCGCAGGAGGAGCGGCCCCATGGTGGGGAGACTCAGCACCACCCCGATGATCGTTTCGCCCGACACCAGGCCGGGAAGGATGAAGCCCGAGGTGCTGACGAACGGGTTGAGCGCCATTCGGACCGGGTATTTCATGATCAGGCGGTGCTCGGTGAGGCCCTTCGCCCGGGCGGTGGTGACGTATGGCTTGTTCAGCTCATCCATCAGGTTGGCGCGCATGATCCTGATCAGGGCGGCGGTCGAGGCCACGCCCACGATCACGATCGGAATCCAGAGGTGCGCCATCAGGTCCGCGAACTTGGCGAAACTCCACGGCGCGTCCACGTACTGCGACGAGAACAGCCCGCCCACGCTCTGGTCGAAGTACTTGAACGACACATAGAGCAGGATCAGGGCGATCATGAACTCGGGAATCGCGAGGCCGAGGAACGCGAAGAAGGTAAGGATGTAATCGGCGAGGGTGTATTTGCGCACCGCCGAGTAGATGCCGACCGGAAACGCGATCGCCCAGGTGAGCAGCAGCGCGCCGATCGAGATCATCACCGTGAACAGCAGGCGCTGGCCGATGAGGTCGGTGACGGGCCGGTTGTACTCGAACGAATTGCCGAAATCGAAATGCAGGAGGATATTCCGCATCCAGTAGAAGTACTGCACATACCATGGCTGATCGAGTCCATAGCGGTCCTTGAGCGCCAGGATCGCATCCTGGTTCACCGTCTCCCCCTGGCTGCTGAGCGCGGCGATGAGGGTGGTGAGGTAGTCGCCCGGTGGCAACTGGATGATGAAGAACACGACCAGGGAAATCGCGAATAGAGTCGGGATCATGTAGAGAATGCGACGAACGATATAGCTCAGCATGGGCCATACCCCGTGTAGTCGTGACCGGCGCGGAAGCCGTCAGGGCATTGCCTGATGCTTCCGCGCCGGTCATGCGGTCCCAAACGGTCGCCAGCGACTGGATACCCAGCCGCTGGCGAAATGACGGGGCCTAAACCTGCTGGCCGCCTTCGAAGAAATAGGTCTCCGGTTTCGACGGGGCGGGATTCGGGTAGAGCCAGGCGCCGGGCATGGTGGCCGGAACGTTCTTCAGGTTGACCTTCTTGAGGCCGTAGCCCATGGCCGGGAGGCTGATGCCAATCGCGTTGAAGTTTTCCTGGGCGATGGCCAGCAGCTCCTTGAAGAGCTCGTCCTGCTTCGCGGCGTCGGGCGTCTCCTCGATCTCTGTGTAGAGCGCCTCCTGCTGCTGAATGCTTTCTGGCGGTTCCTGCGCCTGGGCCTGCGGGTTGCCACCCGCGCGATCCGCCCAGACGACCCAGGCGATGCCCCAGAGCGACTCGTCGTTATGTGGGTAGTACCAGCGCGCCTCGAGCATGGCGTCGTTGAGGCCGCCGTCACCGCCCCAGATGGCGCAGTCGTGCTCGTTGGCCGCCTTGCGGGTGTACATAAACGAGCGGTCGATCGGATTCAGCGTGGCGTTGACGCCGACGGCGTTCCAGTAGCCAATGACCAGGTTGGCGGCGTCCGTCCAGAACGGGTTGAGGTCGGCGGTCACGTCGACGACGAAGGTGAATGGCTCGCCGCTGGGCAGAAGCCGCATCCCGCTTCCATCCTTGTCTGGCAACACCGCGTCCAGGTGCTGGTTCGCGAGGTCCACGTCGAACTCGGTGTACTGCTTGGCCAGCGTCTCGTTGTACCAGGGCGTTTCCTGCCGCGGGCCGAGTTGCCATGGCTCGCCCTGGCTCACGAACACCACGTCGATGATTTCCTGGCGGTTGATGGCGTGGGACAGGCCGATGCGGAAGTCCTTGTTGCCGAAAATCGAGCGCAGTTCCTCGTTCTTGTGGGTCTGGTTCAGCGCGAGAACGACCGTGTTCATCGACGATGGCACAACCTCGAAGAACTCATACGCGCCCTTCTCCCGGTTTTCGGCCAGTACGGGCTTGTTCGTATCGGTCGTGATGTGACGGGCGTGCATGTCGATCTCGCCGTTGGCGGCGCGCAGCAGGAGAACCTCGGGATCCTCGAGCACGTCGAAGACCACCTCATCGATGTATGGCAGCTGCTGGCCGTTGGTATCGACCTTCCAGTAGTACGGGTTGCGCTCGAACCGGACGCGGGTGCCCTCGCCGTACGGCTCGACGAGCCGCCAGGCGTGCATGCGTGGCAGGTCCGGGTTCGCCCAGCGGGCGTCGTACGGCGTGCCCGGAATGCCGTCGCCCATGGTGCGGAACAGCTCGATCCAGTCGGCGACTCCGGCTTCCTGCACCAAGGCGTCGATGTCCGGGTTGAAGTCCTTGTGGAACTGCTCCAGGTAGTGCCTTGGGTAGCGGGTCCAGACGACGCCACCGGCTTCACAGAGGCGCTTGAGGAAGAACCCGTTGGGCCGTTCGAACGTCACGGTGAAGGTGACCTCGTCGGCGACCTCGATGGTGAACGGGTTGTCGGCGGGCGCCGGGTTGAGTTCGGCGTTGTTCCGCACGTTGTTGACATAGAACTCGACATCGGCCGAGGTGAACGGCTCGCCGTCGGACCACATCGATCCGGGCCGGAGGTGGAAGGTGAACTGGGTTCCGTCGTCCGACACCTCGTAGGCGTGGGCGAGGTTGGGAAGGGCTTCCGACCAATCGACCGACCAGGCCAGCAGGTTGTCGTAGTTGACGGTTCGTTCGAGCCAGGCGGTGTCCTGGCCGCCGATGAGCGCGGTGCGCCAGGCGCCACCATAGGTGCCAACGGCGTCGATCGGGTCGAGGACGAGCGGCATGCCTCCGATGCGCTCCGCCACCGGGGGCAGATCCGCGGCATCGAACAAGGGCGACTGGGAAAGATCGGCCGGAACGGCCGGGGTTTGGGCTACGGCGAATCCACCACCCGCCGTGGTCGCCACGGTGAAACCCATGGCTCCGCTGACCTGGAGGAAACGACGACGCGTGTACGAACGGTTTGCCGGTGAAGCCTTCGACATGGACCAAACTCCTTGCGCGAGAGAACAACGTTCCGGGATCCTCGACATGCATCGCCGCTGACGGTACCGCCGACCACACCACTGGGAAAACACCAGGGATTGAGCCGGACTCCAGGGAGCCGTGATATATTCGGTTCTGCACGTGAATCCACTCTATATCACAAGACAATCGGCATTGCAACTAAAGTTGCAGGATTCGCTCGTTCGCGCCGGTCAACTGGCATGGACACATTGCGCCATTCAGGCGTGCATGCGTATCGCCGTGCGTCCAATGGGGGCAGGGTTGGTGGCCGTGAGGAGAACGCGGCTGACGAAGGTGCCCCAGACTGGCGTCAACCGCGAATCGTCGATGTCGATCCGTTCGATGGTCGTGGTCCAAGCGCCGGGATCGTAGTCGACCAGCAGCGGCCGGCGAGGACCAGCAATGCTCAGCGTTCCCGGCGACACGATATGGACCGTTCCAGCCACCATCAGAGTGAGCATCAAGCTCTCGGGAGACCGGCGCAGCGACCAGTCGTCTTCCACGACAACAACAGGATTCGGGCCTCGTTCAAGCCGGAATGCGCGGTTCCACCGCTCCACGCCAGCGTCCTTCGGCCACGCTCCGGCGATATCCATCGTGAGCTCCGCTTGGTTTGCGGACAGATCCGCGCGGGCGTTTCGCGCGGCGAATTCCTGACCGGGCGACTGTTGATGACCGTCGATCGTGGGGAGGTTGTGGTACGCGCTCTGCATCGTCCACAGCTCGTAGCGCTCGCTGCTGAACGTCTTCCGCGTGTACTCACCAACGCCAACGTCGATCAGGATCGGTTGCCCGTCGAGCCCGACGATGAACGATCCCACATCGTTGTGGTTATGGCTCTCGCCGTTGTGCCCACCCTTGGCGGCCAGGAACAGCCCATCCTCGGAGCCTTCCGTCTCGCGAGCGGTCATCACCTCGATCCCGTCCAGCCAGCTCTGGCCGATCAGCGGGTATGTGGCCGTCGCATCCTGCTCTGCAATCGCGTGGAACAGGTTCCGGAGGACACGCGGATAGCTGTGGAATCCATGGTCTCGCGTCCAGTTCTCCGCCGCCGAGGCGATTCCGTGGTCCCGTAGCGCCTCGTCGCCGATGCGTTCGCCATAGTGGCGCACGAGATTGGGGTCCGGCACGGTCCTGGCCGAACCGTCGGCGAAATTGACGTACCAGGTGCCGCCGATGTGGGCCCGGTACACGTACCGGCCGATCTCGCCGATCAACGGCTCGTCCCACGCGGAGATCACGCCATCGCTGGCGCTGTCCAGAACGTCGAGACAGTCGAACACGCAGGCTCCGGCTCGTTCCCAGTAGGTAATGCCTTCGTCACAGCCGCCATCGGCGTGGTAGCCGTCCAGAAACCGGTCCAATCCCCGCAACGCGCGGTGGACAAGCGCGGCCCGGCGGTCTTCGTCGTCCTCGATCAGCATCGCGATTGCCAGAAGGTTGCTGATGACCCACGGGTTCCAGTTGTTGGGCGACTTTGGATGATCTTCGTCCTGTACCAGGCCAAGCCACCACCAGTCGTCGCGGGCCATGAAGGGCTCGAGCAGCCTGGCGCGAATCTCGTGCCGGATGCGGATCGTGATGATCGGATCGACCTTATCCAGCACCTCTCCAATCAGGTCGTGGACGAAGGCGAGCGTCGATCCGGTCTCGGCGGAGAACAGCGCTACCACCGGGTTCCGCGTGTCGGGAAGGGGACCGCCACGTCCGAAATTCTCGATCGTGACATAGCGATTGTGAGCGGGAACGTCCCAGAAGCTCTCTTCGCAGACTGCCCAGACGCCATTGACGATATCATCGACGAAACGCCCCTTGTTCTCGACGCACTCGGCGTTGACGAGCTGTTGCAGCATCGTACGCCGCCTGTAGGACGCGATCTCGTAGCGGCGGCGATTGCCATTCCGCTGGTACTCCATGAACAGGGTGGCCTTGAGTTCGGGCCAGGAGGTTCCAAGTAGCGGCTCGGCGGCGGCGACGAGGGCTTGCCTGAACGAGTCCGGCAATGAGGTCCAGCCCTCGCGGTCGGAAAGACGAGGGTAGGGCGTCCACGTTCCTGGCGGCACGAGCGACTGGCGAACGAGGTCGAGCGGGAAGCGTTCGGCGAGGTTCATGGGGCCCTCCACGTGAAGCGCGGTCCATCGAGCGGCCGATTGTGGCAAGGCCGGGATGATACCGCGAGCCGAACTTTCCGTAAACGAGTCGTTCCCGTGACTGGGACACGCAAAAAATCCCCGGTCCCGAGCGAGCCGGAACCGGGGCCTCGGATTGGGATGCTCCTGGTTAGGAGACGGCCTGCAGCTTAATCATCGGCTTGTAGGCGTTGGAGTGCTCTTCCGGCTCATCGAAGATGCCGTTGCGCCGGTCCTCGACGACGGCGTGGATTTCCTTCGTCAGTTCATCGAGCATGTCTTCTTCCAGGACCGTCTTCACGATGCGGCCCTTGCGGAAGATGACGCCCTTGCCGGCCCCGGAGGCGATGCCGACATCGGCGTCCTTCGCTTCGCCCGGTCCGTTCACCACGCAGCCCATGACGGCGACGCGGATCGGCTCATCGACCTTTTCGAGCACCTTGTCCACCTGGTTGGCGAGCGTGAAGAGATCGACCTCCACGCGGCCGCATGTCGGGCAGGCGATCATGGTCGCGCCCTTCTGGCGAAGTTCGAGGCTCTTGAGGATTTCGTAGCCGACAAAGACTTCCTCGGTCGGGTCGGTGGTCAGCGAGACGCGGATGGTGTCGCCGATCCCCATCGCGAGCAGGGTGCCGATACCGACGGCCGATCGGACACTTCCGGCGCGGGGCGTGCCCGCCTCGGTCACGCCGAGGTGCAGCGGATAGTCGTTCGGGAGCAGGGCGAACCGGCGATACGCCTCGACCAGGACCGGCACCTCGAAGGCCTTGAGGCTGACCTTGGTGTCGTAAAAGTCGAGGTCCTCGAGAATCTTGATATGGCCAAGCGCGGAACGAACCAGCCACTCGGCGCGCAGTTCGACCTGGGACGCCCCCTCCTGGGCCATCTCATCGACGAACTCCTCGGTCATCGGGGCAACCGAACCAAAGTTCACGCCAATGCGGATCGGCGTGCCGCGTTCCTTGGCCTTGGCGACCACCTGGCGGACGTGCTCTTCCTTGCGGATGTTGCCGGGATTGAGGCGCAGGCCGTGGATACCTGCGTCCAGCGCCTTGAGGGCGAGGGTGTACTCAAAGTGAATGTCGGCGATGAGGGGAACCGGCGAGTGGGGGACGATGTCGGGCAGCGCCGCCGCGGCCTTGCGGTCGGGGACGGCGATGCGGACGATTTCGCAGCCAACATCGGCCAGTTCCTGGATCTGCCTGAGGGTCGCGGCCGGGTCGCGGGTATCCGCGGTTGCCATCGATTGCACGCGAATCGGGTATTCGCCGCCAAGGGCGACATCGCCCACGTTGAGTACGCGGGTCTTGCGACGGGGAGCGAGAAGTGCCATGGGGAGCCTTGTCCTTTGGATGATGCCAGGCTGAGGTCGGGAGTCAGGTGCTGGCTGAACCTCGCCTGGCCGATGCGGCCAGAGGGCGGCCGCGTGCTGCTTCCTGAATGGTACGACGGAGAGCCCCGTGAGTACCTGACGAATGGGTGGGTTAGGGGAAGATCGACCGGCCATCCACGAGGCGGGAGACATCCCCGAAGGCGACGAAGAACATCAGACCCAGCAACACGACCATGCCGGCCAGGTGCACGAGACCTTCCTTCTCCGGTGAAATGCGCCGTCCGCCGCGCAATACCTCGATGAGCACGAACAGCAACCGGCCACCGTCGAGCGCCGGCAGCGGCATCAGGTTCAGCACGCCGAGCGCGACCGAAATGACGACGGTGATCAGGGCGAGCGTGACCCAAACCGGGGTCGCGCTTTGGGTGAGCAGTTCCGATGTCATCTGCCCCATGCCGACCGGACCCACGAGAGTATCCGGATCGACGCCATCGGTGACCATGTCGCGCAGGCCGCCGAATGTACCGCTGGTGATCTCCCAGAACTGGGACCAGCCCTCGGGAATGATCTGGCTGACCGGAACGTCCTTGAAGGTCCGGGCGATGACACCGTCGGCGCCGATGGCTTCGTACGGGTTCTCCACGCGACCGTTGACGCCGATCGCGTCAATCGCGTTGCTGTCTTCCGGGATGGTCGGCACCTCGATCGGGAGGGTCAGTGCGCGACCCTCGCGCATCACGCCGAGGTCGACACTGGTTCCGGCCGCCGCGGTCAGGAGATCGGAGAACGCCTGGGCATCGGTGACCACCTGGTCGCCTACCGAGACGATTTCGTCGCCGGGATAGAGCCTGGCGTCGCTGGCCGGGCCGCCATTGAGGACCTGCGTGAGGGTGATCGCCGGCAGCGGCATGGTGAAGGTCGAGTCGATCGTCTGGCCGTCACGCTCGAGCGTCACGGTCACCTCCTCGCCCGCGGCCCCAAGGAAGAGATTGCGAGCCTGGGCTTCCGCCTCGATGGCGATCCCGTCGATGGCGACCACGCGATCCCCGGATAGCCAGCCAGCCGACTCGGCGACCGATCCTGGATCGACACCGGTGATCTTCAACGTGGATGGCGAGCCCTGGATCATCTCGATCCCGGTCGCGCCCTGCCCGGCGGGCGGGTTCTCGCGCGGGACGACCGTCGTTTCAATCAACTCGTCGCCCCGGCGGACAGTGACGCTTATCTCCTGACCGGCGCGGTCGCCAATGGCCGCCTGCAACTGGCTGGAGCCCGTGATCACCTCGCCGTCCACGGCATAAATGGAATCGCCGGGAAGCCAGCCCGCTCCCTCGGCCGGCGACTGCTCGACGACATTCGCGATGTAGATGTTGCTGCTGCCGTCTGGCACGCCCTGGAAGGCGACGATAACGATGGAGAGGATGATGGCGGCCAGGAAGTTCATGGCCGATCCGGCGGCGAGGAAGAAGGCGCGCTGGAGCGGTCCCTTCGAGTTCATCGAGCCTTCGGACATGTCCTTGCCGTCCTCGCCCTTGACCCGGACGAAGCCACCGAAGGGGATCCAGTTGAGAGACCAGAGCACACCGTTTCGGCGCCAGCCCTTGGCTCGCGGGGGAATGCCGAGGCCGAATTCCTCGACCTGGACCCCGACGCTGCGCGCGGCGAAGAAGTGTCCGAACTCGTGGATGAGGATGAGGAAGGCGAGGACGGGGATGATGAGCAGCCCGAAGGCAAGACCATTGGAGATTTCTGGCACGAACTCTGAACTCCAGGAGCGGCAGGCGAGGGACGGGGATGATGTGGGGGACACAGGTTCCCTCTGTGGCGCAATTCTACTATGGAGGGCAAACGGCTCGGCTGGGCGAATGGGTGGGACCGGAAACCCTGATATCCGGGCCACCGATACGTGGGCTTCCACCGCCCGGACAGGAGGCCCAAGGGAGCCATGATCGAGACGGCTCCCGACGGGGCACCGGCCGGGAAATGGACTCCGGTGTGGAGAAACCCGCCCCGATCTACCGCACAGCGATACATAACTGTGGGAACTTCATGCTAGAATGCCGGGAACAATGGCGGGGTGCCACGGCGCATGTACGTACGCGCGTTTGTCCCAATGGAGAAACGCGCGTTTCCGCGCCATCCCGCCCATATCCCATTCATGAACGCGGCATCTCGCCGGTAGACGGCACAGGGGGTAATTCGGTGATCGTAGGCGTGCCTCGAGAAGTGAAGGATCGCGAAAACCGTGTTTCGCTCACTCCGGCCGGGGCGAGTGAATATGTTCGGCACGGTCACACGGTCCTGGTGGAAACCACCGCGGGCGAGGGCAGTGGTTTCGCGGACGATGAATACGCCGCGGCTGGCGCGCGAATCGCGCCAAACCACGAGGACGTCTTCGCCAACGCGGACATGATCGTGAAGGTGAAGGAGCCGGTCCCCAGCGAGTACGACCTGCTGCGGGAAGACCAGATTCTGTTCACCTACCTGCACCTTGCGAACGATGAACCGCTGACCAGGTCCCTGATGGAACGCAAGGTCCAGGCGGTCGCCTACGAGACGGTCCAGCTTCCAACCGGTCCGTTGCCACTGCTGCAGCCCATGAGCGAGGTCGCTGGCCGGATGTCGGTCCAGGTTGGCGCGCACTACCTGGAAAAGACCAACGGTGGGCGCGGCGTCCTGCTCGGCGGGGTGCCGGGCGTGCCGGAGGCGAACGTGGTGATCATTGGTGGTGGCATCGTTGGCACCAACGCCGCCCAGGTGGCCCTGGGCATGGGCGCCAACGTCACCATTCTCGACATGAACATCGACCGTTTGCGCTACCTCGACCAGGTGTTGCACGGTCGCGTGCACACGCTGGGCTCGAACAGCCACACCATCGCGGAGGCGGTGGCCGAGGCCGACCTGGTGATCGGCAGCGTGCTCATTCCGGGCAAGCGCGCGCCCAAGCTGGTCACCGCTGACATGGTGGAGGCAATGCGACCCGGCGCGGTAATGGTCGATGTGGCGATCGACCAGGGCGGCTGCTTCGAAACATCACGGCCAACCACCCACAGCGACCCGGTGTTCACCGTGAACGGTGTGGTGCATTACTGCGTGACCAACATGCCGGGAGCGCTTCCCCGGACGGGCACGCTGGGACTCGCCAATGTCACACTACCGTATGGTCTCGCCCTGGCCGACAACGGTCTGGTGGCCGCGGTAAACCGGGACCCGGCGCTCGGCAAGGGCGTCAACGTGCTGGGCGGCCAGGTGACGCACGCCGGTGTCGCCGAGGCCTTTGGCATCGATCATGTGTCGCTCGATACCGTGCTTGCTTCGATCGCGGCCTGATTTTTCTGGACACCTGTTCACGCATTCGTCACGCCGGTTAACCACCGCTTGGAAAGGATTCCTTCCCTCATGGAGGAGCAAATCGACGCGTTCCTGGGCTCGCTGCAGGAGAAGCGCACATTCTCCGGCAACACGATCTCGGCCTACCGGAACGACCTGCGGCAACTGATGGCCTACCTCCACGACGTACCAGCCGAGGATCAGGTCGAGAGCCTGTCCGCCTGGGAAGGCCTCACCGACGAGCACATCGGCGCCTACCTCCTTCACCTGCGCACGCGCGACTACGCCTCGTCGACCATCGCCAGGAAGACGGCGGCGATAAAGTCGTTCGCGGCATACCTGCGTGAGAACGGCGTCGTGTCCGGGGAGATTGGAAAGAACGTCTCGTCGCCAAGGGTTGAGAAGTTCGTCCCGAAGTCGATTTCCCTGGAGGAGATCGAGCGGCTTCTCCAGCAACCGACCATCCGGCCGCCGATCAAACCCGAGAACATCCGCGACCAGGCCATGCTCTCGGTGCTGTATTCCACCGGCATGCGGGTGAGCGAACTGGTTGCCCTCGACCTCGACGATGTCGACCTGGAGCAGGCGATCGTGCAATGCCAGGGCAAGAGTGGGCGAACGCGCACGGTGCCGATGAGCTTCAAGGCGGCGCAACAGGTGCGGGAATACCTGGAAGTGGCTCGCGG
This sequence comes from Chloroflexota bacterium, assembly GCA_023389575.1. Lineage (GTDB taxonomy): Bacteria > Chloroflexota > Chloroflexia > Thermomicrobiales > UBA6265 > JACCYX01. The sequence continues at coordinate 39,369 of JAEWEG010000052.1, read as the reverse complement.
GCGGCTGGCGGGAGCCACCGAGAACTCGTCGCTCTTCCTCAATCACCGGGGAGGACGCCTGACCCGGCAGGGATTCTGGTTGATCCTGAAATCCTACGCCGAGCGTGCTGGCATCACCGACATCACCCCTCACACCCTGCGGCACTCCCACGCGGCCCACGCCCTGAAGCAGGGCGCGGAGCTGGCGGATATTCAGAAGCAACTGGGGCACGTCAGCATCTCCACCACCCAGATCTACCGCCAGATGAATGGCGACAACGTCGTGGTCAGCGATGGCGACGGTACCGGGGAGGCCTGATCGCCTCCCATCTCCCAACCTGGAGTACTCGCCCTCGCTGACAGGACCAATCATCATGAGCACTAAACCACGCGCATCGTCCATGGACAAAATCGTGGCGCTTTCCAAGCGTCGCGGATTCGTGTTTCCCGGATCCGATATTTACGGCGGGTTGGCCAACACCTGGGACTACGGACCGCTCGGCGTTGAACTGAAGAACAACATCAAGCAATTGTGGTGGAAAACGTTCATCCACAAGCGGGCGGACATGGTCGGCCTGGACGCCGGTATCCTGATGAACCCGAAGGTCTGGGAGGCATCGGGCCACGTCGTCAACTTCAACGACCCGCTGGTTGACTGCAAGACCTGCAAGTCCCGGTTCCGTGCCGATCACCTCCTCGAGGAAAAGCTGGGCATGGACAACGCCGCCAGCCTCTCGCCGGAGGAGATGTCGAAGCTGCTGGCCGATGCCAACCTGGCCTGCCCGCACTGCGGCAACCGAACGCTGACCGACGCCCGCCAGTTCAACATGATGTTCAGCACCACCATCGGGCCGGTGTCCGAGACTGGCACCCAGGTGTACCTGCGGCCGGAAACCGCCCAGGGCATCTTCGTGCAGTACAAGAACATCATGGCGTCGTCTCGCGTGAAGCTGCCGTTCGGCGTCGGCCAGATCGGCAAGGCGTTCCGCAACGAAATCACGCCGGGGAACTTCGTGTTCCGCGTGCTCGAATTCGAGCAGATGGAGATCGAGTACTTCATCAAGCCTGGCACGGGCGATGGACATTTCGACGCCTGGCTTGAGGCGATGTGGGCCTGGGTCAGGCTGCTCGGCTTGAATCCCGAGCACGTCCGGGTTCGTGAGCACGACCAGGCGGAGCTGTCGCACTACTCCGACCGCACGGTGGACTTCGAATACAACTTCCCCGGTTCCATGGGCTGGAAGGAACTCTACGGACTGGCGAACCGGACGGACTTCGACCTGCGCTCACACGAAGAGGCGAGTGGGGTGGACATGAGCTACTTCGACCAGGCCGAGAACACCCGGTACAAGCCGCATGTGATCGAACCGACTTTCGGGGTCGAGCGGTCGTTCCTGACGGTCCTGATCGACGCGTATGATGAAGAAGAAACCGTCGACGTGAACGGCAAGGCCGACACCCGGGTGGTGCTGCGGCTGGCACCGAGACTGGCTCCGTACAAGGCGGCGATCCTGCCGCTGGCGAAGAAGCCGGAACTGACCTCGGTCGCCAGGGACCTGTTCGAGCAGGTCCAGGACGAGCTTGGCGTGCTGGTCGACTACGATGAGACCTCCAACATTGGCAAGCGCTACCGGCGGCAGGACGAGATCGGCACGCCGTACTGCGTGACGGTGGACTTCGACACGCTGGAAGACCAGGCCGTGACCGTGCGGGATCGTGACACAATGGACCAGCAACGCATTGGTCTGAGCGAGGTTGTGGCATTCCTGCGCGAAGGAATCCGGTAAAGCGAACCGGTTCGTGGAATCATGCGTTTAATGAGCAGGACTCACGGGACAAGACCGGCCTGACTGGCCCGGTGACAGCAGAGTTCTCACCGGGCGCCGGTGATTCAGTGCCGGCACGACCTTGAGGGAAACGATGGCAAAGAAATCGAAGCAGGTGCAACAGGCGAACGCGGCCCAGAAGGCCGCGGAGGAGGAATCGGGCGCGCGGCGGAGCGGAAGCAGCCGCCGGTCCGACGCATCGAGCCGTAACCGCCGCGAACAGCGCAAGGCGGAGTACGAGAAGCAACAACGCCAGTGGTTCTGGACCAAGATCGGTCTGGCGGCGTTCGCGGTGATCGTGATTGGCGTTTTCGCCGTCCGTGCCTGGGGCTGGGTCGAGGAATGGCGGGTCACCAGGGATGTGGACACCTACTTTGGCGCGACCGACTTCGTGGCCACGCACAATAACGAAGAGCCCATCCTGTACGAACAGATTCCACCGGTTGGCGGTTTCCACCGCAACTCGTGGCAGAACTGCGGCTTCTACGACAGCTACATCGAGAATGAGTACGGCGTGCACGCGCTGGAACATGGCGCGGTCTGGATCACCTACGACCCGGACCTGCCCCAGGAAGACATCGACGTGCTCCGGAACAAGGCGGAAGAGCAGTTCATCCTGGTGAGCCCGTACCCTGGCATGGATGCCCCGGTGGTGGCCTCGGTATGGGGCAAGCAGATCAAGCTGGACGGCGTGGATGACAGCCGGCTCGATCCGTTCATCTCGCATTACAAGAAGAACGTGAACAACTCGCCCGAGCCGTACGGCATCTGCTGGAGCGGCGTGAGCGTCACGACGGACGAAGTGCCGCAGCAGGAGCCGCTGGTCATGGCCGAGGGTTCGGACCCGGTGGGCGGCCTGCCCGAGTCGTACGCGACCGCCACCGCCGCCGCGCTCAATCCGCAGGCACCGGAGGTTCCGGCCGAGTCGACGCCGGAATCGAGTCCGGCCGCCGCCGGCACGCCCGATCCGGACGGTGTTCCAGTCGGGACTCCCGTCGCCGGCGCGACACCGGTGGCGAGTCCAGGGTCCACACCGATAGCGACGCCTGAATCATGATCGAACGAAGGCGGCTCACAGTGAGCCGCCTTCGTCGCAATTGGATGGGTAGCATGTCTTCCGAAGCAATATCCGGGTCCGAAACCAACGAGACGCGACGTGGATTCTTCGTTCCCTTGCCGGCCACCGCGCTGGCAAGCGCGGTTCTTGTACTCATCATCGCTGGCGCGGGAATCCTGCTGTGGCAGATGTGGCCGCGAGACCCCGGGAACGACTCCGCCGAGGCGGGGTTCATGCGCGACATGAACCTGCACCACTCTCAGGCGGTTGAAATGGCGATGATCATCCGCGATCGCACCGAGGATCCGGAACTGTTCGCCCTGGCCACGGATATCGCGTTGACCCAGTCAACGCAAATGGGGGCCATGCAGGCCTATCTGGAATCGTGGGGGCTACCATTCGCCAGTGCCGACCCGCCGATGACGTGGATGGGGATGCCGATCGAAGATGGCCTGATGCCGGGCATGGCGACGCCCGATCAGATTCAGCAGCTTCGCGACCTGCCCGTGGCCGAGGCAGAGGTGCTGTTCCTGGAGCTCATGATCCGGCACCACCAGGGTGGAGTGGAAATGGCCGAAGCGCTGCTGGAACGTTCGGACCACTCGTCCATAGAGCTCATGGCCCAGCGCACCATTGCCTTGCAGGACATGGAGATTGGTTCGATGAACCAGATGCTCGAAGCGCGCGGCGAAGAGCCGATCACCGACCCGCTGCCGTCGACCCACGAGGGTCACTGATCGCCAACCATGTAAGCGGGACAGACCCGGCCATCGCTCCGGCGTGGCCGGGTCTCCTGCTTTTCGGAACAGGTCGAGGAATCGTCACCCCGGGTGGAACGCGTGCCGCTGACCCATTGGGGCCGCCAAGAATGGAACCCCTTGCGCAAGTTGGGCATACCGTCGACACTGTCATCCGTCGATGTCATTGGCCGATGACATTCCCCTCTTCGCTGTGGACCAATCATTTGCGCACTTCGACTCCACCAGATCCTGCCCCAAACGCCAATGACCGGATGCTGCTGCCGGTACTGGTGCTTACCGGCTTCGTGGTGTCCATCATCGGAACGCTCGGGGCGTTGCTCATTCCCACCATCGCGTCGGAACGGAACGTGTCACTGGAGACGGCCCAGTGGTTGCTCACCGTCACGCTCCTGGTGGGCGCCGTGGCTTCGCCGATCTTCGGGCGACTGGCGGATGGGCCGCGCCGCCGACAGGTGATCCTCACCACGCTGGCACTGGTCACCATTGGCTCGGCAATGGCTGCCCTGGCAACGAACTTCTGGGTTCTGCTGTTTGGGCGGGCATTGCAGGGGCTGGGTCAGTCCCTTGTCCCATTGGCGATCGCCGTGGCGCGGGACCGCATGCCTCCCGCGAAAATACGCTCCGCCATCGCCATCCTCTCGGTCACGACCGCGGCGGGAGCGGGGTTGGGGTATCCGGTCACCGGGTTCATCGCCGATCGATTCAATTACCAGGCAGGGTTCTGGCTGGCGATGGTCGTCACCGCGATCGCGCTGGTGCTGGTCTGGCGTGTCGTTCCGGGCAATCCTTCGGCAACCGCGCACCGGCTGGACGTGAGCGGCGCCATCCTGATCTCCCTCGCACTTGCCTCGCTCCTGCTGGGCATCAGCCAGGGCAAGACGTGGGGCTGGGACTCCCCAGTCATCCTGGGCTTGTTCGTGACCGCGCTGGTCCTCGGTGCGTGGTGGGCGATCCACGAGTTGCGCGTCGACCACCCACTGGTGGAACTGCGGCTGATAGCACGGCGAATGGTACTCGCGGCCGATCTGGCGGCGCTGTTGATGGGCACATCGCTCTACGCCATGTCGTCGCTGGTGAACCGCTACTTGCAAACCCCTGAATCCGCGGGCTATGGATTCAACCAATCCATGGTGGTCGTCGGGCTGGTGCTCCTGCCATTGTCGGTGGGCAGCGTTGCCTCGAGCAGGATCTCCATCGCCCTGAGCAGCCGGTTCGGTCCGGGGCGGGTGGTGGCGGGCGGCGCGCTGCTCGTAGCCCTGGACATGACCTTTCTGGCCATCACCCGAGCGCAGTTGTGGCAATTCGCGCTGGCGATCCTGGTGCTCGGGGTCGGCATCGGCATGACATTCGCGATGATGCCAGCACTCATCATCCGCAGCGTGCCACCGGAGGAAACCGGCAGCGCGACTGGCCTGAACCAGGTGTTACGGTTGATCGGAGGCTCGATTGGCAGCGCGGCGAGCATCGCGATCCTCAGCGGCATGGCGCAACCCAATGGCATCTATCCCCAGGCGAACGCGTACACCGTCGCATTCCTGGTCGGCGCGGTCATCGCCCTGGCGGCCGCCATCGCCTGTCTCGTGCTGATCCGGGAAGATGTACCTTCGCCGGTTTCGATGGTGAATGCGAGCCCGGCACGACAACAGGCACCAGATCCCATGCGGGCACTGGAAGGAGCAAGCGAGCGATGAGTTCAACGGCGAACGACAGCCTACCCAGGAAGCGCGATTCGGCCGCCACCAGCCAGGCACTGCTCGACGCGGCCCGGGAGCTGTTCGGGGCCCAGGGCTACGACGACACGACCCTCCGCGAAATCGGGGAGCGGGCTGGCGCGGATGCCTCCCTGATCGCCCGGTATTTCGGGAGCAAGGCGGCGCTCTACATCGCCGTTGTGTCCTCGGAATCACTCCAGTACAAGGGGACCACCATCACGGAAAGCGCCACCGAGGCGGTGAGGCTCCTGCGCGATCGCACCGACCGGCTCGGCGTTGGCCCCATTTCCCAGGCGCTCCTCGACCCGAGTATCGATCCCGAGATCAGGGAGGCCGCGGCGGAGCGGCTGACAAGGCGCATCATCGACCGGCTGGCTGGGCAGGTGGAAGGACTTCCCGAAGCAACAGCACGCTTGCGGGCCGAAGTGGCCATTTCAGCCCTGGTCGGCACGCTGTACCTGCGAGGCCAGAAGGTCCTCCCGGCAATTGCCGGGGCGGCACCGGAAGACCTGGACGAGGTCCTGATCGCGATGCTGGAAGCGGTCCTGATCCCGGAATAAATCACGGAATCCGGGAACACCGAAGCTATTCCGTCAGTCTTCAAATCACGACGGCCTGGTGGGTCGCCGTCGTCACGAGGTCACGGATGATCTTCGACCGGGATTGCTTCCAGCATCGCGTCTGCCACGGCTTCGGATCCGGGCTCCCCGGTTCCCCGCAGGCCCGCGATCACTCCCAGGCGATCGGTCACCGTTCGATTCTGGCCCAACTTCCACTTCCCAATCATGCGGGACACAGGCAATTCGATGCCGACAATGTTCCGGAGCATTGTTTCCATGAAGTCCGCGGGAGCGTCGGCCATCTTCCAGGGTACCGGCTGGCTGGATTCCATCTTCCTGGTGAGACGGCCCACCACGCCACGTATCCATCGCTCGTCGTCGTGGACCACCAGCTCGCCGTAAGCGTGAACCGTGACGTAGTTCCAGGTAGGCACGGTGCGATGGGTGTCGGCCTTGGATGGGTACCAGTTTGGTGAGACGTACGCCTCGTTCGCCTGGAACACCACCAGCGACTCTCCGTGGTGAAAGCCGTCACGCCAGACATCGTTGTTCCTGGCGACATGCCCGATCAGCCGTTCCTGCCCGTCGTCATCCACCATGAGGATGAACGGGATCTGGTTGGCCGCGAGCCCATCCGGCCCCATCGTGATCAGCAGGCCCAACGGCTGGTCGCGAATGCAGGCGTGGATCAGTTCTCGGTCGGGTTGGACGTTGGCTTCGGGCAGGTAGACCATTGGGTTCCGTCCTTACGGCAGGCGAACGCGCGGCTCCCTCGTATCGTACCCTGCTTCCTCCTCGGCGATGGCGGCGAGCCCATCGCGTTCGAGACCGTGGACAAGCTCGACGAGCCACGGCATGTCGGCTTCGGCGAAGTCCGGCTTAACCAGTGGCCCCAGCGCGGAAACCGGCATGCCGGTGTCGCGATGTTCGCGCAGCAGATCGACGATTCGCCCCCGGAAGTAGCGATTGGTCTGCTTGAACGGCACCTCGGCCTTCGCTTTCGCGCCCCGAGGGTGCGCGGCGATAAGCGACTGGATATCCGGCCAGGCGTCGCAGATGGATTGCAGGGGACAGACCACGCAGAGCGGCTTGCGGGCGGTGCATTGCAGCGCGCCGAACTCGATGAGCGCCTGGTTCCAGTCCCAGCCGCGTCCCGCCGGAATCACCGACGCGGCGAGCGCGGTGATCTCCCGGTCGTTCGCCAGCAATTCCGGCAATTCGGGGCCGAGAAAAACGCGGTGCAGCACGCGCCGCATGTTCGTGTCGATGAACGGCACGTCCTGCTCGAAGGCGAAGCAGGCGATGGCACCTGCGGTGTACGGCCCGATGCCAGGGAGGTCGCGGAGCGAGGCGACGTCTTCCGGAAACGCGCCGCCTCGCTCGACCACCGCCTGGGCGGTGCGCTGGAGGTTGACGGCCCGGCGGTTGTAGCCGAGCCCGGCCCAGAGGCGAATGACCTCGGCGGTTGGGGCGGCGGCCAGCGCCTCGACGTTCGGGAAGGCTTCGAGCCAGCGCTCGTAATAGGGGATGACGCGATCGACCTGGGTCTGTTGAAGCATCACCTCTGAGACGAGGATGCGGTAAGGATCGCGAGTCTTGCGCCAGGGAAGGTCGCGCCGGTTGGCGGCCCACCAGTCGAGGAGACGTTGCTGAAACTCGGTGGACTTCGCGGAGTCGATGGAGGGAACGGTCGTGCTCATGCGCTGATTGTAGCCGGGAAACCAAACGCATTGCCGGGCAGCGAAACGGGCTCCCGGGACGCTTGCGCGGTGGGAGCCCGTTCGGGGTTGTACGCCTGGTGGCGATTAGTCGCGAGGCGGCTGAGGGCGCTTGATCTCGCGCACTTCCGGGCGATCGCGGACGGTGGCCACGAACTCGTTCCAGAAAACGACCGGGTCCTTCGGCAGGTTGCGGAAGTTGACCTGGAGGTAGGCGCCTTCGCCGTTCTCGAACATGATGGTGGGCGTACCGAACACGCCAAGCTTGCGCGCCGTGGTGTAGTCGTCCTCGATCACCGAGAAGACTTCGTCGGAGGTGAGGTCTGCGCGGAACCGGTCGAGATCGAGCCCAGCCTCCTGCGCGGCGCTTTCAAGCACTTCCTGCTTGCTCAGGTTGCGGCCATCGACGTGGCGCTTGCGAAAGAGGGCGGCAACGAAGTTGATATACGCTTCCTTGCCCTGCTTGCCGGCGGCGTGCGCGCCCTGGAATGACCGGAGGCTGCTGGAGGAACCGTCGTTCGGCTGCTCCCACAGCTTGAAGTTCGGATCGCTGGCGTTCACCTGCTCGAGCGGGAAGTACCGCCAGTTGATTTCCAAGTCATCGCCCAGCTCTTCGCGGACCTGCTCCAGCCACACCTGTCCGCCCCAAGCCCACGGGCAGGCGAAATCAAAGTAGACATCGATCTTGTCGGCCATGAAAAACGCAGAACCTTTCAGTAAACGCCGGTTTCGCCAGCAGCCACGACCGGCAAAGCGCGCCATGCACGCTCCACCTGTTCGCGGGTTTGCTCGACGGTGCCAGAGTTATCGACCACGAGATCGGCCCGTTTCAGCTTCGACTCCAGGGGAGGCTGGGCATCCACGCGCCGTCTCGCTTCATCCTCTGACAGTTTATTACGGATCATAAGTCTCGTCACCTGCTCGTCGGGCGAGGTGATGACGACCCAAACCGCGTCGCAGCGTTCGGCATGGCCGCTTTCGATGAGTTTCACTGCATCCAGCACCACCACGCCATGCTCGATCCCCTCGACCCGGCGGTCGACTTCGGCGATGACGGCGGGGTGGGTGATGCGATCGAGGTCGGCGAGGGCCTCGGCATCCGAAAAGACGATTCGGCCCAGCGCGGGGCGATCCAGCGAACCATCGGCGGCGATAATGTCCTCGCCGAACCGATCGGAGAGGACTCGCAGCAACGGCTGGCCCGGACCGACCAGTTCGCGATAGACGAGGTCGGAATCGATCACGGTCGCGCCGAGTTCGCTGAGGATCCCGCTCACCGTGGACTTGCCGCTGGCGATGTTGCCCGTGACCCCAAGGACGAAATCAGGCACCCGTCACCACCATCTCGGCGGAGTGGGAAACCGCTTCCCACCGTGCGTAGGCCTGGTCGAGGTCGTTCTGGGCCTTCTCGTATTCCTCGCCCAAACGGGCGATGGCGCCGGTGTCCTCGTCGATGCTGGCGACCGCGAGGGCGTCACTCAACTCGTTGAGCCGGGCCTCCAGCTTGGCGATCTGCCGTTCGACCTGGCCCAATTCCTTCTGCACGGCGGCATCGGTCAGGCGGCGAGGCTTGCCCTTGGCGGTGGTGACCACTTCCCCGTTGGCGGGCTGGCTCGCGACCGGCGCCGGCGCGGCCACTGGCTCTGGCTCGGGTTCCGGAGCGGCGGCCTCGCGGCGACCGAGGGCGCGCTGGAAGTCGGTGTAGTTCCCGAGTTCGGTGGTGATCGTCTCGTCATCCACGATCCACAGCCCGGTGGCGATGCGGTCCATGAAGTAGCGGTCGTGGGAGACAAACAGGATGGTGCCGTCGAAGTCGGACAGCATCTGCTCCAGCGTCTCTCGGGCGTGGATGTCGAGGTGGTTGGTCGGCTCGTCGAGGATCAGGAAGTTCGCCCGCTCCAGCAACAGCACCGACAGCGCCAGGCGTGACCGCTCACCGCCCGAAAGCGAATCGATCTCCTTGTACACGTCGTCGCCGGTGAACAGGAAGCGGCCCAGATAGGTGCGGGCGTACTCCTCGTTCATCGGGCCGGTATCCAGGATGGCCGAGAGCGGGGTGCCCTTGCCCTTGCCCCGGAGCTGCTCGTGCGACTGGGCGTAGTACCCAGGCTTCACGTTGGTGCCAAGCTGGTACTCGCCGCTCAGGGCGGGAAGGGCACCCATCAGCGTCTTCAGGAAGGTGGTCTTTCCACTGCCGTTCGGCCCAAGCAGGCCAATCCGATCCCCACGCTCGATCTCAAGTTCGGGCGTGCGAATGAGCCGCTTCGGTCCGTCCGGATCGATGTAGCCGATGTCCATCTCGGTCGTCGACAGGACGGTGCGGCCGCTGCGGACAGCGCCGGTGATGCGCATGTGCAGGCGGTCGTGCTCCTGAGGCCGGGGTATCCGCTCCAACCGGTCGAGCTTCTTCTGGCGGCCGCGCGCTTCTCGATACCGCTGGCCGTTGCCGTACTTGCGGATGAACTCTTCCTGGCGGGCGATGAATTCCTGCTGTTCCTCGTACTCCTTGAGGCGGCGAGCCATGCGCTCCTCGCGCATTGGCAGGTACTTGGCGTACGGGGCGGGATAGTCCTCCAGGCGGCCGAATGACAAGTCCAGCGTACGGGTCGTGACCCGGTCGAGGAAATACCGGTCGTGGGACACGATCAGGCAGGCGCCGTTCCAAGTGCGGAGGAAAGTTTCGAGCCACTCCAGCATCTCGAGGTCGAGGTGGTTCGTCGGCTCGTCGAGCAGCAGCAGGTCGGGATCGGCGAGCAGGGCCTTCGCGAGGGCGACGCGAGTCTTCTGCCCACCGCTCAGGCGATCGACCGGCGAATCGAAGAGGTCCTCGGTGAAACCGAGGCCGAACAGCACCTCGTCGGTGCGGTGCTCAATCTCATAGCCGTGCGCGGAGTGGAAGCGGGTCTGGAGGTGGTCGTACTCCTCCAGCAGCGCGTCCAAACCGTCACCGGCGTCGGCCATGTCGTGCTCGATCTGGCGCATGCGGTCGGCCATCTCGATGACATGGGCGAAGGCCGAGCGCGCTTCCTCGCGCAGCGTGTTGTCGCTGGTGAAGTTGGACTCCTGTGGCAGGTAGGTGATACGCAGCCCCGCCGCCTGGATGATATCGCCGCCGTTGGCATGCTCGATGCCGGCGATGATCCGGAGCACGGTGGATTTGCCAGCGCCGTTCACGCCGACCAACGCGACATGCTCGCGCTCGGCGATCTGGAACGTGACCCCGGAGAATATTTCCTCCGTGATGAAGGTCTTGGCAAGATTGGAGACGGTCAGGATGGTGGTTGCGGCCATGGATTCGTCCGTAGGTGGGTGAAGGCGTTTCAATGCGGGGCACACGAGCGATGGCACGCCTGGCGGATTCACCGTCGCGTGCTTGAGCCAGCGTCACACCCTGGGGTGGTCAACCGGCATATGGAGCATCATCTCTCGGTTCGGTGAAACATCTCGCCTACGTTCTTCACGACATGCCGCATTCAAGGGGCCGGCGGGGCGCGATATCGCCCAACCGTTTCATCAAGTATAGCAGCGGAACCTGATCAGGCGACCCGGCGCGAGCGCGTGTGGCGAACCGTGTCGACGGTAAGCAGCGTGAGCGCGACCCAGACAAGACCGAACCCAACCCAACGCACGGGCGGCACGTGCTCGCCGAGCACCACCACCCCGCAGACGAGTTGCAGGATGGGCGCGAGGAACTGCAGGAAGCCCATGGTGGAGAGCGACACCCGACTGGCGGCGGCCGAGAAACAGATGAGCGGCACGGCGGTGATGATGCCCGAGAGCATCAGCGCCACGGTATGGGCGGGTCCCTCGGAGAAAAGGGTGCCATCGCCGCTTGCCTCGATCCAGATCAGGACACCCAGCGCGAACGGGGCAAGGACCGCCGTCTCGACCGTCATGCTCTCCAGCGCGCCGATCACCGGCCCCAGCCGCTTCTTGAGGAAGCCATAGATGGCGAACGAAAAGGCAAGCGTCAGGGCGATCCAGGGTGGGCGCCCGTAGTCGAAGGCGATGACGAGGACCGCGAGCGCGCCGATCCCCAGCGCGATCCACTGGGTTGGCCGCAACCGCTCCTTCAGGATCAGCACGCCCATCAACACCAGCACGAGCGGGTTGATGAAGTAGCCAAGCGAGGTCTCGACCACGTTGTCCTGGTTCACGGCGTAGATGTAGCCGCCCCAATTGATGGCGAGCACGAACGCGGCGAGGGCGAGGAGGAACATCCGGCTCGGCACGGCCAGCAGGGGTCGTACCCAGGAGAGGTCGCGCAAGACCAGCCAGGCGACGGCGCAGAAGACGATCGACCAGACGACCCGGTTCGCGAGGATCTCGACGGTGCCGGCTGGAGAGAGAATGGTGAAGTAGAGCGGGAAGACGCCCCACATGCCGTAGGCCGCGATGCCGAACAAGACTCCACGTTCGGACTCCGTGCGGCCGGCCGTCCGGGGTTCACTGCCTTGGGTCACGTTCTCTCGATCCCACAATCTCGGAAGGATGCACGGCCGCGCGAGCGGACCGTTTCCCGGCCCAGTATTGAGGAAGCGATGGCGAGGCCGCAACCTGCCCACGCCGGTTCCGGGCCGGTACAATGCAGGCCGAGAATCGGCGCGGCACGTTCCATGAATAGAGCAGGACCTTCCCCCACATGCCTTCCACTTCCATTCGGGTCGCTCCAGGCGGCCCCTGGCCCCGCACGGCACGTCGCGACGACGCTGGTGAACTTGAGGTCGGCGGCGTCTCGCTGGTGAGCCTGGCCAGGAAATACGGCACGCCACTGTACGTATTCGACGAAGCCAGCATCCGTGAGGCCGCGCGCGAGTTCCGCGATGCGTTCGCCGCGGCATATCCGAAATCCAGGGTGGTCTACGCGGGAAAGGCGTTTCTTTCGACCGCTTTGGTCGGGATGTTGCATGAGGAAGGCATCGGACTCGATGTCGTGTCCGGCGGGGAGTTGTACATCGGGCTGCGTGGCGGCATGCCGCCCGCGGAAATCAGCCTTCATGGCAACAACAAGTCGCCTAGGGAACTCCAGGAAGCCATCGCGGCGGGTTGCGGCAAGATTGTGATCGACAACGACCACGAGATTTCGCTGCTGGAGGAGATGACCGCCGGGCGACGCGAACCCGTGACGGTGATGATCCGGCTGAACCCCGGTGTGGATGTCCATACTCACCGCAAGATCAGCACCGGCGTGGCCGACTCCAAGTTCGGTTTCCCAATCGGCGATGGCCAGGCGGAATCGGCGGTGGCCCGCCTGATGGCGGCGCCCGGCCTGCGCCTGGTGGGACTCCACGCCCACGTGGGGTCGCAACTCTTCGATTCCGACGCCAACACCGCCGCGATCGATGAACTCCTGGCGTTCGCGAGCGACATGAAGGAACGGCACGGATTCGAGATGGAACATCTCTCGCCTGGGGGCGGGTTCGGCATCGCCTACACCGACGCCGACGAGCCGTTGCCCGTCGAAACCTGGGCCACACGCCTGGCGGCGTCGGTGACCTCCGGCTGCGAGCGCCATGGGTTGCCGCTCCCCGTCGTGACGATCGAACCGGGCAGGGCCATCGCGGGTCCGGCGGCCGTGGCGCTATACACGGTGGGCGCGACGAAGGCGCTCCCGGGAATTCGCACCTATGTATCGGTGGACGGCGGGATGGCGGATAACATCCGGCCGGCCCTGTACGAGGCAAAGTACACGGCGGCGCTCGCCAACCGCGACGACACCGAAAGCGGTCAACCGGTGACCATCGCCGGGAAGTTCTGCGAATCCGGAGACATCCTGATCGAGGACGTGGACCTGCCGGAACTCTCGCCCGGCGACTTGTTGGCGATTCCGGCGGCGGGGGCCTACACACTCTCGATGGCGAGCAACTACAATGCGGCTCCTCGTCCGGCTGTGGTCCTCGCCGGGAATGGGAACGCGAGGGCGATCCGGCGACGCGAGACATACCATGACCTGGTCCGCGCCGAAATTGATCGCTGATTCGATCTCACAGGAGCGCGGCCGGGACGTTGAAGTTCCAAGGTAGCCTGCACGGCTTTGTGGCCAGCGAACAGTCTGGCCTAAAGGCGTGCGCGCCAGCCCCACTGGCTCTTGAATTCCAACTCAGTGGCGTGTATCTTCCGTTACTCGTGACACGACATGCGCCGGAGCGTTCCGGGTTGCCAAAGGACAACTTCAGCGACGCTCGAGCCCGGCCCGAGAGTGCCAAGCGTGCAGCACTCTGGCCTACCCCGACACCGGCAACCCATGCGGCACGCAACCAGGCGAACCCTCCCACGCATCACCGGGAAACTTTCAGGACGTGCCCAGTTCCGTGTATCGACCCTGACGACGGCATCGCGATGTCGCCCGGCCTGCCTGGAGAGGTAAGGGGGTCACCACCTTGAGCGAAGACCTGATCAACAACGTCATCAATGAGGAATCGGAAGGTTACGGCCTCGATTCCCTGAACCAGACCGTGCCGCTGACCCCGGCCAAGGCATCGTCGATTTCATTGGAAGACCGCCTCGCCGACCTCAGTTCGTTGATGGCGCCGGACGAAGACGACGACGCGGAGCCGGACCCAGCCAGCGGTTCAGGGCTGACGCTGCTCGAAGACGATGACATCGAAACCGATGTCGGCAGCAGCGTCACCGTGGAAGCCATCGCCGACAGCGACCTGGCGGCCGTCAGCCTCGACGATCCGGTGCGCATGTACCTGCGCGAGATCGGCCGGGTGCCGCTGCTGAGCGCCGCCCGCGAGGTCGAACTCGCCAAGGCGATGGAGCGCGGTGAGTACATCACGCGGGTCACCGAGCAACTTTCGGCGTCCGGCGGCGTCGAGCCCGGTCCCAGCGAAGTCGGGATGGCTGTCTACCACTCGTTCAAGGCCGGCTGGCCGATGGCGCTCTTCCTATGGAAGGAAGCGCATCCGGACGAGGAGCAGGTCTCGCGGGCGGACGTGATCGACCAGGTTTTGCCGATCACCAACGTGCCAGACGCCGTGATCCAGGCCACCTGCGACCGATTCGAAATCGAGGACAGCGCCCTGGAGGAGCAACTCCGGTTGCGGACCGTGGAATGGGAACTCCTCCCTGGCCCGCTCCAGCAGGTTCTGGAATCGTCCGCCTCCTGGCCGGACGACGCAACCGTGCGGGAGATGTTCGATACCCGCAAGGTACGAATGGTTCGCCGCTGGCGAGATACCCAGGTGGCGGGGCGGCAGGCCAAGGTCGCGCTGACCGAGGCCAACCTGCGACTGGTGGTGAGCGTCGCCAAGAAGTACGGCGGGCGGGGCATGGGCATGCTCGACCTGATCCAGGAAGGCAACCTTGGCCTGATCCGGGCGGTCGAGAAGTTCCAGTACCACAAGGGCTTCAAGTTCAGCACCTACGCCACCTGGTGGATTCGCCAGGCAATCACCCGGGCCATCGCCGACCAGGCCCGCACCATCCGGATTCCGGTGCACATGGTGGAGACCATCAACCGGCTCCTGCGCACCAGCCGCCGGATGCAGCAGGAACTCGGCCGCGAACCAACCACGGACGAACTGGCCAAGGAAATGGAAATGACCGCGGACCGGGTTCGCGAAATCCTCAAGATCAGCCAGGATCCGGTCTCACTGGAGATGCCGATCGGCGAGGAAGAGGATAGCCACCTCGGCGATTTCATTGAAGACCAGAAGATGCCGGCCCCGGCCGACGCCGCCAGCCGCCAGCTGCTTCGCGAACAGGTCGAAGCCGTCCTGGACACGCTCACCGAGCGGGAGCGCGATGTGCTGTACATGCGCTACGGCCTGGATGACGGACGAACGCGGACGCTGGAGGAAGTCGGGCGGCAGTTCGGGGTGACCCGCGAGCGGATTCGCCAGATCGAGGCCAAGGCGCTGCGCAAGCTACGCCAGCCCAACCGGGCGAACCAGTTGCGCGACTACCTGGAGTAGCCGGCGCGAGCAAGGCCGCTCCCGCGGTAAGCTATGTATTGACAAGTCGCGCGAGCAGCCGGCGCTCCAAGCTGGCTGCTCGTGTCGTGTTCGCGGTTCGCCGCATGTGCCGGCCACCGTTCCCCCATCCCGAAACAGCAACCAGAGGAGGTCGACATGTTGGTCGATCAGGCACGCATATTCGTGAAAGCCGGCAACGGCGGCAATGGCTCGGCGTCGTTTCGCCGAGAGAAATACATCCCCAAGGGCGGTCCCGATGGCGGCGACGGCGGCAAGGGCGGCGATGTCATCCTGGTGGTGGCCGAAAACCTGAACAGCCTGTTGCCGTTCTCGTACGTGCAGCATTACGAGGCCGAGAAGGGCGTCTCCGGCGCCAGCCGCCAGAAGCAGGGCCGTCAGGGCAAGTCGAAAATCGTGAAGGTTCCGCCCGGCACGGTCGTCTACCTGGAGGATGGAGACGAGCCGATCGCCGACCTCACCACACCGGGCGAGGAGTTCGTGATCGCCAAGGGCGGCAAGGGCGGTCTCGGCAACGTCCACTTCAAGTCATCCACCCACCAGTCGCCCCGGATGGCGGAACTTGGCGAGCCAGGCGAGCAGCGATGGCTCCGGCTGGAGCTGCGGCTGATCGCCGACGTCGGCCTGGTGGGCCTGCCGAACGCCGGCAAGTCGACCCTGCTCGCGGCCGGAACCCGGGCTCGTCCCAAGATCGCCGACTACCCGTTCACCACGCTCTCCCCGAACCTGGGCGTCGTGGCGATCGGTGGTCCTGGCGGCCAGACCTTCGTGATGGCCGACATTCCGGGCCTGATCGAGGGCGCGGCCGGTGGCGCGGGCCTTGGTCACGATTTCCTGCGGCACGTTCACCGCACGCGCGCCTTGGTGCATGTGCTCGACGCCGCCGGTGGCCTGGAAGGCCGCGATCCGCTAGAGGATTTCCGCACCATCAACGCGGAAATCGAGGCGTTCGATCCGGACATGGCCTCCAAGCCGATGATCGTGGCGCTCAACAAGGTTGACCTGGTCGAGGCACGAGACAACCTCCCTCGCCTGCACGAGGTGCTTGAGGGCGAGGGCCACCGGGTGATGGATATTTCGGCCGCGACCGGCGAGGGCGTGACCGACCTTTTCAACGAGGTTGGCGCGATCCTGCGCGAACTGGAACTGGTCGAGGCCGAACAGCGCAAGACCCAGGCCGAAAAGCCGAAACGCCGGGTCTACACGATCGGCAACGTGGACGAACGCGCCTGGGATGTCAGCCGCACCGGGGAGGATTCGTTCCGGGTCACCGGTGTCGGTATCGAACGCTTCACGCACATGACCAACTTCGACCTTTGGGAGGCAGCCGAACGGTTCCAGCGAGTGCTGGACCGGAGTGGCATCACCTCCGAACTCAACCGGCAGGGCGTGCAACAGGGCGATGTGGTGATGATCGCCAACCATGAGATGGTATGGGGCGAGCAGGAGGACGAGGACGGCTCGTTCATCATCGAGGACGAGGGCGAAGGCGCCGAGGTCGAGTGGCTCGACCTTGCGGATGAGCCGCTGGAAGAGGCCTGATCAGCGAATCAGGGACTCGCCCGATCGATCGAGGATGGCGGACACCGTCTCCTCGACCGTAAGGTTGGACGTATCCAGCCACAGGCCGAGCCGGGGCGTGTCCCGCCGCAAGCCCTCGTCGAGTCGGGTGGCGGTCCAGTCGCCGTAGCCTGACTTGGCGCGATCAATGTCCCGCTGGGCGGCCACGTCGGGACTGGGCGCCAGTACGACCACGTGGAGGCGGGTTGGGGCAGCTGCCAGGAGATCGACCACACGCTGGAGGTCGGGACCGAGGATCACATCCTGGTAGCAGACCGTGAAGCCAGCCTCGGCATAGCCCACCGCCGCCTGGGTCGCGAGTCGGCACCGGAGATGCAGCTGGCGTTCCGCCCTTTCCCAGTTCTCGGGCGTGACCTCGGCCTGGCCGTTGACGATCATTCGCCGAAACAGGTCGCCACGCAGGTGGACGCTCTGGGGCAGGCGCTCGGCGAGCGCTTGGGCAACCGTGGACTTGCCTGCCGCCATGATGCCCGTGATCACCACCACGTCCCCGGGGCAAATCATGCGTCTGAAGTCGACTCGCCGTAGATACCGCGATACGACTCCGGCAGGAGTTCGGCGACGCGGGTCATGGCGAGGTTGATGGCCTCCTCGGACGTCATGCGCTTGCCGTCCTCCTTCGGTTCGAGCGTGAACGGCTCGCCAAAGGTGACGGTCACCTTCCACCAGCCACGTTCCAAACTCTCTCCATGACGTAACTGCTTCGAGCCATTGAAGGGAAGCCGCTCCGACCCGGTGATGGCGGCCGGCACGATCGGCGCGTCACCACGCAGGGCGATCAGGCCCGCGCCAGGAAGAACTCGCTCGATACGGCGCGACACGCTGCGCGTGCCTTCGGGAAACATCCCAACCGCGATGCCCTGCTGAAGCTTGTCGGTGGCGGTCATGATCGCCTGCCGGTCGGCCCGGCCGCGATCGACCGCGAACGCGCCGCCGAACCGGATGATGTGGCCCAGCACCGGGATGCCCATCAGCTCCTTCTTCGCCATGTAATGCAGCGGGCGAGGGCAGGCGATGGAGATCAGGACCGGGTCGGCGTTGTGCAAATGGTTCGAGACGATGAGGATGCCGCCGTTCGCCGGGACGTTCTCAAGGCCAACGATCTTCATCCGCATCAGCACGCGGCACAGGGCCAGGAGAATCGTGCGGACGACGACGAACGTCCGGCCACGCAGCTTGCCTTCCATGTGATCGATGGGCGGCTTGGCGGCCGCTTTCTCAGGCATCGGTGCTCACCCATGCCCGGTCCGCCAGTCGGGCGATTTCATCGACGATGTCCTCGACGGAACGGCCATCGGTGTTGACGACCACGGCGTCCCCGGCGGCGGCGAGCGGAGCTGTCTCGCGTGACGAATCGAAGTCATCGCGCGCCTGCAAGTCCGCGAGCACGGTCTCGTAATCGGCGTTAACTCCGCGCCCCTGGAGTTCGGCGAAGCGGCGACGAGCCCGTTCCTCGGTGCTCGCGTCGAGGAACACCTTGACCCCGGCGCGGGGGATGACGACCGTTCCGATATCACGGCCCACCATCACCACCCGTACGCCATCGGCGATCGAGCGCTGGACCTCCAGCAGTTCCTCACGAACGAGCGAATGAGCGGAAACCTCGGAGACCCTGGCGTCGATTTCCGGCGTACGGATGGCCCAGGTGACATCCTCGCCATCGAGCAACACGGTCACCTGGCGGCCGTCACTGACGGTTGGCGGTTCGATATCGATCCGGTGGGTCCGGGCGAGGTGGGCGAGGCGCGTCGAATCGGCCCCGTCGACGCCCTGGCGAACGGCCAGCAGCGTGACGGCGCGATAGAGCGCGCCCGTATCGAACAGCATCGCGCCGGTGCGATCGGCCAGTTGCTGGGCGACCGTGGACTTACCGGCCGCTCCGGGGCCGTCGATTGCGATGACCTGACGGTGATCGAGTGTCATTTGCCCTCCCCGGGCTGTGCGATGAACGAGTCTGCTTGCCTTGCGAGCGCGGTTTGCCTCCTGTCGATGGAGACGAAGTTCGAGGACCCGCCGGCCTGCTTGTGGGGGGCGACTGTGGCGCGGGCGCGTCTCCGCTGACTTCCCGCGTGCCATGGGCGAACCCGCCGACCGGGATGAGCTGAATGGTGCGCCGCGCGTTCGCCTTCTCGGCGTCCTCCACCGGGAGGCCAAGCGCCTCGAACAACTGCACGAGTTCCCCGGGTGTGAGGTCACGCCAGGCGCCGGGCGGAACTCCTTGCAACATGAGAGGACCGAGCCGCACCCGACGAAGCTTGAGGACCTCGATGCCGACCTTCATCATCATGGTGCGGACGACGTGATAGAGACCCTCGTGGAGCACGATCTTGAGGATGACTCCCTCACGGGTTTCGCGGAGGAGCCGGCATTCGTCCGGCACCACCATACGGCCGTTAACTTCGATGCCCTCATTGAGCTCGCGAAGCTGCGCATCGCTGGGCCGGCGGTCGGTGATGACGTGATATTCCTTGGTCAGCCCGTAGCGCGGATGCATGACCCGGTTCGCGACATTCCCATCGTTCGTCAGCAGCAGGAGGCCCTGGGTTTCGCGGTCGAGCCGGCCTACGGGATAGACCCGCTCCTGGACCTTGATCAGATCCATCACCGTCCAGCGCTGCTTTTCGTCGCTGACGGTGGTGATGAACCCACTCGGCTTGTTCAGCAGGATGAAGCGCGGCCTCTGGCGACGGAGTGTCTTGCCATCGACCCGGATGAGGTCCTTGACCGGGTCGACCCTGGTCCCCATCTCGGTGACGACTTTGCCGTTCACCGCGACGCGGCCCGCCTTGATCAGGTCCTCGGAGGCACGGCGGCTGGCGACGCCGTTGGCGGCCAGCACGCGCTGAAGCCGTTCACCTGCTGGCTGACCAGACGGCTGGTCCAGGGTTTCCGGCTGTTCGTTGTTCTTCGGCACTAGGTTGCTTCCTGGCTGACGACGGCGTCTGACGAGACCGGCGACACTTCGACGGTTCCAACCTGCTCATCGTCATAATACAGCCGCACGCTTCCCGAGCCGCCAGCTTCGGACAGGATCAACTGGTAGGCGGCGGTGGCGCCCGAGGTGGGATAGGGGATCGTTGGGGGATCGATGAACTGAACCTGCCAGACCTGCATTTCCTCGGCGAGGCCGGGGAACGTGCCCTCCGCGCCCGGTATCACCCAGGCGAACTGGTCGTCCATGGCCGAGAAGATGGCCCGGGCGTCGTTCCAGCGCTGGTCCGATCCTTCAACGATAAGGGAGTTGTCGTCGTACTCAACATCGGAGCCGAGAACGGCGGTGATCACCGTGTTGTTCCCGCCGTTGACCTCGCGGGCGAGCACCACGCACGCCCCAGCCTCGCCCGTCGTACCGGTTTTCCCGCCGACCACTCCCAGTTGCCCAAGCAACTGGTTGGTGTTCTGCGACTGATAGTTGCGCGCTTCCGGGCCAACCGAATAGAAGGAGTAGGCGGGCTCCGAGATGATGTTGGCGAGCCGCTCGTTATTCATCAACTCCCCGAACAGGATGGCGATATCGTGGGCGGTGGAATACGTATTCTCGGAATCGATCCCGCTCGGATTGGTGAAGCGAGTATCGACCAGGCCAAGGTCGGCGGCAAGATCGTTCATGGCTCCGATAAACGCATCCATCGCCTGGTTGCGGTCGTCGCACTCGCACATCTTCGAGCCGACGTGGCGGGCCAGCGCCAACGCGCCATCGTTGCCGGAAGGTAGCAGCAGCCCATAAAGGAGGGTGCCGACTGTGAGGGTATCGCCCGCCTGCAACTGCATGTTGGAGTAGACGGTGATATCGACGGTATCGCCCTGTTCGATCAACACCTCGTCGGCGGGATCGCCATATTCCATCACCACCAGCGCGGTGGCGACCTTGACGGTGCTGCCGATCTGCATCCGCTCGTTTTCGTTCTCGGCGTAGAGCACGATGCCGGTCTGCATGTCATAGGCGTACACGCCCTTGGCGGTGACGTCCGGCGGCGAAACCGCGGCCGATGCCGGCGAGGGCAGCGTGGCCACGGACAGCATCATGGCCACCAACATAAGGGGCAGCGCGTCGCGCCATGGAAGGTGGAAAAGACGAAGCACGGTTGACATCTCACAATTCACATCAGGCGTGACCAGTAATGGCCCGTTCCAGTATAGAACTCCCCGGGGGTAGAGGTTGGTTCCACGAATTGACCACTGCTTTCAGGCAGGACCGGCCCAGACGGCATGCGGTAGACTCGAATTCGTACGTGGGCCTGTTTCCGTGCACCCGACCTGCCTGGCGACACGTCTTTCCGAGGAATCCAGGGATTTGATTACCGCGCAAGCACCGACCGAAAAGGAACAGACGCGAACCATCCGTATCGCGGCCATTGGCGACCTCCATCTTCGCACAACCATTCCCAACCAGATGGTGGATGACCTTCGCTCGGTCAACGGCATGGCTGACCTGCTGGTGATCGCGGGCGATATCACCGATGGCGGCAAGATTCCGGAGGTGGAACTCGCGGGCGAACTGCTGGCGGAAGTCCGGCTGCCGATCGTTGCCGTGCTCGGCAATCACGACCGGCGCGGTATTCGCCGGAAGGCGATGCGCGACATCCTCGAGCGAGCCGGCGTAACGCTCCTGGACGGCGATTCACTGGTAATGCGGA
Source organism: Chloroflexota bacterium (assembly GCA_023389575.1). Lineage (GTDB taxonomy): Bacteria > Chloroflexota > Chloroflexia > Thermomicrobiales > UBA6265 > JACCYX01. The sequence goes on along the minus strand of JAEWEG010000052.1, from coordinate 17,601 downwards.
TCGACGACGACCGGCGGCTCGGCCTGGCCGGGGTCGGAGGCTACGGCGGCGGGTTTTGGCCCGAAGAGGTTCCCGACCTTGTCCATGCCCGGATCAGCAAGGCGGTCGGCGTCCGTGCCCGGCGAGAGTCAATGCGGCTGGACGCGGCGCTGGCACGACTCTCCGGCAACGAGGTCGACGCGACGGTGGTGGTGATGCATTACTCGCCAACCGTCTCCACGCTTGGCACCGAACCCATCGTGAAGTACTGGATGCTAGGAAATTCGCTGCTCGGCAAGGTGATCGACAGCCATCCCGTCGACCTGGTCCTGCATGGACACGCCCATCTCGGCAACAAGGAAGGCGCGACACCAGCCGGAATCCCGGTACGAAACGTGGCCGCGCATGTGACGGGGAGACCCACCATTTACGATGTCCGAACCGAACGCGACGTAACCGAGATCACCACCGGCATGAGTGAATCGCCGGTCAATCCCTACCTGGTGATGGAGCCCCGGCGATGAGCCACGACATCCAGCAAGCCACCAGGCGGGACACGTCCCACCTCAAGCCCATGATCCGGCTGGACCAGCTCCAGAATCCGCTCGGGCCAGTGGAAGCCATCATCGACGCGGTTGCGCGGTTCGACGGCTGGACCTCCCGCGAGGGGGACCTCGCTAACGAACTGCGTCGACGGCTCGCGGCCAGGGCTGGCGTGAACCCGGACTGGATCGTCCTTGCGAACGGCATTGATGAACTCCACGCCATGATCGCCCAGTGGCGCGACGAGCACGGGCCGATCCTGCTGTTCCCGCCGAGCGATTTCGGCCTGGAGCATTGGCTCCGGCGCCACAGTGCCCAGATCGAGCTCATTCCCCGGCGACGCGAATTCTCGATGCCGATCGAGGCGATGACGACCACCCTGCCTCGTGGCGGCACCTCGGTGGTGATGTCGCCGAACGACCCGACCGGAACGATCATGACAGTCCAGGAGGCCGTGCGGTTGTCACGCCAGAGCGCCTTGGTGGTGATCGACGAGCGACACGCGGCCTACAGCCCGCGAACGCTGGCTCCGCTGGTGCGCGAATTCGAGAACATGGTCCTGCTGCAAACGTTCGAGACGTTCGCGGGGATGACCGCGTTCCCGCTGGCGTGGGCCGTTGCCCCGCCATCCATCGCGCGCGAAATCGCGGCCCGGGCGCGACCGTCCGGCCCGGCGAAGGTCTCCCTGGTGGCGGCGCTGGCGGCGATCGACGCGGAGGTGGAGATCAAGGCGACGGTGCGGCAGGTGACGATAGAGAAGGGTCGGCTCTTCCGCCAATTGCGCAAGCTGAGCATGATCAGCCCGCCGTACCCCTCGTGGGGGAACTTCCTGCTGGCCCGGATCGAGCGCGGCGACTCGGACTTCTTCGTGCCGAGACTGGCCGACCGCGGCATCGCGGTCCATCGCGTCGATCACCCGCGCCTGCCGAATCACCTGCGAATCAGCGCGGTCTCGCTGGATGCCACCTATGCCCTGAAGAAGGCGCTGATCGAGATCGCCCTCGACCTGTAACAACGGGTCCGTCGCCGCGTATTTCACCTATGCGGTAGGGGAGAACCTCGTGTTCTCCCGGTGGCGCTCCTTGAGAGCACCTATGACGGCCGCACACTCGCCTCCAGCGGACGGCCACACGCTCGCCTGCGGCTCGCTGGGCCGTCCCTACCAGGGAACGAGGGATCGACCAGGTCGGTAAGCAATCGGTCAGCGATACAGGAATGTACGGTGTCACGGCCCGCGCCAGCGGGTCTGTGACACCTCACGAGGGTGCAGAAGCCGCTTACCCTCCCAGCGCCTCGCGCTGTTTGGCGAAGAGTTCGGCCAGTCCCGTGTTCGCCAGGGCCAGCATCGAGGTGAGGGTCTCGGGCGAGAATGGCTCCTGCTCGGCCGCCCCCTGGATCTCGACGTAGGAGTTGCGGTCCGTCATCACGATGTTGGCGTCGACCTCCGCCTTGGAGTCCTCACTGTAATCGAGGTCCAGGAGCGGGACGCCGCGCACCACTCCCACGCTCACCGCCGCGATGGCGGACTTCATCGGGTCCTTGCGGATATGCCCTTCAGCCTTCAGCTTCCGGCAGGCCAGTGCCAGCGCGACGTAGGATCCGGTGATCGATGCGCACCGTGTGCCACCGTCGGCCCGCAACACGTCGCAGTCGAGGATGACGGAGCGCTCACCGAGGGCGTCGAGATCGGTCACGGCGCGCAGGGCGCGACCGATCAGCCGCTGGATCTCCACGGTGCGGCCATCCTGCTTGCCAGAGCGTGCCTCACGCCTGATCCGCTTTGGGCTGGAGCGCGGCAGCATGGCGTACTCGGCGGTGACCCAGCCTCGCCCCTTGCCCTTCATCCAGTCAGGAATCGACGACTCGACCGTGGCCGTGCAGAGCACATGAGTGTCGCCAATCCGGATCATCGCGGAGCCCTCCGCGTAGGGAGCCTCGTTTGGAACGATCTCCACGGGGCGCAGGTCGTCGAGGGCGCGGTCGTACGATCGCCGCATCGGGATCACAATCGTCATGCTGGCTCCATTCGGGCTACTGGTTCGGCTTGCGTTGCTGTTTCTGTTTGGCGGCGGTCTCGCGATAAATCTCGCGAACCCGTTCGAGGCGGCGGCCAAGGTCTCGCTCGAAGCCGCGCTCGACCGGCTTGTAGTAGGTCCGTCCCTTGAGATTGTCCGGCAGGTTCTGCTGGCCAATCACGCCCTCGTCGTAGTCGTGGGCGTATCGATAGCCCTCGCCATAGCCGAGGTCCTTCATCAGACGGGTGGGGGCGTTTCGCAGGTGAATGGGCACGGGGTCGTTCCGCGTGTTCTCCACGTCAGCCCGGGCCTGGCCGTAGGCGACGTAAATCGCGTTGCTCTTCGGAGCGAGCGCGAGATAGACCGTGAGTTCGGCCAGCGCCAGCGCCCCCTCTGGCATGCCGATGAAGTGCACGGCCTGTTGGGTGGCCATCGCCAGTTCCAGCGCCTGCGGATCGGCCAGGCCAACGTCCTCGGAGGCGAAGCGGATCAGCCGCCGGACCACGTACAGAGGATCGTCGCCGCGTTCGAGCATCCTGGCCAGCCAGTAAAGGGCGGCATCGGGGTCGGAGCCACGAATGGTCTTGTGGAGCGCGGAAATCGTGTCGTAGTGATCGTCCCCGCCCTTGTCGTAGGTGGCGGCCCGGCGCTGGGCGGCTTCCTGCACCAGTTCAAGGGTGATCGCGCGATCATCGTCGACACCCGCCGAGGCGAGTTCCAGTGTATTGAGCGCGAACCGGGCATCGCCATTCGCCATGTTGGCGAGGAACTCCAGGCCATCGTCCGTGATGGTGAGGTTCTCCCGGCCGAGACCGCGCTCGGTATCGACCAGCGCCCGCCGGATGATGGTCGCGATATCCCCGTCGCCAAGCGCCTGGAGCGTGATGACCCGTGACCTGGACAGCAGTGGCGCGTTCACCTCGAACGACGGATTCTCGGTGGTCGCGCCGATCAGGATCACCGTCCCGTCCTCAACGTAGGGAAGGATGGCGTCCTGCTGGGATTTGTTGAATCGATGGATCTCATCAATGAACAGCAGCGTGCGCTTGCCGTGCATGCCGAGCCGGTCGCGCGCCTCGCCGATGGCCTTGCGGAGGTCGGCCACGCCGGAACTCACCGCGCTGACCGAGACGAAGTGCGCCCTGGTAGTGGCCGCCACGATCTGGGCCAGCGTGGTTTTTCCGGACCCGGGCGGCCCCCACAACACGACCGAGGAGAGCCTGTCCGCCTCGATCGCCTTCCGCAGGAGCGTTCCGGGGCCGATGACGTGCTCCTGGCCGACGAGTTCGTCGAGCGAACGCGGCCGCATCCTGGCCGCCAGGGGCCCACGTGACGCGAGTTGCTGGGCCCGGTTGGCCTCGAACAAATCCATGGAGAGGCTAGGAATCCGCGAGGGATTCGAGCTCCGCAAGTTCGACTTCAAGTGCGTCGATGTACTCGAGCAGTTCGTCGCGATCCTTGATCCCCAGTTCGTCTAGGGTATCGAGAATGCTCTGGAGGTCTTCGATGGTGTCGGAGAGAGACAGCAGGGCCTCGCTGGTGTCGTCCTGCCTGCCGCGTGAGCGTCCTCCCGAATTGCGCGCATTATCAGTCATGATGGATGTAACCCGCTCCAATCTCGTCGGGCGGACCAGCCCTGTCTAGGCCAGTACCGCGAGCAACAGCAAGAAAACGCCACCAACCCCGCCGAACTCCACCAGGTCCCTGGTGGTGACGGACCGGCGCTGTGCCCTGACGAGCAACAGCCCCGCGGCGACATAGAACACCACAAGCAGCACGGCGCCACCAGTCCAGCCGTAGGTCGGCCACCAGTTGAGCGCGACCATGACCTGCGCCAGCACCCAGCCGCCAAGCACCGCGTAGAACACGCGCTGGGCGGGGGCGATGCCGCCACGCTCGAGCGTTTCGAGGATCAGCAACCCTCCGATAAGGCCGACCAGCGGCGCCGAGATCCAGGAATCGAGCTTGTTGATGTACACCGAACTGAAGGCCAGGAATCCGATGCCATGCACCACCAGGGTATGGATGACCGAGGCGACGCGCGTCGACTGATCGTCGGTTTCATCGAGCAGATCGCGGGAAAGCAGGGCGCCAGCCGTTCCTAAGAAGGTGATCAGCGGCCCCACCACAAGCATCGCGCGGTTGTGATATGTGGCCACCAGGAAGATGGCGGCGAAGGTCGAGACCAGCGGCACCACCCAGGCCGTCGCCATCGCCGTGGATGGGCGAGGGTGTCCCACCATCTCGGCGGCCCTCGCGGCGGTTCGCTCGGCGAATTGCGCGCCACCCGCGGCCAGCAGCAACGTCACCGCCGCGAGCGCCCAGAACAGCGTGCTGGTGCTTTCGAGCACCGGCGGGTCGGAGCGGTCCCCATCGCCGATGGCGATGATGGCGAGCAGCAGCACCAAACCGGCGGTGAGGAGGCTGATGACGACACCCTGCCCGTAGGCGGGCTGGCGCGAATCGGCGTTGGAAATGCCCAGGCCGAACACTTTGTGCTCGTTCGGCTGGACATCGTCCATGTCGTCGAGCAGCGTGTCGTCGACCTCCCTCGCCGGAGGTCGCCTCGTGTTGGTATCGAGTGTCTCCCGATGACTCATGTGCCTCACTTCGCCCTTTTCACGCCCCGGCCCGCCTAGATGATGGCGGCCGTGACATGCCCCTCATCGATCCCGCCGTCCGCCGCCGATCGCACCCGCGACCAGACAGCCTCGATATCCCCGGCGGGAATCGCACCTTCCCGTATGACGGTGATGGTAGCATCCCGGAGCCCTATGACGGTGGAAGCCAGACCACCGCGGGCGATTCCGCCGTCCAGCACCAGGTCCAGGCGTTCCGCGAGGTCGGGATCGATGTCCTCCGGATGGGTGGCGGGAGGCTGCCCAGACACGTTGGCGCTGGTGACCGCCATCGCGCCGCCACAGCGCTGGGCCAGCACCAGCGCGACCGAGTGATTCGGCACCCGCACGCCCACCGTGCCGTCCGGAGCGAGCACGTGAGGTGGGAGGGTGTCCGCCCTGGCCGGCACGGCCACGGTCAATGGACCGGGCCAGAAGTGGCTGGCGAGACGGAGCAGGTCCGGATCGACATCGCGGCTCACCAGGTCCATATCGTCAATCGAACCGATGAGCACCGGCAGGGGCCGCCCTCGCTCGCGAACCTTGCTCTCGTAGATGCGGTCGAGCGCCTCCGGGTACGCCAGCGATGCCCCGATGCCGTACACCGTATCGGTGGGAAAGGCGACCACCCCGCCATGCTGGAGGATGGAGATCGCCTTCTCCAGCGCGCGAGGCTCTTCGAGGTGAAGCAGGGTCATGCGGGCCAGGCCTTTCACGGCAAGCGATTCGAGTCAGACCGTGAGTTTACAGCGACGACTTGATGTGAGCGGCGAGCTGGGCATTGATGCCCTCGACCGCGCTCAGTTCCTCGATCGATGCCTCGCGGATCCCCTTCACGGACCCGAACGCCTTGATCAACGCCTTCTTCCGTTTCGGGCCAACACCCGCGACATCGTCGAGTCGGGAGTGGAAGGCCGCCTTCGACCGCTTCGAGCGGTGGAAGGTAAGCGCGAACCGGTGCGCCTCGTCGCGAATGCGCTGGACCAGGAACAGCGACTGCGCGTCCCGCGGAAGCAGGATCGAGTCCTTCCGGCCCGGCAGGAACAACTCTTCCTGTTCCTTGGCGAGGCCACAGATCGGGACGTCCATCCCAACCTCGGCCAGCGCCTCGAGCGCGGCGTTGAGCTGACCCTTGCCGCCATCGATGATCACGAGGTCGGGCAGGGTGGTCCACTTGCCGTCCTCTTCCTCATTGGTTTCGGCGGCCCGGCGGAACCGGCGCGAGATGATTTCCTTCATCGAGGCGAAGTCGTCGGCGCCAACCACGGTCTTGATGTTGAACTTCCGGTATTCCTTCTTCGCGGGCTTGCCGTCCACGAACACGACCATGCTGGCCACGGGGCTGGTGCCCTGAAGATTCGAGTTGTCGTAACACTCTATCCGGCGAGGTAGCCGGGGCAGATCGAGGGCGTCGGCCAGTTCGGTCATCGCCGCCGTCATCTTCATTTCGTCGGAGAGGTGCTTGATACGGGCCTGTTCGAGATTCTCGGCCGCGCTCTTGGCGACCATGTCGACCAGGCCGCGATTGTCCCCGCGCTGGGGCACGGTGATCTCGACCCGTCCTCCCCGGAGTTCGGCCAGCCACTCGTTGATGATTGGCATCTCCTGCTCGGGAAGCGCCGCCTGGAGCATCAGGCGGGGCGGAACCAGCGCGGCATCGGCATAGAACTGGGTGATGAACGACGACAGGATCTCACCCGGCGTGTCGTTCACCGCCGCCTGCATGGGAAAGAACTCGCTGCCGATGATCTTGCCGTTGCGCAGGAACCCGACCTGCACGCCGGCGTCTCCACCCGCGCCCTGCGCGAAGGCAACGAGATCGGCGGTGGTGTCGCGCGACGTGACCACCTTTTGGCGTTCCAGCACGTGGGTGATGGCCTGGAGGCGATCGCGCAATTCCCCAGCCCGCTCGAAGTTCCAGGCATCCGCCGCCTGGTTCATCTCTTCCTCGATGCCGCCAACGATCTCATCGCCGCGCCCGGAGAGGAACAGGGTGGCCGAGTCGATCGACTTCATGTACGTCTCGTGGTCGACGGCCGAGATGCAGGGCGCGGTGCACTGGTGCATGTGGTAGTAGAGGCAGACCGCGTCGTTGCCAGTGATCTTCTTGTCGCACTTGCGATACGGGAAGAGGCGGTTGAGTAGGTTGATGGTCTTGTAGGCCGCGCCGGCGGTGGTGTAGGGGCCGAAGTACTTGCTGCCGTCCGGGACGATTTGCCGGGTGCTGATGACCCTGGGCCACTCCTCGTTGGTGATGCGGATATAGGGGTACGTCTTGCTGTCCTTCAGCATGACGTTGTACTTGGGCAGGTGCTTCTTGATGAGCTCGTTTTCGAGGATCAGCGCCTCGGTGGGCGTGTCGGTGCGGATGACCTCGAAGTCGGCGATATGAGAAACAAGCTCGCGGGTTTTCGGGTCCTTGTGGCGCTGGGACTGGAAATAGGAGCGCACGCGATTACGGAGGGCAATGGCCTTGCCCACATAGATGATGGTGCCCTCGGCGTCCTTCATCAGGTACACGCCGGGTTCGAGCGCGAGGGCGGATAAACGCTTTCGGAAGTCGGGGTGCTCGTACATCTTGTTCACGGTTCGATTATAGCGAACCCGCACAGGCGTTCGACTGTCTCACCACGCCGTTTGGCCAGTTGAGGTTTGCCCCGGTGAGCGTTCCACCTGGGGCTAAACGATCCCTTGTCGGCATTTTCAGCAAAGGTATTGACATCCAGACCGACCGCCTGGATGATTTCTTCATTCAGTGAATGAAGAATGTTCCGTCGGGTCCCTTGTTCGTGTTCCGCGACTGCTCTGGAGTCCCTAGATGGTGATGCGCCTTCGAGCCGCCAACCGGCAACTCATGCGGGAAATCAACACATCCATCGTCTTGGGACTCGTCCGGGAACACGGGACGATCTCGCGGATCGATATCGCACGACTCGCCAACCTCAGCGCGGCGACCGTTTCCGGGATCACCAGTGACCTGATTGACCGGAAGCTGGTGGTGGAGGAGGCGACCGGGACCTCCACGGGCGGGCGTCGGCCGACCCTGCTGGCCTTCAACAGCCAGGCGGGTGTCGCGCTCGGCGTGAAGGTCACCGAAAGCCACATCGTTTGCGTCGAATGCGACCTGGACGGTGTCCCGCGCCATCGAACCGACATCCCGCTCCCGGAATCCGCCACGCCGGAGGACGTCACCGAATTGATCGCCGCCGCGGTTGCCGCGGCAAGAGATCGGCATTCCCAACCGCTGTTTGGCGTGGGCGTTGGAATCGCAGGCGTGGTGGACCGTCCGTCCGGTGTCTGTCGCTACTCCCCGTTCCTGCGCTGGCACAACGTTCCGCTGGCCGCGCGGATCGAGACCGCCGCTGGTTGCCCGGTGGTGGTCGAGAACGACGTCAACACCGTTACCCAGGCTTTCTCGCATAAGGCACTCCAGGGAACAGCCGGCTCGTTCGTGGTGGTCACGCTCGGGCGAGGCGTTGGACTCGGCATGAAATTGAACGGGCAGTTATTTCGGGGCCAGCGGGGCCAGGGTGGAGAATACGGCCACATCACGGTCGATCCAGACGGTCCGGAATGCGAATGCGGCAAACGAGGCTGCCTTGAATCAATCGTCAGTATTCCTGCCCTCATCCGGCGGGCGGAAAGCGAGACCGGTGAGCGCATCGGTCCGGAAGCGTTCCAGCAACGAGTACTCTCCGGCGATCCAGCAATCGCGAGGATCATCGACCGGCCGGCACGCATGCTCGGTGAGTCGCTGGCGACGATCGTCAACATCCTCAACCCGGAAACCATCGTGCTGAGTGGTGAGGGGGCCTGGCTTGCCAGCCACATGCTGGCGACCATCGGTGACGCGATGCATGCGCACGTGTTCCAGGGTCTGAGCGGGCAGGCAAGCCTGATCGTGCGGGAGTGCGACGATGGCTTCTGGGCTCAGGGCGCGGCCGAACTCCTGATCGAGGAGACCCTGACTCCCCGCTTGCGGGTCGCCCCCGAACCATCGGCCGCCAGGCGTAACCTGACGGGAGGGGCGTGATGGTAGGCGAACGTGGCTGGCGACATACCGCCTGGGTAAGCGTCTTCGTGCTGCCGGGTTTTTCCGTGCTGCTCCTGTTCGTGATCGTCCCGATCCTCGCGTCGCTGGTGCTGACGGTCTACGAATGGGATCTGCTGACCGACCCTCGATTCGTGGGCCTGGACAACTTTCGGCGCCTGATGAACGACGATAACTTCTGGGCGGCCCTGCGGCACACCATCACCTACATGGTCGGCTATATCCCGCTTGTGATGATATGCGCGCTGGGGGTGGCGCTCGCGCTCAACGCCAGGCTGCCGGCACTCGGCGCCCTGCGGACCGCCTTCTTTCTGCCAGTGGTGTCGTCCTGGGTGGCGGTCGCGCTGCTTTGGACGTGGATGTTCAATCCGCGCTTCGGCCTGATCAACTATGCCCTTGGCTTGGTCGGGATTGATGGTCCCGCCTGGCTGTACGACCCGAACTGGGCGATGCCCGCGATCATCCTCACCTCGGTCTGGAAGGACCTTGGGTTTGTGATGGTCGTCTTCCTGGCGGGACTGCAAACGATTCCGCGCGACTACTACGAAGCCGCCTCGCTCGATGGGGCGAACGGTTGGGAGCGTCTCAAGTCGATCACGCTGCCGTTGCTGGCACCGACCACCTTCTTCGTCACGATCATCTCGATCATCGGCTCATTCCAGGTATTCACCCAGGTGTGGATCATGACCGAGGGCGGCCCATCTGGTTCAACCTCGGTGCTGGTCGAACGCATCGTCAAACACGCCTTTTCGTATGGCGAGATGGGATATGCCGCCACGATCTCGTGGGTGCTCTGCGTGATCATCTTCGTGGTGACGCTGATCCAGCATCGCCTGCAACGTTGGAGCGCCGACAATGTCTGACAGCTTCCGGCCGGGCCGCTCGACGGTCGCCATGCGTGCTGGCGCCACGGCTCGCTACCTGATTCTGCTGGCGGCGGCGGCCACGATGGTCATTCCTTTCCTGTGGATGCTCTCAACCTCGCTCAAGCCGCCTGGCTCGGTGCTGACGGTTCCACCGCAGATATTTCCCGAATCTCCAACGCTGGATAGTTACCGGCGCGTGGCCGATTCGCTACCAATCGTCCGGATGTTCTTCAACAGCCTCTTCGTCACCGTGAGCGTGGTGGCGCTGCAACTGGCGACCTGCGCGCTCTCGGCCTACGCCTTCGCGCGGATGCGGTGGAAGGGGCGGGACGTGCTGTTCATCGCCTACCTGGTCACGCTGATGGTGCCCGGCCAGGTCACGATCACGCCGCTGTTCATCCTGGTAAAGGAACTGGGCTGGAACAACAGCTACCAGGCCCTGATCTTCCCGGCCGCGACCAGCGCGTTCGGCACGTTCCTCATCCGCCAGGCGATGCTCAGCATTCCGCGAGAGTACGAAGAGGCCGCGTTCCTCGACGGCGCGACGCACTGGACCGTGTTCCACTCGATCATCCTGCCAATGACCAGGACATCGCTTGCGACGCTGGCCGTGTTCGCGGCGATGGGCGCCTGGAACGACTTCCTGTGGCCGCTGATCGTTTTGAAAGACCCCGACAAGATGACGCTTCCCGTGGGACTCTCGCTGCTGCAGGGCCGCTACACAAACGACTGGAACATGATCATGGCGGGCGCCGTGATCAGCGTGGTGCCAATTGTCATCGCCTTCTTCGCCGCCCAGCGCACATTCGTCAACGGAATGGTTTCGAGCGGTCTGAAGTAGCCAGTCGGACCGCGTCACGAAAGGAGGAACGGCACATCACCGTGTGGACTGGCAAGCCAGGGACTTGAACGATTGACCCGCCAAACGACCAAACCGCTCACCGAAGGAGCTCATCACCATGTTGTCTCCACATGGCGCAAAGCGAGCCATCCTCACTTTCATCGTCAGTATCGGCCTCCTCATCTCGTCACTGGCCACGCCGGCCGTGGCTCAGGATGTTGTGGAAATCGACTATTTCTCGTTCTCGGCCGGAACCGAGCAACAGCCCACGCTCGAAGCGATGGTCTCCGAGTTCGAGGCGCTGAACCCGGGCATCAAGGTCAACCTGGAATCCGCGCCGTACGGCGATTACTTCACCGAACTCCAGACCCGGATCGCCGGAGGCGACTCACCGGATGTGTACGAACTTAACTACGAGAACTTCGTCAGCTTCGCCTCGCTCGGGGTTCTGCTCGACGTAACCGACCGAATCGAGGCCGACCCCGATCTGGCTGGCGGGATCTATCCCAACGCACTGAATGCCTTCGCGCTCGACGGCGTTCAATACGGTTTGCCGGCCAGCTTCTCGAATGTCGTCCTGTTCTACAACGCGGACCTCTTCGATGCGGCGGGCGTCGAATACCCGACCGCTGACTGGACGTGGGAAGACGAACTCGCGGCCGCCGAGGCGCTGACTGATTCCGGTGCTGGCGTGTGGGGTATGAACGCTCCGGTTGCCTACAACGAGTTCTACAAGACCGCCGCCCAGAACGGCTGCGAGATCATGGACGCCGAAGGCAACGTCACCATCGATCAACCGGCCTGTGTCGAAGCGGTCCAGTTCATGGTCGATCCCGTGACGACGCTAAACGTGCAGCCCTCGGAAGCGGACCTCTCCGGAATCGGTGACACCGACCTGTTCATTCAGGGACAGATCGCGATGATCACCACTGGCATCTGGATGATCCCCGCCTTCTCGGAAGCCAGCTTCACCTGGGATATCGCGCTGGAACCCGGCAACACCACCAAGGCACACCACTTTTTCTCCAACGCCGTGGTGATCGCGAACGACACCGACAAGGCCGACGCCGCCTGGGCGTGGCAGAGCTTCCTTTCGGGCAGCTCGGAAGCGGCCCAACTGCGGATTGACGCGAACTGGGAACTGCCGCCAACCACCGACCAGGCTCTGCTTGATGGCTGGATGGCCCAGACCCCACCTGAATCCCGCGAGGTGGTTTTCGAAGCGCTCGATACGCTGATCACCCCGCCCGCCTTCACCAAGCAGGCCCGTGTTCAGGATGAAATCGACATGCTCCTGCAACAGGTGCTGTCCGGCGACCTGACCGCCGAGGAAGCAATGGTTCAGGCCAAGACCAACATCGAGGCGATTCTGGCTGAGTAATCCTCGTCCTGGAAAATCTGATCGAAACCCACAACCGGCGACCGAATGGTTGCCGGTTGTGGCGTTCAGGCCGGGCACTGCCGTATCGATCACGTTGCGGGTGATCAACCGGAGGCGCATCATTAAGGGCAACCAGCGTCCGCGACGCGCGCGGGCATCCCCACCAAAGGAGCGTTCTTCATGACAACCCCCGAGAACCAGTACGCAGCCTGGTGGCTGTTCAAGCGCCGTGCCACCTGGCACGACATCACCAATGGCGGATTCGATGAGGCCGCCGCCGAGTTCCAGCAGGCCGTCGAGCAGGGCGGCGAGGGCGTGACGCTCCGCGGCGCCTACTCCTCGTTCGGGCTCAGCGCCGGGGCCGACATGATCATCTGGGCCCACGCCCCGAAGCTCCAGCAACTCCAGGACATGGCGATCGGCATCGACAAGACCTCCCTGGCCACCCATCTCGACCTCGCGTTCAATTACATCGGCGTGGGCGGCATGTCGCAGTACGACCCGACCCATGGCCCGGCCTTCGTCAAGGGGATTCCGGCCAAGGACTACCTCAGCGTTTACCCCTTCACCAAGACGCCCGAGTGGTTCCTGATCGACTACAAGGAACGCCGCCGTCTGATGATCGAGCACGGTGAGATGGGCAGGGAGTTCCCGGAGATCCTGACCAACACCGTCAACTCATTCGGCATCCAGGACCAGGAGTTCGTGGTCTGCCTGGAGGACGACGATCCCGAGCAGTTGATCAAGATGGTGCAGCGGCTGCGCGCCGCCGAGGTCCGCAAGTGGACCGCCGTGGACACCCCGATCTTCCTCGGACACCGCAAGCCGGTGGCCGAAGTCCTGAACGACATCAGGGGACGATAGTCCCTCCCGGAAACGGAACGTGCCCCCAGCTCCAATGGAGCTGGGGGCACGTGTGTGTTAGTCGCGTACTTGACCCGCGCCTACAGAACGTTCTTGTTTTTCACGTCGTCCTGGAGGTTCGGGCTCAACTCGTTAACCCGGGTCCGGATCGTCTCCGACACATCGGAGTTGCTGTCGTAGAAGCCCGCGACCAGGTCGCCCGGCCCGTTGAACGTATCGCGATCGATTCGCTCCACGCGATCGAGCACCTCGGACCCCGCGCCATTCTTCTCCATCGCGCTGATCAGGTCGGACTTGCCGATCGGCCAGTTCACGCCGCGCAGGTAGGAGTCAAAACCACCGAGATCGACCTCGCTCTCCGCGGAATCACCGCCCACGACTTCGTTGACGATATCCATGATCTTGTCGAACATTGAAACTCGCCTCCGGTTTCGGACTCAGCGCGTCGCTCCCAGCGACCACGGGGTGGTCGTGGGCGACAGCGCGTCGATGGCCGGTGTGGCCTAAAGGACCTTGCCGAGCTCACCCTTGACCGAGTTCACCACGTCGTCCTGGCTGGAGAACGATGTCTTGCCCTTGGCGCCGAGGTTCTCTACGACGCTCAGCAACTGGCTGGGCGCGCCGTTATTCCTCAGCACCTGAACGAGATCATCGATACCAAGGGGATAGGTCGCGCCCTTGAGGTACTTTTCGTACCCGCCGAGCGGCAGGCTCCCGAGATCAACGTCTCCCCCTGATCCGCCGAGCATGGACTTGAGCTTGTCGAACATGGTTCCCCCTTGTCTTTCACGCGAACCCGCCGCGCACCATGCGCGGTGGTTGCGCAATCGCGGGCGCGGAATGCCCCCGCGTGCGTCAAATTTACCATAAGCGTATGGCTTTCCAGGGCGCGAGGGCCGCGATTCGGCCGATTTCCGCCTTCAAGTACCGGCCGTTCTCGGCTATACTTGACAGGTTACGGCGGGGCCGGGCTTCTGTGTGCCCGGAACACAACCGATCCGCCCCAGCAACCCATCAAGGAGTCCCTCAACCGCATGGCAACACACGGCAGCGACCTGCAGCTTTCTGACGACGATGTGGTTTTCCTGCTTTCGCTTCTGCGCAACGCCACATCACCGCTGACCACGGCGCAACTGGTGGAAGCACTCAAGTCCCGAGGCGGTCGCTGACCTCCGTCAACCCCATGGTAGTCACCGGCGCTCCCGGTACCCGGCGCGCCGACGCTCGATTCGAGCCCCCTCTCCTCATCCTCACCCTATCAAGGAGCTGGCCCCCAGATGGTCACCAACCAGGAAATCCGTACGCCCGAATTCACCGGTAGCGCCGCCGTGAAGGCCAACGCCTCGGCCGCGTTCGAGGTGCTTCGCGGCCAGGGCATGTTCATGTCCGACTACTCGCCGATCCGCGTGAAGTTCGACACGCTGGCCGAATTCCTCGAAAGCAGCCAGGGCATTTCCGCCGCCGACCTCCGCAAGGCGATCTCCGGCAATGAGACCGTGTTCGCGCTCGAAACCGAGGACGATGTCGAGTACGTCTTGACCACGCGGCTTGGCGCTTCCCCGGTTTCGAACAACGCGCCGAGCACCCACTCGCTGAACGAGCGCTTCATCAAGCCGCTGCCGAAACCCGAGCGCCCGGCCCGCCCCGCTCCCGAGCGAGCCCAGGTCGACCCCAATTGGGCCACCTACTCCGTGCCGGACTATGAGGATGAGGACGAGGAAGCCTATCTCAACCTGCCGGACGAAGAGGATGACATCAACGTCGTCGTGGTTCCGGAGGCAGTCGAGGCCGAGGCCGAAACCGTGACCGAGCCCGTCGAGGCCGCGGCTGAGGAGGTGGTCGAGGAGTCCGCCCCCGAGGAAGCCGCTCCCGCCGCGAAGCCCGCTCCGGCGCCCGCCGCCGACTTCTCTGGCGCCAGCGACGAGGTCGTGGCGGCCCTGCTGGACGAATCCCTGGCGGCCGATGCCCGGATTGCCCGATTCGGCGACCGCTGGATGGCCGAAGACCAGGTTGCCCGGCTCAGCCGGAGCGATATTCGCCGGATCAAGGACTACATCTCCGAGCAGGAGCAGCCCCTGACCGACGAAACCCTGGCCACGGATATCCTCAACGTCCGGCCCAATTCGGCCGACTTCGAGAACCTCAAGTTCGCGGTGAACTACCGGCTCGCCCACGAGCACCGCGACTTCGACTTCGTTGGCACCACGGGCCAGCGATTCTGGAGCACCACCACGCTTCCGCAGATCGGCACCACCCGCCGCAAGCCGAACGACATCGGCACCGACTTCCGCTACCTGGTGGACGAGGTTCCGGCCGACGTCGAGCACCGGTCCGTCACCTCGGTCAGCCACGTGCTCAGCTTCTACGAATTCGTGCACGGCCTGCTGCCGTACGACCAGGAGATGCAGCAGCTTCTGCCGAAGCAGGTCCTGCCAGACCAGCGGGCGGCGGTGCTGACCTTCGAGATTCCACAGTTCTACACGACCTATCTCGTCGAACTCCGTTACCCGACCCCGAACCGCGGCGGATTCATCCTCGGCCTCGACGACTTCTACGCCGAGAGCCTGGTGCCGGGCGCGTTGATTTCGATCACCGCCACCGAAAACGACGGGCACTACACCGTTGAATTCCTGCCGGGCGACAGCCAGAGCGAGCGCCTGCTCGACCTGGATGACCGCCGCTCGCCGCGTTACCACTTCCGCCCGACCTCGTTCTCCTGCGAAGTCTCGCCGGAATGGCTCGTCAGCGAAGAGAAGTTCCCGCGCTTGGGCAGCGAGAAGCCACTCGATGACAAGATCCGTCGCCGGCCAGACGCCGTGATCGAGGCGACCTTCGAGCGCATCGGCCTCGAAGACGGAAACACCCTGCTGTCATCCTTCAACGAGCTGCTCACCGTGGCGAACGTTGAGCGCCCGTTCTCGGCCGACCTTCTGCGGGCCACGCTTGAGCAGCATGCCAACGTGACCTCCGACGACGGCGACATGTTCACCTATGCACGGGACTGATGACGAGCGCGAGGACCTGTTCGACGAAGACGAGGGTCTTCTCGATGAGCCGGAGTGGGATGACGACGAGGATTCCCTCTCCGGCGCCGAACTTGATCCCGAGCGCATTCGCATCTACACACCAGAGGAAGAGAACGATTCCGACGAGGAACTCGACGCCGAGGCGGCGGCGGCCATGCCCCAGCGCCCCGAGTTGTCCGAGGTCCTCGACGATCTCGAATCCGGCAATCGCCAGTACGCGGGCCTCTATGGCCTGAGCGACCTCACCAGGGAGGATGCAGCGGAACTGGCGGCCCGCTGGCCGCGGATCGACCTCGAGATTCGGCTCTCCGTGGTCCGGGAACTGATCGATCTCGCCCAGACCGAGTTCACGCTCAACCTCACCAGGTTCCTGCTGACCGTGTCCGAGGACGAGGACGCCCAGGTCCGCCAGATCGCGGTCTCCGGCCTCGGGAACGAGGAGCACCGCGCGATTCCACCGCGACTGCTGTCGATCCTGCTGGAGGACCCGTCGGACGACGTTCGGGCCCAGGCGGCGATCTCGCTGGGCCCATCGGCGCAACTGGCCGAGTGGGACGAACTCGATGCCAGGGTCGCGGATGACCTTCGCCGCGTGCTGTTCTCCGTCGCCGAGGATGAGGACGAGAACTGGCACGTCCGGCGCCGGGCGGCCGAATCGGCGGCGACCTACGGGCCCTCCGAGGAGGTGGACCGCCTGATCCGCCGGATGTGGGAGGAAGACGAACTCGGCCTGCGGAGCAGCGCGCTGTTCGCGATCGGTCGTGGCAACCAGCGTTCGTGGCTCCCGGTGGTGCTCGAGTCGATCGACGACGAGGATCCGGAGATCCGGTTCGAGGCGGTGCGTGCGGCGGGAGAGCTTGGCGACGTGGAGGCGCTGCCAAAGCTTTCCGAAATCGCGCTCAACGAAGAGGACGTGGATGTCCGCCAGTCGGCGATCACCGCCATTGGCGAGATCGGTGGCCAGGGAGCTACGCGTATCCTCACTCGCCTCCTGGACCGCGCTCCTGAATCCGATCACGAACTCATCATGGACGCGATGCTTGAGGCGTCGATCGGTGACGATGTACCCTTCGAGCAGTTCTAGAAGTTCGTGAGGCTCCGACCACCTCCCCTGAAAACCGCCCCGAGAGGAGTTCCCCATCGCCACCCAGCCTGGCCCTTTATCGACCGGGTCGCCCGCAACACCTCAGTACCAGTGGGACCAGCAACTGGAGGAGCTTGACGGCCACCTGTTGCAATCGTGGCGATGGGGAGAGTTCAAGCTCCAGCATGGATGGACGCCTCATCGGGTCAGGATCGACGATCCGGCGGGAACCGTCATGGCGCAGGTGCTGTACCGATCCCAGATGGGCGCCAGCGTTGGCTACATGCCGCGCGGGCCAGTGATCAGTGGCGACCATGACACGCTCTGGCCGCT
>JAEWEG010000024.1 GCA_023389575.1 Chloroflexota bacterium | reverse complement strand
CCCGCTTCCCTCATGACCGAGCAGGAACGGAAATCCGGAAGTTCCGAATACGCCGTTCTTGGCCGAGAGATCGGTGTGGCAGACCCCACTCGCGAGGATGCGGACCAGGACCTCTCCCGCCTCTGGCGCGTCAATCGTGAACTCCTCGATCTCTCCAGGTCCTCCCGGCGTTCGCGCGATCACGCCGCGCGCGGTTATCGTATCGGCCATGGTGCAGCCTCCTTGGGCTTCGATCTCATCGAACGTGAAACGTCCACTCATCATGGTCGAGTGGGCAGTTGGGTGTCAACATCGCCAACGCCAGACCAGGTACAACGAAAAACGCAGGTCCCGAAGGACCCGCGTTCATCTGTTTTATCTCGATTGATGGTGCTGGTTAGCTGTTGCCGCGCTCGGAAATGTAATAGGTCATGCTCTGAAGCGCGCTCACCGGGTCGATCTCGCGCACCGTCACGTTCTCCGGCACCTTCAGGATCACCGGCGCGTAGTTCAGGATCGCCTCGACACCCCCAGCAACCATGCGGTCGGCGATCTCCTGGGCATACGTCTTCGGGGTCGCGATGATGCCGATCTTGATCCGCTCACGGATGATCGTGTCGGTGAGGTGATCGTCGTGCAGGATTTCGAGCCCGTTCACCGCGTTTCCGACGTTGCGCGGGCTGCGGTCGAACACCGACACGATGGAGAACGACGATGGGGTGAACCCGCGATAGTTGACGATCGCGCGTCCCAGGTTGCCAAGTCCCACCAGGGCCACCGGCCACTGCCGGTCGAGCCGCAGGATGCGCGAGATTGTCTGCGCCAGGAACTGCGTGTCGTATCCCTTGCCCTGCTTGCCGAACTTGCCGAAATACGACAGGTCACGGCGAATCTGGGCGGCCGTCACGCCGATGAGGTCGGCGAGTTCTTCCGAGGAAACCGAGCGGATGTCCGAATCGGCCAGCGCCCGCAGGGTGCGAACGTAAATTGGCAGGCGGCGGATGACAATGTCGGGTATCTGCTGCTCGTCATGGTTGTCGAACAATGCGGAGGCCGCATCCGTATCGAGGATTGCTCCTCCCATGCGCTTCTGTGCTCCAATCTCCGGTTGTAGTGGGGAGTACCCATTGGTGAAGGACGGGGTGCGATGTCCGTTCAGGCCATTGCCGTTGGACGTACCTTGGCCAGGTTCCTTGATGGTCATGGCTTCCTCAACTGGTGTCCGGATATCCAGTTACCCAGTCATCAGATCACCCCAAGGGGGCGACGCCTGTGATTGGGGGTGTCGTTGAGGCCCGGTGGCGTGCGGAACGTACTCACGGATGGCGAGTATTGATCAGGTCACCTGCTCAGCGCCGCTGCTCGAAGTGGTGTCGATGTGAAACCGGCACACTCGTGCGTACATTCACAAGTGTACCCGTATCCGCACATTTTTTCACAACACGCGCCCGCCAAAGTGGTGCTCGGAGCATGAAACGTCGGGCTAAATGCCACCGTCCCAGAACACGCGCTGGAACTCGACCGTGTCGTAATAGCCAACCACGCTCACGATCTTGCCGCCGGTCACGCGGATCATCGCGACCTGCTCGCTGATCAGTTCCCGGTTCTGCCGAGCGGAATATTCGCGGATCACGTACTGGATCGCGGCGCGGTCCGTGCCGGCGATCACGTCGGTCACGTCCCAGTGCGCGTTGGGATAGGACGACACCACGGTGCCGAAGTAGGCAACGATTTCGTCCGCCGGCCTGATGGGCGCGGAATGAGGATGGGCACGGAACGTGGCGTTGGCCGCCAGCGTGTGGCGCAGCCGCCGCGGATCGCGCGCGTCTATCGCCAGGAAGAACTCGCGGCCCAGTGCTTCAACGACTTCCGTCGGGCTCAGGCCAGATGCGCTGCGCCTGGTATCCGGCGAAGCGCCCCCAGAGCCGGAGAGAGGTGAACTCATGTGGTAGCGGTCCGTTTCCTTCGATCATCCATACCCGCGAAAACCCCTGGCGTCACAGCGTCAGGGTATCCGGAACGAGCTTCAGCAACTCGTCGAGGTGGGTCTTCTGGATTTCGGCCAGTCCCTCTCGCGCCCCAACCTGGTCAAGGGTCTGGTCCAGCGCGCGGAGCAACCGGTAATCGGAGAGAGCCAGGTGCTCGGCCAGTTTCCGGATGTTCGTGTTCGGCTCCCGGCGACTGTATCCCACCAGGTCCCACGCGTCGTCCGGCACGCTGCGCAACAGCGAGCAAGTACCCTGCCGCAATCGCCTGAACTGCGCCATCAGCACGATGGTGGCGGTCGCTTCGTCGCGCTTCTTCACCGCCGGGTTCGGCGCCCATTCCGGCAACTTGTCGAGATCCGCCCGAGGCTGGGTCGCGATCAGGTACATCTTCGGATAAGTGCGCTCTTCCTCGTCACGCAGCGCGATCACGAGGTCCTTGGCCGTTGGCTCGCCACGGTACAGCGAGCGCTCCAGGCGGTTGGGATCGTGGATCGGCGTGAGCCACCGCGACAAATGGTTGATCGTAAAATGCAGCCGCACGATCAGCGCGTTATTGTCCGCCGCGCTGATCTGGTGACGCACTTCGTCGCTTACCGGCGCGTTGACGTCGATATAGCTCGTTGTGCTCCTCATCCTGACCGCCTCATCCTTCTTTCCGCGCGCCCCCAACCCACCATCGGGGACATCAAGGTGAACTTGTACGACCATTCTATGCGAGAACATCCCTTGCCTGCAGGAGATGCTTGGCATCGTGATCGCACATTTTGTTCATCAGCCAGTGCAGCGTCACCCTGCCCTGTTTCGGCAGGATCACGATCCGCTTCCAGTCGTCCTCGCCGAGGTCGCGAAGCCGTTCCACCAGGTTCGTACGCAGGGCCGAGAACTCCTCGAACACCTCTCGCGGGTTCATCTCGCGATACCCATGCTCGATGGCCCACAGCGAGTCGTCCTGCTCCTCCAGGGTCGCCGGGTTCTCCGCCAGCGCCTGGGTGAGTCGCTCGCCATAGATCGCTTCCCAGTCGCGGAAGTGGGGGATGATCTCCACCAGTCCCCAGCCGCCATCCTGCGCGGGCCGCATCAGGTCCTCGGTGGATCGCCCCTCCATCAACCGTTCGAGATCGACCAGCACCGATGCCAGTGTCTCGATCACGGTTTCGGGCGAACGCCCCGTTTCGTCTACGTCGCGCAATGGATGGCCACCGCCGGCGCCGTTGGATGGCGCCTCGTCATGGCCGATGCCGGCGCCCGCCCCCGCTCCATCCTGGGCGAGGTACTCGGCCGGTATTGCCCAGCGGGTGTAGGTGATCATGAACATCCAGTTCGCTGTTTGGAATCAGGGCCGCTTTTCCGGGGATATTCGCGGAAACATTGGTGCGGCACAAGCATGGCCACGGGAATTTCCCGGGCCATTTCGCGTCTGCTGGCAAGGATTATTCCCGATTCCAGCCCGACGCTGCAATTCCTGTCTGGTTTCTGAGCCCATTCAACCGACGATCATTGGCACTTCAACCGGCGTCCTGGCGCCCTCCTCCCCCTCGATCCTCCAGGCCTTTGTCATGGGCACCTCCCCCTTGAACGAGACGATCACCATCAATGCCTCGGGGTAATACGCCTCCGCCAGGTCCGTCCGCGAAGGCCTCGGCTCCCCTTGGGGGTGCGAATGCACGATCGCGCCAAGTTCCTGCCCCGCCTCCTCGATCATCCGCAGGCTCGCCACCAGGTCGCGAATGTCCA
The DNA here is from genome assembly GCA_023389575.1 of Chloroflexota bacterium. GTDB lineage: Bacteria > Chloroflexota > Chloroflexia > Thermomicrobiales > UBA6265 > JACCYX01. The sequence continues at coordinate 49,659 of JAEWEG010000024.1, read as the reverse complement.
GCTCGAACCGGGTCGGAGAGAGACGCGTGTTCCGGCCTGGATGGAACGACCGCATCGTCGCCACGGTGCGCTCCCCATCCTCGCGGGTCACCACTCCCCCCAGCCCCACGCCTTCATTTGGAAGCGCCGCCTCGAGATGCCGCAGGACCTGTCGCCAAAGAAGTTCCGGAACGATCAGGGCATCCACGTCGGCCGCCAGGCGCTTATCGGACATCGTCACTTCCCACGTACAATACCTCTCGACCCGGTCGCCAGACACCGGCACAATCACCGCCAGTATCCAGCATCGATGGGCCCGCGCGGAACGAACGCTGATCCCACGAGGAATTTCATGCCAGAATCCCACCCGTTCTCCCGCGAGTCATCGACTTCCCGGATATCCCCAACCTACTTGCTCGTCGTCCTGGGCCTGTTCCTGGCCCTTGCCGCCCCGGTCGCGGCCCAGCAGGGTCACAGCCCACATCAGGGCGGTGAACCGCCCGCCACCGCCAGTGCGAGCTACGATGAAGACTGGATCATGGCGGCCATTCAGCCAGAGTTGCGGGATACCATTCAGCAACACATGCCCGCGAACCTGCCCGTCTACGAGATCGAGGTGACGCTCGAGCCGCAGGCCGAGCAGGGCAGCGTTCCCTCGATCTCCGGCCACCTCACGCTCACCTGGGTCAACACCACCGGCGAGGCGCTCGACTCCATCCCGTTCCGCCTCTACGCCAATGGCCCCGCCGAGGACCACGACGCCCAGGTCGTCAGCGACGTCACCGTGGATGGCGACGAGGTCGACGCCGAACTTTCCGTCAGCGATTCCGTCCTGGACGTGCCGTTCAGCCAGTCACTGGAACCTGGCGACTCCGTCACCATCGAGATGGACTTCGCCGCCTTCCTGCCAATCGACTCGAAAGACCACTACGGCATTTTCGGCTTCAACAGCGACTCCGAAACCTGGGCCCTCGCCCACTGGTATCCCGTTGTCGCCGGCCGCGACCCGTCCACCGGTTGGATGCTCGAACATCCCAGCGTGAACGGCGACCCGATCTTCACCGATACCGCGATTTACGATGTCACCGTAGTGACCTCATCCGGCTGGAAACTTGCCACGACTGGCGTGGAATTCGGCGAACCCGACACTCGATCGGAGAACGAGATTGCCCGTCGATTCGTATCCGGCCCAGCCCGCGATTTCACCATCGTCGCCGACGAGGATTTCGAGGTCGCGACCCGAACCACCACGAGCGGCGTGACCGTCAACTCCTGGTACAACCCCGGTGAGGACGCCGCTGGCGAAGCGATCGCCGATTACACCGTGCAGTCGCTCGAGATCTTCAGTGACCTGCTCTGGCCCTATCCCTACGCGGAACTGGACATCCTGCCGGTCGAGATGTCCGGCGCCGCTGGCTGCGAGTTCTCCCAACTCATCTACATGGGCGCCAGCTACTATCAGGCGAACTTCAATACCAGCGTCCCGAACTCCGCCGACTACACCGTGGCCCACGAAGTCGTTCACCAATGGTTCTACGGTCTCGTCGGAAACAATCAGTACGCCCACGCGTTCATCGATGAGGGAATAACCAACTACCTGTCGGCGCAGGTCTACTTTGAGGAGCAGTACGGCGAGGATGTCGCCACCGAAGTGATGGATCGTTACATCCGTGCTCCCTACGAAGTGATCGTCGAACGCGGGGACGACCAGGTTGTCGACCAGCCAACGGACGACTTCAATCCCGGCAACGCCTATGTCTTCGCCGCCTACGCCAAGGCGCCACTCGGGTTCGAAGCCATTCACCAGGAGATCGGAGACGACGCCTTCTTTGGCGCTATTTCCTCCTACGTCGACGAGTTCGTCTTCCGCGTCGCCGAGCCGGACGATCTGCTGAATACCTTCGAGACGGCGTCCGGCCAGGACCTGCAAGACCTCTGGAACGAGTGGTTCCGGGAAACGTCGGGCGACTGACCTCCGGCTTGCGGCGATGCCGCTTCCCATCACGGCACGCTCACGAGAGAATGCTCCCAACAACGACCGCCCTGTCACGAAGGACACCCACCGATGGCCATCACCGACCTCGCCCATACCGCGCTCGCCTGCGCCGACCTCGACGCCTCTATTGACTTCTACACCCGGCTCGGCCTCCGGGAATCGTTCCGCCTCAAGCGAGAGGACGGAACCACCATCCTCGTCTACCTCCACATCGCGGGCGATCGCTTCCTCGAACTCTTCCCGGGCGGTCCGGACGCGGCCACCCGCGCCGGCAAGGATGTCACCAGCTTCCGCCACCTTTGCCTCGCCAGTGACGATCTCGCCGCCGATGTCGAGCGCATCCGGGAGCAGGGCATCGCCATCGACCGCGAATTGTCCATCGGGCTGGACGCCAACAAGCAGGCCTGGATCACCGACCCGGACGGCAACCCGATCGAACTGATGGAGATGTCACCCATCTCCCCGCAGCGCGCCGTCGCCGAAGGCCGCGAACCCGTCATCCCCGACAAGGAAACCCTCGCCTCCCTGTCCTAACGCCCCCCGTACGTGAGAGGTGCGTACTCACGACGCCCCAGCACGCACCTCGTCACCCGGCCAGACCTACATCTCTAGCCGACCGATCACCATGAGGAACTCCCGGGCAGTGACAACGCTCACGCCGCGGTATTGGCCGACGGCGAGCAAGCCCTTGTCCCGGTCACGAGAAAATCCGCTCGCGCGGCCACGGCCGTCCCCAGCACCCTGTCGTCTTCTTCGTCAGGGGCGACTCCAACCACGGTCGGATCGGGAGCAACATCTCTGGAGAGACTTCTGAACATGGAGACGAAAGCGCCAAATTCCTCTGTCACAAAGCTGTACCGGAACTTCGGCCGCTCAAGAACCTCAGTGAGTTTGTTCAGGATGTGATCCGAGCACACCACGTCCCAGTCATTGATCAGCGCGGACTGTACCGATCGCGCTGGTGCTCCGCCTGGGGCTATGAAGGTCGACACAAGCGTGTTTACGTCGAACACGACGCTTCGCCTCATGTTCGGTAGCCTTCTCCACCGTCCTCAGCGACCGCGCGGCGAACTTCCTCCGCGGCGAGGGCGTCAACGATCATGGTTCGGAGTGATTCATCGGAGACACTGAAGGCATCCGGACTTTCTCTCCTGATCGCCTCGACAATGCGACGCGCCAGCAACTTTTCTCTCTTGATGTCCGCCCGTGCGAACTCGATCTCGCGCTCGATCTCCTCATCGGAGGCATCCTTGAATGCCGAGCGGGATCGACCCAGAAACTGCACCAGTTCCCGCCGGTTTGCCTCGCGTTTCTCGGCTAGGTCATTCACCTCCAGCGGCACGATTGCCGCCACCGGAATGCCGTTCTTTTCAACGACGACCCGGGCGCCATCCCGATAGACAGTGTTGAGAATCTCGCTGAATTGACAGCGAGCTTCGGACACATTCATTGTCTGTCTTACCGGATTCTTGGAATTGTCCATGGGCTCGCCTCTGCTTCTCCGCGACCATTTGTACAACATTGTACAGAACCGTCAGGAACACTGCATCATTCGGATCTACACCCGTCGGCCGCCGGCAATCTCGATCATCGTTCCCGCTTCAGACGCCCGGATCGCGCTCTGGACCCGGAACGCCAGACCTGCGGTCAGGAACTCGGCGAGATCGCCCTCCGCCATGAATCGGAAGCATCGCAACTCGGACTCTTGCAACCGTATCGACGCAGGGTCCGTCAACACCCCACCGTCGTAAATGATCATGGTCGAATCGCCCCGCGGCATCGGATCTGACTGGTGATCGATCACCAGCATCCGGCCCAGGCCAAAGTCGATACCCAACTCCTCGCGCACCTCGCGCACGGCGCATGTCCGCGGATCCTCCCCGGCTTCCACCGCTCCACCCGGGATCTCCCACGTCGGCTTGTACGTGGGTTCCACCACCAGTGGCCACCCTTGTTCGTTGACGAACAACACACCCGCGCCCATTCGTCTCCTCGGCAACGAGGCGTAGAACGCGTCGTTCGGAAGCCTGTTCACCCACACCGCCCTTCACCCAACCCATCAACAATGGCCGCCTCGATTGAGGCGGCCATTGTATCCATGCATTCGATCCAGTGATTCCTAGCTGCAGCCGAGGCTGTTCCCGCAGTTGAGGCACTTGTAGCACGCCCCATTCCGGACAGTGATGTGCCCGCACACGTCGCAGAACGGCGCATCGCCCATCATCTCGCCTAGCTGTGCGTCCACGGCGCTCATCATGGGCGCCTGGGTCACCGCCACGCTGGTCGTCGCCTGGGCCGTCACTGTGCCTTCGGCCGGGGCAGCCTTTGGCGCCGTCCCGTTACCGTTCAGATGATGATGCCCGTTGCCGTTCCCGTTCACGGTCGGAATCGCCGGCGCCGCCGGGCTGGCCACCCGCTGGGCGGGACTCGAACCAACCCCCTGCACGATGTCGTCCTCCGACGGCAGCAGGTCCCGGTGTTCGCCGGTCTGGTCCACCGGCAGCGGCGCGTCGGCCACCTGCACCAGGTCGGTCCGGCCCAGGTACTCCATGCCCAGCACGCGGAACACGAAGTCGATCACCGATGTCGCGAGCTTGATGTTCGGATGGCCCGACACCATGCCCTGCGGCTCGAACCGCACGAAGGTGTAGGTGTCGACGTATTCCTCCAGCGGCACGCCGTACTGGAGGCCCTTCGACACCGAGATCGCGAACGAGTTGATCATCGAGCGGAAGGCGGCGCCTTCCTTGTGCATGTCGATGAAGATCTCGCCGAGCGTCCCGTCCTCGTACTCGCCGGTTCGCAGGTAGATCTTGTGGCCGGCGATCCGCGCCTCCTGGGTGAACCCGTGGCGCTTGGCCGGCAGCATTCGCCGCACCGGCTTGAACGGCATGCCCGGCAATTGCGCCTGGCCATTCACCAGGCTGCTCTGCGACGGTGCCGGCGTCGCCGACTTCGCGGCGGCGAGTTGGGCCTTCAGGGCGGCGATCTCCGCGTCCTTGGCGGCCGTCACCTTCGCCACGGCGTCTTCGACCTCGGTGGCGACGATTGCCTTCACAACCTCCTCGTCCACCTTCACGTCGCTCTTGTTGGCCAGCGGCTGGCTCATCTTCGAGCCGTCGCGGTAGATCGCCATCGCCTTGATGCCGAGTTCCCACGACGTCTGGTACGCGTCCTCGACATCTTCGACCGTCGCCTCGTGCGGCATATTGATCGTCTTCGAGATCGCGCCGGAGAGGAAGCTCTGCGCGGCGGCCATCATCTTGATATGGCCGGAGTAATGGATGAGGCGGGTGCCCTTCTTTCCGCTCTTGTTGGCGGTGTCGAACACCGGCAGGTGCTCGTCCTTCAGGTGCGGCGCGCCCTCGACCGTCATCGTGCCGCAGATGACCTCGTTGGCCTCGTTGATCTGGTCGCGCGTGAACCCGATCGCCCGCAGCAGGTCGAAGCCAGGCTTGGTCGCCTGGTCCATCGTCAGGCCCAGGCGCTCGATCGCGCCTTCGCCCAGCGACCACGCGTTGAAGGCGAACGGCAACTCGAACACGCCTGGCAACGACGCCTCAAGCGTGCGGATATCGCCGTCGTTGAGCCCCTTCTCCTTCAGGCTCTCGCGGTTGATGTGCGGCGCGCCATCCAGCGTCAGCGTGCCCAGCACGTAGGTCAGGATTTCGGTCCGCTGCTCGGGCGAATAACCCAGCGTGCGCAACGCCGGAGCGAGCGAGCCGTTGGCGATCTTGAAGTACCCGCCGCCAGCCAGCTTCTTGAACTTCACCAGGGCGAAATCGGGCTCCACGCCGGTGGTATCACAGTCCATCAGCAGGCCGATGGTGCCGGTCGGCGCCAGCAACGTCGTCTGCGCGTTGCGATAGCCGTGCTTCACGCCTCGTTCCAGCGCCGTGTCCCACGCCGCCTGGGCCGCGTCAAGGATGCTGGCCGGAGCCAGCTCCCGCGAGACCGCCATCGGCAACACCGTCAGCGCTTCGTATTCGGAGGCCGGTGCGTCATAGGCCGCCCGGCGGTGGTTGCGGATGACCCGCAGCATGTCGGCGGCGTTCGCCTCGTATTCCGGGAACGGCCCCAGCACGCTCGCCAGTTCCGCCGACGCCGCGTAGCTCTCGCCCGTCATCAGCGCCGTCACGGCGCCGGTGTAGGCCCGCGCCTCGTCCGAGTCGTACGGCATGCCCTTGATCATCAGCACGGTGCCGATGTTGGCATAGCCAAGACCCAGGGTCCGGTAGTCGTACGAAAGCCGGGCGATTTCCTCGCTCGGGAATTGCGCCATCAGCACACTGATCTCGAGCACGATCGTCCACAATCGCACCGCGTGCCGGAACTCGTCGACCCGGAACTCACCCGTCTCGGTGTCCACGAACCGCAGGAGGTTGAGGCTCGCCAGGTTGCACGCCGTGTTGTCAAGGAACATGTATTCCGAGCACGGGTTCGAGGCGTTGATCCGTCCGCCGGCCGGGCTCGTGTGCCACTCGTTGATCGTGGTGTCGAACTGCAATCCCGGGTCGGCGCAGTTCCAGGCCGCCTCGGCGATCCGGTTCCACAGGTCCCGGGCCTTCACGGTCTTCATGACCGAGCCGTCGGTGCGGGCCGTCAGGTTCCAGTCGGCGTCGTCCTCGACCGCCTTGATGAAGTCGTTGGTCAGGCGCACCGAGTTGTTGGAGTTCTGGCCCGATACCGTCTCGTAGGCCTCGCCGTTGTAGTCATAGGTCAGCGAGAGACCAAGCTCCTCGGCCCGCGCCTGCTGCTCTGGCGTAAGGTGCCGCATGCCCTCCACCATCGCCGCGACCTTCAGCTCCTCGCGGGGCTTCCAGTCGATGAACGCCTCGATGTCGGGATGGTCGGCGTCCAGCACCACCATCTTGGCCGCCCGGCGAGTGGTGCCGCCGCTCTTGATCGCGCCCGCGGCGCGGTCGCCCACGCGCAGGAAGCTCATCAGGCCGGACGAGGTGCCACCGCCACTCAGCGGTTCGCCCAATCCACGGAGTGACGAGAAGTTGGTGCCGGTCCCGGACCCGTACTTGAACAGCCGCGCTTCCTGGATCCACAGGTCCATGATCCCGCCCTCGTTGACGAGATCATCGCTCACGCTCTGGATGAAACATGCGTGCGGCTGCGGGCGCGTGTAGGCGTCCTCGCTCTGCTTGACCGTGCTCGGGTCGGCGGGGTCGACGTAGAAGTGCCCCTGCGCCGGACCGGTGATCCCGTAGGCGTGCGCCAGCCCGGTGTTGAACCATTGCGGCGAATTCGGCGCGGCCATCTGGTTGGCCAGCATGTAGGAAAGCTCGTCCTCGAACGCGCTGGCGTCCTCGGCGCTGGCGAAGTAGCCGTTGGTCTCGCCCCACCACCGCCAGGTCGAGCTCAGCCGCCTGATGACCTGCTTCGCCGACCGCTCGGGCCCCAGCACCGGGTTGCCCTGCTCGTCGAAGAGCTGGTTCCCGTTCGCGTCGAACTGCGGTACCCCCGCCTTGCGGAAGTACTTGCTGACCATGATGTCGGCCGCCACCTGCGACCACGACGACGGGATTTCGGCGTCGACCATCTCGAACACCACCGACCCGTCCGGGTTGGTGATGCGCGATGTCCGCAACGACCAATCGAGGGTCGCGAACGGATCCTGGTCGGCCGTGGTGAATACCCGGCTGATCCCGAGGCCCGCGGGTGTTGTGCCGCGCTTGCGATTTCTGGAGCGTGCGGTCTGCTTGGTGGCTGCCATCGAATTACCTTTGCGCTACTGACTGGCTGCTGGCCCCTGTTTCCCGGCGGGACGCCTGGGGAAACCGGTCATCCGGGTGCGTGAAGACTCCTATGATAACTGTGAACGGACACTATAACAATCCCTTCACACTTGTGGATGGTACCACAATATATGGTGCCCGTGAACCCCTAATACTACCATATGTATGACATTATGGCAATCCTGGCCTGGCTTTGCCCCACTACGGAAGCCTCTTGATCTCGCCGGGAACCACCCTCTCCGGCCAGTCGCTCCGGCGATTGACCGCCGCCGGAAACGCCGCTTTCCCCGGTGAATCGGGGCTCGCCACGCGCGCATCGCTCCTCTCACAACCGCGACGCCGGCGCGTTTAATGCGTGGCACCATCCGTCGACCTCGTTCACGCGCAACGACACGCCCACCTTCCGGGAGGCCACACAATGCAGTTCGGTTTCATCGCTTCGACAGGAACCGCCATCGAAATCCTTCACCTCGCCACCGAAGCCGAGGCCCATGGCTGGGACGGCTTCTTCCATTGGGATGGCATCGCGCCCGGAACCGGCGAGTTCTGGGAAGACGACGACGGGCAGCAAAAGGGGTTCGATGTCTTCGATCCCTGGACCATCCTCGCCGCCGTCGCGGTCAAGACCAGTCGGATCAGGCTTGGCGCCATGGTCTTTCCGCTCTCGCGGCGACGCCCCTGGAAGGTGGCCCGCGAAGCGCTCACCGTCGACCATCTCTCCAATGGCCGCCTCGTCATTCCGGTTGGTCTTGGCGCCATCGACGAGGGCGGGTTCGCCAAGGTCCACCCGGAAGTCACCGACCGGCGCGAACGGGCCGAGCGCCTCGATGAAACGCTCGACATCCTCAATCTCGCCTGGAGCGGCCAGCCGTTCTCGTACAACGGCACGCACTACCAGCTCGACGACATCCGCTTCCTCCCGCCATCCGTCCAACAACCGCGGATTCCCATTTGGGCCGTCGGCTCCTGGCCGCGCCCGAAGTCGATGGCCCGCGCCGCCCGCCTCGATGGCATCATCCCATCGATCTCGGCCGATCCGTTCCGGCAGCCGTCTCCCGAGGAAATCACCGCCATCATCGAGTGGATGAGGGATCACCGCGACACGGATGCCCCGTTCGATGTCGTGATTGAAGGCATTTCGCCCGGCGACGACCCCGCCTGGGTCGAGGAGAACATCCGCCCTCGCGCCGAGGCTGGCGCGACGTGGTGGATCGAGTCCCGGTGGGAGGCCCCGGTCAGTTACGACATGCTCCTGGAACGGGTTCGCCAGGGACCACCCCGGCTGTAGTCTTCGGCCAATCAGTCCTCCAATTAGCGCTCACAGCAGGCCAGTGAGGCCACCCATAAGTTAGGGTGGCCTCACTATGTGATTCATCCATGACTTGCAGGACGAGGAGACCATCATTCATACCAAGAGACCTCGACAATGACAAGTTCTTCTTGGTACCGCCAATCCTTTGGGACCTTATTCAGATGTCCACCCCTGGATTCGACCCATTGTCTTGGCATTTGCACTCCAGAGTACAATCCTAATGAATGTATGGGGAAAACAATCTAAGCATCGACAGCTAGGCAAGGTGTCACTTATCCATGGCAGTTCCATCCAACGCGGACATTTTTCAAGCCAAGTCTGAACCTCTTGCGGGGTTGTTACCAGATATTCACGCGCACAAAGCTGCTCTACCGAATTTTCAGCGTGAGTGGGTTTGGGAACCAAGCATGGTTCGAGACTTGATCATATCAGTCGCAAACCGCTATCCCGCCGGTAGCCTCCTCACGATGCCCAATGCTGGAAACACGTTTGCGTTGCGCCCATTCTCCGGTTCTGGAGCAGATTTGAAGACAACGCCTTCGTTGATGATATTGGATGGTCAGCAGAGACTAACCAGCCTGTACCAGGCGCTGTATTCCAAGCAGGGAATTCGAGACGCGAATGGAGGGATCCATTTCGTCTATCTGGATGTCGAACGGCTTACAGCTCACGACACCGACGAGTCACAAAGCGAATCTGCATTTTCCGACTGCATCTTTACGGTTTCGGTCAACCGCAATAATCAACGACTCCGCTACAAAGCACTACGCGACTTCGAAGATATCAGCACCATCGATCAAGAGATCGAACATGGCGCCCTTCCTCTCTATACGGTGTTCAATCCAGACGATCTCACGGCGTGGCGCGACCGCTATATTCGGGATCGAGCCGATCGAAACTACGATCGACACATGGAACTTCTGCAGGAATGGGATAGCGAAGTTGCTCCATGGATCAAACGCATCGCTGATTATCGTTTCCCTGTCATTGAACTCAATCGCGATATGGAACTCCACGCTATCTGTCACATCTTTGAAAAAGTGAACAGCACAGGAGTTCCACTCACCGTTTTTGAACTCTGTACCGCAATTCTGTGGGCTCAGGGCCTCCATCTTAACGATGACTGGAATGAAACGCGTGAGCGACTCTCCCGAAATCAGATTCTCCGAATGCAGGGGCCGTTGGAAGGAGCAATGTTCCTCCAGGTAATCAGCCTCCTCGCGAGCTTTACGCGAAAGCGAGAGTCACCTGAAAGCCGTATTGCCGTAAATTGTCGCCGCGAAGACCTGCTGAAATTGAAGTCGGAAACTGTGAGCGAATGGTGGGCAGTTGTCGAATCCGCTTATCACGACGCATCTAAATTCATGGAATCCCAGGGCATCATTGCCCAGCGGGTTCTTCCATACGGCACGCTCCTATTGCCCTTGGCTGCCATTATGGGATACCTGAAATCGCAGCGAGGACATGTCCAATTTGGTCAGGCGTGGCCAAAAATCGAACAATGGTACTGGTGCTCGGTCTTTTCTCAACGGTATTCCAGTTCAGTGGAGGCAACGGCAGCGGTTGACTTCGAGCAGGTGGTCACCTGGGTCGAAGGAGGCGATGAACCCGACGCTGTCCGCCAGTTCTCCTTCAGTGCCGATCGCCTGCAGGACTACAACAACATCCGCAGCGCTATTTACAAAGGTATTCTTTGCCTGATAGCAAAGAGTGGAGCCAAGGATTTTGGTGGTGAAGGAACTCTGTCGATCAACCTCTACTACGACAGTCAACAGGACCACCACCACATCTTCCCGCTAAATTCATTTGGCCAGTTGGGCATCCAGGATTCAAGATCCAGCTCTATTGTGAACAAGACGCTGATTGGTGCATCCGCGAATCGCAGCATTGGTGGGCGATTGCCGTCTGCGTATGTCGACACCATGAAGTCCCGGCTTGGAGAGGAGCGAACGCGCGCCATCCTCAGGAGTCACCTGATATCTCCTGAGGCATTGATGAACAACAGCTGGGAAGATTTCTTCCTTTCCCGTCGCGAGGAACTGAAGCAGCTCATTCACACCACTTGCGGTGGCCAGATGCAGGACTTCTCCGACGGCAAGCGCGTATCCCTTCCAGTGCAACTCCAGCGCCTTTCTGATGATATTGGCGACATTGAGCTCCGCCTGAGGACGCTGATTGCTATCAGGACCTCCAATCGGTGGTCAAACATCCCGGACCATATTCGTCTGAAAGCTGACGACCGGATCAAACTGGCCATGCGGGAGAATCCAGGAATGGACCAATCAAGGCTAGCGTCTGTAGCTGGCCGTCTCGCATATTCGGATCTCCGCGAACTGGAGCAAATCATCGTTAGCAAAGGGCTCTGGCCCTCTTTTGCCGATGTGTTTGTCTCAAAGGAAGTATTGTCCAATCGCTTTCGCCAGATTGCGCCGTTGCGAAATGCAAACGCTCACCTCCGAGAAATTGATGACCTGATTCGCTCGGATGCCGAAGCAGCCACAATTTGGTTCAAGGCTGTTCTGTCCCGGGCCGAGCATGAGCAGGATGACGAAGCCGTCGACCTGCCCATCGCCGAAAACAACGAAGGCGATGGGCATATTGAAGTGGTCCCGGTGGGCGAGGCAGGTGAAAGCAAGCAATCTTGGGAATAGATTCGTGTAACCAGTGCGTCCTCGCCATTCATCGGCCAGCTGGTCGCGATCCGAGTCACGTCGACAGAGCGACTGACGCTCCGAGACAGAGAACTGACGGTCGCCCGACCCGACGGGAACGTGACCAGGCATCAGACTCCAGTAGCGGAGATACCGGAGGTGCTGCGGAACACCTTCGGGATTGAACTGGACGACGCGGACACCAGCACGCTGACCACTTTCCTGGAAGCGGCGGCGTCTCGCGGGGAGACTCCGTAACAGAGCCCGGAACAACCAACCGGGAGTCGCGCGGGTGACAGCGAAGTGTCCCTTGGCCGCCAGCGCGCTATCATGGGCCAACCATCGAAACCGGATCGCGCCGACGTTCAACGAGGGCGCACCCAGGAAGGGACCCATCGAATGGCCACTGACCCCGGCTCGGCATCCCCCACCCGCATTCCACTCGCTCGTGTCGCCCTCGCCACAATCGCCGCTGTCGTGGTGGTGGTTGTCGCCAACTCCATCGTGTTCTTCATTGCTGACGCCGCCGGCGCCTTCCCTTCCGATGTCACGATGGAGAACTGGGAGGGTGAAGAAGAGGCGATCGGCCTTGGCGCGGTGATCTTCGTTTCCACCATCAGCATGATCGTCGCCGGAATCGTGCTCGGAGTCGTGACGCTGGTGTCAAGGCGACCCCAACGTGCATTCAGCGTGATCGCCGCGATCGTCTTCCTGCTGACACTCTACCCGCCGTTCACCATCCCCGACGCCCCCGGCGACATGATCCTCGCCCTGCTCTTCATGCACGTCGTCGCGGCCGGTCTGGGTGTCCTCGTCCTGCTGCGCGTCGCCACCCGCTGATAGCCATTCAGCCAGCACCCTCCGCGTAAACCATCAGGGGGCTTCATCAACCGCCCGCCGACCAACTATCCGCTGGCGCCCGCGCCGCTCTGGATTTCCCGTCGAACCGGCTCGTGTTCCACCCATGGCTCCCACACGAATCGCGAGCGATAGCGCTCCAGCAGCCGCAGCACCGGCCCGCCGAACACCAGCACCAGCACCACGTTGCCGATCGCCCGGGTCGCATCGAACCCCAACGACGTCACCGTATAGAAGGTGGCGTAGCGCCGCACGGTCTCCACGAAGCCCAGACCCGGGCTCCAGTAAAGGCCCGCGTCCGCCTCGACACCGGGCGCCGTGAACGGCCAGAACCACAGGTTCATCAACGCCCCAAACACCACCCCCCACACCGCCGCGAACACCGCGAGCATTGCCAGCCGCGACCGCATGGAATATCCGCGCGGCAGCCACCCCGCGGTCATGCCCACCCAGCCAGCCGCCAGCATCTGGAAGGGCAGCCACGGCCCCAGCCCTCCCGTGATCATCGCGGAGAACAGCAGCGTCAGCACGCCCATCTGGAACCCCATCGACGCCCCGAACACCGCCCCAACCAGCATGATCAGCAGGAAGATCGTCGATGCCCCCAGCATGCTCGGAACCAGCCTGAGCGTCGCGTCCAGCGCCACCAGCACCCCGAGCAACGCCACCGACCGTGACCGCGAAACCGGTCGTTCCTCCGCCAGTGTCACCAGCATCGCCACCAGGCAGACCGCGCTGACCCCGGCGAACAGCACCGGCGCGAACCGTATGTGTGCCTGGTTGCCGTCCCCCACCTGCTGCCCGGGGGCCAGGAAGAACGGGTACAGGAAACAGCCGAGGCCGATGGCGCTGGCCACCGCCAGCACCATCCCCGACCGCCACTTTCCCTCAAACCCGGCTTCCATCACATTCGTTCCCGCTCACCGACCACGCGCCACCCGCGCTTCCACATCGAGTCCAGCATACCGCGCCGCTTCGCGCGTCTTCCCAATCGCCACTCCTTACAAACCGCATGGCGGCTCATTCGGGCGCATTGCACAAGGCTGGAATCGTCGCCTGAAATCCGCTCCAACCGGGAGTGGTCAGAATGCACAGGAACCTGTTCAATGGAAATGGTTTGGAGCGGCCGGCGCGGAAAACTCTTTCAGCGACAGTCATCTCCATCGCCATTCCACACCGTTGCATTTCCTGGCTGGCAGGTGAACCATGGCTTCTCAAAATGGGGAAATCACCCTCCGCGACCTCGTCTCCTGGGAACCGCATCTCCGGGTCCTGAGTCACGACCATCCAAATGGGACGGAAGACCCGCTCGACCGCGACGTTGAATGGGTGGTCACCGCTCGCACCGGCGCGCCCATGCTCCCCCAGCTTCGGGGCGGCGAACTGGTGCTCATGCCGCATCGCATCGTGGCCGAATCCGGCGTTCCCCTCGCCATGCTCATCAGCGAACTCGCCAACCAGCCCGTGGCCGGGGTCGTCATCGACCACCCCGCCACCCCTCCTCCCGGCGCCAAGCTCCCCATCCTCGGCGTGCCCATCATCTCCAATGAACTGGAGACCGATATCAACCGGCTGCTCACGTCCCGCCGTGGCGATCTCCTTCGCACCGGCGCCGATATCGAGCGGACCATCGCCGAACTCACCGCCCGCGACGCCCGCCCTGGGGAACTGATCGAGAGCCTCTCCTCCCGTCTCGGGCTTGGTATCACCGTCACCACCTCAACCGGCGCGGTGCTCTTCTCCACCTCGGAACAGGCCGGAACGAGACCTTCCCCACCGGAATACCCCGGCCAGGGCGACAGCGAATGGATCAGGCAACCGCTCCTGGGCCAGCGCATGCTCTGGATCGGCCCGGTGGCGCCAAACCAGCGCGCCCTCGGCCGTATCATCATTCGCCGCCTGCGTGACGGCATCCAGCGCGCCCTGGACCAGGCCGACGCCACTGCCCCCCACGGTTCCGCCCGCATCCAGGCGCTCAACGCCCTCCTCCAGCCAGGGCCCGGCGTGGGCGCCGACCAACTTGCCGCCAACGCCGTCCGCGCGGGCCTCCCGGTGGGCGCGCACCTGCGGGTCGCCCTGATTCAGCCCAGCGACCGCGACCAGGACGCACGTCGCCGGCTGGCCGCCTTCGGCGCGCTGCACGACGCCGGCACGATCGATGGCCTCGTCGCGGAAATCATCACCATCCAGGAGAACCGTCCGCGCACCATCATGATCGCGCCCGCCGGACACGAATCGCCCGCTCGTATCGCCATCTCGTCCTCCATCCCATCCGCCCGTCACCTGCCGGAAGCCGTCCGCCAGGCCCGGTACATCGCCGGCCTGCAGCAGCGCGGGATGATCGAGGCCAACGAAGCCCAGTTCGATGATGACGTCCAGCTTGGAGCGTTCCGCCTGCTCTACGACCAGTGGGGAACGCCGGAACAGCACCGCTACATCGAGCATGTCGTCGGCGACCTGCTCCGCGAAGACCGTCGCGGCCAGCTCCGCGAAACCCTCCTCGTCTACCTTCAGCACGGCGGCGCACAGCGCCCCACCTCCGAGCGCCTTGGCATCCACCGCAACACGCTCACCTACCGCATGCGCCAGATCCGCGAGTTCCTCAGCGTCGACCCGGACGACCCCACCGGCCGCCTCGGAATCCACCTTGCCCTGCTCGGCGCCGAACTCCCCCCGGCCCCACCGCAACTCACCTGACCGGCATCGCTACCCCCCCCACTGGTAACGGCGATGCTCGCCTTCGCCCGGCCGAGCCGGCATCGAGCGCCACTCCTCCCACACACCATGTCCCAGTAGTGACAGGCCTCTCGTGCCTGTCACTGTCAGACATCTCACCACTCGCGCCCGAATACATGCCGCGTTCACTCGTAGGGGCGGAACCCCGTTCATGCGCGGCCGAACCATACGGGGGCCGAGGGTGTCCTCCCTGCTTTACCTGCGCTCACCACACCCCTCACCAGTAGGGAAGGCCACACACCGGCGCGTGCGCCATGGAAACGATCGCCTCGATGCCGGTTGGGCCTTCCCTCGCTGCTGGCTATAAGCGATTCCCGCCTTGTTCCAGCTCACGCCACCCCGAAAATCCCGCCTAGTCACGCGAAAACCTCGCTTCACCTGTACGCAATTGCGACCTGTACGTACAATACAGCCAATTCCCATGTTTCCAACCGAGCCCCTATGCTATAGTGTACGTACACAACAGGCAGCCGCCCTGGTGATGCTGGGCTATTCACCTGTCGGCGCACTGCTTCTCACTGTGTATCTCGCACGCTCGGGCGTGCGGTGGCGACCAGGAACCTTTCGCAGTCACTCACCCGATGCGGCCCGCCCAGCCAGCAACGGAGGTCATCACGATGGCATTCGATTCACGTTCAGGTGGTCACCAGGCCCGCCGCTCATCCCAACCCACCCTTCCGCCCGCCCCTCGTCCATTCGGGCAGGAATGGAATGCCCTGCGCGAAGACGGTATCCAGTGGGAAGGCCAGGTACTGCTCGCCGGATCGGGAATCGACGTTCCCGCCTTCCTAGTGCTCACCAGCTCCCGCCTGTTGCTGTTCAGCAACGGCCAGGCCGCCCTGGAAGTCCCGCGCACCTGGCTCCGACCCGAGCCCAAGCTGCTCGCCGCCGAGTCCGTCCGCGTGTCCATCACCCCCCACGGCGCCAGCGGCTCCGGTTCCGATACCGATAGGATCACCATCAAGGTCCGCGACGGCCGTGGCGAGGCCGCCCGCCTCGTCAGCTCCATCACCGGGCGCATCGTCTCCCCACGTGAAGAGCGCGGCATCACCCGCGTCGATGCACCGGCCGCCTGGAGCGACACGGTGGGCGCGGCGACGCCGGTTGCCCTGCCACCGCTACCCGACTTCGACGACGATCCAGCCATCGCCCGCGCCACCCGCTCGTGGCCCCCGGTCGAACAGGACGCCGTCAAGCCGGCCGCGAAGCCTGAACGCAAACCTGTACCGGCGCCATCGATCTCCAGCTGGGTGTCCGAAAACCTCGACGGCGACACCCCGGCCTCACCGGCTACCCATACCAATCGCCCCGCCCCGTCGCCCGCGCCCGAGGATCACCGCCAGTTCAATCGCGGTCTGGTCTGGGGCCTCCGCTCGCTGATTCTCGCCGTCCTCGTCGGAACCGGCGTCTACTTCGGCCACGACCGCCTGCCCCAGGACTTCACCTTCCAGCTTCCGGCCGTCGTCGAGGATCGGTTCGGCCTGGGCGACGATGACGATCCGCCCACCGATGTCAGCCAGGTCCCCGTGGATTCACCGGGAACCGGCTCGACCGCTCAGGATCCCACCGCCACCTCGCCGTCCTCGGACGGCACCAGTGGCGCCAGCAACACCGAGGACGTCAACGAGCAGGGCCTTGGCGGCAACAACGGCGACATCACCCCGGCCGATCCCGGCATCGGTGAATATCAGCAGGACGAGCCCACCAACGAGCCGGAAGTAGAGGTTCCGGCGACGGAGGAGCCAGCCACCGACCCGGACACCGGCGACGGCGATGAGATTCCTGGTCGGCAGGACACGGTCGAAGAGCCAACCGAGGAGGTCGCCACCGAGGCCCCGGCCACGGAAGCTCCAGTGACGGAACCGGCCGCGACCGAGGAACCGGCGACCGAAGAGCCAACCCAGGAGCCCGTCACCGAGGCCCCGGCCACGGAGGAGCCGACCGAGCAGCCCGTCACCGAGGAACCAACCGAGGCGCCGGTCACGGAAGAGCCAACGGAGGAGCCGGCCACCGAGGAACCGACGGAAGAGCCCGTGACCGCGACACCCACGGAGGAACCCGCCACCGAGGAGCCGACCGAGATTCCGGTCACCGAGACCGCGTCCACCCCGGAACCCACCCTCGAGTCCCAGCCGCCCAGCGTCAACCCTGATGTCGCGCCGGGCCAGGAAGTCGTCAGCGGGCAGTTCCGCTACACCGTCACCGGCGTCTCGCGCGGCGAAACCATCGCTGAACTTCCGGACCTCGCTCCGGTCGAAACCGGCGAGTGGGTGGTCCTCACCGTCGCCGGCCAGAACGTCAGCGACGGGGAGCAGGTCTTCGACATGAGCCAGTTCAAGCTCTATGCCGACGGCCAGGAAGTCCTGCTCGATGTCGGAAACGGTTGGGTCAGCGGCCTGCTCGGCCAGACACCCGCCTATGGCAACACCGACGCCATTCTCTGGGCATCGGGCGAAGGTCACGAATTCACGCTGACCTTCCTCGCTCCCCGTGGCGTTGAATCGCTCACCCTCGTCGCCGGGGACCAGGTGATCGACCTCACCACGGGCGCCAGTACGGCGGCTCCGGTCGGCTCGGGCGACGTTCCGGCCGAATCGGCGGCGGATTCCTCCATCGAGGCGACCGTCGTCGGGGTCATCGACGCCGAAACCATCGTCATCGAGATCGATGGTGTCCGTCAGACCGTCCGGTACCTGGGGATCGACGTCCCAACCGGCGACGACTGCTTCGCCGACGATGCCACCGAGATGAACCGCTCGCTGGTTGAAGGCAGGGTGGTTCGCATCGAGCGCCAGGCCACCGATGTCGACGCCCAGGGCAACTGGGTCCGCGATGTCTGGGTCAGCGCCGAAGATGGCGGCGAGATCCTCGTCTCCGAGGCGCTCGTCTCCGAAGGCGCGGCCACGGCCGGCATCAGCGAGCCGAACACCCGCTTCGCCGGCTGGCTCCTTGGCTCCGAGTCCGCCGCCCAGGCGGAAGGCGTGGGCCTGTGGGCGGCCTGCGATGAGGACGGCGCGCCAATCGCCCCGGACACCGCCAGCGAGCACATGCAGCCCATCGCGCCACTGACCCGGCAAAGCTTCCGGTAGGCGGCGGCCACCAACGTCACGCACCAACGGCCCTGGAACTCTCCAGGGCCGTTGGTCTGTCCGCTGGATTGTGATCTTGCCCACATCGGGGTAGCATCTGCCTGTCACCCTGGCGCAACCCCAGGGCGAGATTGGTCCTTCCCAGGAGAAAACCCCCACATCATGCAAGGAATCGGCATCTTCAGCGGCAGCGCCCACCCCGACCTGGCGGCCGAGATTTGCGCCCGTCTCGAAATCCCGCTCAACCAGACCAGCATCACGCGATTCAGCAACGACTGTCTCCAGGTCCAGCTGCAGGCGAACTGCCGCGAGCAGGATGTCTACATCATCCAGCCCCTATGCCCCCCGGTTCAGGAAAACGTGATGGAACTAATGCTGATGCTGGACGCCGCCCGTGGCGCGTCCGCCGCCCGCATCACCGCCGTCATCCCCCACTACGCCTACGCCCGCTCCGACAAGAAGGACGCCCCGCGCATCTCCATCAGCGCCCGGCTCGTGGCCGACCTCATCAACACCGCCGGGGCCGACCGCGTGCTCACCATGGCCCTGCACGCGCCCCAGGTTCACGGCTTCTTCAGCGTCCCGGTCGACCATCTCAACGCCCTCGGCGTCCTCGCCGAGCACTTCCTGCAACAGGATCTCGCCAACACCGTCGTCGTCTCGCCGGATCTTGGCAACGCCAAGAACGCCACCCAGTTCGCCCGTTCGCTCGGCCTCCCGGTCGCCGCCGGCAGCAAACAGCGCCTGGCCGACGACAAGGTCGTGATCGACGCCATCGTCGGTGACGTCCGCGGCAGGAACGTCATCATCCTCGACGACGAGATCGCCACCGGCGGCTCCATTCTCGAACTGCTCCGCAAGCTGCGTGAACTCGATGTCCAGCGCATCTCGCTTGCCTGCACCCATGGCCTGTTCACCGGCAAGGCCATCGAACGCCTCGCCTCCTGCGACCTCCACGAGATCGTCACCACCAACACCGTGCCAATCGCCGCGGAGAAACGCCTCCCCAACATGACGGTGCTGTCCATTGCCCCGCTCATGGGCGAAGCCATCCACCGCATCCACCACGGCGAGTCCGTATCCAGCCTCTTCACCCACTCCTTCTAGCCAGGGTATCCACTACGGGTCTCCCTGGGCAATCGGCTGCCGATCACGCCTCCCGCCACATCGCCTTGCCCCATACCTAAATTTTCCGCTGGCAGTTGACTCGAAGATATTTGAATCACATAATCCGAATTATCTGGAACCTTGGCGCGGCGCGTCCTTAAAACCGAATAGCGGAATGAGGAGAAGGCAATGGCCGATCTGCGGGTGACGACTCTTGATGGGGCCACATCTACTCTCAGCGATGCGCCTGTAAACGAACTGCATGCGGCGTTGCGGGGCAGCCTGATTCGACCCGGTGACGAAGCCTACGAGCAGGCGCGGCACGTCTGGAACGGCAACATCGACCGGCATCCCGCGCTTGTCGTGCGCTGCGCCGGCGTCGCCGACGTTATCGCGGCGGTCAACTTCGCGCGCGACAACCACCTGCTCCTCGCCGTGCGAAGCGGCGCCCATAGCGCCGCGGGGTATGGCACCTGCGATGGCGGCCTTGTGATCGATCTGTCACCCATGAAGGGCATCTGGGTTGATCCCCAGCGAAAAGTCGCGCGGGCCCAGGCCGGAGTCCTGTGGAATGAGCTTGACGCGGAAACGCAGGCGTTCGGATTGGCGACCACCGGCGGCGTGGTGTCCAACACGGGCATCGCCGGATTGACGCTCGGCGGCGGTCTGGGCTGGCTCATGGGCAAGCATGGCTACACGGTCGACAATCTGCGTTCGGTGGACGTGGTTACCGCCGACGGACGCTTCCTGACGGCCAGTACCGACGAGCATGCCGACCTGTTCTGGGGGCTGCGCGGCGGAGGCGGCAACTTCGGAATCGTGACGTCGTTTGAGTACCAGCTACACGAGGTCGGGCCGATCATCCTGGGTGGGCTGGTGATCCATCCGCTGGACCAGGCTGCAGAGGTATTGCGGTTCTACCGCGAGTTCTCCGCCGACCTGCCGGATGAGGCCGAGGCCTACGTCGCGCTCCTGACCACACCCGATGGCCATCCGGTCGTCGCGCTCGTTCTTGGCTACAACGGTCCCATTGACGAAGGCGAGCAGGTGCTAGCGCCGGCCCGCCGGTTTGGCACTCCCCTGGCCGATCTGGTGCAGCCGATGCCCTATGTCGCGCGACAATCCATGATGGACGAAGGCAACGCCGTGCATGGGATACACCGCTACTGGAAGTCCGGCTTCACCGAAACCATCAGCGATGAACTCATCGACGTGATCATCGATGGGGCTCGATCGTTCAGTTCACCATATAGCGCGATCCTGGTCTTCAACATCCACGGGGCCGCGACGCGCGTGCCGGCCAGCGCCACGTCGGTCGGGCTGCGGGGCAGGAAATGGGACATCAATGTCATCTCCCAGTGGACCGACCCGGCGGAGTCGCCTCAACACACCGCCTGGACGCGGGAGCTATGGCGGCGGATCGAGCCGCTGGTCTCGGCGAGCGCATACCTGAACCACCTCGCGGGCGATGACAAACCACAGAAAGTGCGAGCTTCGTTTGGGGAAAACTACGATCGACTGGTGGCGCTGAAGCAGCAGTGGGATCCAACGAACCTGTTCCGGCTCAATCCGAATGTGAAGCCCGGGTAGCGATCACCAAAGACGAGCCGGTTCGCCCCCTGCCACTCCTGACCCGGGCATGGTGTGTACCATGTTGTCCTCGATGCCTGGCGGCGCTTGTCCTCAGAGCCCACCGTTGTGCCGCACGTTCACCGGCGATATCCGCATCGCCCGGCCGCGATCGACGTCGACGAAAACCCAAAGGACCATCATGCCCGAAGACGCTACCCCGCATTTCGTCACCGCCATCCTCGAAATCCTCGACGAAACGTTCGACACCCATCACGGCTACTATCTGGACCGTGGCACCTCCATGTTCGAAACGCTCGCCACCATCTCCGCCGCCGAGGCCTCCCGCCCCGTCTCGGCCACCTGCGCCTCCATCGCCGCCCAGGTCAACCACACCGCTTACTACCTCGACGTCCTTCGCCAGGACCTCGACCCCACCCACACCATCGACAAGGTCGACTGGCAGGAATCCTGGAACGTGCCACCGGTGAACGACGACGAGTGGGCCGCGATGGTCCAGGCGCTCCGCGCCGCATCGGACAAGGTCGTCGCCGCCATCAAGGCCACGACCTCCTGGAACGAGGACTCCGCTGGCGCGGCGGTCGTCATCGCGGTCCACACCGCCTACCACCTCGGCGAAATCCGCCAGGCGCTCTGCACCATCCAGAACCGAGACTGATCGGCCAGGTCTTACGTCAATCGCGGAGGGGCTCCAACCGGTTCCGCGGCACCTGTTCAGGTTTGAAAGTGCGAAACGAAGTGAATGTACGGGGGACAGGCTCCCGCGCATCTGTGCCCGCACCTCACGATGGGTGGAGCGGTCCCCTTCTCGGCGGCCACCATGAGACATGCCTGGGAATACGACACGTATTGGTAGGGGAGGGCCTCGTGCCCTCCCTGTGTGCACGGTCCCCACCAACGGCCACCGAATCCCAACCTCGACTCACCCCTTCACCGAGCCAGCCGTCAGCCCGGCGATGAGGTGCCGCTCCGCCGCCAGGTAGAACGCCACCGCCGGCACCAACGCCAGCGTGATGTAGGCGAGAATCCGCGCCCAATCGGTCGACCATTCGCCCTGGAACTGCTGCACGCCCAGCGGCAGCGTGTACAGCCGCTCGCTGTTCAGCACCACCAGCGGCAGGAAGAAGTTGTTCCAGCTCCCCACCATCGCGATCACCGCCACGGCCGCCAGCGCCGGGCGCACGAGCGGCAGCAGGATCCGCAGCAGGAACTGCAGCGGCGTCGCCCCATCCACGTACGCCGCGTCCTCCAGATCCCGTGGCACCGCCGAGAAGAACGTTCGCAACAGCAGGATGTTGAACGGCAGGCTGAACGCCACCTGCGGTAGGATCACGCCCCACAGCGAATCGACCAATCCCAGCGATCGCAGCAGCAGGTAGAGCGGCAGGATCGCCACCGGCAACGGGAACAGCAGCCCCAGCACGAAGAAGTTGAAGAGCGTCTCCCGGCCCCGGAACCGCATCCGCGAGAACACGAACGCCGCCGCGCTCGACAGCGATAGCACGATCACCGTCGTCAGCAGCATGATGACCACGCTGTTGAGCGTCTTCTGCCAGAACGACCACGTCACGATGATGTCGGTGTAGTTCGACACGATCCAGGTTTGCGGCAACCCGCCCGGCCGGTTCTGCAGGTCGGCGTTGGTCTTGAACCCGCCGATCACCGCCACCACCAGCGGAATCAGCACCACGGCCGCCACCGCGATCAGGGCCAGGTACCGGGCAACCATCCACGCCGTAATCCGGGGCCGGTCTTCCCGCGGCGTCTCCGTATCCCGAGGTTGCGCCTCCAACGATGTCGTCGCCATCAGGTCAGCGCTCCTTCCAGGTCGCGGCGCATCACGAACCGCTGGTACAGAATCGAGAACACGAAGCAGATCGCGAAGATCACCAGCGATACCGCGGCGCCGTACCCAAGCTGGAACCGCGTGAACCCATGCGTGTACATGTAGGTCGCCATCGTGTTGCTGGCGTTCACCGGCCCGCCCTTGGTCATGATCCAGATCAGGTCGAAGAACTGCAGCGAGCCCAGCACCGAGAAGAACACCGACACCCGCACGGTCGGCCCCAGCAACGGCAGCGTGATGTCGCGCAGCACCCGCATCGGCGATGCTCCGTCCACCCGCGCCGCGTCCTCCAGTTCCGCCGGGATGTTCTGCAACCCAGCCAGGTACAGGATCATGTGGAACCCGAAGAACTTCCACGTGATCACCGCGAAGATCGCGTAGAGCACCGTGTTGGTGTCAGCCAGCAGCGCCTTGGCCTCATAACCTGGCCAGATCGCCCCCAGGAAGTTGTTCATCAGGCCGTTTTGCGGCCGGTAGATGAACACCCACACCACGCCGGTGATCACCTCGGACAGCACGTACGGCAGGAAGAAGATCGTCCTGAACGCCGCCCGCCCCGGGATGTTGTCCCGAATCAGCAGCGCCACCCCTAGCGCGATCGGCAACTGAATCCCCAGCGAGAGGACGATCAGGGTGAAGTTGTGACGCACCGCCATCCGGAACGCGGTATCGGAGAGAATCCGGTCGAAATTCTCCCACACCACGAAGTCGTCCATCGCGCCCAGACCGTTCCAGTCGTACATGCTGTACCAAACGGCCCGGATCATGGGATAGAGCACGAACAGGACGTATACGAGCAGCGCCGGCAGCACCAGCGCCGCGATCGTCAGCGTGTTCCGCCACCGGTCCCGGCGTGGGCCCTCCCTGGCCAGCGGGGGCCGAGCGGCGGTCGTCTGCAAAGCTGGTTGCATTCAGGAACTCCCCCTGCCAGGTGCAGGATGCGGCGTCATGGTGAGGTCGCGGGGGCGAATGGATCCACAGCCGAATCCACCCACCCCGATTGGGGACATACCCCCGCGACCCATACCAGGCGAACCGCCCGGGGCGGACCGCTGCCCACCCCCGGTGCTCGACTAGCCGCCCGACTCCATCGCGAAAGATGCCTCGATCGCCTCGGCCGCGCCTTCCGGCGTCTGCGATCCGGCCACCAGCGCCTGCGACTCGTCGTTCACCACGCCGCCAACGGCCGGCGGCAGGAACTGGTCGTAATAGAGCTGGAAGTACCCGGCCTCGGCCAGGTAATCCATCACCGGCAGCAGGTTCTCGTCGGTCACGGCCGCGGCGGCCGCGTTCACGGCCGGCGGAACGGCGAAGCCTTCCGCCGCCCAGTTCGACTGCATCTCCTCGCTGGTCAGGAACCGCACGAAGTCAATCGCGACATCGGGAGCGTTGACGCCCACGGCGAATCCGTTGCCACCACCAAGGACATCGTTCGCCTCGCCAGCTCCACCCTCGACCTCGGGGAAGGGGAACCAGCCCAGGTCCGCCCGCATTTCGGTGGAATCCTCCAGGTTTTCATCGAGCGCGCCGGATGGGAACCAGTGGCCCATCAGCATCATCGCCGCGCCGCCATTGGCGTATACCAGCCCTGAATCCGGCCAGGTCGCCCCGAGGAAGCCTTCCTGGAACGGCTCCAGCTCGGCGAGCTGCACCAGGTCGGCGCCAGCCTTCACGAACGGCTCATCGGCGAAGGAACCCTCGCGCGTATAGGCCGCGTCGAACGCCGCCTTGCCGCCGTTCCGGATCGCCAGGTACACCCAGTAGAAGTGGACCGGCCACTTGTCGCCACCGCCAAGCGAAATCGGGGTGATCCCCGCCGCCTTCAGCGTCTCCACCGCCGCCAGGAACTCGGTCCACGTCGCCGGCGGCGTCTCGATCCCGGCTTCCGCGAACTTCGACTTGCTGTACCAGAACCCCACCAGGCCCAGGTTCCAGGGCACGCCGTAGTTGCGCCCCTCGTTCGCCCACAGCCCGAGGCCCGACTGGCTGAACGACTCGCCCCAGCCATCGACCGCCAGCGCGTCGGTCAGATCCTTGACCAAACCAGCCTCGGCGTACTGGTACAGCACGCCGCCGCCCCAGCTCTGGAACACATCGGGCGGATCGCCCGACTGCATCACGGTGGTGAGCCGGGCCTTGAACGCCTCGTTCTCCAGGACCGTGATCTCGATCTCGACACCTGGGTTCGCGGCCACGAAATCGTCCGCCGCCTTCTGCATCAGCGCGGCCTGGGCCTCGTTGGTGGTGATATGCCACCAGCGGATAACGGTGGAATCCTGGGCCGCCGCGCCGGACACGCGCAGGCCAGCGGCGGTGGAAACGGCGAGCGCGGAGCCGCCAGCAATAAGGTGTCTACGGGTAGTCTGCATGGTCATTTTGTCCTTCCTGGAAATGAAACCGTGGCGCGCCAGAACTGGCGCGGTTCATCTACCCCTTCTGGATCGTGGATTGTGTTGGCGCATCACTCCCTTCTGATACGGATGGTCGGTCGGGTCCCGGGTCCAGCAGGCCTTGGACGGGGCCACGTGGTGCTGGAGGGAAAATGGCAAGCGGAAGGTTCATACCGGTACCAGGCGCGTGCCTGGGGTGTTGGCGAGTGACGTTGGAGACCTGGTCGATGGAAGGAGAGCGTTACGTTCGCCTTCGGCCCGTTGGACAATCCCGGTCAGTCACTCCGATTCCCTGTCAGGCCGACAACGGCCGGCAGGTCTCTCGCACGATGAGTTCGGTCGGCAGTTCCACGCGCACCTGGGGTGTGTCTGGATCAACGATCGAGTCCAGCAGCATCCGGGCCGCGCGCTTCCCCATTTCGCGCATCGGCTGCCGCACGGTCGTCAACGGCGGCGCGGTCCATTGCGCGTCGGGAATGTCGTCAAATCCAATCACCGAAATGTCGTCTCGCACCGCCAGGCCAGACGTGCGGATCGCGTCCATCACGCCGAAGGCGGACACATCGTTGGCGGCGAAGATCGCCGTGGGTGGGTCTGGAAGTCTCAGGAGTTCCTGGGTCAGGCTGTAGCCAAGCGAGCGGTGGAAATCGCCCATCTTCACGAGCTCGGGAACCGCCGGCAGGCCAGCCTCGGCCATGGCTTCCTCGCACCCGGCCAGCCGCTCGCGCGCGCAGTCCATTTCCATGTTCCCGGTGATGACGCCAATCCGGCGGTGACCGAGTTCTAGCAGGTACTGGTAGGCGGCTTTCGCCCCTTCCCGGTTGGTGGCTCCCACGGAGGGGCCCTCCCGGTCGAGGCCTTCGTGATCGATGAGGATGAACGGGAACCCGCGCCGCCTGATCGAATCGACGTAGGCCTCGGGTGCCATTGGCAGCACCATCAGCAATCCGTCGGTCAACCCGTTGGTGAGCGAACTCGCAAATACCGATTCCCGCGTCTTGCGTTGATGGGTGGTGTAGAGCATGAGATCGTACGACGCCGCGGTCAGCTCCTCTTCGATCCCCTTCAGGATCTCGCCCACATAGCTGGTATCGAGGTTCGGAACCAGCAGGCCGATCACCTGCGTCCTTCCGCCGGCCAGCACGCGGGCCTGGCGGTTGACGGTGTATCCAATCCTCGTCATCGCCTGCATCACACGTTCCCGCGTTTGCGCGCTCACGTATCCCTTGCCATTCACCACCCGCGAAACCGTCGCGAACGAGACGTTCGCTTCTTTCGCCACATCGATGATGGTGACCCGGTCGTTGGGACGATTCTGGCTCATGGAAACTCCGGCGAAGTTCGGCGACGCAGGTCCAGCAACTCTGCAAGCGTTTGCAGAAAGTGACCTGATAGACCCCCGAAAATGCGCGTGCATTCGGAAATCAATGTGGAAACGTTGTCAGATTCATGCAAATTATCACGCCGACCGCCACACGTCAAGCTTCGGCTCACCTCACCCGCGAAAATCGCAACTCATCACACGCCTTTACCCGGTGAAGATGAACGGATCGACAGCCTGCGGACCGAGTCCGCCGATCCACCACGCACTCACCGGGAAGTCGGCCGTCTCGATTCTGGACGGCTAGACGTGCACGAAACCCGGCGGCTCCGCCCAAAAACCCCGGAATCACGCGGAAATTCGAGCCTTCGATGGATGATGTCCTGTACAATGCCTCGATTGACACAGTCAATGGGCCCCAGAGAACAAACCATCTTCTCTCCTGGAGAGACCGAGGACGATTCACGATGCCGAACGACATCGACATCCGCGCCCCCGAGGCTTCAGATACGCGTACCGCCGAAACCGTCGGGCACGGCCCCGCGCTCACCTCGTTCATCGGGCGCGCGACCCAGCTCGCCGGCATCGCCGCCCTGCTGAAGGACTCGAGCGTGCGACTGCTCACGCTGACCGGCCCCGGCGGCGTCGGCAAAACTCGCCTCGCCGAGATGGCCGCCATCCAGGCCCAGCCCCTCTTCACCAACGACATCCACTTCGTCTCGTTCGCCTCCGCCGTGGACCGCGCCCGCTTCCCCCTCATCCTCGCCGAGGCGTTCCGCGTCCAGTCGGCCGGCAACGAGTCGATCGAATCGCGGCTGCTCGATCACCTGCGCGACCGCAAGGCCCTGCTCGTGCTCGACAACCTCGAACACCTGCTGCCTCTCCCATTCCTCGCCCGCCTGCTTGGATCCTGCCCCGGACTGACCATCCTGGCCACCAGCCGCGAACGCCTCCGGCTCTCTGGCGAGTTCGAGTACGTCGTCCCGCCGATGGAGCTTCCCCAGAACGACGCCTTCGCCACCCCGCACGGCGTCGAACAGGTCGAAAGCGTCGCCCTGCTGGTCGATCGCACCCGCCAGGGAACGCCGGACTTCCAGGTCACGCACGAGAATCTCGAATCGCTGGTCGAAATCTGCACCCAGCTGGACGGCCTGCCGCTCGCCCTCGAACTCGCCGCCGCCCGCCTGAAGGTCTTCTCCCCGACCGACCTGCTGGAACATCTCCAGCATCGCCTCGCGCTCCTCACCGGCGGCCCAATGGACCGCCCCATGCATCAGCGCACCATTCGCGACACCATCGCCTGGAGTTTCGACCTCCTCGGCGAGCGCGAGCAGATCGTCTTCCGCCGATTGGGTATCTTCGTCAGCGGCTTCACCCTGGAAGCGATGGCCGCCGTCTGCATGGCGCCCGCCGAGGGCGTGTCGGCCTCGATCGAAGCCGTCGACATCCTCACCTCACTCGTGGACAAGAGCCTCGTCCAGCGCACCCGCCGCGAGGAGGGCAAACCGCGCTTCCACCTGATCGAAACGGTGCGTCACTTCGCCCTGGAATATCTCGATGCGGCCGGGGAACACGACGCCGTCGCCAACCGCCACGCCATCTGGCACCTGGTCCGGGCCGAGGAGATCGCCCCCCTCCTGATCGGCCCGGACCAGGCCGAGTTGTCCAGCACCCTCGATCTCGAACTCGACAACTACCGCCTCGCCCTGCGCACCTTCCGGGATACCGGAGAGAGCGAGTCCATGGCTCGCCTGGCCGGCGCCATGTGGCGGTTCTGGCGCCTGCGCGGCATGCTCGCCGAAGGCCGCGGCTGGTTCGAGATCGTGCTCGATCCCGCCCGCCGGGAATCCCTCTCCGCCGAACTCCAGTCAAGCTCCCTGTTCATGGCCGGCTGGCTCGCGCTCGAACACGGCGATACCGACACCGCCACCCAGTACGGCGACGCCTCCCTGGCCATCGCCCAGGCCGCGAACGACGACAACAACGCTGGCCTCGCGCTCCGCCTGCTCTCCATCATCGACAGCCGCCACAACCGGCAGGAGCGGGCCTGGGACCGCATGAAGGAGTCCGCCGCCTGCCACCGCCGGGCCAACGACGCCAACAATCTCGCTGGCGCCCTCAACAACCTCGCCATCCTGACCCTCGATGTGGGCGACTACGACCAGGTAATCGAGTACTGCACCGAATCCCGCGACAAGTTCAGGGAACTCGGCAACCTCTACGGCGCGTCCCACAGCATCGACACCATGGGCATCGCCCTCTATTGCACGGGCCGCTTCGAGGAAGCCATGGTCTGCTGCCACGAATCCCTGGCCATTGACCGCACCCTCGTCGATGTACGCGGGCTCGCCGTCTCCCTCGACCACGCCGGTAAATGCGCCCGGGCCCTCGGCGACCTCGAGTTCGCCTGGAACGCCCACGCCGAATCCCTGCGTTACCGCCAGGAGGTCGGCGATCCCGCTGGCCTCCTCGTCTGGCTCGAGGCGATGGCCCTCTGGATGGCCGCCGCCGGCAACGCCGAACTCACCGCCCAGGCCATTGGCGTCGCCGAGGTCACCCGGGTCGCCACGTCCAGCCCGCTGCAGGTCCATGAGGAGGCGGACCATCGCCAGGCCGAGTCCGAGGCGCGCGCCGCCCTCGGCGACCAGGTCTACGAGCGGCTCCTCGCGCGCGGGCGCTGGATCAGCCTCGACGACATGATCGCCCAGCTCGCCGCCGCCGCTCCGGCGCTGCTGGTGGAAACCACCAGCCCGAACACCGATTCCAGCCTGCTCATCGACCAGCTCGCCGAACGCCACGCCCTCACCCCACGCGAGATCGATGTCCTCACCCTGCTTGGTCGCCGCTATACCGACAAGGAAATCGCCGGCACGCTCTCCATCAGTCCTCGCACTGTCGCGCGTCACGTCTCCGGAGTTCTCGGCAAGCTCGATGTCCGCACCCGCCGCGAGGCGGCCGCCCTCATCGAAGCCACTGAATCGGGAGGTGTGTAGGGTCCCGAACACCTGACTTGGGTAATACCTGACCACGAGTGTGATGGAGCCTGGGTGAATTTGCGTAGTTCCTGCCGATGCGGCCAGCGAACACCTCATCCACGATGGAACCATTGACCGGTGCGCGGCCCGGCCTCTCGTTCGAACAGGGGATAGACCATGCAGCAATCGGCATCACAAATGGTGGCCCAGGCGCGGGCCAGGGTGCGAAAACTCTCGCCCGATCAGGTGGCGCTTGCCTTGATCCACAAGAGCGCCCGGTTGATCGACGTCCGCGAGGAGTGCGAGATCGTCGCCGATGGGCG
The DNA here is from genome assembly GCA_023389575.1 of Chloroflexota bacterium. Classification (GTDB taxonomy): domain Bacteria; phylum Chloroflexota; class Chloroflexia; order Thermomicrobiales; family UBA6265; genus JACCYX01. The sequence continues at coordinate 19,739 of JAEWEG010000024.1, read as the reverse complement.
CATCGTACCTTCCCATCACGCGCCACGAGGCATGCTGGAATTCCACGCCGATCCAAGCAGTCCCGACCATCAGGACGCGTTCGATCTGACCGCGAGCCTGATCGTCGTCTGCTCGAACGGCGCGCGGTCCGCGCTCGCCGCCCATACCCTCCAGCAACTGGGATTCGAGGATATCGCGCACATGGAGGGCGGCCTGGCCGCCTGGATTCGTCATGGGTTCCCAGTCGACCGCGCCAGGAGCGCCTGATTCACCTTCACGGTCAAAGGATCGACACATGAAACTGTCCAAACCTTCTTCCCGCAATCGGCACTGGCTGGCGTTCCTCATCGCCAGCCTGCTGATCACGTCGCTGAGCGCGCCTTGGCAACTGGCGGCCGCGCAGGATGGCGACGACCTCACCGAAACCAGCCAGGACACCGGCGAGGAAGCCCCCCAGGAACCAGAGTCAACCGAGCCGCCGGCCCTCCCCACCGAGGCGCCACCACCGCCGGTCGAACCCACGCTTGAGCCCGAACCAACCACCGCGCCACCGCCGCCGGTTGAGCCCGGGGCAACGGAACCTCCAGGCGAACCCGGCGCGACTGAACTGCCCGCCGAGCCCGAAATGCGCGCGGCGGACGACGATCAGCACGCCAGCCTCGATGTCCACTACCGCATCTGCCCGCTCGGAACGGACCTCCTCACGGCGGAACTCGAGACGGTCTGCTCCGAACTGGGCGAGGCCAACTTCGATCTGACCGGACTCGATCCCGGATCGACGTATATGAGTGGTCAGCGATCGACCGGCGGCATGGCCGCGTTCACCTACATCCCCGCGGGCGCCTATGAACTGAGCCTGCCCGGGCTCCCCGGCTGGCCGATGGCCGCCTGGTGCGACGTGCTGGAATCGCTCGATCCGGATCGCGGAAACACGCGTCCCTATACCCAGCGAGACCTCCCCACCGCGTCCATGAGCATTGAGATTGGCCCGGCCGAAACCATCAGTTGCCGGTGGTTCGCCATTAATCCCATGGAGTCCGGAGACATCGCCCTCACCACGTTCGTTTGTCCCACCGGTCTCGAAACCATTCGCTACGACCACCGGGATCTTGTCACCAACTGCGCCGAGCCGTTCGAATCCATCGAACTTGGCGTGCTGGGTGGCCAGCAGAATGTCGAGGAATGGGTCTCCACCAATCCACCCAATCATCCTGAATGGCCGAACGGCGTGATGCTGCCGGACCTGCCAACGGGACCGTACAACGTGTTCATCGACCTTCCCGAGGACCTTGTCCTCGCCAGCGTTTACTGCCGCGCCGTCGGCGTCGACAGCGAAAATCCGCAGGACTCGTTCGGGTCGGTACTGTTCGAAACCAGGGAGCAGCCTCGCGTCGATGTCCAACTCGCGGCCCACAATCGCCTGGAATGTCACCTCTTCATCGAGCACAACCAGTCGATCGAAGTGGAACTGGTGAAATACACCTGCCCCGAGGGCATGGATATCGACAACGCCTCCCATTCCAGCCTGCGCGAATCATGCTCGTACATGATGGACCCGGTCGAGTTCGTCATCACCTCCGGCCCAATGGAACAGTCCATCTACACCGATGAGGGCATGGCGGGCATGTACCCGATCCCCTCTGGCGAAGTCTCCATCCGGGAGATCACGCCGAAGAGCACCCTCATCGCGGCGGTCTACTGCGCCATCACCCCGGTCGACGAATACGATAACGATGCCTACGAGCCGATGTGGGAATCCTTCACCCCCGACACGTATGGCATCGTCCAAGTGACCACCGAGCCCCACGACTTCCTGTCCTGCGAGTTCTTCAACATCGACACCGGCGGCGGCGAGCGGGAACCCGGCTACGCCAGCGTCACCATAACCAAGTACGCCTGCGATCAGGAAATCGACTGGAGCACGGCCTCCCATACCGACCTTCGCGAGGCCTGCACCGCCGATCCCGGCGAAGTCGTCTACACCGTCACCGCGAGCGACTTCCACGACCAGCTTGCAATCGACCGGAACGGCATGACCGAATTCACAGAGGTCCCGACCCACTACGGTCCGGTCTCCGTCACCGAATACCTGCCCGCTGGCTCCGCGCTGGCGGCGGTCTACTGCACCATCGGAACGGATTACGCCTCCACCCCGTACACCGGCTCGACCATCACTTACCCGCTCGAGGATGGCGATCGGCTGAACTGCGACTTCTTCAACCAACTCGGCCAACAGGTGGTGGACGACTATCCGGGCGAGGTCACCCTCTACAAATGGACCTGCCCCGCGGGCGTCAGCTCCAGCCAGGCTCCGGTTGACTACGCCGGCGACTGCGTCACCCCCGGCGACGGCTTCGAATTCGACCTCCAGGACGCCAATGGCTCCCGCGCCGGCGAAACCCTCTCGGGCATGGTCCGATGGGATGGCGTCGTCGCCAACGAAATGGGCAACATCTCCATCCGCGAATCCATCCCCGCCGGATACGGCACGCCGGTCGTCTCCTGCGAAGTCAACACCGACCCCCGCGCCACGAGCCAGCCGTCGCCAGCGGCCACCGATGGCGGCATCCTCCTCTCCCCGCCCATGATTCAGGACTGGGAGTACAACTGCCACTGGTACAACATCCCAACCGAGCCGGCCTCCGTCACTCTCTACAAGTGGGACTGCCCGGAAGGCATCGACATCGAGCGCACCCATGCCGCCCACCAGGCCGCCTGCGTGACCCCGCTGGATGGCGTCGCCTTCTCGCTCGAATCGCCCGCGGGTAGCACGCCCATGACCACCTCCGGAGGTGTCGCCTCGTGGACCGGCGTTCCGCTCGGCGTCGTCACGCTCACCGAAGACCTGCCGCTGGGCTACTCGCCGCAGCCATACGTCTCCTGCGCCACCGTCGGCGAGAACACGTCGCCGCTAACCTACTCCGTCGTCAACTACACCGTCACCATGACGCTTGACACCTCCGGTCAGGAAGTCCGCTGCGACTGGTACAACCAGTACCTCGGCGCCGGTGAAATCACCGTATACAAGTGGCTCTGCCCCGCCGGGTACGACTACACCGCCTGGCAGGCCGACCCGCGCAACGACTGCGGCACGCCGATGGGCAACGTCTCCTTCTCCATCAGCGGCCCAACCGGCACCTACGAGTCCAGCACCAGCCAGAACGGCGCTGTCACCTTCGTTACGCTCCAGCCCGGCACCTGGGAAGTGCGCGAAAGCATCCCCTCCGGCATCACCGGGAGCTTCATCTGGAACTGCGTCGGACTTCGCACCAGCGCCGTCCATCCCGCGCCTCTGGCCACCGGCTCGTCGCTCACCGTCACCGTGGCCGCCGGCGACCGAATCGCCTGTAACTGGATGAACGTTCCACCCTACGAGCCCGCGTACGGCTGGCTCTCGCTCAGCAAGTACACCTGCGCCACCGTCACCTACCAGTCGGACATCGACTGCTATCGCGGCGGAGCGGGCCACACCTTCGATCTCCAAACCGCCCAGGGCCAGTCGTGGGTGACAGTCGCCACCGCCACCACCAACAACGCGGGCCAGGTCACCTTCTCGTCGCTCCAACCCGGCGACTACCGGCTGGTCGAGCGCGGCACGACCCCATGCCTCATCAAGTCCAGCGTCATCACCGCGGGCGGCTACGTCGGCGTGAACGCCGGTAGTGGAACCACCGTCAAGGTCTACAACTGCGGCACGCCCGTACCCCAGGGCAAGCCCCCGACCAAGTTCCCGAACACAGGCGTCGCCCCTGAATCCACCGAACCGGCGGAAACCACCCCGCCGGGAGGAACCGCCGCCCTGCCCGCGATCGGCGCCATGTTCGGCATCGCCGTCACACGCCGGAACGTCCTCCGCGTGGCGTTCGGCGGCGCGGTGGTCACCTCCGGCGCGGCGCTGATGTCCAACAGGGCCTTCAGCGCTCAGGATGTCGTTCCGCTCGACATCCCGGCCACCCCAGAGGCCTCACCCTCCGTCGATCCGGGCTGCATGCATCCCGCCACCCCCGCATCCGCCGTCCCGGGCACGCCTGTCGCGTGCGCCCGGGGCGCGGTCCCCGTCCAGGTCGCGATCCCGTCGATCGAGGTTGACGCGCCGATCGAATACCTCGACTTCATCGACGGCGAAATGGAACAGCCAACCGACGAGGTTAACGTGGCCTGGTACAAGCAAACCGCCCGGCTCGGCGAATCGGGTAACATCCTGCTCGCCGGGCACCTCAACTGGTGGGGCGTGCCGGAGGCCGTCTTCTTCCGCCTCGCCACCCTCCAACCCGGTGATCTCATCGAGGTCACCGGGGACGACGGCGAGGTCTATCGCTACATCGTCGACTGGATGGAGCCGTTCCCGGCCGCCGATCCCCCGCCCGACGAGGCCCTCGGCCCCACGGATAACGAATCACTCACGCTCATCACCTGCGGCGGCGAATGGGATGTCAGCGCCGCCGAGTACAACCAGCGCTCGGTCGTCCGCGCCACCCGCGAAACCGCGCTGTCCACGTCCTGATTCGCACGTCAGGGCACACTGGATCAATCGCCACTTATGCGCAAGAACACGGCGAGAATGTACGGACCCACGGACCCGCTGGCGCGGGCCGTGGGTCCGTGGGTTCTGTCACGTTCGCCAGACCCTCAGCCCGTTATGGTGTTACTCGCGCACCTTCGCGGACCGCCCATACACGAACAGCATCAGCAGGATGATCGCCCCGTACAGGATTTGCTGGCCCGCCGGCCGAATCCCGGCCACCTGCAGCGAGTTCTGCAGGAGCACGATCATCACCGCCCCGGCGATGGTCCCCCCATAGCCGCCGGATCCCCCCAGGATCGACGTTCCCCCAATCACCACCGCCGCGATACTCTGCAACACGTAGGCGTCACCCATCCCGAGGTAGGTGTTGTTCGAGTAGCCGGCCAGCAGGATCCCGGCCAACCCCGCCGTCAGGCCAGAGAACGCGTACACACACACGAGCGTCCATCGCACCGGGGTCCCCGAGAGGTACGCCGCCTGGCGGTTGTTCCCTATCGCGTAGATCCGCCTGCCGAAGACGCTGTACTGCAGTAGCCCCACCATCACGATCGCCAGCCCGGCCCAGAACACCAGCGCCCACGGCACCACGCCCGCGATCCTGCCGGTCGCCAGCGCCCGCGCGAAATCCGGCGCGAGCCCCTGTGGCGATCCATTCGTGTACACCAGCGCCACGCCCAGCATCACGGTGTTCATGCCCAGCGTCATCACCAGCGACGGGATGCGCAGGATCGCCACCCCCAATCCGTTGATGACGCCAACCGTGGTCCCCGCTCCCAGCGCCAGGGCCGTCGCCCAGGTCACCATGCCGGCGTCCTGGCTTCCGCCAATCGTCTGCGTCAGCAGGATCGCCGCGAAGTTCAGGTTCCACGCCACCGAGAGGTCGATTCCCCCGGTCAGGATCACCAGCGTTTGCCCCGCCGCCACCGTTCCCAGGAAGGTCGCCAGCACAAGCTGTTGCCGCAGGTTGTTAAGGCTCAGAAATCCCGGTTCCCGGATTCCCGAGATCAGCAGCAACACCAGGATCAGCCCGAACGCGATCACCAGGGTCCGGTTCCGGCCGAACCAGGTGTCTTCGCTGTACCAGCGCTCGCGCGCGCCGGCTCCCTGATCGATGTCCTGAGTTGGTGGAGGTATCGTCGCCATCCTACACCTTGTCCAGCCGGTTGCGGGCCCGCAGCACGCCCGCCGCGCCAAGCCCAACCGATCCGAGGAGCACCAGTCCCTGCAGCAGTTGCTGGTAGAACTGCGATACGTCGTAGAAGAACAGCACCCGCGGTATGAGCGCTATCGTGTAGGCTCCCGCGATCGTGCCCATGAAGGTTCCCGCGCCACCGGCCAGGCTGGCGCCGCCCAGCACCACGGCCGCGATCGAGTTCAGCGTGTAGGCTCCGCCCGATAGCGCGTTCCCGTTCCCGGTCTGCACCGTCAGGTAGAACCCCGCCCCACCCGCCGCCATCCCGGAAATGGTGTACGCGGCGACCTTCGTCAGGTTCACGTTCACGCCAGACATGAACGCCGCTCCCTCGCTGCTCCCGATCGCGATGATCCGCGTCGCCAGCCTGGTTCTCCGGAACACCAGCCACAACACGATCAGTAGGCCCAGCCAGACGATGCCTCGCGGCCATTGCCGGAATTCCATCGAACCGGTCCAGAACTGCGTCGCCTCGAACGGAAACTTCCCCGCCGGCGTCGGCCGCACATACAGCGCGATCCCGGAAAACACCGACGATGTCGCCAGGGTCACGATGATCGGTTGCAGCCGTCCATAGGCCACGATCACGCCATTGACCATTCCCCCCAGCGCGCCTATACCCAGGCACACAAACGCCGCCAGCCACACCCGGCTCTGGCTGTCCTCCGTCGTGATCCGCGACGCCACGCTGTTCGTCAGCCCGATCATCGAGCCGATGGAGAGGTCGATCCCCCCGGTCAGCACCACCACGGTCTGGCCAAACCCGGCCATCGTCAGCGCCAGCCCCTGATTGATCACCGACCGCTGCTCGCGCGCCCCGAACTGCGGCACCCGCTCGATGTAGATCGCCAGCAACACGATCAGGATCCCGAACGCCAGCAACAGCCGGCCATTCCGCGCCAGGTGCGGCCCCACGCCCTCCACCCGTCTCGAACGGGAAGGCCCCACCTGAGGCGGCGCGTGGTTCGGCTCTCGCTCCTCGCTCATGGCGCGCCCCCTGCCTGGACCGCGTGCTCGTGCCGCACCATGCCGACCGCCGCCTCGATCAGGTTGGCGTCGGTCAGGTCATCACCCGCCAATTCCCGCACGATCGCTCCCTCGTACATCACCAGCGCCCTGTCGCACAGCCCCACGATTTCGGACAGGTCGGTCGAGAAGAACAGCACGCCCTTGCCCGCGCTGGTCAGCTCCCGCATCAGTTCGTAGATTTCCAACTTCGCCCCCACGTCGATTCCCCGGGTCGGGTCGGAGAGCAGGTACACCCGCGCATCGGTCAGCAGCCACTTCGCGATCGCCACCTTCTGCTGGTTCCCGCCCGAAAGGAATCGCACCGGGGTCTCCACGCTCGCCGTCCGGATCGCCAGCCGATCCCGCATCCCGTACGACGCTTCCCGCTCCGCCGCGGGCGAGAGGAACCCCATCTTTCCGTGGTCGCGCAACGTCGCCATCACGATGTTGTCGCGAACGCTCATCGGCAGCACAAGTCCCTGCGTCTTGCGATCCTCCGGCACCAGTGCCAGACCCGCCTTCATCGCCTGCGCCGTCCCCGATTTCCCCACCGGCCGACCATCGAGCGTCACTCGCCCTTGAACGCCCGAGTACACCCCAAACAACGCGAACAACAGGTCCGCCTGTCCTTGCCCTTCCAGGCCGGAAAGCCCCACGATTTCCCCGGCCCGCACCTGAAGCGACACGTCCCGCAACCGCGATCCCCAGGTCAGGCCCTCCACCTCCAGCAAGGGCTGGAACGGTTCCACCCGCTCTGGACGCGGCGGGTAGATGTCCTGGAGCGGCCTCCCCACCATCATCCGCACGATCTCGCTCGGCGAGGTTTCCCCGATCACCACCGTGCCCACGGTCGCCCCATCCCGGAACACCGTCGCCCGGTCGCATAGTGCCTGCACCTCGTCCATCCGGTGGGAGATGAAGATGATCGACGTTCCCTGGTCGCGCAGTTGCCGCACAACGGCGAACACCCGCTCCACCTCACGCCGGTTCAACGCCGACGTCGCCTCGTCCAGGATCAGCACGCGCGGGTTCCGGCTGACGGCCTTGGCGATCTCGGCGAGCTGGCGGTCGGCCAGGGGCAGGTGCCGCACCTCCGCACCGGGATCCAGGCTATCGAACCCCAGTTCCGCGAAGAGCGCGGCGGCATCCCGGCGCATCCGCCGCTGGTCCAGCAACCCCAGGCGGTTGCGCGGTTCCCGGCCCAGCACGAGGTTCTGAGCTACCGTCAGGTCGGGAACCAGCGACAGCTCCTGGAACACCGGCACGATCCCGGCCTGCACCGCCCCCGCCGGATCGCTGTACGGCGCGGGCCGGCCGTCGTACTCGATCGTGCCGGCGTCCGCCTGCTGCACGCCGCACAGCACCTTGATCATCGTGCTCTTGCCCGCGCCGTTCTCCCCCAGCAGCGCGTGGATCTCCCCCGGCTCGCACGCGAAATCGACGGCGTGGAGCGCCACCACGCCGCCGAATCGCTTGCTTACACCAGACGCGGAAAGCAATGGCATCCCTGGCGATCCTTGCGTCAGGGCAATACGAGCCCCATGTCCAGGCTAGATCTCCTGCGCCTGGATTTCCTCGATCGTCAGGTCCACCCCGCATCCCGGAATCTGGATCGGCGTGAAGAAGTTGTCGTCCGCGTCCGGGAAGACGTTGACGCCCGGCTCGAGGTCGGCGGTCTTCGCCTCGGGCAGCGGCATGCCCACGAACGACGGCACCGGGTTGCCCATCAGCAGGTCGATCGCCACCCGGATCGAGACGCACACCATGGCTGGTGACTGTCCGATGGAGTAGCCGTTGAACTGGTCGGCGTATTCCAGCATCTGCTTGCGGAACCCGTTCTCCGCTTCACCGGCGAACGGAACCAGCTCCGCTCCCGCGTCCAGGAAGGCCTGGAAGGCGCCATTCGTCCCACCCTGGCACCACACGCCCGCGATATCCGGGTTCGAGGCCAGCGCGGTCGCCGTCGCGGTCTGGGCCTTGCCTGGATCCCACTCGCCCACCACCTCGATGTACTCGATGCCCTCCTGCGCATCGAACACCTCGTAGGCGCCGTTGCGCCGATCGGTATCGACGCTTGTGCCCGCCACCCCGTTGATCATCAGGATCTTGCCCTGGCCACCGGTTTCGTCCACCAGGAACTGGGCCCAGCGCCGGCCCATCTCAACCTGGTCCTCGTTCACCAGCACCACGTTGTCGGACTCGATGATGTTGTCGAAGGCCACCACCACGATGCCTTCGGCCCGCGCCTGCTCCAGCACGTTCACCTGGCCACCCGGTGTGTTCGCGTTCACCACGATCGCCTGCGCCCCGCGGGAAATCATGTCCTCGATCGCCGCGATCTGGGCGGCGTCATCCGTGCCCGAGGAATTCACCTGGAACTCGGAGATCATCGGCGCGATGTCGTCCTTCCCCACGAACGCCTGCGCCATCTGGATCATCTGCGTCCGCCACACGTTCCCGATGTACGAATTGCTGAGGGCGATATTGAACGGCCCCTCGCCCACCGCGTCGTACTGAACCGTCGCGGCGTCGTTCAGCGGCGTGTAACACACGGCGGGATCGAAGACGGATGGGTCGGCCGCCGGAGTGCCCTGGGCGAAGGCCCCCAGCCTGTACGCACCCATTCCCGCCATCGCGGCGCCCGCGCCCAACGAGCCGGCCTGGAGTACCCGGCGACGATTGATCCGACCAGGGAAGGAACCACTCATGAACTCTCTCCTTTGATCAATAAGAGACGTTAATCAGGTTTTGTCCCGAGCCACACCCTCCAGAAAGAACCAGGTTCCGTCTCTGGTGGACGCAGACATTTTGTTTGGTGTGCATTCGCACGTTAGCAACGGAAAGTTCATCTGTCAACGTTTGCATATTGCGGGAGGCAAGATCACCCGCTCCGATCAGTGCGATTTCTTTGCCCCAGGCGTCCATTTGCCTTCGGGAGCCTCACGCGCCGTCCCGCCCATGGGCTCCGTGCTGCGGGACCCTCCGCCATCTGGCGCGTCGCCCCACCAGCCGCTAAACTCGCCCCAACACGTTGACGGAGACGAGTACCCACCGGCTCCCCTGCCCAGCGAGTCGCGGCCAGTGCAAGCGCGATCAGGTCCCGGCGGCGAAGACCCTCCCGAGTGCGCCTTTGAACGGCGACGCCTGCAAGCCCAGTTGGGCCTGAACCCACGGCGTCCGCCCAAGATCGCGCCGCCTCGCCCCCGTTACTGGGCCCCGGAAGGCAGGAGCGGCCGCCACGCGGCCAGCCCCAGCGAATTGCGGTGGTACCACGAGACGCCCCCCTCGTCCGCAAGACGGTGGGGGTCTTTTGTTCTCTCCCGGAGGTGACCACCGTGTCCCTTACCCCCGTTTTCCCATCACCCGTCTCGCCTCATGCCGCACGGACGTGGACCGACACACTCGGCCACCACGCCGGCGAAACCGTCACCATCAAGGGCTGGCTCCACCATCGACGCGCCCTGAAGTCGGTCTGCTTCCTCATCCTTCGCGACGCCTCTGGTCTCGCCCAGGTCGTCATCACCGACCCCGAAACCCGCGCCGTCGCCGAATCGCTCCCTCACGAATCGGTCATCTCCGTCACGGGCTCGGTCCAGACCGTTGCCCAGGCCCCCGGCGGCGTCGAACTCCACGACCCCACCCTCACCGTCATCAGCGAGGCGGTCGAGGAACCGGTCGTCGAGCTCTACAAACCCGAACTCAACGCCCAGCTGCCCACCTTGCTGGATGCCGCGGCGGTCAGCCTGCGCCATCCGCGCCGCGCCGCCATCCAGCGAATCACCGCCGCCGCCGTGGAAGGCTTCCGGGCCACGCTCCGGGCCGAGCGCTTCACCGAAATCGCCACGCCCAAGATCCTCGGGGCCACGCCCGAAGGCGGCGCCAACGTCTTCGAACTCGACTACTTCGGCAAACCGGCCTTCCTCGCCCAGAGCCCCCAGCTCTACAAGCAGGTCATGGTCGGCGCGCTCGAACGCGTCTTCGAGACCGCTCCCGCCTTTCGCGCCGAACCCCACGACACCGCCCGGCATCTCAACCAGTTCATCTCGCTCGACGCCGAAATGGGCTTCATTGAGGACCACTTCACCGTCATGGAAATGACCACCCGCGCCGTCACCGGCATGATCGCCGCCGCTCGCGCCCTCGACCTGGAGAGCACCTTCCCGCACCTCTCCATCCCGGACGTGCCGTCAACCATTCCGCACATTCATTTCACGGAGGCTCTCGACCTCATCAGCCGCGCAACCGGCGAGGACGTCCGCTCCGAACCCGACCTCGCGCCCGCCCACGAGCGCTGGCTGGGCGACTGGGCTCGCCAGGAACACGGCTCCGAATGGCTCTACGTCACCGGGTACCCGATGGCCAAGCGACCCTTCTACACCCATCCCGATCCCGCCCGCCCGGAATGGTCGAACTCCTTCGACCTCCTCTTCCGCGGCCTCGAAATCGTCACAGGCGGCCAGCGCCTCCACCGGCACGAGGACTACCTCGTCTCCCTCAACGCCCGCGGCATCGACATCGCCGGCTTCGAGGGATACCTGCTCGCCTTCCGCCACGGCATGCCCCCGCATGGCGGCTTCGCCCTCGGCCTCGAACGGTTCATCGCCCGCATCACCGGCATCGCCAACGTCCGCGAAACCACCCTCTTCCCGCGCGACATGCACCGCCTCACGCCATGAGGGGATCGCGAAAAGGAACGGCCCTCGCCGCCGTGGATCGGCCGCCCGCGACTTCTCCTTCCGCACTCCCTGAATGTACGGAACTACGGCCCGCGCCAGCGGGTCTGTAGTTCCTCCCACATGATCTCCACCCAGGGTTCCCGGCCCGCCCCAGCGGGTCCATGGATCCGTAGACCCGGGCGATTCATCGCCTGACTACTCCCTGGAGTTGGCTCCAGACACGTCATCCACGCGGAAAAGTCTTCGTCATGTTGAGCGATGGTTCTCCTCCCCGAGTCGGGGAGGAGCTAGAGGAGGGGGATGAAACATCCCCGGACGAAGTCCAACCACCGTCAGGCGGTCCTGACCGCGGCACGTGGAAGGTCCGCCTTGAACAGGCCAACCCCAGTGAAATGCACTCAAAAAAAGAAAACGGAGGATGGGAGCTGATCCCATCCTCCGTCGGTTCTCGTGTGATGAATTGCGTACCAGCTACGGCGTCAGGAAATCGGCCACCACGTACCCGCTCGTGCCGTCCTCGAGCTGGATCGGCCACCAGGTGTAGTCGTCCGCCTCGGAGGAACCCCCGGTAATCGTCACCACGGTTCCGCTGTTCAACACCTCGACGACGTCGGAACTCGTCGTCGGCTCCGACCGCATGTTCACGCCGTCGGTGTTGATCGTCGCCTCGACCCCCTCGGCCAGCACCTCGCCGGCGGAGGCCTCCTCGCCCTGCTCCTCTTCCGGAGCCGACTCGTCGGTCTCGACGCCCTGCACCGACACCAGTTGCCCGCGAATGATGTCACGCTCGGTGTATTCCTGGCCGTTGAAGTTGCCGCCGCAGGTAATCAGCGTCAGCGCCGGATAGTCCGTGCGGCCAACCACCTCGGGCGAGTTCAACTCCTCCACCGTGATCGTCGTCAGGTCGATCCGCGCGATGCTGGTCACCTCGTAGGTGTACACCGCGCCGTTCTTGCCCGTGACGTCAATCAGCGAACCCTCGGGAACATCGGCGACCGTGTAGAACACCGACGGCCCGACACCCCAGTAGTCCACGTGCCCCGAGGCCACGCAGTTGCCGATCGCGCCCGCGCGTGCCGTCTGCTCGTACCACGCGACCACCCATGGCCCGCTTGGGTCGAGCATCTTGCCGTCCACGATCTGCTGGCGCTCCACCTCGGCGTCCACGCTCGCGTCCGGAATCCGCATCGCCACCGGAACCTGGCCCGGATCGATCGCCGGATTCAGTCCCAGCGGCCCCGCCTGGAGATCGGTCGAGCCCGTGGTTTCGCCCCACACCGGCAACTGTGTCCCGGTGTTGGCGGCAAGCCTGCCGCCGGTCGCCACTGTTGCGCCGGCGGCGGCCATCGAGGAAAGCAGCCACCTTCTGGAATGTCGCGCCATGGTCCGTCCTTGTGTAAGCCGTATCGTTCCTGGCCCGGGAAACTCCCGGTAGTCTGGCCAGTCCTGGGCACCCGCGAGCGTCCAGTCATCAAGGAAAGCGGGCGACCCTCACGAAATGATACGTCACCCGCTTTCCGGCCGATCTATCTGAACCGCATCGAGATTCGCCCGTCCGGGTGGATCACCGGCGAGGCCTGCTGGCCCGGCTCGTCCGGAACCATGGCGGCCTGGCGGCTGCTCCACCGGGCCTGCAGGACCCCGGCCACCGCCAGCGGAATCGCCACCAGCATCAGCGCGATGCTGAGCATCTGGAGCCGGCTCACGCCGTCCGTTCCGGAGGTGATCGTGCCCGCCGGGCCCGAGCCCGTCGTCGGCAGCCCTTCCACGGCGTTGCACTGGTACAGCACCACGTCCGTGTTGCCGCCACCTTCCACGATCACCCTGCTCTGGCTGTCGACCCGGTCGGCGACGGCCCTGCACCACGTCCCATCGTTCTGCTGGAGGGTGTAGAACCCGTTGCCGAGGCTGCGGAAGACGTACACCCCGTCCTGGCCCGGCGTTCCGTCGGCCGTCGCGCCCGTCGCCGTGTTGGCGATGGTGTACGAGGTTCCGGTCGAACCCGGCGTGCACTCCGCGTCCCAGTCCGTGATGTCCGAACGATCCTTCTCGCAGAGGTACTCGCGAATCGTGATCGAGCCGGTCGGGCCCGGCGCCGGCTGCTCGGCCTTGCGGACCGCGAACCAGCTGCACTCGATCGATTCACCATCCACGTCCACGAAGGTCGTTCCGCCGTTCGAGAGCGCCTTCTGGTACGGCGATCCGCCGTCGATGGTGCAGAACACCGCCGCGCTCTTCATGGTCGATGGCAGCGATGGCGTCATGGTCAGGTCGCCTGGCAGGAGGTCGTAGAACCGCACCGCGCCCTCACCCGATGCCCCGGTCTTGGCGCTGAGCGGCGCCGAGTTCGGGTCACCGATCCGGAATGTCACGTCGTTCACCTTCTCGGTGCAGTTCTCCTCGAACTGGCCCTGGCTCGAACCGGCCAGGTTGCCGTCGGCGGGGCAGGCGTACAGGGTCACCAGGATTTCGGCGCGCTCGGGCTCCTCGGTCGGGGTCGGCGTCGGGGTCACGCCCGATGCGTCCTCCGGCAGGAAGTACCAGTCGCAGAGCACATGCTCGTTCTCGCCGAGATTCACTGAACCCACGAAGTCATCGAGCGAGTAGTCCGGGGTTCCATTGTCCGGTTGCGTGGAACAGTAAAGCTGGACCGTCCCGAAGTCGCCCGGAGGACCTCCCCGGAACTCGTACTCGCCTGGCGCCAGGCTGGTGAAGGCCACCACGCCCGGGCCACCCTGCTGCTGGATCACGGTCGAAGCGGCCTGCTGACCATCGGGGCCGTCCAGCGTGAACTCGTAGCCAGCCAGGCCGTTGCCGTGGCAGGTGTCGAAGATGTTGTTGCCGTCGAAGTTGGCCGGGCAGGCGGAAAGGTGAATCTCCAGCGAGCCACCGGTCTCATCGCCCCGCTGATTGATCGGCACGATGTACCACTCGCAGTCGATCTGCTCGCTCTCCAGGTCCTGGAACGCCGTCACGCCCTGGCTGTTGAACTCCCGCTCGTACCGGTTCCCACCGTCGGCGGTGCAGAACGAGTACTCCTGGGCGGCCTCCAGCGGCACGCTGCTGTACAGGGTGTAGTCACCGGGCTGCAGCGCGGAGAAGACGATCGGGTTCTGGCCATCCGTCACCCGGATGTCGCTGTTGCCGTTCGGGTACCCGAAGGTGAACGAGACATCCTCCACGCCCGTGCCGCAGTTGGCGCTCAGCGTGTCGTAGTCAACGCCCATCTCCTCGGGGTCGAACCCTTCCGGGCACACCATCGCGAACACCGAGATCTGGCCGAGGTCATCGCCATCGCCACCCGGCAGGTCCTCGGTCGGAGTCTCCGTCGGCATCTCGGTGGGTTGTTCGGTCGGAATCTCGGTTGGCTGTTCCGTGGGTTGCTCCGTCGGCTCTTCGGTCGCCGGGGCATCCTCGATCAGGAACCAGCTACAAGTCTGGGCCGTGGCGGCCGTGTTGTCGAAATGCGCGACGCCCTGGTCGTCCATCTCGATCAGCGACGCATCGCCGCCATCGACGCTACAGAACAGGTACTCATCGGCCTCCAGCGGCACGGCCGCGTAGAAGTCGACCTGCTCCCCGGTTGGGAACGTGAAGCTGGCCTGACCGTTTGCGTCGGTCGTCTCGATGCCGCCGAGTTCTCCGGTATTGAGGTGGAAGTCAACGTCCGGGGCCACATCGGGGCAGGCCGCCTGGAACTCGCCAAAGCCAGCCGCGGCCGGCTCCGCCACCGCGTCGAAATCGCAGGTGAAGGCGAACAGGCTGATCGTGGAGTCACTCACCGGCTCTTCGGTCACGGGCTCGGTCGGCTCCTCGGTGACCGGTTCGGTCGGTTCTTCCGTGACAGGCTCGGTTGGTTCTTCCGTGACAGGCTCGGTCGGTTCTTCCGTCACCGGCTCGGTCGGGGTCACATCCTCTTCGATCAGGAACCAGCTGCAGGTCCGGTCCTCGGCCGACGCGTTCGCGAACGTCGAAACGCCCGTCTCGTCGATCGCGATCTCGTCCGCCTCGCCGTTGTTCACCGAACAGAACAGCACTTCATTCGCTTCCAGCGGCACGCCGGAGTAGAACCGGGTCTCCAAGCCCGACGGGAACTCGAACTGGGTTCGGCCCTCGGCGTTCGTGGTCTGCACCGTGTCGTCGCCACCCTGAACCAGGTGGAAGTCCACGTTCGGGGCCGGATCGGTGCAGGCGCCCTGGTAGTCGGCGAAGTCGAGCGAATCGCCTTCCGGCAGCGCGCTGTCCAGACAGGTGAACGCCCACAGGTCGATCGTCGAGGGATCGGCCGGCGGCGCGCTCTCGGTCGGGATCACGTACAGGTCACAGGCGACGTTCGTCGCGTCCGGCACCGTGACAATCGTGTCCAGGGCGTTGTCCGGGTTGGCTGGCAAGGGCTGGCCCCCACCGGCCACGCCGCAGTACATGTAGTAGCGAACACCCGACTCGGGCGCGAGATCAATGCTCACCGCATACTCACCGGCGGGAAGATCGGGGAACGTTGTTCGTCCCGGCCCGCCGCCATCTGGCGCCACCGTCGTTTCCGAAAGGTCGATGCCAAGCTCCGGGTCCGTCGACGTGACGTCAACCGTCACGCCCCCGATGCCCGAGGCCGTACATGTGCCGAACAGGTCGTTCGGATCGAACCCTTCCGGGCAGCGAACCACGTCGACTTCCAGCGACGAGGTGCCCGATACCTGGAGCGCGTTGCCCGCCAGGTCTGTCAGGTCACCCGGCGCGGCGGCCACATCGAGCGCCGCGTACTGTCCCAGGCTTCCAAGCGCCATGAACAGGGAAAACAGCAGCGCCACGGACCGTGGCGTCTTCCACCTTCGTTGTCGAGGTCCCGATCGCATGGTTTGTCTTTTCACCCCCACGGTGTTCATCTCGCCATCCTTATCCCACCGGCGACGCCCACCACAGACCCTGCCGGTGTGTTCACGCTGGGCACGTCCCGTCGTGGGTCGTACTCGTTTGCTGGAACGCGCTGGGGTGCGCGGGGGTTTCGTTCTCCATCCAATCGCTGGCTTTCGGCCACGTTCACGGGCGGTTTCCCGCGCCCAATCCCCCATCCCAACGTTCAGCGTGCATCCAGTATACGAACACCTTCAAACGTTGCCCGCGAGGGGCCAGAATTTCGCCCACCCCTTCGATCTTGTTGACGGCCCGAAAAGCGCGTAGACTTCGCCTCCGTTGCGCCGTCACCCCGCCTCTCTTCGCGGGAATTCGTGCCAACCGGTCAGCCACGCCCGGTTCCGCGCGAGACTGCTTTCGGGCATCCCGCCTCAACCTCGCGCCGCGAGGAGTACAGACGATCATGGCTTCACCCGAGCCTGAATCACCCGCCCCCAGCCCGTCATCCGATCCCGCTGAAACCTCGACCACGGACGAACCTCCAGACCCGGCCACGGGCATATCCGGTCCCCAGCGCCCGAAAGTGCGGGCACCTCGTCCCAGGGGACCCGGCGTCAGTCCCACGCTCGAAGGCAGGACCAGCGTTCGCGGCACCCATCCCGGCGATCGCTATGTCAAGATCATCCGCGCGCCCCGCACCGCCGAGCTGGTCGGCGTCAGTCCCGGCTACCTCATCGCCGGGCAGGAGGCCAGTAGCGGACGAGGGCCGGTCCAGCGAACCTTCAGCCGCGCCAAGCGCCTGCTGATCGGACAACCACTCACGACGTCGTCCGGCATCCACGAGCGGCTCTCCAACACCAAGGCCCTGGCCGTCCTTTCCTCCGATGCCCTCTCCTCGGTGGCCTACGCCAGCGAGGAAATCCTTCGCATCCTGCTCATCGCCGGTCTTGGCGCGCTCTCGCTCAGCCTGCCAATCGGCGCGGCCATCGTCCTGCTCCTGCTCATTGTCGGTGCATCCTACCGGCAAACCATCAAGGCCTATCCCAACGGCGGCGGCTCGTACATCGTGGCCCGCGACAACCTCGGAACCACCCCCGCCCTCGTCGCGGGAGGCGCGCTGCTGGTCGACTACATCCTCACCGTCGCGGTGAGCGTCTCCGCGGCCGTCGCCGCCATGGTCTCGGCCGTCCCGGAAATCCACGACCACCTCGTCGCCACCGGCATCGCCTTCATCGTCCTCATCACCATCCTCAACCTGCGCGGGCTCCGTGAATCGGGCACCATCTTCGCCATTCCCACCTATCTCTTCCTGGCGGGAATGGCGGCCATGCTCGCGATTGGCTTCATCCGCAACGCCCTGGACGGTTTTCCCGTGCACGAACCCAGCCGCGAAGCGATGGCCGGCACCGGCTCGGTCGGCGTGTTCCTGGTGCTCCGGGCCTTCTCCTCGGGCTGCGCCGCGCTCACCGGCGTCGAGGCCATTTCCGATGGCGTACCCGCCTTCCGCCAGCCTGAATGGAAGAACGCCCGCGCCACGCTCACCTGGATGATCGGCATCCTCGCCATCATGTTCACGGGCATCACCTGGCTCGCCCACCAGTACGGCGCCGTCCCCCTTGCCCAGGACGAGTCCGGCTATGAAACGGTCGTCTCCCAGATCGCCCGCGGCGTTTTCGGCGGCGCGAACGTCGCCTACTACGCCATCCAGATCGCCACCATGGCCATCCTCGTCCTGGCCGCCAATACCGCCTACTCCGACTTCCCTCGCCTCGCCTGGTTCATGGCCCGCGACAAGTACATGCCGAGCCTCTTCACCTTCCGGGGCGACCGCCTCGCCTTCACCACGGGCATCATTACCCTTGGCGTCCTCTCCAGTTTCGTGCTCTTCATGTTCGGCGGCGAAACCGAGCGCCTCATCCCCCTCTACGCGCTCGGCGTCTTCACCTCGTTCACGCTCTCCCAGCTTGGCATGGTCGTCCGCTGGCAACGCCTCCGCGAACCTGGCTGGAAAAACGGCCGCGTCATCAACGCGCTCGGCGCATCGGCCACCGCGGTCGTCGCCATCGTCGTCGGCATCACCAAGTTCACCCACGGCGCGTGGATCGTCGCCCTCCTCATCCCGATCCTCGTGCTACTCTTCCGCGCCATCCACACCCACTACACCGAAGCCAGCCAGGAACTCGAATCCCTCATCCCGCCTCGCTCCGAGGACATCATCAACGTCGTCGTGGTCCCGATCTCATCGCTGAACGCCATCACCCGCCGCACGCTCGCCTACGCCCGCTCCATCTCCGAATCCGTCTCCGCCATCCACATCAGCGACGACGAAGCCGAAATCCAGACCATGCGCGAACGCTGGTCCACGCTCGACACGGATGTCCCGCTCGTCATCATCGAGTCTCCCTACCGCTCGCTCGTCGGCCCGCTACTGGCCTACCTCGACGAACTCCAGAAACAGGTCCCACGCGGCACCATCACGGTGGTCCTCCCGGAGTTCGTCCCCCGCCACTGGTGGGAACAGATCCTCCACAACCAGACCGCCCTCCGCATCAAGGCCGCCCTCCTCTTCCGCCCCGGCACGGTCGTCATCAGCGTTCCCTACCACCTTGAACGCCACGCCCACCAACCGCCCGCCACCCCACCCTTCCGCCGCCCCCTGTAGCAACCATCGAACACGCCCGGCCCTGGGAGCCCACCATGGACTCCCAGGCGCCTCACCACACGGCCTTCACGGCACGTGCCCCGTAGCATTCATAGGTCGCACTACCTCACCAATACGCGCCGAAATACGTCACCTTCTTGTGTAGGGACGGATCCCCGTACATAAACGGCGTGTTCATGAACGAACCGAGGGTGTCCGCCCCGCTTCACCCTCGCTCACCACCGTCCCAACACACCACGCCCGCTACTCAGCGCGATGGCTCTCCTCCCCGGGTCGGGGAGGAGCTGGAGGAGGGGCATGGTGAGCCCCCGGACGAAGTCCGTCCGCCGCGGGCGGACTCCCATGCCGCCACGTTCTCTCGACTCGCTCCTCCACATGGACCGATCCAACCCTCCATGGATTGCACGGGACCACAGAGGCTCCCGCCACTGCCGGGCTGCTCCTTGCCCGGCGGACTGGCTCCCGACTCGGATCATGTCTTGCTTGACGTACGGGAAGGTGGTGGCCAGTATGGAAGTACTGACCACCACCTTCGTACGTGAAGGCACGCTCCATGGCTATTCCTGCCAGCAACGCGCCGTTCCCGGGAGCATCTCCACCTGGAGAAAGACTCCCGCGCCCGCTCACTCCATTGGTGGGCCGGGAAGACGATGTTGCAGCCATCGCCACCCTGGTCCGGCGGGAGAACCTGCGCCTGCTCACCCTGACCGGACCAGGGGGTGTCGGGAAGACGCGTCTTGCGATCGAGGCCCTGCACACCCTGGGCGATGCCGGATTCGATGTCATCGCCTACGTCCCCCTTGCGCCGGTCCATGACCCCGACCTCGTGCTGTCCACAATCGCCG
>JAEWEG010000013.1 GCA_023389575.1 Chloroflexota bacterium | reverse complement strand
AGGCGTTCGAATACGTCTGCTACTGGATGAACGTCAAGACCAGCACCGTGATTCCTCCAGGACCGGACAGCGTGACCAATCCCGAAGGCGGAAGCTTCGGCGACCTCCAGGTCATCAAGCGGGCCTGTCCATTCGACATCGCTCGCGGCGAGGCGTTCGCGTACTACCTCGAAACCTGCACCGAAGCCGTCGACGGCATCCAGCTCACCCTCACCGACCAGAACGGCGCGTCCACCAAGGAGATATCGGACGGCATGGCCGTGTGGGACACCCTCTCCGAAGGACCATTCACCATCCAGGAATCGATCCCCGCCCAGTACGGCGATCCCATCGTCTTCTGCGGGTGGAACGCCCTGTACGAAGGCGTCGCCTACGATGCGTTTTCCCAGCAGGTCCCATCCGCGGACGGGCTGGTCGAGGGCGAGGTGATCATCCCCAACACCCACTACACCTGCCACTACTTCAACACCCAGTCGGGGCCGGGCAGCTTCACGGACGCCGAATCGCTCACCAACAACCTTCTCGTTCGCAAGTGGACCTGCCCGGAAGGAACCCTCCAAACCCAGGATCAGGACTACTACTGGCGCGTGTGCGAGCTCCTGTACCTTCCGGTCGAATTCACGCTCTCCCACGCGAATGGCGATGACACCCAATCCACCAGCGCCGGGTTCGCCCGGTGGTCCAACATCCCGCTTGGCGAGTTCGAGCTCGCCGAGTCAGTTCCGGCGGGCTATGGCAAACCGGTGGTGTTCTGCGGCTGGTGGGCCGAATACGACGGCTTCATCTACGACGCGTTCCCCCAGCTCGTGATTCTCGCTGGCGTCGTGGTCGAAGGCGCCATCACCATTCCCAACACCGAATACATGTGCGACTGGTTCAACATCGAGGGCGGTATCGATGACCTCCAGGCCAACCCCACCGAGGCCCCCGGCATCGACGACTTCCAGGCGAACCCCACCGCCGTGCCAGGCATCGACGACGAGGCCATCCCCACCACTGGCACGGTCCGCGTCATCAAGCGCGACTGCCCACTCGGCATCGTGGAAGACGCGGCGCTCAGCGACTACCTCGAACTCTGTCCCCAGCACCACGACGGCGTGGAGTTCACGCTCAACGAAGCCGACGGGCCCCGGGATGGAACCACCGCCGGTGGCCAGGTCCAGTGGACCGGCGTCAACCCGGGCGCGTTCGACATCCAGGAAACGCTGCCCGCCGGCTACACCGACCCGATCGTTTTCTGCGGATTCACCGAATCCCCTGGCGGCGGTGTCCAGCATCCCGCGCTCCAAACGGCGACGGGCGGAACCGTCTCCGGCACGTTCCCGGACACCATGTTCGAATACGTCTGCTACTGGATGAACATCAAGGACACCGGCCAGGTCGGCACCGGACCTGGCGGCGTCGCCAACCCCCAGGGCGGCGGTGGACAGTCGACGCTCCTGGTTCGCAAGCACGTCTGCCCGTTCGGAACGTCCCTCGATCTCAACAGCGGCGAGTACGGGGAGGTCTGCACAAGCACGCTCGATGGCGTTCAGGTCACCGTCACCCATGCCAACGGCACTTCCACCAAGCCGATCACCGGCGGCCAGGCCCAGTGGGATGGCCTGCCAGTCGGCCCGATATCCATTCAGGAGGCGATACCCGGCGGATTCGGCGACCCCATCGTCGTCTGCCTCCTGATTGCCTACCCTGAGGACGGGAACCTGATCTTCGGCACGTTATCCTTCTTCAAGCCGGCCCCGAATGGCCAGTTCGACCTGGGTATCCCCAACGCGCTTGACGTCCAGGACATCGCGACCACCAATATCACCTGCTCGATGTACAACATGCCACTGCAGCCGGGCAGCTACGCCGCCGCCGAGGACACCACCAACACGCTCGTGGCCAGGAAGTGGCTCTGCCCGGCCGGTATCGATCGCTCCCTCCACCTGCTGGAACTGTTCGAACGATGCGCGCTGTCCGATGCCGCCGTGGGGTTCACGCTCACCAACGCGGGCGGCACCTTCCCCAGGGACACCGCCGGCGGCCAGGCCCAATGGGACGATGTGCCGCTCGGCCCGTTCACCCTGGAGGAAACCGTCCCCGCCGGCTACGAGGAGCCGTTCACGTGGTGTGGCTGGACGGCCTTCCACAACGGCGCCGTGTACGACGCGTTCCACATGCCCGTGCCGTCGCCGGGCGGCGTCGTCAAGGGAGAAATCAGCGTGCCTAACACGCACTTCGTCTGCCATTTCTTCAATGCCGAAGTCGCGATCGACGACTTCCAGGCGAACCCGACCGAAGCGCCGGATGGTCCCGGTGGTTTCCAGGCCAATCCAACCGAGACGCCCGGCATCGACAGCCTCGCCATCGAGGCCGACCTCACCAACGGTCTCACCGCCCGCAAGTGGCTCTGTCCCGGAAGCACCTACCCCTCCCAGGACCTGGACTACCTGAAGTCGGTCTGCACGCTCTCCGCCATGCCGGTCGAGTTCACGCTCACCAACGACGACGGGGCCAGCACCAGCGCGACGGCTGGCGGCTGGACCACCTGGGACAATGTGCCTCTCGGCCCGTTCACGCTGGAGGAAACCGTGCCCGATGGTTACGATGAGCCAATCACCTCCTGCGGGTGGACCGCCTTTTACGAGGGCGCTGTGTACGATGGTTTCCCCGAGTTCGTCCCGTCGCCAGGCGGCGTGGTCGAAGGCGAGATCACCGTTCCCAACACCAGCTACGCCTGCGACTTCTTCAACATCGGCACGTCGCACTGGATTTCGGTTCGCGCGGTGGCCTGTCCCGAGGGCCTCAACCCCACCGACAACTACTGGTCTGGCAACAACGAGAATGAATGCGGCGCCAACACCCTGGCCGGCGTACCGGTCTCCCTAACCAACGATGGCGGAACGCTCGAAGGCGAGACCGATGAACTGGGCGTCATCCGGTGGGACTTCGTCGACCTGGGCGACGGCACGATCCAGATCCAGCAGGACACTCCGGAAGGTTTCGGCGAACCCACCGTCTGGTGCGTCAGCTTCCCGGTGGTCGCGGGAGACGCCCAGGATTTCGAGTACGTCCTGGCGCCGGCCATCGATGGCATGATCACGGTGCAGCCCGAGCAGCATTTCCCGTACAGGTTCAGTTGCATCTTCTACAACATCCCCGAATCCGAACGGCAACAGGCGAACCGCCAATAACGGCATCGCGTACCCGCGGCGGGGTCGACTCACCTCGACCCCGCCCATTCCCTATCCCGCCTCGCGATGACTATCCCTACGCATGGACGATCCATGCCATCACCATCTCGGTCCGCGATCATTCACGAGGCCGCGCCGATTGCCTCGATCAAAATCCGGCCACCCGGGACGTTTTCCATGTGCATCCTCCAGCGGCTGAATGGATGGATTATCGAGACCGAAAAACAGCGCCTTCACAACCCATGAAGCCACCCAAGGCGACGCCCATCGCCAACAGATCGGATCACTATCTCATTTCCCACATCACGCACCATGCACATTGCGTAAAATTCTTGACCTCATCCAGAAGGAACGAGGCCACAACGACGCGGATATCCAGGCCAGAACCCGATCCAAAAAGTCGCCATCCAGTCGCGAAATCCACGCGAAAAGGCCCGGCAATGCATCTCATCAATGCATCGCCGGGCCCTTTCGGAATTGGAAGCTAGTTGGCGCTCTTCACGTACACGGACGTGCCGTCGTCCCAGCTTTCCACCTTGATCTTCGCGTTGGACGAAATTCGCCCCACCGACGTCTTGAGGCCTCGAACTGTCTTGCCTTCATCGGGCGTAAGCTTGAGCACCTCATCCTTCTTCAGGCTGGTCAATGCGGCCAGCAATTCACTGGCTACCTTCGACAGCTTCTTGGGAGGGGGAGGAGCATCCGTTGACTTGATCACATCGATTCGTGGCATGGTTTGTAGTCCTTTCGTTTCCTGCCAAAACGATCAGGAAGAGTATACACATCCTGGCCCATATATACCCACCAGATTCGAAACAGGATGAGCCTATCTTCACCCCCCGATCCAGCCACCCCTGACGCCAACCATCGCGGTTGGCGGGATCCTCCATGCCCGCTCACGCTCCCCTACATTGGCAACACGTGGGCCCTCAGATCGACTTCCGACTGGGCGATAGGTATTCCCCAAGCCAGACCTCCAGAAGGCGTTTCCGCGGAGCTGGCGAGGTCCACACCTCCTCCTGGCGGCACACCGAAAGCACGGGGTCGGCGATCCCCCATGCCAGCACCGCTTCAACCGCCCCGCACCCCAGTCCACACTGGCCGAACGCAAACGAGACGCGGGAGACCTGCATTGGCCTCCCACGTCTCGTGCATCTTCCTCGAAAGAATCGCGCTATGGCCCGGCGATCCACTCACCCTTGCGGCCCGCCGGGGGCGTCGCCTCGGCGGTTACCGGGCTTTCGTTGTTTTCCTGGCTCGTCGAGGTTCCACCTTCGGCCAGGTCGCTGGCGGCATACCAGTCCAGCACCTGCCGGGTAACGGGCGCCGCATACGTCACGCCCTCGCCCACGTTCTCGACCAGCACCGCCGAGGCGATCGTCGCCTCGTCCCCCTCGCCGCCATACCCCGCGAACCACGAGTGGGGCTTGTCCGATCCATCGAGTTCGTTCTGGGCGGTGCCGGTCTTGCCCGAAACCGGCCAGTCCATGTCGCCGAAGACCTTGTTCGATCCCACTCCCTGCGGGTTATGGGTCTGCTCGGCAAGCGCCGCCTGGATCTCGGCGATCTGCTGGTCGGTCAACGGAAGCTCACCAATCACCGTTCGCTCGCCAACCTGCGTAAGCACCCCATCGGGCGACTGCACCCGGTCGACGATGTATGGCTGGAGCACGTCCCCACCATTGGCGATCGCCGCGTACGCGTTGGCCATCTGAAGCGGCGTCGCCGTCATGTACCCCTGCCCGATCGCCAGGTTCACCGCGTCGCCCGTCGCCCAGCCGTCGCCGACCACGTCCAGCTTCCACTGTGGGTTGGGGATGGTCCCGGCGGCCTCCGGATAGTACGGAATCCCGGTCGCCTGCCCCAGCCCGAACGCCTGAGCCATATCGGGCAATGCGTTCGGGTCGTGATTGTCCAGTTCGGCGCCAAGCTGGTAGAACACCGTGTTGCACGAGCGCACCAGCCCCGAATGGAGGGTCAGCATGCCCTGGGCCTGGAGATTGTTCTCCACCACCCAGTCGTTCCACTGCTGGTTTCCGATCGAAAAACTCGCCGGGCAATCGATCGGTGTATCGCCGGTGTAATCGAGATAGTGCATGGCGGCCGCGGTTGTGATCGACTTGAAGATGGAACCGGTCGGATACACCTCGCGAGTGGCCCGATTCGCCTGCGGTCGCAACAGCGAATCGTTGAGCAGCTCCAGCTCCTCCTCGGTATACGTGTTGCTCACCGCGTCGTTCGGGTCGAAGGTCGGATGGCTCACCATCGCCAGCACCTCACCGGTCCGCGGGTCGATGAAGACGCCAGCGCTCCGCAGCCCGTCCCGCTCGTTGTCCGACTCCTGGGTGGTCAGCGCCGCGTCAACCTGACGTTGCAGTTCCAGGTCGATGGTCGTGTAGATGTCCAGCGGCGGCGTGCCCTCGCTGGACGCGATCTGGCTCTTCACCGCCCGGTTCTCGCAGTCGATCACGTTCAGCGATCCACCCGGCTTGCCCGCCAGCAACTCGTTGGCGCCATACTCCAGCCCCGCCCGGCCGACCATCTCGTTCGGATGCACCGAGCCGGTCTCGTCGTTGAGCACGTCATCCTCGGTGGCCATGCTCACCCAGCCGGTGATGTGCGCCGTCAGCGCGCCCTGCGGGTAATACCGGGCCTCGGCCGCCTGCACCACCACCCCGGGAATTTGCTGCACCTGGTTGATCAACGCCGCGTTCGGCTCCCCGGGAAGGTCGGTGATGGTCATCAGCCAGCTCGGGTCCCACCCATCGCGGTTGATCATCGCCAGGATGTCGCCGGCGTCCATCTTCACGATCGGCGACAGCGCCTCGGCCATCTGCCGCTGATCGGTCACGTTGCCCGGAATCACCCCGATTCGGGACACCGGTGCGTCCTCGGCCAGCACCTCGCCGTTCCGGTCGTAAATCGTTCCCCGTTCCGGAATCTCTCCCTGGAAGTCGATGCATCCATTCGAGCCCAGTTGCCGGAAGATAAGCGACGGCGTCCAGCCCACCCGCCAGGCGTCCCCTTCCTTCACCAGGGGAATGACGTTCCGCTCCTCGATGGTCCCGACCAGGTTCGATTCCAGCACCATGTCCACGGTCACTTCGCCGTTCAGCGCGGGCTGGCCCACGATCGTTCCGGAGATGCTGGTCAGCCCGGCCTCCTCGGCGATCTGGGCGTAGCGCGTGGCGAACGCGTCCCGGCTAGTCGAGGCCTGGACCTCCTTGGTCGAGAGGTCGTACATGGCGCTGTAGTCGCCGGTCGACCACAACGCCAGCCAATTCTGGGCCACCCGCAACGGCGCCTCGGTGTCCACCTGGGTCGGGGTGGGCGCCGATGTCGGCTCCACGGTGGGTTCCAGGGTTGGCGTCGGCTGTTCCGGAACCAGGTCGTTCGATGGGGAGCCTTCCGGCGGCAGTTGCTGGGAAAGCTCGTCCTGGGGCGAGTTGGTCGCGTCCAGCCTGTCCGCCACCAGCAAGCCACTCGTGGCCAGCACCGCCGCCATCAGCAGCACAGCGAAGGCCCAGGGCCAGCGTGGGCCCCTGGAACGGGACGATGCATAAGGGGAACCGTAGGCGTTGCCGTAGCGAGACACTCGATAGGGATCCTTGGGTGGGTCGACGGGGCATTCCGGGAGAAAGCAGCCGCGTGGGGAATGCCAGACAGGTGCGTACGTGCATGCTAGCACGCGAATCAACCCGCCCGCCCGGCGGTTCCCCGTTTCCCCTTCAACGAACCGGCCACATGACTGGTTACCACCCGTCGCGCGCAAAGGCGCCGCCAGGCTCCGTCTCCGGCATCGGCGACGCCTCGTCTCGCGCTATGCCCGGTCGATGGCGTGCTCGGTGATGTAGTCGTCGATGATCTCGTAGCCCAGCCCTGGCCGGTTCGGCACGTGCACGAACCCCTCGTCATCCATCGGGTCCAGCACCGATTCCAGGTAGTCCAGCTTCCGCTCGTAGTCCACGCCCGGCGCCAGCAAGCCGTGCTCGTAGTACTCGCAGGTATCATCCGACGCCGAGCCCAGCACGTGCAGGTTGGCCACCCCACTCATGTGAATCTCGCAGCGATAGCCATACGCCTCGCACACCGCGATCGTCTTCTTCACGCCAGTGATGCCGCCGCGCAGCACGTCGATCCGGCTCATGTCCGCCGCCCCGCGCTTGATCCAGTCGGCCCGGGTGAACACATGCCCGTAGAGGATCTCCGGCGACAGGATCGGAATCTCCAGCGCCCCGCTCAGGCGCTCGTAGGCGGTCACGCGCTCCTCTGGCATCGGATGCTCGTACCAGTAGTAGCCGCGCGCCTGAAGCTCCTTGCCCACCGCGTAGGCTTCCTCGAAGGTGTGATACGTTCCCCACGGGTCGTACATCAGCACCATGTCGTCGCCCACGGCGTCGGCCACGGCGTGAATCACCTCGATATCCTTCTTAATGTGCGAAGGGCGCCCCGGCACGGCTTGCTCGGTCTCGGGATTCCAGAAGTAATACGGGTGA
This sequence comes from Chloroflexota bacterium, assembly GCA_023389575.1. Classification (GTDB taxonomy): domain Bacteria; phylum Chloroflexota; class Chloroflexia; order Thermomicrobiales; family UBA6265; genus JACCYX01. The sequence continues at coordinate 86,394 of JAEWEG010000013.1, read as the reverse complement.
ATCTTGTACGCCTGATACCCACGGTCCCGGCAGGCGATCGCGTGCTCGGCGTAGTTCTGGACCGAGCCCATGTTCGGATAGGTGCTGGCGTAGGCCTTCACCTTGTCGCGGTACCCGCCCAGCAGCTTGGACACCGGCAGGTTCGCGTAATTCCCGGCCAGGTCCCACAGGGCCATGTCCACCACGCCCATGATGTTCTCGGGCGTCTTGGACACCCACATCCAGTGCCAGAACTTCTCACGGTCGAACGGGTCCTGGCCGACCAGAAGGTCGCGAATCCGGCCCTGGATGTACGCCTGGTTGATCACATCGAGCCCGTCCTGGTCGCCATGCCCCTGCCCGCCCAGGTAGCGGCCCACCACGCCCTCGTCGGTCTCGATCGTGGTCAGGGTTTGGATGGTTTCCGATTTGGGCAACGGCTCGCCATTCCGGTAGCGGTCGACCCAGGTCCTGAACGGTTGAACGGTTACGTTCGTGATCTTCATGATATCGATACTCCCCTTCGCGCCTGTCAGCCAGCCCAGCCAAGCTGGTCGAATATTTCTTCGAGTTCCTCGCGTGTTATCGGGTCCAGGTCTTCCACCGGCGGCCGCACGTACGCGGTGCGGATCACGCCCTGGCGTCGCAACGCCTCCTTGTGCACGATGTGGGCGCCGCCGAGCCCGCCGATCTGGACGTTGAGCAACGGAAGGATCCGGCTGGTGAACACCTCGCGCGCGCCAGCCATGTCACCGGCGTGCCACTTGTCCCACACCTCGACGAACGCCGCCGCGCTGGATGGGAACGGCATCGTGCCGATCGAACCACGCCGCAGTTCCTGCAGGAACTGGCCGCCACCCGCCCCGCCGAAGACTTCCACGACGTCGCCCGCCGCATCGATCGCCTTGTGTACCTGGAGCGCTGGCGGCGCGCTTTCCACCTTCGCGTAGGTCACGTGCTCGCAGGCCTCGCCAATCGCCCGGATGAGCGCCGCCGGCACCGGCGTGGCGTTCGTGTCCTGGATCACGATGGGCAGCGGCACGGCGTCGGAAATCGCCTTGAAGTAGCTGATCACCTCGCCGGCCGAGAACCCCGGTCCTGGCGGGGTGCACATCAGGCCCGCCGCGCCCAACTCGTGGGCCCGCCGGCTGTAGTGCACGGCCAGGTCGGTGGCCGCCGCCCCGGTGTTCATCACCACGGGAACCCTGTCCCGCACCTGGTCCACCACGATCGAGGTCACCCGGTCGCGCTCGGCCTCGTTGAACTTGAACACCTCGCTCCCGAGCGCGATCCCCAACCCGTGCACACCGGCGTCGATCGAAAAGTCGACCTCATTGCGCAGGCTCTCCTCGTCGATCCCGCCGTCCTCATCGAACGGTGTCACCAGGATTGGAACCACCCCAAACAGCGGTCCACGCGTAACTGCCATGTTCAGTTTTTCCTCCGGGCTACTCAGTCGAATTGTCCATCCAGGTTCTTAGCGATTGGTTAGGCGAGGATCCAGGTAGTCCCTCAATGCATCGCCCAGCAGGTTGGTGGCCAGCACCATCAGCGCGATTGTCAGCCCTGGGAAAATCACAAGCCACCAGGGAGGCCGAAAAGATGATGCGAGAACGCCTCCTAACATGTTGCCCAGGCTGGGAGTTGGAGGAGGAACCCCCACCCCCAGAAAACTCAATGAAGCCTCGGCGAAAATGGCTCCTCCCAGATTCAGCGATGCGATGATCATGATGGGGGCGATGGTTTGCGGGGCGATCTGCTTGAGCATGATGGAACTGGGTGATGCCCCTATGCATCGCGCGGCCTCCACGAACTGCGCTTCCTTCACGGAAAGCACCACGCTACGCGTGATGCGCGTCGCGAGCGGAATTTGCGTTATGCCGATGGCGATCACTACCGTGGTAACTCCCGCTCCCAGGCTCACCGAGAGCAGCATGGCCATGATCAGCGTGGGAAACGAGTTCAGGACTTCGATGACGCGTTGACTCAAGAGGTCATATTTCCCTCCAAGGTAGCCACTGGATATTCCCCATAGCAGTCCAAACACTACTCCCAGGACCACGGACGCGATGCTGACGAGCAAACTCACCTGGAAGCCGTAAATCACCCGGCTCAGGACGTCTCGCCCCAGTGCGTCGGTCCCCATCCAGTGCGTCGAATCGGGTGGCTGCAGGAGTGCGGTGTAATCGTTGGTCAAGGGATCGAAGGGAGCCACCTGATCGGCGAACACGGCGATAACCATGAACGCTATCAGGAGCAATGCCGACGCGGCTCCGATAGGCGAACTCTTTGCGAAGCGCACGACGGTGCTTCGCGCCGCATGCCTGGTCCCGGATGAGGCAAGTGACGTCTCGGCCGTGGATATGTGTGTGGTGGCCTGTGTCATGGATATGTCCCTGCCCCCCGTTCATTTCCGCTCATCATGTTCCTCACTGATAACGGATACGGGGATCGATCCGGGCGTAACTCAAGTCGACCGCGAGATTGATGATGACGAAGATAATGGCGTAGATCAGCACGAGGTTCTGAATCACCATCCAGTCACGAGTAATCAGCGCCTGGACAAGGAGGTTTCCCAATCCCGGAACGCCGAACGCCGTTTCGGTCGCCACGGCGCCCCCCAACAACGCGCCCATGGTTGCCCCGGAGGCCGTGACAAGGGGCAACATCGCATTTCGCATCACATGTCGAATCACCACCGCACGCTCGCCCATACCCTTGGCCCGCGCGGTTCGGACATAGTCTTCATGGAGCGATTCGAGCACCGTCGACCGAGTCAGCCGCGCCAATCCGGCCGCCATCCCGATTCCAAGCGCCAGGGCGGGTCCAATCACCATCTGGAAGTTCGCCACGGGATCATCCCATGGCTGCACGATGGTGAGCGGAGGTCTCCAGGTGAAGTTGATGACCAGCAGCATGATGACCGTAAGCCCAATCCAGAAGCTTGGAATGGCCAGCAACATGGTCATCACGACCCGGAGAACGTGATCTATCCATGTGTTCCGACGCGTGGCGCTCACGATGCCCGATGGAACGCCAATCACCCAGGACACGATCACGGCGAGAATGGCGATTTCCATCGAGATGACGCCGCGGCGCAGGACCGTTTCCCGGATGGGGGTGTCGCCCCAAAAGGAGTAACCAAGGTCTCCTCTGGCGACATCTCCCATCCAGGAGAGGTATTGCTGGTAGAGCGGGCGATCCAGCCCCAGGCTGGCCCGGGCGGCCTGCTGCTCCTCCTCCGTGAGGGTGTACTGGCTCCCTCCCTCGGAACCGACGACCGACAAGGGATCTCCAGGCATGATTCGCATGGCGATGAAAATCAGGATGGTGATACCGATAACCGTGGGAATGGCCATCCACAATCGCCGGATCATGTACCTGTGCATCAGATCACCTCGTCAGCCAGTCATTCGGGCTTGCTGTTGCCTATCCGCGAATCAGGATTGCTCGATCCACGCGGTCTCCACACGTGCGTTTTCCCAGTGATCTCGTTGCTCCAGGGCAAGGCCCTTAACCCGGGTATTCCACATCACCAATTGGTCGGTATACCCAAGGATCAGCAGCGGGCACTCCTGGTCCAGTAGATCCTCGATCTGCCGCAACTGTTCGCCACGGACAGCGTCGTCGAGTTCCTGATCGGATTGAGCGAGGAGTTCATCGAACTCCGGGTTGCTGTAGTTCGTGAAGTTTCCGGAGGCTCCGGTCTTGAGAACCTGGTTGCCAAGGGGAGAGAAGTCCGAGATTGGACTGCCCACGGTGCTGAGCACGAGCGTGAAGTTTCCGGTTTGCATGTCTTCCGATAGAAGCGTGCGCTCCTGCGTGCGGATGTTCGTGGAAATATTCAGGCCGCGCAGCAACTGGTCCTGAATGGCCGGCCCCAGAAGTTCGGAGTGACCCGGCACGGAGGCACAGAGGAAATCAACATCTGGAATGCCATCGGCGAACCCGGCTTCGGCCAGGAGACTCTGCGCCTCGGCGATATCCTCGTCCTTCTCCGACCTGTATCCCGGAAGCGTGGCGATTTCTTCCTGTGGCGTCTCGAACTGGTTCGATCGCGGCACCCAGCGTGAGAGGTTAATCTGCTCCTGGCTGGCGAAGACCTGGATCAACGCCTCCCGATTGAGCACCAGGTGCATGGCGCGCCGAACCCTGGGGTCGTTGAATGGCTCAACGGCCGCGTTGATGTACACGCAATAGCATCCGAACGCCGTGTTGCGATGGGTGAGGAAGCTCTCAGGTCGATTGGCGCCTTCCTGGAATGTGTCGATGCCGACGTTCCAGGAGATATCAGCCTGGTCGGTCAGTACCGCCGTGCCACGATCGGGCCACGCAGGCAGGTGGATGATGCGGTATTCATCTATGTATGGAAGATCTGGATTCCAGTAGTTCTCGTTGCGGGTGTAGATCCACTGCTCACCTTCGACATAGTCCTGATAGAGGAACGGACCGGTACCCGGAGCAACCACCTGCCGTAGGTCCCCATTGTTTTCTTCCAGCGTCTTTCTGGAGTAAATGACCATGCCTGGGTCGGTGACGAGGGGAAGGAAGGCGGCTTGCGGCTCGGAAAACGTGAAGCGAACGCCGAACTCGTCCGTTGCCTCAACCCCGGTCAGCGATGGGAAGCGGTCTCGCACCGTGATGGTCGTGCCCTCGGGCGGTTCGATGATCCGCTGGAACGTGGCCACGACGTCATCGGCCGTGAATGGCTCGCCATCGTGAAACGTGACGCCCTCGCGGAGCCGGAAGGAATAGCTCAACCCATCCTCCGAGGCCTCCCAGGATGTCGCGAGGTCCGGGACGACGGTCTTCAATCCATCGGCCAGATTTTCTCGAACGAGCCCGTTGTAGATATGGCACATGACGGGAAAGGATCCGCCCTGGTAGAGATCGTAGTTGGCGGTGGCGCCATTGAAGGCCATGCGTAACGTGCCGCCACGCTGGGGATCGGGCTCGGGAGCGGCAAGCACGAAATCCGGGTCCCCATTGGCGAGTGCCGCGGGCGATGCGTCCTGGCTGAACCCGGCGCGCGCAAATGGCATACCGGCCGCCAGGGCAACTCCTGTCGCGACGGCTCCCTGCGTGAAGCCACGCCGGCTAACTTCGGATCTGGACTGCTCGAACTGTTTCGTCTTCCTGTTCATTGCGAACGTGTCCTTTCGACGTTGACGAATCGATGTGCCCCAGTCACCGAGGTTGACATGGCCTATCCACTGGAAACAGCGGAGAGATAGCTCCACGTTCAACCCACTGCTCTCGCCCGCATCACCTCCAGACTAAATAAGGTTCGGTTCGGCCACCGACTCCATGATCGCCAAGGGTGCCCGCGTACACGGAATCCCGCCATTGGATGTCACTCCATCAGGCAAGGGAGTCTCCACTGGTTTGGCGCCCAAGAGCGCGTTCCATATATGGATCATTTGTTCAGTTTCTTACTTGCCGGAATCCTATCAATGCCCATACCATGTGTCAACAGCCTTTTCTCACCCTGGCGCGGCCCGGGAAGGCAGGCGGCTTGTACGACATTCCCTTTGCCGGGTCTCTCTTGGGAAACTTGATGTCCGCAGCGGTGCGCATGCTCGAAATCTCGGATCTCCTCGCCCGGCGAGGACCGATTGGGCTGCGAGAAATCGCCCGGGATTTGGGAATACCGACAGGATCAACGCACCGTCTTCTGCACGAGCTTGAGCAAGAACGTGTCGTCGAACGATCCGAGAGCGGGGAATGGTCCCTCTCGTTTCGCCTGCTCCAGCTTGCTGGCGTCCAACTGTCGCGGCTCAGGCTTCCCGCCCTTGTTCGTCCCTTTCTGGAGCAGGTCGCGGCGGATACACGAGAAACAGCCTTTTTCGCGGTGCCTAGTGGGGATGAGATTGTCTATCTGGACATGGTTCGCACCGATATGCAGGTCCAGATGAACGTGGACCTTGGCACCCGTCGCCCCATGTATTGCACTGGCCTGGGCAAGGCGATCCTGGCTCATCTGGCTCCCAGCCAGCAGAAACGCGTCCTTTCGCGCGGCACCATGCCGGCCTACACTCCCCAAACAATTACCGACCCGCTGTTGCTGGAACGTGAACTGGCTAATGTTCGGTTGAACGGCTTTGCCACCGACCGGGAAGAAATCATTCCCGGAGTTCATTGCATCGCGGTCCCTCTGCTCAACCATGCCAACAGGGCTGCTGGCGCGATCAGCATCGCGGGAGCCAGCACCAACCAGGAAGGTGAGCGATTCGAGACCATCAAGTCGCTGTTACTGGACATAGGTGCCGAAATCAGCATGCGATTGGGGTATGTAGGAGATATCCCCCCTCCGGGAGGCTAGATAACGGGGCACGCGGCAACACCGAACTGACGAACGAACACACGTAACGTATGGGAGATTTGGGAATGCGGGCAGCAGTGTGGACAGGACCACGCGAAATGCAAATGTTGGATCAGCCGATGCCGGAACTCGCCGCCGGCGAACTCCTGCTCCAGGTGAAAACCGTCGGCATCTGTGGATCGGAACTCTCCGGCTACCTGGGGGAGAACAGCCTGCGGGTGCCACCCCTCATCATGGGACACGAGTTCGGGGCCACGGTGGTCGAGGTCGCGCCCGGCGTCGAGGGATTCGCCCCCGGTGATCGCGTCACCGCCAACCCCATGGTGCCCGACCGAAGCTGCGTCATGTGCCGATCCGGCTACGAAAACCTCTGCCTGAACCGCACCCTGGTGGGAGCCCACCGGCCAGGCGCGTTCGCCGAGTACGTCGCCGTGCCCGCGATCGCCTGCTACCAGCTTCCGGATGCCATCGACGACCTAACCGCCTCGCTGGTCGAACCCACCGCCTGCGCCCTGCGCGCGGTGGAACTCGCCGCCGTCGCCCCGGGAAGCAGCGTCCTCATCCTGGGCGCGGGACCCATTGGCCTGCTCTCATTGCTCGTCGCCAGGGCGGCCGGAGCCAGCGAGATCATCATCTCCGACCTCTCCCAGCCTCGTCTCGACCTGGCCACTCAATGGGGCGCCACCGAAACCGTGGTTCCCTCCAGCGCCGACGTCGCCCAGACCGCCAAGGACCTGACCGGTGGGCTCGGGGTCGATGCCGTCATCGACGCCGTCGGCCTGCCCATTACCCGCCTCTCCGCCATCAACGCCGTACGCCCAGGCGGGAAGGTGATCTTCATCGGCCTCCACGAAGACGAATCGGCCATTCCGGGCAACCACGTCATTCGGTCCGAAATCGAGATCAAGGGATCCTTCTGCTACACGGCCGCCAACTTCAGCGCCTCCATCCGCCTGCTGGCCACCGGGTTCCTGCCCGATCCCACCTCATGGGTGGACATTCGCCCGCTCGACGCCGCTGGCCCGTCGTTCGACCAGCTCATCGACGATCCGTCATCGGCCATCAAGATCGTCCTCACCCCTTAACCACGAACCACGCTTCCAGACACGCGCCAAATGCAACGAGCCCGGCCAATTGGCCGGGCTCGTTGGGGATTATGGGAGGGGAAGCAGAGCTTCACCACATTGTGGGAGTGCAAGGGTTCCGACAGGGGAATCGGTTCCCTTACCTGGTGATACGTCGTATCGCGGCGATTTGGATGCATCCAGGCACCGCCACGTCCGGGACCTACGCGGTGGCTTCGATCTCGATCGAAATCTTGACTTCGTCGCTGACAAGCACGCCACCGGATTCGAGGGCGGTGTTCCAGTTGAGGCCGTAGTCCTTGCGGTTGATCTTGGTGGAGGCCGAGTAGCTGATCACCTGCTGGCCCCACGGGTTGACGCCCTGACCATTGAGTTCGGAATCCAGCACTACCTGCTTCGTCACACCGTGAATCGTCAGGTCACCGGTTACCTTCAGGTCGTCGCCCTTGGCTTCCACGCTGGTGCTCTTGAAGGTCAGGGTGGGGAAGGTTTCCACATCGAAGAAGTCGGCCGAGCGAAGGTGCTCGTCGCGCTTCTCGTCGCGGGTGTCGATGCTCGCCGCGCCGATGGTCACGTCCACGCTGGAGTTGGCGACGTTCGCGCTGTCCAGGCTGATCGTGCCGGCGACCTCGGTGAAGCGGCCCTTCACGGTGGCGAACATCATGTGCTTGACGGAGAACTCGACCACGGAGTGAGAGGGGTCGATGGTCCAGGTGGTGGTGGTCGTGGCGGTGTCGGTCATGGGGAATCTCCTTGATGGTACAGGCCCGGTCCCGGGCTCCTAATCGCGCGCCGAGTCCACCCCGGCGGTGGCTCTCATTTGCGTCTCTGTCACTAACTATAAGTATGCCTGTTACCAGTGTCAAGGGGTTTTGGGAAATTGGGTTTAGAAGTGAACTATTTGCGGAACCAAGCCAGTCAGGGCGTGTTCCGCCGGTCACGGTTGCCCGCCAGGTCGTCCAGCGAGGCCAGAACCCGCCGCAGCGACGACCCCGTGGGTTCCGGATCGTCATCCACATATCCGACCGCGACCCCCACCAGCACCCTGCCCCCGGAGGGTATGCCCAGGATGTCCCGCACCTGCTCCTGGGCCTCGCGGGTGGCGAACAGCCCGTAGGCCGCCCCCAGCCCGTGACGGTTCGCTTCCAGCATCACCGCGTCCGATATCCGGCTTTCCAGGTTCGAGGCGCTGCGCGACTCTCCCCCCTGCTGGATGGCGACGATCACCACCGCCGCGCCGGCCATCCCCCCGGTGAAGGTCCCGGCGGTGGTCAACGCAGCCCGGGTTTCAAGCTCGTCGACCACCATGAACCGGACGGGCGCATCGCCTTCGGTGCTCACCCGCCGCGCCGCCGCCAGCAGGTCGTCAATTACTTTCAGCGGCACGGGCTTGTCGAGAAACCGCCGCGTGTGCCGCAGCCCCTTGAGCAGCGTGTGTGGATTGTGTGCGTCGCCGTGATCGGCCATGAAAGGGTTTCGTCCGTTTCCCGCCAGGCGGAGCCGTTGCCCCTGGCGTCGTTCGCGTGTCGCTAGGTGGTTCGCCGTCCATACCGGCCACGGCTCACGATCTCGCTCAGCGGCTTGCGGCCGCTCAACGATGGCGATGCCTGTTCCTGGCTGGTATCCGTGTAGCCGATGCCAACCGCCGACCACACATGGCGGTCGTCCGGGATGCCGAGCAGTTTCCGTACCTGGTCCTGGGCATCTTCGGTGCTGAACCATGCCGTGCCGCTCCCCAGCCCAAGGTGCGCGGCCGCGAGCATGATCCGCTCGGAAACTCTGCCCTCATCATACGCCTCGCTTCGCGGCGATGCGCCATTCAGCACGATCACGATCGAAAGCGGCACGTTGTCGAGAAATTGCGTGAACGCCCCGAACCCGGCCAGGGCGCGATTGGTCTCCGCGTCGTCAACCACGATGAACTCCCACGGCTGGGTGTTCTTGGCGCTGCCGGTCCACCGGGCAACCTCGAGGATGCTCTCGATGGCCTCCTCCGGGACAGGCTTGTCCAGGAAGCGCCGGGACTGACGTAGCCCACGAAGGGCCGCGATGAAGGAATCCTTGCCTGATGCGATGGACATGGTTGTGTACTCCTGAAGATGCATGGTGCTTCGCGGATCGCCGGGTTATCTCGTTTGGGAGACGGACATCGAAGGTCAGGACGCGCCGCCGTACCGGTTGTGGCTGACGAGTTCGCTGAGCGGCTTGCGGCCCCCCTGGGCGGGGTTCGGCCGGTGATCCTTGAACGCCTTGGGGTAGCCCAGCACCACCACCGCTCGCGCCATCCTGTCGTCGGGCACGCCGAGGATCTCCCGGCCCCTGGCCTGTTGTGCCTCGTCGCCAAACCAGGCGGTGCCCCCGCCCAGCCCAAGCAACCGGGCAGCCACCAGCAGGCGCTCGGTCACACGCCCTTCGTCGAAGGCCTCGCTGACAACGCTCTTCCCGTTGAGCACGATCGCGATCGCCAGGGGCGCGTCCGCCACCCAGTTGATTGGGGGGCGAACCTCACTGATCGCCTTCAGGATGTCCGGGTCCTGGACCACCACGAAGTGCCAGGGCTGGGTGTTCCGCGAACTCCCCGTCCACTGGGCCACCTCCAGCAGTTCCCGCACCACGTCTTCCGGTACGGGCTGGTCGAGGTATTGCCGCGCCTGCCGAACCTTCTTCATCTGCGCCACGGCTTCGGGATGGGTGATCTCGGTTGTCATGGTGCCCTCCTGGGCTTTGGCGTCCCGCCCGCGCCGTTTTGGCCATGCGGGAGGTCGCGTTCGAGCAAGTCATGACTTCCCATTGTATAGCAGGTAGGCCAGCCAGGAACGAGAAAACGCACGAAACGGACGCTGGCGGTCAGGGCAGCAAGGGCTCCACGGCGCGCTCGATATCCTGAAAGGCGATCGGGCCCTGGTGGATCGCCACCACCGTGCCGGCGGCATCCACCACGATCGTCACCGGCAGCGATGTCGCGCCGAACCGGCTGACCACCGCCTCGTCTTCATCCAGCAGCAAGGTGTACGAGGCGCCGTATCGATCCGCGGCGTTCGCCACCCGGTTCAATGGTTCGTCCGGCGCGATCCCCACCACGGCCACCTGCCCCTCCCATTGATCGGCGGCCTGCTGGAGGGCGGGCAAGTCGGCGACACAGTCCAGGCACCAGGTGTTCCACAGGTGGATCACCAGCGGCTGTCCCTCAAAATCGGTGGAGTTGACCACGTCGTCCGTGGTCGAGAGGAGGCGGAATCGCGGCAAGGCGTCGCCCGTCTCCACGCCGGTTCCGTTGGGCTCCAGCAATGTCCCATCGTGGTCGACGAGGCCGAACCCGGCGACGGGCTCGTGCATATCCCGGCCAGCCCAGATCGTCGCCACCACCAGGATGGTCACCAGCAACCCGCTGAGCACGCGACCCGTATCGATTCCACGCCACGAGGCGACCGGCATGGACTGGGCCTGGCGTGACCGGGACCGGGACCGGGACCGGCCGTCATTGCCCCCCTCGCGGACTGGGGCGGTCCGTCGGCGGGGTCGGGCGGCCCGGGGCGGGTCGGCCGCCGCGACCTGGCGATTCGCCCGCAATGTCACCGGCGAGGTCAGCCGTGGTCCCGGTGGAACCTGGATCCCCGGATCGGCTGGTCCCTTCTTCCCGGCGGTCCCACCCGGGGTCGGGGGACCATTGCGAACGCGCGCGTCAGACATCAGTGGACACACCACTCCTGGCTCGAAATGCCCGGTGCGAGGCGACGTTCGGGCATGCTGGCGTCAAGCATACAGGGGTCCGGTCCTCCGGCGACGCCCAATCGCGGATTCACGCCGCATCTCCACCGCTCACACATCCACGCGGTAATTGAGGGCAAGCTCGTTCGCCTGGAGCCCGCGAATCCCCCAGTTCTCCCTTGGCGTATCGGTGATGGTGATTTCCACATCCTGGGGCGATATCCCACAGTCCTCCAGGCGGGCGAATATGCCGCGAATGAAGTTGCCCTTCGCTTCCGTCGAGCGGCCCTCGAACATCGACACCTCGATGATGGTGTACTGCCTGCTCCGGTCTCCCGGATAGATGAAATCGGCCGCGTCCAGCCCGAAGAACCGGTGGAACCGTTTCTCCTCGGGCAGCCCCAGCCCCTCCATCGCGCTGTGGTGGATGGCATCCGAGATTTCGGCCCGGTGCCGGTTCAGGTGGTCGTGCAACCCGTGGATCTTCACCTGCGCCATCGCTTGTCCTCGCCTCCGGTCTTCGATGTGGCCAATGTGGCGACAATCCGCGCCGCCTCTCGCTAATTCCTTGACCGCCAGAGTACGATAAGAAGGCTTCCCACCCCACCCCGGAAAAGCGCCGGGCAAGGGGCTACGTTTCGAGAGACAGTTCCATCCTCACCAAGGAGGCTGGCATGCCAGTGTCGCGTTTGGTTCGGCCGATCGTTGTTCTGCTCCTGATCATGTTTGGCGCGTTCCCGACGCTCCTCACCGCGCAGGATGCCACGCCCATCCCCGAAGCTCCGCCAGGTGGCGGGGTCACGGTGGCGTCCGGGCTCACCAGCCCGCGCGGGATCACCTTTGGCTTCGATGGCCAGATCTTCGTCTCCCTCGCCGGTAGCGGCGGCCCGAACGAGGCCACCGAAACCGCCCCAACCACTGACGCGATTGGACCATGGCTGGGCGGGCCAACGGCCGCCGTCGCCCGGATCGACGAGCAAGGCTGCCCGGTTGGGATCGCCACCGGTCTCCCGTCGTCACTCGATGCCATTGGGGGAATCCTTGGCGCGGACGATATCGCGATCCTGGGTGACCAGTTGTACGTGGCCGTCGATGGCGGCGGCCCGGTGCACGGCAATCCCGACATGCCAAGCGGCGTGTACCAGATCCTGGCCGACGAAGAGCCCCTGCTGATCGCCGACCTGAGCGCCTGGAGCCGGGCGAATCCGCCCGAAGCCCTCCCCGGCGATTACGATCCGGACGCGGGCGGCTACGGCATGGTGGCCGACGAGGCGAACAACCTCCTCTGGGTCGTCGACCCGAACGTGGGCCAGGTCGTCGCCGTCACCCCCTTTGGTGACATCTTCCGCATCGCCGATCTCTCGGCCGAACATCCCGTTCCAACCAAGCCGGTGCTCGATCCCGATGGCGGCATCTACGTGGGCACGCTCAACACCGTTCCCTACACCGATGGCGTTTCCCGGGTGATGCACATCGATATCAACGGCAACGTGAATGACGTCTGGACCAACCTCACCACCGTGGTCGATGTGGCGGTGGGCGCCGATGGCACGCTTTACGCCCTGGAGATGTCCACCGGCAACGTGGAGGAACCACCCTTCCTCCAACCCGCCAGCGGCCGCATCGTCCAGCAAACCGGTCCAGATTCCAGCGAGGTGGTGGTCGAGGGACTGATGTTCCCGATCGCGCTCGAAGCCGGCCCCGACGGCGGGCTGTATGTCTCATTGCCCGCGATGGGCGCTGGCGACGGCAGCGGCAGCATCGTGAAGTACGGTGGCGACGAGGCCGAGACCGTGGCCGCCAGCACCGATTGCGCTCCCATTCCGGAAACGCTCTTCCAGCAGGAACCGGTGGAGCCGGAGAGTACGCCGGTTCCAGAGATGGCCGCCACCCCAACCGAGGAGCCGATCATCGAGGCCCCGGAAACCGAGGAACCCGCGACCGAGGAGCCCACCGAGGAACCCGCGGCCACGCCGACCAGCGAGGCGACTCCGGCCGCCAGTCCCGCCGCCAGCCCACAACCGGTGGGCGCCAACGACGTGTCGATCGAAGCCTTCACCTTCGTCCAGGGTGAAATGGTGATACCGGCTGGCTCCACGGTGAGATTCGTGAACAATGACTCGGTGGCCCATACCGCCACCGCCAGCGACGGCTCGTTCAGCACCGGGAACATCGCGCCAGGCGAGACCGTGCCAATTACGTTCGACCAGCCCGGCACGTATCTCTACTCCTGCTCGTACCATCCCAACATGAAGGGCGTCGTCATCGTCGTCCAGTAGGCTCCACCACAACCGGGATTCCAGGGCGAGGACGAGGCATCTCGATGCCTCGTCCGAAACACGATTGATTACCACCAACATCACCCTCCCCCCAGCGAACCCATGGCCGTCACCCAGAGCGAAACGAAACATGACGGCTTTGGTTCGAGCGGGTAATGCATGTTTATGTGTCTCATATTGAGCGCGCTCGCGCGTCGTATGCAAAGCCCGCCGCCACCGCCGCAAGGAACGGCGCGCCAGCAACGATGGATGGCCACACCGCCCCGCCCGCCCCGCCTGATCGAAAAGCAGAGGACCCATTTACAGTGAACCAGCACATCCACTTCATCACCTTCGCCACGGCGGACCTGGACTCCGCCCGGTCGTTCTACGTCGACGGCATGGGATGGAAGCCGCTCCTCGACGTGCCCGGCGAGATCATCTTCTTCCAGGTCGCGCCGGGCCTCACGCTTGGCCTGTTCGACGCCGTGAAGTTCGCGGCCGACCTGAACGCCTCCGACGTCCCGTCAGGAGCGAGCGGCGTCACGCTCTCGCATAACGTGGACAGCCCGGCCGAGGTGAACGCCACCGTCGAGGCGCTGGCGCGGGCCGGGGCCAGAATCCTGAAGGAGCCCCAGCAGGGCGCGTTCGGCGGGATATACCACGCCCATGTCGCCGATCCGAACGGGGTGGTGTGGGAGATCGCCCACAATCCTGGCTGGGGCATCGCCGAGGATGGGTCCGTCATCTTCGGCTGACCCACATTCACTGGACATTCACAGGGCCTGCACTGGCGCTCCACACCAGAGCGGTTACATGGAAGAGACACGGGGAGGACGACTCCCCGCCACCGCGTAACCACCCAGGGAGGTCCCATGGCACTGCTCGCGCCCGTTCCATCGTCCCCAGCCGGACACCTGACAACCGTTCCGCCACCTGATACCACGCCCCCGCCGCTGAGCATCCAGACCCGGGCGCTAACCAAGCGCTACGACCATATCGTGGCGGTCGACAGCCTCGACCTGAAGGTTCGGCAAGGGGAGGTGTATGGCTTCCTCGGCCCCAATGGCGCCGGGAAGAGCACGACCCTGCGGATGCTGCTCGGCCTGATCGCGCCGACCAGCGGCGATATCTCGATGATGGGCATGCAACCCGGAACCCCGGAATCACTGACCAGCATCGGCGCGATGATCGAGACGCCGGCGTTCTACCCATTCCTCTCCGGCCGGGACAACCTCCACATGCTGGCCGCCTACACCGGCGCCCCGGAAGACCGGATCGACGAGGTGCTCGCCCAGGTGGACCTGGCCGACCGCGCGGGCGATGCCTTCAAGGGTTACTCGCTCGGCATGAAGCAGCGCCTCGGCGTGGCGGCCGCCCTGCTGAAGAACCCGCCCCTGCTGATCCTGGACGAACCCACCAACGGCCTGGACCCGGCGGGGATGGCGGACATGCGCAAGCTGATCCGGCGGCTGGGCCGCGATGGCCGCACCGTGCTGCTTTCCAGCCACCTGATGAACGAGGTGGAGCAGGTCTGCGACCGGGTCGGCGTGATCGCCCGGGGCCGGATCGTGGCCGAGGGAACCGTTCGCGAACTGCGCGGGGTCGACCGCCTGCTGGTTCGGGTGGACCAGCCGCTCCAGGCACGGGAACTGCTCGCACCCGTGCCGAACGTGGCCGGGTTGGACATTTCCGGCCAATCGGTGCGGCTGGAAGCCGATCCCGGCTCGGAAATCGACGCGGCGCTGGCCGCGCGGCTGCTGGTGGAAGGCGGCGTGGCGGTCCGCGAGCTGCGACATGACCGCCGATCGCTCGAACAGGTGTTTCTTGACCTGACGGGAGGACACTGAGATGACCAACGACTTCCTGAACCTCGTCCGGGCGGAACTTTTCATGTTGCGCAAGCGAACCGCGACCTGGGTGCTGCTCGCGATCTGGGTGATCGTGACCTGCGTGTTCGCCTACATCCTTCCGTATGCCGTGTATGTCTCCGGCAGTGATTCGGACTTCGGCGAAAGCCTCGAATCGCTGCTGCCGGCCTCGCTGGCCGTGACGATTGGCGACGGCATGCCGTTCTACGGCGGGTCGCTGGCGCTGGTGCTCGGCGTGCTGGTGGTCGGCAGCGAATACGGCTGGAACACCTGGAAGACGCTGCTGACCCAGCGGCCGGGCCGGCTGCGGACATTCGGCGCGAAGCTTGCCGCGCTGGGCCTGATGCTCGTGCCATTCGTGCTGAGTGCCTACGCGATGGGCGTGGGGGCCAGCACCAGCATCGCGCTGCTCGAAGGCGAAGGCATCTCCTGGCCAGCCGTGACAACGCTCCTGACCTCGATGGTCTCCGGCTGGCTGATCCTGGCGGTATGGGCCTCGTTCGGGGTGTTGCTGGCGATGGCCACGCGCGGCACGTCGCTGGCGATCGGGATCGGCATCCTGTGGGGCCTGGCGCTGGAGGGGCTGTTGAGCGCCTTCGCGTCAAGCGTGAGCTGGCTGGAATGGATGGTTGACTTCCTGTTCCGGGCCAACGGCTACTCCCTCCTGCGGGCAGTGAATGGCGGGTCGACGGATGCTTCGCCCGATGGACCGGGCATGTTCTCGGGACCGTTCGTGAGCGGAACGCAGGCGACGATGATGCTGGCGATGTACCTGGTGGCGTTCCTCGGGGTGTCGGCCTGGCTGCTGCGCCGCCGCGACATCACCTGAGGCGTCACCACTGGTCGCTGAGACCAAGCGCGAGATCCGGGAAACCCACGTCGGGACCATGCCCTTCGTGGGTTTCCTGTTGACCGCGCGCGTCGCAGAGCCACTCGTGATACTGGCAGTAATGGCAGAAGTTCGAGGGCCGGGCGGGCCATTCACGTTCGAGAACGAGTCGCTCGGAGAGGGCGAGAACGTCGTTCCAGGCGGTTTCGCAGTACGCGGGCGTGAGCGGGATGACCTCGGTTTCGCCGTGTTCGAGGAAGACGTAGGTGAAGCGGACCGGAAGGTTGAGGGTATCGGCCGATACCTTCTGGAGCACTTCCTTGAACACGAATCGCATGGTGATGGGGGCGATGGCATCCACCCAGACCGAGCCGGTCTTGTAGTCAACGATGTCCACGAACGGCGCGCCATCCTCGTCGAGCCGGAGCAGGATAAGGTCGGGGCGGGTGGAGATGGTAAGGCGGGCGTTGACGGATTCCATGGGAAAGGAGCGGCTGCGCGGGTTCTCGATGTTCAGGAACCGGGCCTCTGGGTCGAGGTGCTCCAGGCCGTACCTGACCCACCGCTCGATCTTGCGGACCGAAGCTTCGTGGGCGGCCTCGGACGGAAACCGATGGCGCGGAAGTCCCCGCCGGATCCAGGCGAGGATGTCCTCGCTGGCGCGGAGCGGGACGCGGGAACGGAGGCGTTTGGCGGCATCGGCGAGGATGCCGTGGGCGATCTTGCCCTCCTCCATGGTGTGGCTCCACTCCTGGCGGCCGGGCACCTGGTCGACGTGCTGGAGACGGACGCGATGGGGGCAGGTGGTGTAGTCCTTGACTTCGACGGCGAGAGATAGCGGCTCACCGGCCAGGCAGGCTGTTCCGGAGTGCTTCCGGGTGGCGAGCCAGCGGACGACACGTCACCACCCCACCAGGCGCCGGAGCCAGTCCATGGCGGATTGCCCATGGACGAGGAGGAAGATGGTTCCGAACCCGGCCAGGTGGGAGGCGATGGCCGGGACGCTGGCGATCGCCTCGCCCGGCTTCCGTGGCCAGGCGGAGAGCGTGAGCGCGATGAGGGCGAGCGGGAAGATGATGAGAGCCCCGACGCTGAAGATGCCAATGAGCATGAGCGCCAGGGCGATGCCAAGACCGTTCCAGACGAGCAACAGGGACCAGAGGCGGGTGGCGGGCACGACCAGCAGGGCCGAGGCGAGCGCCATGACGATGGCGCCAGCGGTCATGGCCACTGAATTGCCGCCGAGGTGGCGGGCGATCGCGCCAACCGCGACAAACGCGATCGCCGCGCCGATCGATGCGCCAAGGGCGAGGAATGGGTAGGCGGTGAGACGGCCCTGTGTGATGCGATGTGGTTGGGATCGGGTGGCGGACACGGGCGACAGCTTTCCGAAGGAGGTGGTTGCCGACGGCTCCATTATCCATGGTTTGCCTTCAGGGATGCCGGGACACGGTGAGGGCGTTCTGGACGGCGCCAAACGGGAGCCGATGTTCTCCCACCGCGACTCATGCCCTCCGCTCTTGGGGCGGGTGTAGGATGGAGGAACGTTTCAGCCTGGATAGCGGCGAACCTGGTTCGCGTCGTGATCGGCATGGGAATTCCCGGACCGTGCGCCAATGGTTCGGGAAACGAAGATGTTCGCGAGGACGCCGGCGCGGAGTGGCGCTTTGTGGCGGTGCGCCGCACCCTGCTGTTCATAGAGCGGTCGCTTCGGGAGAGACCGCGCTGGGCGGTGTTTGAGCCGAACGACGAGCCGCTGTGGATGACAGTCCGGCGGGCGATGGAGGATGCGATGAACCAGGCATTCGTGGACGACCAGCCGGTGAATCCGTACCGGCTGTATGCCATTCGCGTGCGGTGGGAGGGTCGTGTCGTGGCGGGCCTGAGCCGGATTGGCGCGCTGCGCCGAACCACCAGCGTCCTTGAGTATCGCCAGGGCGGTGAACCTAGCCTGGTTCACAAGCTGCCGGGTGAGATCAACCACGAACCCATCACGCTGGAGCGCGGGGTCACCCAGGACCTGGAGTTCGACACGTGGGCCCGAGCAGCAAGCGGAGGGAACCCACTAGCGGGTTTCCGGCGGGATGTCACGATCGAACTGCTGAACAATGCGGACGAGGTGGAGGTTACTTACCGGGTGTACCGCTGTTGGGTGTCGGCATACGAGGTGGCGCCACATCTCGATCCTGACGGACCGGCCAGCGTGATCGAATCGATCACGCTGGAAAACGAAGGGTGGGAGCGGGTGAGCGAAGCGCTTTCGGGACACACCCATCTGACCACATCGGCGACCAGTATCTCGGACCTGGTGACCGCGGGTTACCCGTGGCGATTGCTGGAGAGCGCGGCAAGCCGGGTGAAGCGAAGCTCTCCGGGAACGGTGGCAATCCTTTCCGGCGGGGACGCGGAGAACGTTGGTTCGGCGATCGCCCACCAGGCCGGAGTCAGCCTGGTGCAAGTGGACCTTGAGCGGGTGTTAAGCAAGTACATCGGCGAGACGGAGCGGATGCTGGACCGGGTGTTCGATCGCGCGGCGGAACTGGAAGCGGTACTGCTGTTCGACGAGGCGGACGCGCTGTTCGGGAAACGAACGGACGTGCGATCGAGCCACGATCGGTATGCGAATCTGGAGGTTTCACGTCTGCTGGCGCGGATCGATCGTCATCCTGGCCTGGTGCTGATCGCGACAACGGGTGATGTGAAGCTCAATCCAGAGATCCTGCGGCGCGCACGACTCGTGATGCCTGGCGCGCGGGAGCCGTTACCCCCGAGGTAGGCGAACGGCTTGCGCATTGTTAACCTCTGCGCTACCTTGTCGACCCGGAAACGGGATGGACGCCCAATTCACCCTTCATCGATTCTTGCCCTGAAGCCTGTGGATCGGACGGGATTCCCCACGGCTCCGGCTGGGTCTGGCGATGCCATCGACATGGATTCGAACGCGCCGCCGGGCAGGCCGCCCGCATCCGGTGACGTGCCGTTCCTGCCCTCTGGGCGATGTGAAACACCATGTCCATGCCCCCTCTTTCCGGCCCCCGGCCACGATGATCGCCCCCCACGCCTTCTTCCAGCGCACCTTCGCGTCGCTTTCCGTACGCAACTACCGCCTGTTCTTCTTCGGCCAGGCGATCTCCCTGTCCGGCACCTGGATGCAGACGGTGGCCCAGGGCCTGCTGGTGCTGGAGCTGACGGGCTCGGGCGTCGCGCTCGGCCTCGTCACGGCGCTGCAAACACTGCCGGTGCTGCTATTCGGCGCGTGGGGCGGGTTGTTCGCCGACAGGCTGCCGAAGAGGGCGATCCTGTACGCCTCGCAGGGGGTGTCGGGGATCGCCAGCCTGATCATGGGAACGCTGGTGATCACGGACCTGGTGCAACTGTGGATGGTGTACGCGCTGGCGATGCTGCTGGGCTTCGTGAAAGTGTTCGACAACCCGGCCCGGCAAACGTTCGTGCGGGAGATGGTGGGGAACGACCGGCTGACGAACGCGGTGGCGCTCAACTCGATGGAGATGAACCTGGCGCGGGTGATCGGACCGACGATCGCCGGGATCATGGTGGCCACGGTCGGGCTGGGAGCGTGTTTCATCGTCGATGGGCTGTCGTACGGAGCCGTGATCATCATGCTGCTGATGATGCGGGCGGACGAGCTGAAACCAGCGAAGCGACTGGCCCGGGCGAAGGGCCAGCTTGGCGAGGGGCTACGCTACGTCTGGTCTGAACCGGTGTTGCGCAACACGCTGGTGATGATGGCGATCATCGGAACGTTCACCTACGAATTTTCGGTGGTGCTGCCACTGTTCTCGGAGTTCACGTTCGAGACCGGGGCGAGCGGGTACGCGGCGCTGACGGCGGCGATGGGCGTTGGCGCGGTGGTGGGCGGCCTGTACACGGCGGGGCGGGCGAAGAGCACGATGCGGATGCTGGTGATTTCGGCGTCGCTCTTCGGAATTTCGGTGCTGCTGACGGCGGTCGCGCCGACGTTGAACCTGGCTCTCGCGGCGATGGTGATCGTGGGTTTCTTCTCGATCAACTTCACCTCGATCGGCAACGTGACGCTGCAATTGCAGAGCGCGCCAGAGATGCAGGGCCGCGTGATGTCGCTGTGGTCGATGGCGTTCCTGGGAACCACGCCGATCGGCGGGCCGCTGATGGGAGCCGTGGGAGAGCACGCCGGAGCCCGATGGGCGCTGGCGATCGGTGGCCTGGCGGCCGTTGCCGCGGCTGGATTGGGCTACCTGGCCATCCGCCAGGCTCGTTCAGAGGCGAAGCCGGTGGTGACGGATAGCCGCCCCGCTGTATGAGCACTGGCTGGGCACACCTCTGACGCGTTTATTGAGGCGGGCTACGGAATCGCGTTCGATTGCAGCAGGATCACGGCCATGGACAGGGCCAGCAAAAATCCGGCTGGCCCAATGTCACGGTTGCCGTTCCGCAGGTGGGCGGCAATCGCCCCGATGAAGTAGATGGTCGTACCGACAGCGGCGGCAACGCCAAGTGGTGTCCACCACAGGCCAATGATGAGGCCGACCACGGCAACGAGTTCGATAGCCGCCAGGAGCCTGAACTGAGGCGGCTCCACATTCGCCAGGGCCAGATTGGCGACAACCTGGGGTGCCTGGGTGAGCTTGCCAATGGCCGACAGCAAAAGAATCGCCGCCAAAACGAGACTCGTGATTCCTCCAGCATCAAACATGCGCGTTCGCTCCCTGGTCGATGGAGGGGTAAAGGCGTCATTATACCAATATCTGCCCTTATTCACACCAGAAGAGTTAAGCGCGCTCCTCCCCGACGACGACATCCCACGCATCCATCCCGCACACCGGAAGCCACTGGCCTCACTCGCCGCCGCCGGCCCGCATTCGGCTGGGGTCGTATCGCTCCAGGAATGTGACGAGATCGTTGAGGTCGGCGAATCGCGCTTCGAGGAGGTCGCGGGGCCAGTCCCACCAAGCGATGGCCTCCAACCGGGCGGCGATATCGCGTGGGAAGCGCTCGCGAATGACCTTCGCCGGAACCCCGCCGACGATGGTGTAGGGCGTCACGTCCTTCGTGACGACCGCCTGCGAGCCGATCACCGCGCCGGTCCCGATGGTGACGCCAGGCAAGATGACGGCGACGTCAGCCACGCGGTGCCCCTCATGCACGGAGGCCAAGGCTCATTCACGGACGTCGTCTGAGGCGTGCGGGCGCTTTATCCTCCCACCCTACCAGACGCGCACTTCCTCTGAAAACCGCTCCAGGCGACCGTCTCAGCCATCAGCCAGATGCTTTTCCCTACACCTCAAGGAAGCGGGGAAGATCGTTGAGGTTTGCGAAGCGGATTGTCTATGTTCAGGCACCGAGCCTCCGGGTCGAGGTGCACCAGGCCGTACCTGACCCATCGCACGGGCTCTGGCACGAGTCTGGCTGGGGCCCTGGCGCATGAACCAGAACGAAGGCGGAAGGTTTACCTCGATACCGCTGGCTGGACCTGACACGGCGAGTCCAAACGTAAACGCGAAGAGCCTGCAACTGATTCCTTCCCGTTCCATCTGGCCATCAAACGTGATGTCCAGGGTTCCATTGGTGAACGGAACCTGACTTTTCTGGAACTGGACCGGATCGGGATACGTCAGGGGCAAGTGTCCGCAGTACGCCTGCGACATGGGAATCCCCGCGAGATATTGCGGAAAGACAAGGGAATGCGCGCCATCTGGAATACCCCACCACTCGGTGAGTACCTGCGCGTGGGTGAGCTTTGTAACGTCCGCGCTTCCATCGCCATATGCAAGCGTGATGGGAATACCTGCTTCAGCCCTCCGGCACCCGGAGTGGAACAGGAGGACTGATTCACTGCTCCCCGCGGCGGAACGAGGACACTCATACACGCTCAGAAACAGATGGTGGGGCTCGACCAGGCGGTTGAACCAGTGACATTCGAGATGGATGCCGTCGTGTTCAACGGTCAGCCGCATGATTTCATTCGAGATGAGCAACTCATTTCGTATCGGAAACCATCCCGTGGGAAGGTCGGCACCGGGCGAGGATGCCAGGTACTGGCACCAGATCGCGGGCGGCCGCTCGTGGTCGGGCGGAACGGCTTGCGACACCGTCCACTGGCCACCTGGCAGCCCGTTCCAGCTCAGGACTCCCCCATCAGTTGTTATCGACTCGATCAGCCCACCATCCGTTTCCAGTTGGAAAACCCAGCCAGACACTGGTGCGCAGGCTTCCAGAAACGCGTCCGGCGCCGGCGCTGAATGCGACAGGGCGACGGTGCTGTGCGGGCAACTGTAGTGGTACAGGTCGAGCGCGCGGCCGGAAGGCGCCTGGCCCGTGGGCTCGGCGATATTGAAGATCGCGCAGGCGATGACACCGCTGGTGCTTCCCGTCCGGGCCGCCCACGACCAGTTCCGGCCCTTCAACTGGTACGGCTCATTCCGTCCGGGAGACCGGCCATTCTTGCCCGTGGATTCCACGTCCTGGCACCAGACGACGGCATCGATGTAGCCGTCCACCGGGGCCTCCGAGATCGTCCAGGTATTTCTGGGAACGACCCAGGTGGCGGGTGTTCGGCTAGCGATGGATTTGGTTGAACTTCCACCATCGCTGGCCACCGTTACGTTGGCCGTGCGCTTGTCGCTGAACTCGCAGAAGTCCTCGATCAGTTGCTGGTAATCCATTTGACTGCTGGCCTCATCCGAGCACCACATCTTGGAGACCCGCAGGTCGACCACCTGCTCGGGCCAGGGTGTGACCAGGGGTTCGGGATCCTCCACTTCCTCCTCGGTGGGTTCCGCGGGTGTTGGCGTTGGCTCCGCGGTGGGTTCCGGGGGTTCGGTGGGAGCCTGGGGGTTCGGGTCCAGTTCAAACACGTCGCCAGCCGGGATGTTGAACCAGTAACAGGTAACGCTGTCGCCTGCCTGCAGGGTCAACGAGAGGCTGGTCCAGTAGGCGAGCGGGGCGTCGCCCGGCACGGGAACGCCAAGGTTGGAGCAGTTCCAGACGAAGAATGTCTGGATGCCGGCGTATGGCACCTCGCTGACCACGTAGTCGCCTGGCGCAAGCCCACCGAAGACGACCGCGCCTTCGATGGCATCGCCGGTCGTTGACTGGGCCTCATATCCGGCCGGGTCGACAGATTCGAGACTGAACGACATCCCGTCGACAGGCATAACGCAGTCCACGGCGGGATCGGCGCCGCTATTCCGGAGGCTGTAATCGACCGGGCATTCGTACTTGAAGATCGTTAGCTCGGCGGGCTCCAGGGGTTCGGTGGGAACCTCGGTCGGCTCCGGAATCTCGAATTCCCCGGGGATATTGAAGATGGCGCAGGCCATGTCACCGCCCGAACTCGTCGCCTCCGGCATCCAGGACCAGCCGTTGTTCTCCAACCGGTATGGTTCGCCATCACCGGATCCGGCCCCCACCAACTGGCACCACGCGACCGGCGAGCCATGGCCCTCCACCTGCGCTTCCGACAACGCCCACGAATCCCCGGTGAGGTTCCAGGTGCCGGGGGTTTGCCCCACGATGGCCTTGGTGGAACTCCCCCCATCGCTCATCACCGTGACCGTGGCCGTTTGCGCCTCGCTGAATTCGCAGAACTCCTCAACCAGTTGCTGGTAGCCCGTGGTGCTGGTGGCCTGGTCCGAGCACCAGAGCTTGAATACCTGAAGCTCGATCCCGGTGTCGTCGGAAGAAGGCGGTTCGGTGGCCACATTCGGGTCGGGGTCCCACACGCCATTGTCAAACGGAATGTTGAACCAGAGGCAGGTGATGCTGTCGCCTGGCTGCGGGGTGAGCGAATAACGGTAGCCAACGCTGAGCGGGGTGGCGCCTGGCATGGTGGTGCCATGGTTGGAGCAACTCCACACGAACGCGCTCTCGATACCCGCCGGCGGCTCTTCGGTAATGGTGTAATCGCCGGGTGGATTGCCGCTGAGATGGATCCCGCCATCGACGGCATCGCCAGTGCTTGTCAGCACCTCCATTGAGTCGGGGCGTTCGATTGCAAAAACGACCCCGTTCATGGGCATGGAGCAGTCGTGGAGTGGATCGCTGCCAGGGGCTCCAGGACTGTATCCGGCTGGGCACAGGTACTTGTAGACCGTGAGCTCAACGCCTCGCGATGCTTCGGTCGGCTTCTCGTCACCTGGTGGTGGGGTGGGTTCGAACGCTCCCTTTTCCCGCATGTTGAACCAGCGGCATTCGATATGCATGTCGCCGTACTTGAGCGGGATCAGGATGATTCCTTCCGCCGCGTCCAGCAGGAACCAGGAGGGGTCGACGTCCACCACATCCGGTGGCCAGGAGAGCCAGCGGCACCAGACGACCGGCGCGCCATACCCCTCGGGAAGCGCCTCCGTGATTCGCCATTCGCCGGGCGGCACATCGGTCCACCCAACGAAGCCGTTGGCATCGGTGGTGAAGGTTCCATCGGTCCATTCGACCTCGAAATCCCAGTCGCCCGTGAGCGTGCACTCGTCCTGATAGGCCTCGACTTCCATGTCCGGGGGAACACCAGCCGGGCACACGGACTTGTAGATATCCACCGTGCCGCCGGTATTGGTTGGAGGCGACTCCTCCGGCACCTGGATGTTGAACCACAGGCAGTACACATCCCCACCCGACATCACGTCCAGGACTACCATGTTCCCCTTTTGGACGGGGACCTTGACGGGCACCTGCCCATCTTCACCGGGTGCGACAACGGTGCAGTAGATCACGGGGGTACCGTAGCCCTCGGGAACCTGCTCTTCGATGACATGTGTGCCGGATGGTTGATCGGGCCAACTGAACTCACTGGTTCCCGACTGGCCGGACGGATCCTGTCCGTCCCCCTCGACATCGTGGGACATATCAATGGGAACCTGATTGGCGGCGCACTGTTCGACCAAACCGCGTGGATCGTCCAGATTGAGGCTGACTTCGGGACGGGCGGCGCAATCGTACTTCTCGATATACACATCCACGGTGGGATCTTCCGGCTCCCGGGCGGGCGGCTCGGTTGCGACAGGCACGCAGCCACGGTCCGGATTCCAGGTCTGATCCTTCGGGCATTCGGGAGGGGGTTCATCGACCGGTTTTTCCGGGACACATTCACCAGATCGTTCGTCGAGCACCGTGCCAGGCTCGCACCTTGGAGGGTCATTGACTGGTTTGTCAGGCACACACCGGCCCGTCCGTTCATCGAGCACGGTGCCGGGTTCGCATCTGGGCTCCTCGACCGGCTTCTCCGGCACGCACTGGCCGGTCCGTTCGTCGAGCACGAATCCAGGCTTGCACTCGACCTCCTTCTGGCCGGCGAGCGCGCCAGCGTGGAGATCGACGAATGGCGTCAACATCGCCATGAGCAGGGAGGCCATCCCCAGCACGGCCATGATGCGTCGACGGAAAGTCAGGGGCCCCGGATGTGACGAAGCAGATCCCATGTCGCCCTTTCTTCACTTGATCGCCATGACATACACGAGTCAGGAGATCCTGACGGGCCACGGCTGGTACGAATCAATGCGTCCATTCCAGTCTGGCAGGTCAAAAGCCCCGAAACATCGGTGAAATCACGTAATTGGCATCAATCTGGAGAGGCGGGTGGCGTGAGAAATACTGAGATGCCATGGCGCGTCGAGGTGGCGCATGCACGAACACGTCCCTACCGAGCAGGATCACCCTCTGATGCTCCGTACAACTCAAGAAAACGAGGGAGGTCATTGAGGTCGGCGAAGCGGGCTTCGAGGAGGTCGCGGGGCCAGTCCCACCAGGCGATGGCCTCCAACTGGGCGGCGACATCGCGTGGAAAGCGCTCGCGGATGACCTTCGCCGGAACCCCGCCGACGATGGTGTAGGGCGCAACATCCTTGGTGACGACCGCCTGCGACCCGATCACCGCCCCGGTCCCGATGGTGACGCCAGGCATGATGACGGCCGCGTGCCCGATCCAGACATCGTGGCCGATGGTGACGTGATGGTCACGGCGCCACTGGAAAAAGGTGTCGTCGTCGGTCTCGGCGAACCCGAACATGCGACGACGATACGTCATGTGGTGCTGCGTGACGCGCTCCATGGGGTGGTTGCCGGGATTGATGCGGACGTGGGACGCGATGGAGCAGAACTTGCCGACCGTGGCGTAGATGATGGAGACATCGCCCGCGCAGTAGGTGTAGTCGCCCAGCGAGGCCTCAACGATGGAGCAGTTGGGGCCGATGTCGGTCCATTCGCCCAGCTCGGTGTCGCGAATGAGCGAGGTGGGGTGAACCGTGGGTTCTGGCGACAGGGTCTTCTCCGAGTAGTGCGTGGTGCTCTGGGGGTGACTCACTGGCTGCCTTTCGCGTGCGATGAAATGGCCCGGACGAGGGGCGGGCCGCTCGTCCGGGCCAGAATGCCGGGGATCATGATACGGGGGATTCAGGGTCTCCGGGAGTCAGTTTGGTGAGCGTGACCCGCTGGGAGTAGAGCCCGGCGGCGGCGAGACCGTAGACGATGCCACCAACCACCCACCGGGCGGGATCTCGTGGTTCCAGGTGGGGATCGAGAGCATACCCCGCCAGGGCCAGCAGCAGCGTGGCGGCGATGATCGACGCCAATCCGGCATAGCGAACTGGCATGCCTTGGCGCTTGGCGAGCTCCACCAGCGCGGGCACCACCACCATCAACGGCACGCCGGCCAGCAGGTCGAGGGAATCGGGAATGGTCATGGGAGGAGGTCCTTTCGGGTTGAGTTGTGGGCCGGATCGTGGCACTATAGAACACATGTTCTTATGGTCTCAGGTGAGGATTGGCCCAGTCATGCAGTCTCGAAACCACGGCGACGAACACGACATCGATCATGAAGACTTCCTCGATCACGAGCGGTTGACGCTGGATCGGTTTCGGTGCCCGGAGTGTGGCAAGCCGCTGGAGCTGCTCGAACTGCGGGCCACCCGCGAGGAGCGCAAGCGCGATCCCGACCACATCGAGTGGATCGCGGCCTGCCGCCCCTGCGAACTGGCGCTGACGAAGGACGAATGGAACCGGCGGCGCGTGGCCTGAGACACGTCGGTTACACCTCCACCAGCACGAGCGAGACGGCCGATTGCCCCCAGCGACCGGCCTGGTGGGGAGCGGCGACGGCCTCGGAGATACCGACGATCCTCACCTGCCGTTCCGTGGCGTCATCGTCATAGTCGAGATCGCGGAACGGTAGCGGGGTGGCCTGTCGCCAGTGGTCCCAGAGTTCGGCGATCTGCTGGCGACCGGTACGGGTCAGCGTGGCGCCTTCCCGGTCAACCACCTGGTCCTCGGCCTGCACCGTGAATCGCCACCGGCGGCGGCGCGCCGGGGAATCCATCGTTTCGTACTCGGCCCACAGCCCGGTGAGCGTGGGAGCCCAGTCGAAGGTGCCAGTCCAGCGCACGCGCAGCATGATCCACGGCGCGACCGCCCCGGTCAGCGCGGCGGCGAGTTGGAAGGTGTTTCCGGCCAGGGTGTTGGCGGTCGCGGTATGCGTCGCGGCGGTGGTCCAGGTGGCGCCGGCATCGGTGGAATGGTCGAGGTACACGGTGACGTCTTCCGTGCTGGCGGGATTTCCAGACAGTACCGGGGAGGCGAACGTCGCGCCAATCCCACGCCAGGCCCGCGTCCTGTCGCGCTCGCCAGCGTCGATCATCGAGGTGATGTAATACGGGTTGGGCGCGATGGCGGGGACGGTGGTGTGGGTGCTGGAGCGGTGAACGAGGCGCAGCATCCGCACATCCCGCGACCCCTCCCGGAAGACACCCACGTCGTAGCCATCGAGCCCGGCGAGCGGGATCGGCGCGAGCCAGGTCGCGCTCAGCTCGTCGTCATCGACCACCTGCCACCAGCCCGCTCCATCCCACGCCCATACCTGCGAGCGGCCGTGATGGGTGACCAGTGAGACGATGAGATAGCCCGCCGCGACGCAAGCGCCATGGCATCGCGCTCCAGAGAGGCCGGTCTCGCGCCAGCCAGCGCGCTCCCCATTGGGGTCGTGCTCCAGAACCATCCCGGCGAGCCAGGCATAGGTGCGGCCGCCAAACCCGAGAATGAAGCGAAAATCATCGGCGAAGGTGGCGGCGCCATGCTGGAAAAACGGGGTCACGTCGCCGGTCCAGCGCTCCACTTCCATGTCATCGGGCGGGGGCGAGGGGTTGGGCACGGTGTACTCGGCGATCCGGCCGGCGTAGGTGTACACGGCGTCGCTGGTGGCGATGACGACCTCCGCCTGGGCGGTGGTGACGCGGCGGATGGGCGAGGCGGTGCGTCGCTGCTGGATGCCGGAGCCGGTCACCATCTGGAGCATGTTCTGGTAGCCGGTCCCTTCGGCTCGGGCATCGGCCCAGATCGCGAAGCCCTGGTAGGCAACCATGTGATAGCCGCGCGATCCGGCGAAGAGGACGCTTGGCGAAGTGAAATCGGGATACAGCCCGTGGGTAATGTCCTTGGTGGCGCCGAACGAGAGCATGATGTTCCAGCCGTACTGGATGATCGACCAGATGGTGTTCCCGGACCCGGCATCGTAAATCCGGGTTGGCGCGGCCCACGCTCCAGCGGCGAGCGAGGCCGATTTGTAGAGGTACTGGCCGATGCCGATATAGAGATGGTCGCGAATGACGGCATGGGGATATTCAAAGGCGAGTGAGCCGTCTGGCGTGCCGCTGGCCAGGGAGACGGTATCGCTGAACGGCCAGGGCGAGACACCCTGCCCGCCGAGCGCGGGGCCAACTTCCAGTGAGGCGAAGCCACGATCGCGTTCGAGCTGGATCGCGCGGCGGGTGCCGCCGAAGAAATCGGTCTGGCTGACGCGTCCAGTGCGGCCTTCGTCGATGCCGTCCTGCGAGCGCAGGTAGCCTTCCCGGCCATGGGCCGCCACGAGCATGTATGGATCGCCGTTGAGGACGATATCAGAGGATTGCGCCATTGCGAGGTGATCCTTTCCCTTGATGGGCGAAAGCGCCGAACCGGCGCGCGGAGTGGAGTTCCGGGCGCCGGTTCGGTTGGTTGAGGGGTGTGGTGGAGACTGGTCAGGCCCAGCCGGTGCGGGTCCATTCCCACTGCTGGCGGGTGGTGACGCGGAGTTGCCAGGTGGGAATGTGGCGCACCCGCCATTCGGTGCGATGCGGCACAACCTGGCAGCGGCAGTTCACATGCAGCGGCGGCGTGGGGCCGGGACGATCCTCGGGCCACGACCGGCCACTCATCGCGCCACACTCCGGGCACGTGCGCTCGTCGTGGGCGGTCCGCCAGGCATACCACCGCACGGGGTACACAAGGGCGACGCGGGTGAGCACCCAGCGGGAGATGCGGATGAGCCGGGCAACGAGCGAGTAAACGGGTTCGAGCACGCGCTCCGCCCGATCGCGAAAGGTGGTCCAGGTCGTTTCAACAGTTTCTCGCACCGAAGTGGGCGCGGGTTTCAAGTTGCCAATGGCGCCAGTGGCTGAGCGGCTCCGCATGGCGGATCTCCTTTCGATGGCGGTCAGGCCATGCGGTTGGTGAGCGAACCGCTCCGGACATGACGGAATCGGTGCCAGAGCAGGCGGTCGGCGTCGGCCTGGGCGGTACGGGCGGCGGCGGCGATGGGATGCACCCCGGAGCGGCCGTTGTACCGCTTTCCTTCCGCCACGGCCCAGCGCTGGAGGGACACCGCGACGGCCAGGGCCAGCACGAGATCCTCGTCGCCAGGCGAGATGTCGAGATCGCTGAGGTCATCCACCGGTTCGTCGCGGTTCGCGTAGTGTTCCAGTCGCCAAAGACCCGTGCGCGGGGCGGGGGCGGCGAGAATGACGCTGGTTCCCCAGGCCCGCCAGGTCGCCGGTGTCTCGGCGTACCCGGTCGGCGCGGGAGGTGGGGCGTCTCGCTGTTCCCAGCGGCGCCAGGGCACACCACGATCATCGAAGACATGGACGATCCGCATGGCGTTCACGCTGGGCGGGAGGGAGATTTCCCGGTCGCCGGCGATCACGTTCATGGCGGCGACCGCCTGGCGAGGAACGGACGTGCTGTAGCGGCGGACGGCCTCGGTGAGGGCATCGTTGAGGAAATCTTCCTCCCACAGCGGATTGCTGTTCGTATCGGAGAGACGGCGGCGGAGGACGATCCGGAGATCGAGGCGATTGACCATGGATGGCTCCTTTCTGCGGGTATCAGGTCAGACAGGGGACGACTGGGAGGCTTGCGTCACGACGTCCAAGGGAACGGGCGCGGCACCGCGAGCTCATGGCGCCTTCCCCTCCACCGCCGCGAAGGCGAAATCACGCTCGGCCCGGATGGCCGCGAGTTCGCCCTCGGGATCGTTGCCTCCCAGATCGACGATGGCCGAGCGACGGCTCTGGATACCGCTTCCGACCAGCACCGCCGCGTTCCGCACGGCCCCGTCGCGGTCGCTGGGCAGGATCGGCGGCCAGATCGTGGTGGTGCGCCGCACGCCACGCAGGTCGTGGTGCCCGAACCGTTCCAGCAGGTCCAGCAGCATGGCGTTGCGACGCGCGAAGACGCCGTTCCACATCCGGCGCAACCGCTCCACCTTCTGCACCAGCGGCTGGATTTCGACCTCGAGGGCCGCCCCGGAGAGATCGCGGCCGGAATCGCCGAAGGCCGTGCGCGGCGTTTCGCTGAGGTCATGAAGCACGCGGAAGAGCCTGTCGATGTAGTCGAGATGGATCTGCGAGCCTCCGCCCTGGAGGAGATCGAGCAGGTACGCCTTCGCCCCTTCGGGCAGCTCCCACTTGGCGCCAGGCCCAACCGAGATACCGTCGGAGCCATGCACGTTCTCCAGCACCGCGATGGGCGCGCCAGAGAGTTCGAGAACGCGAGAGAGGACGGTCATTCGCTCATTGATCTCGCGGCAGACATCGACGAGATCGATCAGGTCGGATTGGCCCCAGAAGCTGAACGGTCGCGGGCTGTTGGCGATAACCACGTAGGGAATCCAGCCGTAGGGATTGGCGACATCATGCACGAGTTGCCCATCGATCCGCACCGTCCACCGCTCGCTGGTCCAGGTCTCCACCACCGGTCCGACGCGGTCGGGATCGAGGGCATCGAGCCGGAAACGTGGGAAAAGTCGTCGCGCCTGGGAGCCCGTCAGCCCATAGGCGTGCGTCATGCGTTCGAGGGCGCGCGGATCGTCCGGCGCCCAGTGGGCGACGAGCGACCCGGGATCGACCGGGGCGACGCGGGGCCGCCCGGCGCGATCGTCCCAGGTCACCTTGATCGCGGCGTCGCCCAGCACGGCCGCGTCGATGGCCAGGGACTGGTCGAGGCGGTCAAGGTCGAGATCGGCGGCCAGCGTGGCGAGCGCCTGTTCGGCCAGGTTCCCGGCGTCACGCAGGGCTGGGTCGTTGCCTGGCGAGGCGGCGAACCTGACCGGCCCGGGAAAGACGTAGCTGGCGGTTTTGCGGACGAGCGCGCGGGCATAGTTCAGCACCAGGCGGGTCTCGCCCCGGCGTGCCCTGTCCCGCCATTGGTCACCGTGATAGAAGGCCAGCGCATCGGCATAGGCGGCCACGCGTGCATCGTCGGCGGCGGTGCGTACCCCCGGCGGCCAGAATGCGAGATCGGTTCCGGTGAGGTGGGTGGTCCATGGTCCGGCGACAAGCATGTGAGGGCTCCCTGGTGGTTGGCGATGGTTTCAGGTGGCGAGAATTAGAACATTTGTTCTTATTTCTACCACAGTGAACGCATCGAAAACGGAAAAACCCGCCATGTCTTGTGAAAATGCCCGGAATCCGGAAATGGTCGCTACGGTTCCGGGAAACCCTCCGCTGCTCCCCGGAGCGGCTTGGGACATCTCCATCCCACGCAAGGCCACTGGAGCTACCAGGTTTGGTTCGCGCATTAACAACTGTCGGAACACCGAATTCCGGACCTGAGTTGAGCGCTGATGAAGGGCCCGCTAACGGGCAAGCGGCGCGGCTAGCCTTCGCCCAGCAAGGATTGCCCGGGGAGCGCCTGCGCCAACGCGATCGTGCCCAAAGCATCGCGAGAGAGTCACCCCCGACGCGAAGCACGCCTAGACTCCGTCAATAACCACCTTATTTGACTATGACCAATATCGTGATAGCATGCCTTATGGGTCATCTATTTATCACATCGCGGTCTTGGTACTTCGCGTCGCGATGTTTGTCCAACCGATGTTTGTTGGCTGCACGCCAGAACATCCCGGGAGTCATGGCGCCTTGCGTGTAGACACTCTTTCTTATGTTATTCCCGCGTCCCGTCGAGAAGGCTTGGTGGTCACTCAGTTGGCAAGCGACCTGCTGGTGTATGACACCGATCGCGGGGAACTCCACCACCTCAACGAGACGGTCGCGGCGGTCTGGAACCTCTGCGACGGCCAGCAACGCCTGTCCGATCTGGCGCGGGAAACCAGCGAATCGCTGGCAACAGCTATCGATGAGGGAGCCATCCGGCTGGCTCTGACCCAACTGGCCGACGCCCATTTGCTGGCAGGAGCGCTTCCCGAGGAGATGCGAATCGCGCGCATGTCACGCCGTTCGCTGGCCAGGAAGGCGGCGATAGCCGGAGCGGTGGTGGCGCCGGCGCTTATCTCGACAACCGTGCCAACAGCCGCCCAGTCCGCCAGCACCCCCGTGCTTTGCGACACCAGATGTTCGGGCTACGTTACCTCTGGCAATATCTTCTGTGGTGACGTCTTCGATGAGGAGTGCTTCCTGTGCCTACCGACAGGAATTCCGGCGATTCCTAACCTCCCTGACGGATTTTTCGGATGGCGTCCCGTCAGGCAGATAGCCTGGCTCCTGCGCAACTTCCCGACCACCTATACCGGTCTGTGCATCAACCCGATTCTGGCTGGCGCGGGAATCAGTTCACGGCAGGCCCAACCGGATTATTCGGAAATCGTGGCGAACGAACTGCTGGCGATCATCATGGCTTCGGCGCCTGAGCCCGAGCCCAAGGAAGAGCAGCGTTCCGTGCTCCAGTCCACCTCCGACGAGGGCGACGACGAGGGCAACCAACCGGTCTCCGGCGATAGTGATCCAACGCCAACCCCGGAGCCGACCGCCATTCCGGAACCAACGACCGCCCCGCTTCCCACCGAAGCGCCGGATACAACGGAGAGTGAGCCTGAAGACGACGATGCGCCGGAAGACGGAGACGGCGATCAGGACGAGAGCGGCACGTAACCCTCGCTCATGAATGCGGCGCGACACGAGCGCCTGACCCGCGCCTGACAGGGATGTTCCTGTCAGGCGCGATGCCGGGCTCGGCCAGCCTCAGCAATCCGGCCGCTACCACAATGAACCCAACCATCGCCAGCCACGGCGCCACCGGGGCAACCCCGTACAGCAGCCCAAACACCACCGGTGTCGCCGCCGCGGCTACGCCCCACGACAGTTCAAAGCTGGCGACGACGCCTCCGCCGCAGGCGCTCCGGACGAGCGCGAACCTATCCGGCCACCGGGAACGGCAGCGGGGCGGGGGGTTGATCAGCCCGCACGGCCGCGACCTGGGCTTCGGTAAGGTCCAACGCGGCGGCCGCGGCGATAGCAGGGTTCTGGCTGACAACCGTGACGCTGACCGCCTTGTTGCCAATCTGGGCAACGTACCGAACCGACGGCAGTACTCCCCCATCGTTGGTATAAGTGTCAAACGTCCAGCCAGCGATGGCTCCGTCGTGGTCGGGCAGGGCATCCATCGCCACGGAGTTACCGGCAATCGTGCCGGACTCTTGTTCGGGACGAACCACCGCCTCGAGCACGTTGTCCACGTAATACGCGGCGGCTAGCGCATCCTGGAACGTGGTGACGCGCAGGAACACGCCCGTGGGGTAGTACTCGTCTGGATGCTGGAGCATGTAGTCCGCCGCGAAATTGTCGATCAGGGCGAAGGGCATGATACTCTCGATCACCGCGAGGGGAAGGTTGTCCCACAGCAGAACGCCATCCTGAAACTGAAATGACCCCGCCGCGTCAATGACCGTGTATCCGTTGCCATCCACCAGGGTCAATGCCAGCTCGTCCACCGGCGTGACTGGTCGGTCCGCATCCTGGCCAATTGCCGGCGAGGGAGAAATCATCGCCACCAGCAGGACCAGCAGCCATGGAAACATTCGGGGCAAGGCGACGTTCATTGCGTGTACTCCCTGTCTCTCGCATCGTCCGCGGTGGGTGAACCAGGTTTCCCCCAATCCCGAAAAGGCATGTGGGCCAGTCCTGTGACCAGGGCGGCACGCGCTGCATGCCCGGGGCCCCGGGCGAACCATGGAGGGTGGTTCGCCCAGAGCGAGACAGATGGGGCGGGGCGTCACCGGAGACGATTGGCAGGATCATGAGCAGGTATAGCCAGTTCCTCTGGATGTGCCCTGCTCTCCCCGGTGAGGGAATTGTGCGAAACCCCCGGTTGGCGCATTCTTCCATTCGCTCGTTCCCGCATCCACGATCATGTCCCTATCCGCACTCTATCCACGCATCAGGCGGATGTCTCGCGGGCGGGACACAGGCAGGGGGTGCTCTCCGACACACACCGCCCAGGGGCCGGGAGCCAGGAGGGGACAATGCGACCGCCACACCCTATTGACTTACAGACCTCACTCCATATTATGGAGACCAGCTAAACCACAACACCTCCATCTCACCTCTGCCTGGCGCACGCCTACAGCCTGGAGTTGCGGCTGGATGGATCGCACTTCTCGGCGGTCTCCAGAATCGCCATGAAGCAACAGTTGGACTCGGCGAAAAGCCAGATCTCCGACAACATGGCAACGAACAAGGAATGCGCCTACAGCCTCTATACCTCGCCTCCGCTCTCCGCCTACGACCGGCAGCGATCGTGTTCTCGCTGGTGGGATCGGCATCTGGCAACCTGTCGCTCCCGCGGGTCCGGCAGACAGGCGCGATCCCGGATCTGGTCGAGGATTACGGGTTGTTTCGAGTGGAACTCGCGCGTGCGTTCACGCTATCCGGAATGGCCGCCATGATGGCGGTGTTCCTTCCCGGTACTCGTGGGCACGGACGTCTTCGACCCTCCAACACCAGACTCAGGCGACGAACAGACCCCGCCAGGGAATGGAACTCCTGGTCCGGATGGTGAATCCGCCCAGCCCATGATCGCCTTCGCCGAACACCCTGGACTGGTCGCCCTGGTGCAGGATCAGCCAGCGACGGATTCAGCGGACCCGGCGGAGGAGAACGACGCCGGGCCGTCCACGGACGGTGATGACGACGATGCGACCGTCGAAAACCATTGGCGAGCGCTGGAGGATATCTACAGCTTCAGCAACCTGGGTGGGCTGCTTGTCGCGCTCATCGCCGGCTGGGTGCCAGAGCGATTGTTCCGTTAGTTGACCGACTACGGCAACCGGTTGCGGCTCGATATCCAGAGCGTGTCGAAAATGGACATGTAATCGTGATCCCATTCGTGGGGAGGGCCCAACCGCCATTGAGGCGTCTCACCGTCCGTGAACATACCGATGTATGGCCGCGCCATTGCTGGTCGTCTTGGGGAATCACCATGAGCCAGAACGAGGCATGAAATGTATGGATCGACGGCCCACGCAGTGGGTCTGTCGATCCTGTTCCCGTCGACCAATCCTTCACCCGCCTCCCGCGACGACGACGTCAGCCGTCGGTGTGCTGGATGGGCGGGGTGGACTGGCGGATGACCAGTTCCGAGGGGATTTGCAGGTGCCTCGGGGGTGAATCGTCGCCGCGCAGGCGCTCGATCAGGCGCATGCAGCCAGACCAGCCGATGGCATACCCCGGTATGCGGATCATGGACAGGCCGGGGGTCACCACGTTCCCCCACTCGTTGCTGGTGACCTCGGACCCCACGAACCCGATGTCGCGCCCGATCTCGATGCCCTGGCGCAACAGTTCGTCCAGCGCCACCGGCGTGCCGGCGGTGTGCACCACCACGATCGCGTCCGGGCGCGGCGCCTGCGAGGTAAGCCGGCGCACGCCATCCACAATTCCCTGCCGGCCGGGCCCGACCTCCTGGATCAGGTTCGGATCGGGATCGATGCCCAGTTGGGCGATGGCCTCACGCCAGCCCCTCACCGGCGAGTTGCCAATGGACTGGAGAAACCCGATCCGCCGGTAGCCAGCCGAATGAAGGTACAGGTAGGTATCGCGGGCGATGCCCGGCAGGTCGGTGCCACACAGGTCGATGCCTTCCACGGTGGGCTCGATCAGGCTGACCGTGCGGCTGATGATGCCCGGCTTCTTGACCGACTCGCCCATCACCAGGTCGCCATCCGCCGAGAAGGCGTACTCCACCGCCCGGTCCGGCGAGTCCATGTGCAGCATCAGCCGGTAATCGAGCTGGGCGGCGGCGTCACGCGCTCCCTGCATCGCGGCGACATGCAGCGGCACGCCCAGGTTCGGCCCAACGATGCTGATGAGGCGGCTTTCGCCGGTTCGCAGCGTGCGGGCCGAGAAGCTGGGCCGGTAGCCGATCCTGGCCGCCGCCTCAAGCACCCGGTCGCGCGTCTGCGTGGTGACCAGCGGGCTGCCCTTCATCGCCCGGGAAACCGTCATCACCGACACGTTCGCGGCCTGGGCGACATCTTCCAGCGTTGGCCGCCGTGGCGATAGCCGTGTCCGTGGAGCCTCATCCTGACGCATCGATTCCCTTTCCCGCCGAATCCGGCGCGCTGGCGCCGATCAGGCCGGGGAGCCAACTCCCATCGACTCCACCCCAAGCAGCGAGAGGTCTTCGGCGAAATGGCAGGCGGCGAACCGGCCGGGCGTGATTTCACGCAGCGGCGGGGCTTCCTTCGAGCAGCGATCCTGGGCGAACCGGCAACGTGGGTGGAAATAGCATCCCGAGGGTGGGTTGACCGGATCGGCCACCTCGCCCTGGGGCTTTATTCGCTGGCGCCGATTGCGCAGCCTGGGATCGGGCACTGGCACGGCCGACATCAGCGTTTCGGTGTAGGGGTGCAGCGGCTTCTCGAACAGCTCCCGCGTGGGCGCCAGCTCGATGATCTGCCCCACATACATCACCGCCACCCGGTCGCAGATATGCTCGATCACGCTCAGGTCGTGGGAAATGAAGAGGTAGGTGAGGTCGAGGTCCTTCTGCAGGTCGGAGAGCAGGTTCAGGATTTGCGCGCGAACCGAGACGTCGAGCGCGGAAACGGCCTCGTCCAGCACCACCAGGCGCGGATCGAGCGCCAGGGCGCGGGCGATGCTGATGCGCTGGCGCTCGCCGCCGGAAAACGCGTGTGGGTAGCGGCGCATGTATTCCGGCCGCAGGCCAACCTTCTGCAGCAGTTCGGCGATCCGCTCCTCGCGCTGCCTGCCGGGATACACGTCGAACGCCTTCAGCGGCTCGCCCACGGTTTGCATCACGGTCATGCGGGGATTGAGCGAGGAAAATGGATCCTGGAAGACGATCCGAATCTCCTTGCGGTACGGCTTGAGTTCGCGGTTGTCCAGCGCGGCGAGATCCACGCTGGAATTGTCCTCGCGCATGTAGGTGATGCTGCCGCCGGTGGGATCGATGGCGCGCACGATGCTGCGGCCGGTGGTGGTCTTGCCACAGCCACTTTCACCCACCAGGCCAAGCGTTTCGCCCTTGCGGATGGAGAACGAGATGCCATCGACCGCCTTCAGGGTGCCAGTCGACTTCTTGAGGAACCCGCCACCGAGGGGAAAGTGCACCTTCAGGTTTCGAACGTCCACCAGCGTCTGGGCGGGAATGTCCGCCGGGGTTTCCACGCCGGGCGTGGGGTCATGCTGTTGTGCCATGAAGCTCTCCCTGGGCCGCCGCCACCGGATCGATGACGGCATGGATCTCTTGCGATTGGGGGGTTGATGTGTACTCGGGCTCGTAGAGCAGGCATTGCACATCGCGGCGCGGACCAAGCTTGGTGGTCGGCGGCTGGATGCGGTCGCACACGCCAGCCATGGCGAAGTCGCAACGGGTGTGGAACGAGCAGCCAGCCGGGCGGTGGTACGGATCAGGCACCATGCCGCGGATGGAATCGAGCCGTTCGCGGCTGGCCGAGCCGAGCCGCGGGATGGAGCGCAGCAGGGCGCGCGTATACGGATGCTTCGGCTCGTGGAAAATCTCGTCGACCGAGCCCCGCTCCACCACCTTGCCGAGGTACATCACCACCACCTCGTCGGCGATTTCGGCCACCACGCCGAGGTCGTGGGTGATGAAGATCATCGCCATGCCCATCTCCTGCTGGAGACCCTGCATCAACTCGATGATCTGGGCCTGGGTGGTCACGTCGAGCGCCGTGGTCGGCTCGTCGGCGATCAGCAGGGCCGGACTGTTGGAGAGCGCCATGGCGATCATCGCGCGCTGCCGCAACCCACCGCTCAACTGGAAGGGGTACGCGTCGAACCGGTCCTCGGCGCGGGGAATGCCAACCTTCTTCAGCATTTCGATGGTGTGGGCGCGGGCCTCGGCCTTGGTCATGTCGGTGTGAAGCAACACGTTCTCGGAAATCTGGTCGCCCACGGTGTGGATCGGGCTGAGCGACGTCATCGGCTCCTGGAAGATCATCGAGATCTCCTTGCCGCGGATGTCGCGAATCTGCTTGCCCTTGGGATCCATCTTGGCGAGGTCGACCGTGGTGACCTCGCCGGTTTTCTCGTTCTGGCGGTGGAAGAGCATTTCGCCCTCCTCCACCTTGCCGGGCGATTGCACGATCTGGAGGATCGAGCGAGCGGTCATGCTCTTGCCGCAGCCGCTCTCGCCGACGATGCAGAGCGTTTGGCCCCGCTTGACATCGAAGGTTGCGCCGTTGAGCGCCTTGATGGTGCCCTCATCGAGATGGAACCACGTCTTGAGGTCGGTGATTTCGAGCAAGGGCGAACCGGGCCCGGTCTTGGAGGCTCCGTTGGTGTGTGTCGACATGCCGTTCCTTCCCTTAGCTTGCATATGGATCTGCCGCGTCCCGGAGGCCATCGCCAAGGAAGTTGAACGAGAGCACGGCAACGATGACGAAGAGGCCTGGCAGCAGGAGCCACGGGGCGGTGGCGATGGCCCGGATGTTCTGGGCTTCCTGCATCAGCACGCCCCAGCTGTTGATGGGCGAACGGAGGCCGATGCCGAGGAAGCTCAACGAGGTCTCGGCGAGGATGGTGGCCGGAATCGCCAGCGTCAGCGAGGCGATGATGTGGCTGGAGAACGAGGGCACCATGTGCCGCCCGATGATGCGGAGCTGGCCCACGCCGTCGAGCTTGGCGGCGGTGATGAACTCCTCCTCGCGCAGGGAGAGGAAGCGCCCGCGCACCACCCGGGCGAGCCCGGTCCAGCCGATCACCGACAGGATGATGGTGATGCCGAAGTACACCCTGATTGGTGACCACGTCAGGGGCAGCGCGGCGGCCAGTCCCATCCACAGCGGAATGGTTGGCAGCGAGCGGATGAACTCGATCACGCGCTGGATGATGGTATCGGTGGCCCCGCCGTAGAAGCCGGAGATGCCGCCGAGCAGGATGCCGAGCACCAGGCTGATGAGCACGCCGATCAGGCCGATGGACATGGAGATGCGCGTACCGAAGATGATGCGGCTGAGTAGGTCCTGGCCCAGGCGGTCGGCGCCGAGCAGGTACATCGGCTGGGAGGGATCCTTCGGGCCGATCAGGTGAATATCGGTGTCGAACAGGCCCAGCATCCGGTATTCGGAGCCCCGGACGAAGAACCCGATCGGAATCCGCGACTCTTCATCGATGGTGAAGGTACGCGACATGGTCTCCTGGTCGATTTCCGACTTCAGGCCATTCACATGCAGACCCCAGTCCCAGCCTCCACCGCTCCGGTCCACCAGGTGGATTCGCTGGGGCGGGGCGTAGGTGTAGGAGGCGTTGACCTCGGTGGGGTCGGCCGGGGAAAGGAACTCGGCGAAGATGGCGACCAGGTAGAGCAGGATGACGACCACGCCGCCGATCATGGCGAGCTTGTGCCGCTTGAATTTCCACCACATCAACCTCCACTGGGAGGCCATGAAGACGGTGGTTTCCGATTCGGCGACCGCCGCGGGGAGCTCGGACTCCGGCTGGGGCGGCTCCGTGGGCAGGTCTACCTGCTGAAACTCGGCTTGACTGGACATGGAAGATTACGCTCCGTGACGAATGAGACCCCAGATCGTGAACCAGGGCACTGGCAAACCTAGCTGTGTCGAATCCGGGGGTCGGAGATGGCCAGCAGCACATCCGAGACGAGGGTTCCCAGTACGGTGAGCACACTGATGATCAGGATGATGCCGCCCGCCAGGTACATGTCCTGCGCCTGGAGTGACCGGAGCAGCAACGGGCCAAGCGTGGGAAGGTTCAGCACGATGGCCACGATCGCCTCGCCGGAAATGATGGCGGGGAGGGTCCAGCCGATGGTGCTGATGAACGGGTTGAGCGCCATCCGCACCGGGTACTTGACGATCAGCTTCGGCTCGGAGAGGCCCTTGGCGCGGGCGGTGACCACATACGGCTGGCTCAACTCGTCCATCAGGTTGGCGCGCATGGTGCGCACGAGCCCGGCGGTGGAAGCCACGCCAACGATGAGCACCGGAATCCAGAGGTGGGAGAGCAGGTCGCCAAACTTGGCCAGGCTCCAGGAGGCATCGATGTATTCGGGCGAGAACAGGCCGCCCACACTCAGGCCAAGGTATTCGCTGGAGATGTACAGCAGCACCAGGGCCAGCATGAATTCGGGAATGGCCAGCCCAAGGAAGCTGATGAAGGTCAGGACATAGTCACCAGCGGTGTACTTCCGAACCGCCGAGTAGATGCCGAGCGGGAAGGCCACGATCCAGGTGACGAGGAGCGCGCCGACCGAGATGCCGATCGTCCAGCCCAGGCGGCTGCCGATCATGCTGGTGACCGGCCGGTTGTATTCGAACGAGTCTCCAAAATCCCAATGGAACAGGATGTTTTGCATCCAGATTATGTATTGCTCCCAAATCGGCTTGCCCACGCCATATTGTTCTTCCAGGGCGCGGATGGCCTGGCCGTCGACCGATTCACCACGCGCCTCCATCTGGGAAACGAGCGTGTTGAGGTAGTCGCCCGGCGGAAGCTGGATGATGAGGAACGACACGACCGAAATGGCGAATATCGTCGGGATCATTAACAAGAGGCGATAAAGAATGAATCGAGCCATGGTTCCTGTGCTCCACCCGGAGAGGTATCTCTATTCCCGAAATCTGGCGGTCACCGGCAGGGACGCCCGTGCCACCCCGCCATGTCGACTCCAGGTGTTGCCAATGTCACCGGGTACCCACCGGTCGCCCGTGGTGTGGCGACCGGTTTCGTGACGCCATTGGCGCCCTTCTCCCGCGACCGGAGGCACGAACGTGCTCGCGGTACGCGGGGAGGGCGCCCGGTGGCTTAGCTCTCGAAGTAGAACTGGGCCGGGTTCACCGGGCCAGGGGTCGGGTACACGGCCGCTTCCCACATCGAATCCGGCACGTTCTTCAGGTTGTTCTTGCGAATACCGTAGACAACGGCCGGGGTTCCGATGCCGATCACCCAGAAGTTCTCCTGCGCGATCGCCAGGATCTCGTTGAGGAGCCGGGTGTGCTCGTCCGCGTCGGCGGTAGCGGTCAGTTCGTCATAGAGGGCGAACTGCTGCTTGATCGCTTCGGGCGGCTCCTCCGCCTCGGCCTGCGGGTTGGCCGGGTTCTTCCACCAGTTGTACCAGGGCTTGCCGAACGAAAGACCCGGCATCGGCATGTAGTTGTACGGGTTGAGCAGCGCGTCCTGCGCGCCACTGCCGCCCGGCCACACGTGGAGATCGTCGTCGTTGGCGTTGATGTGCTGGTCGAAGAGCGCGCGGTCGACCGTCTTCATCTGGCAGTCGACACCAACTTCACGCCAGTAGTTGACCACCAGGTTGGCGGTGTCCGGCATTTCGACGAACTCGGCGCCGTTGACCTCGAGCACGAAGGTGAGGCGCTCGCCATCCGGGCGCAGCCGCCAGCCATCGCCATCCCGCTCGGGAATGATCTTGTCGAGGTGCTCGTTCGCCAGATCCACGTCGTACTCGGTGTACTGCTTGGCCAGCGTCTCGTTGTAGTACGGGCCTTCCAGCGGCGCGGCCTGCCACGGCTCGCCCTGGCTGACGTACACCGCGTCGATGATCTCCTGCCGGTTGATGGCATACGACATGCCAATCCGGAAGTCCATGTTGCTGAACACCTCGCGAATCGCGGGGTTCTTGTGCGTCATGTTGAACTTGTAGCAGTTCGTGTTCATGATCGACGGGATGGCATCGAAGAAGTTGTAGCCACCCGACTCACGCGCCTCGGCCAGGATCGGCTTGTTGGCCACGGTGCAGACGCTGCGCTGAAGCAGGTCCATCTCACCATTGGTGGCCTTGAGCAGGAGCACCTCGGCGTCCTGGATCTCCTCGAAGTTCAGGCCATCGATGTACGGAAGCTGGTTGCCTTCCGGATCGACCTTGAAGTAGTACGGGTTGCGCTCCATGGTCACGCGGGTGCCGCTACCGTAGGGCTCCACGATGTTCCAGACGTGCAACCGCGGCAGTTCCGGATTCTGCCAGAGGGCGTTGTACGGGGTGCCGGTGATCACGCCACCCTTCATCCGGAAGAGCTGCGACCAGTCCTCGGCGTCGTTGTCGGCGATGAGCTGGTCGAGGTCGGTGGTGTTGTAGGTTTCGTGGAACTGGCTCAGGTAGTGCTTCGGGTAGATGTTCCACGCCTCGCCGCCGGCCTGGCACATGTTCTTGAGGAACAGGCCGTCCGGGCGCTCCAGGGTGATGGTGACGGTGTAGTCGTCGACCTTCTCGGCCGTGAACGGGTTGGCCGGGTTGGTGCCAAGCAGTTCGTTGTTGGCGACATCGTCGACGTAGAAGACGATGTCATCGGCCGTGAACGGGGCGCCGTCCGACCACTTCATGCCCGGTCGCAGGAAGAAGGTGAAGGCGCTGCTGTCCGCGTTGACCTCGTAGGCGGTGGCGATGTTCGGGATGACCTCGTTCCAGTCGGGAGACCAGCGAACAAGGTTCTCGTACCCGCTCAGGCGATGCAGCATGAACAGGTAGCTGCCACCGAGCAGGGCGGAGCGCAGGGTGCCGCCGTACTGGCCGATCGACTCGGTCGGCTCCACCACGAGCGGGGTTTCCGGAAGCCGCTCGGCAACCGGCGGCAGCGAGCCGCCAGCCACCATCTCGGCGAGCTGGGGCGCTTCCTGGTACGTGCCGGTCGCGGCGGCGGGGCTGCCCTCCTGGGCGACGATCTTGCCGCCGTTGGCCAGGGTCAGGACGGTGAAGCTGGAGCCGGCGGCGGCCTGCAGGAAACGACGCCGGGTGACTCGTCTATCGCTCATTGAGATACCTCGGGGAAGACGGGAGCTTCCCATGTGTGGCGAAATGCCTGGACTTGATAGGGACCCACGAAGATTTCCTCGCTCCGGACGACCCGCGCGAATGGCGACGGGCCCGGCGTGTGTACACCTCCCTCTGGCTTATTGGGGACCGTTGCCAGCGCGAGGTTCTGGCAACGGCCGAATAGGTCAGGATTCGAAGTAGTACTGTGACGTATTCGTGGGGCCCGGGGTCGGGTAGACCGCGGCTTCCGGCATCGAATCCGGCACGTTCTTCAGGCTGTTCTTCCGGATACCATACACAATCGCGGGTGTTCCGAGACCAATGACCCAGAAATTCTCCTGAGCGATCGCCAGGATCTCGTTGAGCAGGCGGGTCTGCTCGTCCGGATCGGATGTTGTCGTCAGCTCATCATACAGCGCGAACTGCTGCTTGATCGCTTCGGGCGGCTCCTGCGGCTCGGCGCCATTGTTCGGGGACGGTCGCCACCAGTAGTTCCAGGCCTTGCCCCAGAAGTTGTAGCCCCACGGCATGTACAGGTACGGGTTGATGATGGCATCCTGCATGCCGCTGCCACCCGGCCAGACGCTGGCGTCGTGGTCGTTGGCGGAGATGCGGGTATTCATCAGCGAGCCATCTTCCGGCTTGAGGATGGCGTCAATCCCAACTTCACGCCAGTGATTGACCACCATGTTGGCGGCGTCCGGCATTTCCGGGAACTCGCCGCCGGTCGCAACCTCGAGCACGAACGTCAGGCGCTCGCCGTCCGGGCGCAGCCGCCAGCCATCGCCGTCCTTCTCCGGCAGCACCTTGTCCAGATGCTCGTTGGCCAGGTCCACGTTGTACTCGGTGTACTGCTTGGCCAGCGCCTCGTTGTAGTACGGAGTGCTCGGCAACGGAGCGGCCTGCCACGGCTCACCCTGGCTGACGTAGACGGTGTCCAGCACTTCCTGCCGGTTCATGG
This sequence comes from Chloroflexota bacterium, assembly GCA_023389575.1. GTDB lineage: Bacteria > Chloroflexota > Chloroflexia > Thermomicrobiales > UBA6265 > JACCYX01. The sequence goes on along the minus strand of JAEWEG010000013.1, from coordinate 42,141 downwards.
CGTGGGAGAGCCCGATCCGGAAATCCTTGTTCTGGAAGATTTCGCGAATGGCCTCGTTCTTGTGGGTGAGGTTGAGCTGGTAAATGTTGGTGTTCATGATCGACGGCACGGCTTCGAAGAAGTTGTAGCCGCCCGACTCGCGCGAATCGGCCAGCACCGGCTTGTTCCGCACGGTGCAGATGCTGCGCTGGATCATGTCGATTTCACCGGCGGTGGTCTTCAGCAGAAGTACTTCCTCATCCTGGAGCACTTCGAAGTTCACCGCGTCGATGTACGGAAGCTGGTTGCCTTCCGGATCGACCTTGAAGTAGTACGGGTTGCGGGTGAGCGTGACCCTGGTCCCTTCGCCATAGGGCTCCACGATTTGCCAGGCGTGCAGGCGTGGCAGTTCGGGATTGCTCCACAGCGCGTTGTATGGCGTGCCCGGAATGGTGCCACCCTTGGTGCGGAACAGGGTCGCCCAGTCCTCCACGCCTTCCGCGGCCACCAGTTCGTCGAGGTTGGTGGTGTTGTAATCCTCGTGGAACTGGCTCAGGTAGTGCTTCGGGTAGATCGTCCAGACGAGTCCGGCGATTTGGCACTGGGCCTGCAGGAAGAGGCCATCCGGCTTCTCGAAGGTCAGCGTCACGGTATGGTCGTCGGCTTTCTCGGCCGTCACCGGGTTGGCGGCGCCTCCACCAAGCGTGGGGTTGTTCAACACGGCATCGACATAGAAGACGATGTCGTCGGCGGTGAACGGCGCGCCATCCGACCACTTCAGGCCCGGGCGCAGCGAGAACGTGTACTGGGTGCTGTCTTCATTGACTTCGTAGGCGGAGGCGACGTTCGGGATGACCTCGTTCCAGTCGACCGACCAGCGCACCAGGCCCTCGTAGCCGCAGATGCGGTCGATCATGCCGGTGTTGCTGCCGCCAAGCAGGGCGGACCGCAGGGTGCCACCGTACTGGCCGATGCCGGCATCTGGCTCGACCACCATTGGTTCCAGCGGGAGCCGCTCGGCAACCGGCGGCAGCGACCCGCCAGCGACCAGTTCCGCGAGTTGCGGTGCCTCCTGGAAGTTGCCAGCCGCGACCGGGGTTCCTTCCTGGGCGACGATCTTGCCGCCGTTGGCGAGCGTGAGAACGGTGAAACCGATGCCACCCGCGCCCTGCAGGAAGCGCCTTCGTGTGACTCTGCGATCAGACATGTGTGCTTACCCTCTTCATATCGAAGCGATGACCAGCCCAGCAATCGGCCTGGGTGTTAGTCGGCGTTCATGGCCGGCTGGCTTCCAGCCTCGACCAGCGACTCCTCCTTGCGCGGCGGGAGCTTGTACAGTGCCCGCGCGTTTTCGCTCATGATGTTGTGTCGCATCTCCTTGGGGAACGAACGGGCGGCGAAGTCGGGAGTGTCGCCGTCCCAATGCGGATAGTCGCTGGAGAACATGAGCATGCGGTTGGCATCGAACATGCCAAGCATCTGCTTGAAATGCTCGGGGTTCTCCGGTTCCTCGATCGGTTGGGTGCTCATCAGGATATGTTCCTGAGCGATTTCACTTGGCAGGCGGGTGACCCAGGGAACGGTCTGGCGCAGGGCCTTCCAGTTCTTGTCCAGCCGCCACATGATCGGCGGCAGCCAGGAAACGCCCCCTTCAAGCATCACGAACTTCAATGTTGGGAACTTCACGAAGGTGCCTTCCAGCACCAGGCTCACCAGGTGGGCGATGTAGTTGCTGGCCAGGTTGGTGTGCCACTCCAGGTAGCTGCTGGCGAACCCGGCGGGCGTGGTCGGCCCCGAAACGCCATTGCCCTCGGTGCCGGGGTGGATGGTGACCGGCAGGTCGTACTGCACGGCGGCCTCGTAGATCGGGTCGTAGTAGCGCTGCCCCATGGGGAAGCGGGCGCCGCTGCCCATCAGCACCTGTACCATCCGTGGATGATCGCCCAGGCGGTGAATTTCCTTCGCGGCCAGCAGCGGGTCGGCCTGCGACACCATGATCGAGCCCAGGTAGCGCTCGTCGGCCGGCAGCCAGTGGTTCACCGTCACGTCATTGTGGGCGCTGATCAGCGCGGCGGCCCAGTCCGGCTCTGGCGACAGGCCGAGGTGCATGCCGTTCGGGTTCAGCACGGCGTACTCAAGGTTGAAGGGATCGAGGTACTCGCGGGCGAGGTTGATCGGATCGCTCTCGATGCGCGAGCCGTCCGGCATCACCGCGTCGGAGCGCATCACCCCATTGGGATTCCAGTAGCCGAGCGCGCCCGGACCGGCGCTGCCGGAGGCGTAGCGCGTGCGCCAGGGCTCCTCCAGGTACTCCAGGATCAGGTGACGTTCGAGCGTATTGTGGATATCCGTATCGATCGCGGCTGTCTTGGCTGCCATGATATGCGCACCTCCTGAGTGCCCGGTGAAACTTATGACCTACGACGTCGTGAATGACCCGGGCTTACCCGGCCGGGACAGCGGGTACTGGATACAGCGTTACAACGACTGGCGTGGCCGGACTCGATGCCCGGCTCCCCGCGCGTGGAACGAAATCAACCTGGCATTCCCCGCCTTCCGCCGGTACGCCTGCCTGGCAGTCGATACCCGGTGAATGGGCGTAGGAAAGACTCGACACCGACCCGTTCCGGAACTCGAGCCGCTGGTTCCGGGCATCGTCCCGGTCCAGCGATCCGGCCGCCTGGCCCACATGCAATCGCAGGCCAGCGGCTGGAACCCTCGTCCCGGCGTCTTCCGGTTCGATGGCAATCTGTAGCTCGCCGTCGATACAACTGAGAGCCACCTTCAACGCGTGATCGCCGATGGTTCCCCGCACGGTGGTCTGGGTTGGATCGCGGGATTCGAAACTCCAGGTGGCATCGCTTCCCCAGGCCGGAACCATCGCGCGGGAATGCTCGTCGCGCAGCAGGAGCTCGCTCCCCGACCGCCAGCCAGCATGGCCTTCCCGAGGCCCCGCGCAGGCCAGCACCTCGGTCCAGGCATCGCTCGCCGATGCGCGAGCGTAGTAGCCAACGATGCCGCCCGCCAGCGCCGGCGACACCCAGGCCACCTGGAGCCCGAGCGGGTCGACGATGCGAATGAGCTCGCCACCTTCCCAGCAGCCTGGAACGGGTGGCGCCTCGAACACCGCCATGCTCTTCACCGGTTTCCGACCGGGCTGTATGCGACGCGCCGGGTTCAAAGCGTGACGTAGACCGTGCCGTCGCGGACTTCGACCGGGTACTTGCGAAGGCGAATCCGCTCGTCGGCGATCATCTCGCCGGTGGTGAGGTCGAACTCCCACCCGTGCCAGGGGCAGGCGAGGATCTCCCCCTCGTGCCCCCAGCGGTATTCGCCAGGAGGCGATGGCACGGTGGTGCCGCCAACGCGGCCAAGACAGACGGGCGCGAGTTCGTGCGGGCAGATGTTCAACACGGCGATGTACTCGCCATTGACGTTGAACACCCCAACCGAGCGCTCCTTGATGGTGACGAGGACCTTCTCACCCGGTGGAAGATCGGCGACGGCGGCCACGGGCCACTGTTGCTTGGGCGTTCGTGCCCGGGTTGTCGTACTCGGAATGTTGGATTCTGACATTTTGCGATTGTCCCAATGGCCGTGTGTGGTACCGCTTGATCGACGTGTACCGGTTGGTTCCCGCGTTCGGGCAACCGGATGGTCCCGGTGCGATAGTGGTCAAATACCGGAAACCCTTGCCGTTCCGGCGATTCTCCGCCCTGATTCGATTCCGAAATCCCCTGTCGCCCCACCCCTTGCTCGTCGCGTTCCGGTGTATGTCGCACGAAAACGCGGGATCGAGCTACCGTTCCCGCGTCCTGTTATCGTCTGTCAATCCGGGAATGCTACCACTCCAGCACACGATGTCAATGGTTTTGTATACGATTTCCACCCGATCGGGTGTTGACTGCAAGAAACCCCGCTCCCATACTGATACGTGCATATACACGCATTCCGTGGAATGACCGTGAAACAAACGGGACCGACAACGATGAGCGCCGAACGCCCCTGGCCCGAAACCCACTGCGCCTGCACCGCTATCAAACGCGCCGACCGCGCCATCAGCCGCGTCTACGACGAGATGCTCCGGCCGGTGGGGCTCGGGGTCAGCCAGTATTCCCTCCTCTCGCTGATCTCCCGGGCGCCCGGCCCGCTCACCGTCAGTGACCTGGCCAGGGCCCAGGTGATGGACCGAACCACCCTCTCGCGGGCGCTGGCCCCACTGCGGCGCGATGGCCTGGTGGAGCTTTCGGCGGGCGAGGACAGACGGACTCGCCTTATCGCGCTGACACCCCGCGGTCGGGAGCGGCTGGAGGCGGCCCGCCCGCTCTGGCGCGCGGCGCAGGATGATATCGAGCGCATGGTGGGGGGCGAACGGCTGGCGCGCCTGATGCGCGAACTCGCGGAGGTGGTGTCCCATGCCGGCTAGGGTCCACAACCGGATCCATTACGCCTGGATCATGGCGGCCATGACCTTCGTGGTGCTGATCGGGGCGTCGGGGTTCCGGTCCGCCCCGGGCGTGCTGATCGTGCCCCTGCAGGAGGCGTTTGGCTGGAGCCGGGCGACGATCTCGCTGGCGGTGTCGATCAACCTGATCCTGTTCGGGTTCATGGGGCCGTTCGCGGCCGCGATGATGGACCGGTTCGGCATCCGCAAGGTGCTGACCGGCGCACTGGTGACGATATCGATCGGCGCCTTCCTCACCATCTTCATGACCGCTCCCTGGCAGCTCTACCTGCTGTGGGGCGTGGCGGTCGGCCTCGGCACCGGCTCGATGGCCACCGTGCTGGCGGCGACCGTGGCCAACCGGTGGTTCATGGCCCGGCGTGGGCTGGTGATCGGCGTGCTGACCGCCGCCAGCGCCACCGGGCAACTCGTGTTCCTGCCGGTGCTGGCCTGGCTGGCCTCGCGCCACGGCTGGCAGGCGGTGTCGATCGCGATCGCGGTGGCGACCGTGCTGGTGATCCCGCTGGTTCTCGTGTTCGCCCGCAACCGGCCGGAGGACGTGGGGCTGCTACGCTACGGCGCCACCGGCGAGGAGCCCCCGCCGCCCGAACGGCGCAACCCCATCGCGATGGCCTTCGGCAGCCTGAAGCTGGCGGTGGGATCGAGCGCGTTCTGGCTGCTGGCCGGCAGTTTCTTCATCTGCGGGGCGACCACCAACGGCCTGATCGGCACCCACTTCATCCCGGCCGGCATCGACCATGGAATGACCGAGATCGCCGCCGCGAACATGCTGGCCCTGATCGGCATCTTCGACATCGTCGGCACCACCGCCTCCGGCTGGCTGACCGACCGGTTCGACCCGCGCCGCCTGCTGTTTGCCTACTACGGCCTGCGCGGACTCTCGCTGATCCTGCTGCCGTTCGCCTTCGACCTGCCGCGCTTCGCCATCATCGCCTTCATCGTGTTCTACGGGCTGGACTGGGTGGCGACGGTGCCGCCCACCATCGCGCTCGCGACGCGGTCGTTCGGGGTGGCGCAATCCGCCCTGGTCTACGGCTGGATCTTCGCGGCCCACCAGCTTGGCGCGGCCTCGGCGGCCTACGCGGCCGGCTGGCTGCGGACAACGCAGGGCGACTACGTGCTGGCCTTCACCGGCGCGGGCTACCTCAGCCTGGTCGCCGCCGGCATGGCGTTGGCCATCAACCGCGGCTCCCGCCGCGAACGCCCCGAGGTCGTCTCCGTCTCCCCCGCCGGCGCCGATTAGACCGGGAAGCCAGGCGGGCACAAGATTCGGAACTTGTGGATGGGGACATGAGTCAGTCGGCCGCCGATCGACGCCGATCGTTGCCAGTAGGGTAGTCGGAAAGACCCGCCGCGCGACGACGCTCAATCAACAGGGCTCGCAGGATTGGATCCTTGGTAACCGCTGGATCTATCTGGTCGGGGGGTGGCGAGGCCTGTGCCATGAACCATTCCGGGTCGCTTTCAGGGCCTAAATCAAGTCCTTTGGCCGAAGGGGGATCGGTAATCATGAAATCCACTCCTTTCGCTCGTAGTTTACACCCCAGCTGGCGACCACCATCGTCACCACCTCATGCCAGAGAATTGACTCAGACTCCGCCTGCGTAAGCGGATCTTCCGGGGAACTCACCCGGTTTCGCAGACGGTCCCGAACGACATCCGCATATAACAGGACCTGAAAATGCACCTCTGGATAGGACATGGAGGCGATGTAGTTTCGGAAGTATTGTGCCTGGAAGCTTCCATCAGTATGGGCGGGTGGTTGAATACGATACAGATACCTCGGACTTACCGCTCTCATCTCCGCCAACTGGCCCGCCACCACCATCGCTACGTCCGTACTGGAAAATGAACTCCCGCTTCGTCGCGGGTCATCAGCCGAATAGCGCCATCCCCGTGGATGGTTATGCGTCAACACATGCCCTCGCATTTGTGCGATCTCGTCATCGTTGAATTCAATCGATGAAGCCTGGCCACGCTTCCGCCAGATGACATCCCCGGTTACCCCATTGATGAGCACCGCCTCCTCATGTGTGATTATGGAATGAAGGCGGGTCTCTTCAATTGTTGCCCGTTGGTGGGCCAATTGAAGCGAACCCGGAGATGGGGTGGAATCAGCGTCTGCCATGAGCCTCGACAATTCGTATGCGGTTCCAGGGGAAACACCCAGTCAAGCGAATCATCGCTCAAATTCTGCCCGGCCGTCATGGAGGAGGCGCCCGCACGCGCGCTCAATGCCCTGTCGGCCATTCGGAGGTATCGATCATAACCACGCGAAGCCAGTCTCAAACACTTCCCACAGAGATCACGCCCAGGTTCCTGGCCGAGCTTCGCGCGCATGGGATTACGAAGGCCTTCCTGTTTGGAAGCGTGGCCCGAGGTGAGGCGCGTCCCGACAGCGACCTCGATCTGCTGGTGACATTCGATCCACCCATCACCTTGTTCCAGCGGATGGATGTCGCCAATGCGCTGTCTCACCTCTGCGGCCGCAGAGTGGACCTGATCACGACCATCGACCCCGTCTTCGTCCCTTACATTGAGCCGACGCTAGTCCCATTGCCGCTGTGAAGAAATCCATCGAACCCCATCTCAGGCTGATTCAGCGGGCGCTGGCGCGCATCGACGAGTACCGTCCTCCGGACAAGTCGTCCTTCCTGGCACCCCTCTGGTTCAGGATGCCATCCTCATGCGACTGCAGGAGATTGGAGAGAATCTGGTGTGCATCCGTCGCCTGGATGAGACGTGGTTCAGCGAGACGGCTCCGGATTCCTGGCACAAACTCATCGGCCTTCGGAATGTGATCTCTCATGGGTACGAAGGCATTGAATACGAATTAATCTGGCAGATTCTCACCACGGAACTGCCGAAGTTCGCGGTCACTGTTGAGCAGATGATCCACGATCCATCCTCATCGCATCCTGCGCTCTAACCCGGTCGTCTCAATGCGCCTTTCGTAATCACAAATGCTTGATTGCTCGCAACACAAACGACCAGGGGCCACCTCGGTTGAGGTGGCCCCTGGGTGCGCTTGGCGATTCCGACTTCGCGTTGGGGATCAGCCGCCTGTCCTGATCGACTTCAGCTGCTCGATCAGCGCCATGATCCGGTCGATCCTGTCCTGCGCCTGCCTGGGCGGGAAGGCGACGAAGGTCCGGACAAACTCCTGGATGTACTCCCGGGCTGGCGAGAGCAGGAACACCCGTTCCAGGAGCCAGATGTTGTAGGACTCGGCCTCCTCCAGCGCGCGCTCGAAGGGGTCGCCGCGGAGGTCCACCAGCCGGGGCGTGCGCAACTCGTCGAGCGGCTCGAACCACACGTCCATCCCCGAGCCATGCTGCTCCATGAGGATGTACTTCCAGCGGTCCTGCCGAAGGCCAACCAGGTCCCCGTCGTCGCTGAAGTAGAAGAACTCCGTGCGGGCCGAGGGCGCCCCGGCGGTCAGGTGCTCGAGCTGGTCGTAGCCATCGATGTAGACGTTGAACGTCTTGTCGCCCGCCTCGAGGCCGCCCATGAGCTGTTCCTTGATTTGGGGCACGCCAACGGCGGACATCAGGGTGGGGAACCAGTCCTGCAGCGAGAAGACACCGTTGGAGATGCTGCCGGCCTCGATCTGGCTTGGCCAGCGGGCCAGCATCGGAATCCGGTAGGCGCCCTCCCAGTTGCTGTTCTTCTCGCCCTTGAACGGGGTCATGTTGCCGTCCGGCCAGGAGAAGATCTGGGCGCCATTATCGGCGGCGTAGACCACGATGGTGTTGTCGGCGATGCCAAGGTCGTCGAGCTTTTGCAGCACCTGGCCAACATGCCCGTCGTGCTCCGCCAGCGCGTCGGCGGTGATGCCGAGCCCGGTGACGCCCTGCGACTCCGGCTTCAGGTGGGTGAACACGTGCATCCGGCTGGGGTTGAACCAGAGGAAGAACGGCTGCTCCGCCTCGGTGGCCTGGTCGATGAAACCCAGCGCGCGGCTCAGGTACTCCTCGTCCACCGTTTCCATCCGCTTGGTGTCCAGCGGGCCGGTATCCTCGATCACCTGCTTGCCAACCGGCCCGAAGCGGGGATCCTCGGTCGGGTCATCCACGTCCGACGCGAAGCTGTGAATCACCCCACGCGGAGCGTATTTCTGGTTGAACTCGGGGTCGTCCGGCCAGTCCTCGTTTTCCGGTTCCTCGGAGGCGTTGAGGTGGTACAGGTTGCCGTAGAACTCGTCGAACCCGTGCACGGTCGGGAGGTGCTTGTTGAGGTCACCGAGGTGGTTCTTGCCAAACTGGGCGGTGGCGTAGCCCTGCGGCTTGAGCATCTCGGCCAGCGTGGGATCGTCGGCCGACATCCCCATGTCCTCACCGGGCAGGCCAACCCGCAGCAGGCCGGTGCGGAACGGGCTCTGGCCCGTGATGAAGGCGCCGCGCCCGGCGGTGCAGGACTGCTCGCCATAGGCGTCGGTGAAGATGACGCCCTCATGGCCGATGCGGTCGATGTTCGGCGTGCGCACGCCCATCATGCCAAGGTTGTAGGCGCTGAGGTTCCAGTAGCCAATGTCGTCGGAAAAGATCACGACGATGTTCGGCTTCCCGCCGTTGCCGCCCTCGGGTGAAATCACCTGGTCGTCATCGGCGGACGGCGTCGACGCGTCCTGGGCGGTGGCGGCATCCGCGACCAGGCCGGCGGCCGCGCCAGCGATGGCCGCCTTCACCAGGGTTCGCCGGGAGGCGGAGCCGTGGTCGAGCATGGTGGTCCCATCCAGGGTGTCGTCCTGGAATATTGTCGAACTGTCTTCGCGCGTCATGCGCCGTCCTTCCTTGGCAATGGGAAACCCGAGCGAACGCTCTTCGAGCGCCGTTGGGTCCCCTTGCTTCTGGCCAGCGACCGGCGCGAGCGCGATGCGCCGCACCCCACCGATCTCCAGCATCATCGACCGTGTCTCGCGTTCTACTAAACGTCAATACGACAGCCGGGTCAATATCGAATCACGAACAAAACATGCACGCATGACTGTAAAGGGGTGAGAAGGCGGGTGAAACGCCGAATCCCGTGCCAATGAGCACCCGCCCAGGGCCGTTCCGGCGATGACGGAGTGACAACCGGCGGTCCAGGGCAATTGTTCGGCGGACCCAACCGCCGTGTCCCGCGACCGGTTGACTCGGGACCGCTGGGGAGTATTGTTGAAGCAGGTATCCCAATGCCCGCCGTTCCGCGACGGGTGGGCCGTCGTCCGGGTCCCCGCTTCCTCCCCTGGCTCGTACGCCGCCGTACGCTCTTCCCCTCGTCGGTTCGGGTGGGGCAGCGGCTCCTTCTCGTCCCCACTGGAATCGAGTCTGCCCATTGGAGCCTGACGCACATCTCGATCATCTCCAGCACAGGCTCATGCCACTTCCCGTCCCGGGGAGTGACACGGAACCGCCCGCGCCCCTGCCGATACCGCGGACCGCCCTGATCGGCCGCCACCGGGAGGTGGAACTCATAATGGAACTCGTGCGGCGGGAAGACATTCCGTTGGTGACCCTCACCGGTCCCGGCGGCGTGGGCAAGACGCGCCTGGCGCTGCAGGTGGCCAACCTCCTGGCGCCGGAATTCAACGCGCGGGTGCGATTCATCGCGCTCGACGCGGTGCGCGATCCCGACCTGCTGCTTCCCACCATTGCCCGGGCGTTTCCGCACGGTGATACCAGCTTGCTTCCCGCCGAGGAGTTCCTCGCCGCCCACCTGCGGTTCCATCCCTACCTGTTGGTGCTGGACAACCTCGAGCAGGTGGTCGAGGGTGCGCATGCGTTCGCGGCCCTGCTGACCCGTTGTCCGAGGCTGACCATCCTCGCCACCAGCAGGGTGATGCTTCACCTTTCCGGCGAACACAACGTGGTGATCGAGCCGCTACCAACGGCGGAGGCGGTCCAGTTGTTCGTCTCCCGGAGCCGGGCCGCCAGCCCGGCATTCACGCTCACGGCCGCGAACGCCACCGTGGTCGCGGAGATTTGCCAGCGGCTCGATGGCCTGCCCCTGGCCGTCGAACTCGCGGCAGCGCGAATTTCCGCGCTCACGCCCTCTGCGATGCTGGCCCGGCTCGAACCGATCCTTCCGCTCCTCACGGGCGGACCGCGCGACCAGCCCGTGCGGCTGCGCACGATGCGGGACACGATCGACTGGAGCTATCAGTTGCTCGGGCCAGCCGAACAGGTGCTGTTCGCCCGGTTATCGGTCTTCGCTGGCAGCTTCGAACTCAATTCGGCCGAAGCGGTCTGCCACAATCTGGCGCACCCGGAACCTGGCCATGAAGAAGCGGGCACGGAAACCCCGTTCCGTATCCCTCCTCCACTGACGATGCTCGATGTCATCCAGTCGCTGCTGGAACACAGCCTCGTGCGCCAAGCGCATGATCTGGCTGGCGGCGAGCCTCGCTATACGATGCTGCAGTCAATTCGCGAGTATGGCCAGGACCGGCTCGAGGCCAGCGGCGAGGCGAACGCGGTGCGAACCGCCCACGCTCGCCACGTGATCCAGCAGGCGGAACAGGCCTCGGACCTGATCATGGGCCCTGCGTACGAACGGGTGCTGGACCAGATCGACCTCGACTACGACAACGTGATTTCGGCGCTGCAATGGTCCGGGCGAGCGGAGCTTGGGCTGCGGCTGGCCGTGGCGATGACAAGGTACTGGGCCGCTCGCGGGATGTACCGGGAGGGACAGCGCTGGCTGGAACACATTCTGGGCACGGAAGATCCCGTTCCCCCCTCGCCCGAACGACTGAAGGCCCTGTGGTCGGCGGGGTGGCATGCTCGCCTGCGGAACGACTTAAGCGCGGCGATCCAGTTTCAGACCAGGGCGCTGGCCGGGGCCAATATCAATGGCGATACGGCGAATGTGGTCAGCGCGTTGCAGGAACTGGCCCTGGCGCACATGCACGAGGGAAGCCACGAACGCGCCATTGCCGAGATGGAAGAAGCGCTCGCGCTCGCGCTCCAGCCGGATTCGGGCGTCCCACATGATGGCCACTCCATCAGCGTGGTGTATGCCAACGTGGGCCAGGTCACCTTGGCCGCTGGCGATGCGGCTCGGGCCCTCCAACCGGTGGAGGAGGCGGTGCGCCGCCAACGGTCGCTCGCGTACGCATGGGCGCTCGGCGATACCTTGCGCATCCTCGGTGATGTGGTGCTCTACCTCGGGGAGTACGATCGGGCGTTCGATGCGTACCGGAAGAGCGTGGAGCTGTGCCGGGACCACGGCGACGTCCGGTACCTCGCCAATGCGCTCGCGGGGCTCGCCCACCTCGCCTCGCTCCGGGGCGACGCGGAGCATGCGGCGAGGCTTTACGCCTCCACCGAAGCGCTGCTCGAAGGCATCGGCGCGGGCATCGACATGTGGCAACGATCACGGCATGACCAGGCCATCGAAGGGCTGCGGAGCACCCTGTCAGCGTCCACGCTGGAGGCCAACTGGGAGATCGGACGCAATCGGCCAATCGAGGACACGATCGTCGAAGCGATCGAAGGCCCGGCCCTGGCGTCTGCCCCTCCGGAGGTCAGCACCCCCCAGGATCGCAATACCGCGGGCCTTACCCCACGCGAACTGCAGGTCCTTCGCCTGCTCGCCGAGGGCCTGACCGACCGCGAGATTGGCGAGGCGCTCTTCATCAGCGCACGAACCGCCAGTTACCACGTCACCAACCTGCTGGCCAAGCTGGGCCTCGACTCCCGCACCGCCGCCGCCACCTACGCCGTGAGACAGGGTCTGGTCTAGGCCCTCACGCCCTCCGGTTCCGGCGAATCTACCGGGTTGTCCTACAACCCCGCCCCCCGAAAAACCCGGCAATCCTCACGGTGTGAGCGACGACCCGGGGGAGCATGCTGTGTCCATGCCAGACGCGTCCCCCAGGCACCCAGTGATCCCGACGTGATTCCCTTTGTCGCTCCGCCGAAAGGATCGATCATGCCCAATTTCCCTTTTCAACAGGTCCTCACCAACGAACTGTCGCGTCGCACGGCCCTTGGCCGCCTGGCTGGCGTTGGCGCGGGCGCCGCGCTCGCTAGCCTGTTCGCCCGTTCATCCACCGTCACCGCCCAGGAGGGTACTCCCATGACCCAGGCTTCTCCCGCTTCGTCCCAGAGCCCAACCGTCGTGCTCGTGCACGGCGCGTTCGCCGATGCCTCCGGGTGGAGCGGTGTGATTTCCGAACTCCAGGGCAGCGGCGTCACGGTGATGGCGCCCGCCAACCCGCTTCGCGGCGTATCGAGCGACGCCGCCTACATCGCCAGCGTGGCCTCCCAGATCGACGGGCCGGTCCTCCTCGTTGGCCATTCCTATGGTGGGGTGGTGATCACCAACGCCTCGCCGCTGGCCCCGAACGTGGTCGGCCTGGTCTATGTGGCGGCGTTCCTGCCCGACGAGGGCGAATCAGTCCAGGCCCTGGCGGCCCAGGCGACCGACAGCCTGCTTGGTGATTCGCTACGACCAGCCGAATACCCGCTCGGCCCTGATGGCGAGGTTGGTCACGAGTTGTACATCGACCAGGCGGTGTTCCACGAGGTATTCTGCGCCGACCTTCCCGCCGAGCAGGCGGCGGCCATGGCGGTATCGCAGCGGCCGGGCGCCGACATTGGCTTCGGCGAACCATCCGGTCCGGCAGGTTGGAAGACGCTTCCCTCCTGGGCGGTGATCGCGACCGGTGACAAGACCATCGGGGTGACCGGCGAGCGGCTGATGGCCGAGCGAGCCGGGGCGATCACGGTCGAGGTCGATGCCTCGCACGTGGTGATGATGTCACAACCGGCGGCGGTGGCCGACCTGATCAGGACCGCGCTCGGGTCGCTCTCCGCATAGATTCCAACGTCCCCAGCGAGACGAAACCCGGACGGGAAGGTTCCCCATCCGGGTTTCGTCTCGCCGGCGGCCCGTCATGGCACTGCGGGGAAGATCACCCGGCCCTCGTACACGGAGCCATCGGCGGCGACCGCCGAAATCTCGAAGGTCCAGCAGCCGGCCTCGGGCACGACGGCGAACGATGGCCAGCCGTTGACCGGACCGGTGGTGCTCCCCATGATCTGGCCACCGAACTGGAGTTCGCCGGTCGTTCCATGCTCGTTGGTGACCGTGGCCGAAATCGATGTCATCGGGTCGCTGAATGCCCTGAGCCACTTGATGGACACCCCCTCGGCCGCATACACACCATCCAGCGGCAGCGGGCGATTGCCCGTCCACAGCCAGACGACCAGGTCGATCGGCGAGTCGTTGGTGGTCTCGGCCTCCAGCCAGAAGATGCCCTCTGGCACGCCGGGGATGTTCTCCGGCGGCGAATCGTGACGCACCGGCGTGATCTCGCAGGACGACCACGCGGTCCACCATTCCCCACCGGACGTTGGCGATACCGGGGTCTGGGCCGCTGCCGCGCCGGAAAGCGACATCATCAAGACGAGCGCGGGAACGAGGCCACGGCCAAATCGGAACATCATGCGGGCACCTCCCGGAACGATCACATCGAGACAGGCGGGCGACGATGGCTCCATTGTATGCCTGGCGTGGTTCAGGTCACCGGCGAGGTTGGTTGCGGCATCGCCCTGCGATACCGCCCGGTGGTCAGCTCGAATTCGTAGGCGGCGTACTCGGGCAACCCGGCCCGGCGGGCATCGGCGAGCGCCCGCTCGATATCGTACGGAACGCGCGCGATCTGGATGCCGAACGACCCGCCCGAACCCGGACCAGGCTCGCCTTCCAGGATCGCGTAGGTGGCCATGCGCAGGTCGAGCGGGTTCCCCACGCTTCCGGCGTTGAACAGCATCTGGCGATGGAAGCTCCGCACGTAGGCGGTGTGGATATCGCCGTAGCCCACGACGTCCGGCACGAACGCGGGATCGGTCAGGTCCGTGGTGTCGAACATCGCCAGCATCGGCTCGATCGGTCCCGCCTGGTGCACGCGATGGAAGGTGCCCTGCGGGGACGCGTGCAGCAATCGAACGTTCTGGCCGCTCAGCGTGAAATCGTGAGCGAACGGCAGGCCTCCCAGCCAGGCGACGCGCTCCGGGCCAAGCTCGTCACGATACCAATCCAGCACTGGCCCCTTGGGGGTCTGGTCGAGCATCTCGTCCCAGTTCCCCCGCACCACCACCTCGCAGCGCTCACGGCAGATATCGACCACGCGGGCGCCGTCCGGCCCCTTCCCGGCCAGGTCGCCCAGGCAGAACACGCGGTCGATGCCGCGCGCGGCGATATCCGCCAGCACCGCCTCGAGGGCCGGAAGGTTGCCGTGGACATCGCTCACCACCGCTATCCGCCGCATGTCGTGCCTGTCTCCTTCGTCAGCGTCGATCGAGAGGGGTGAGTATACGCGCCTCCATCGGGAAACGCGGGTGCGTTGGCCATGATTAAGGCAGAATGGTGGACAGGACACGAACCGATCGGGCGGGTGGAACGCGGCAGATCACGCCGCTGGCTCCGGCCATGCCCACCCCGCCGGCGACCGCGAGCACTGGCCGAAGCCGCGCCCTGGAAAGCCCCATGAACCACGAAACGATCTTCTCGATGGACGCGTCGAGCATCATCTACGGCCCTGGGTCGACCCGAGAGGTCGGCTCGCACATGCAACGGCTCGGAGCCACCCGCGTGCTGGTGGTCACCGATCCCACCGTCGCCCGGCTCGAACCGGTCGCGGTGGCGCTGGAATCGCTGCGGGCCGAAGGCATCGACGCCGTCCTGTTCGACCGGGTGCGGGTGGAACCGACCGACGCCTCATTCATGGAGGCGATCGAGGCCGCGCGGGAAGCCAACGTCGATGGGTATGTCGCGATCGGCGGCGGCTCGAGCATCGATACCGCCAAGGCCGCCAACCTCTACACCACCTGGCCCACCGACCTGCTGGCCTACGTCAACGCGCCGATCGGCCGCGCCGAACCGGTTCCGGGTCCGCTCAAGCCGCTCATCGCCATCCCCACCACGGCGGGCACCGGCAGCGAAACAACGGGCGTCGCGATCTTCGACCTGGTGGAACTCCACGCCAAGACCGGCATCGCCCACCGCGCCTTGCGCCCGGCGATGGGCATCCTCGATCCCCACAACACACGCTCGATGCCGCCGATGGTGGCCAGTTGCGCCGGGTTCGATGTGCTCTCCCACGCCGTCGAATCGCTCACCGCGCTGCCGTTCGACCAGCGTCCCGCCCCGGACCGCCCCCAGCTCCGCCCCGCCTACCAGGGCGCGAACCCGATCAGCGACGTCTGGGCGGCGAAGGCGATCGAGATGATGAGCGGCGCGATGGTTCGCGCGGTGGAAGACCCGGACGATGACGCTGCCCGTGGCGAGATGCTGCTGGCCGCCGCCTACGCCGGAATCGGCTTCGGCAACGCCGGGGTCCACCTGCCGCACGGCATGTCCTACCCCGTCTCCGGCATGGTGCGGGACTACCGCCCGGACGGCTACGCCGGGGACCACCCAATCATCCCGCACGGCATGTCCGTGATCCTCAACGCCCCGAGCGTCTTCCGCTGGACCGCCCCGGCAAACCCGGAGCGCCACCTGCTTGCCGCCCGCCTGATGGGTGCCGACACCGCCAATGCCCTCCCGGACGACGCCGGCGAAATCCTCGCCCAGGCGATCATTGCCCTCATGCGACGCACCGGCATGCCCAACGGCCTCGAAGCGGTCGGCTACACCTCCGCCGACATCCCCGCCCTGGTCGAAGGCACCCTCCCCCAGCACCGCGTCACCAAACTCTCCCCCCGCCCCGCCGACGCGACCAACCTCACCCACCTCTTCGAAGGCGCCTTGCGGTATTGGTAGGACGGGGAACCCACGCCTGCTATGCTGCGTTCATGCCAATCACACTCAACCACACGATCATTGCTTCTCAAGACCGTCATCACTCCGCGACCTGGCTCGCCAGCCTGTTTGGGCTTCCAGAACCAGTGTCGTGGGGACCCTTCGTCACCCTATCGCTCGATCAGGACATGCTCCTGCAATTCGCCGAGCCCGGCGTCGCCGAGATTCAGATGCAGCACTACGCATTCCTGGTGGATGACGAACGCTTCGACCAGATTTACGCGCGGCTGCTGGAAGCGGGCATCCCGCATTGGGCCGACCCACAAATGTCCTTGCCAGACCAGATCAATCACAACCACGGTGGCCGTGGCGTGTATTTCTTCGACCCATCCGGCCACGGCCTGGAAGTGATGACTCACCCTTACAGAGCAGATGGCTGACCACCAAAGAAAGGGAACCAGTGAACGAGCATCGTGAGATGGGCGCTCTCGCCGCGATTGACGAATTGATCGAGGAAACAGTCGCTGGCGACCCGCAAGCCGAACGTGAATACCTTCGAAGCAAGTGGATCGGGGAAATCATTCTCCAACTCGTCGTTCAGCGAGATCAGGCGGGCCTTACCCAGCAGCAATTGGCAGAGCGATTGGGAAAAGCCCAATCAGCAATCGCGCGCCTGGAACGCAGGAGCGATCTCAAGCTGAGCGTGGTATTCGATCACCTCTTCGCCTGCGGCGTGGTTCCCACGGGACGAATCCCTGTGAAAAGCCTGGAGTCCGCATCCGAAGAATTGGAAGCTCCCTCCAACAAGCACTTGGCGAATCCTGCTCAACCCACCTCGGCCTCTGCTCACCAGCGGGACGTTGCCTCTTCATGGCCCGCTCCGCGTGAGCAGGGTCACGAGGCCCCCTCATCAGATGCGCCACATTCCGACCCGAAGCGTGGCCGCCGGAAGGTCAAGGCCGCATGACCGGGACTTCGATCACTAGACTGCGTCACCAGACTCTCCCCCCGCCCCTTCGACGCGAATGACCTCGCCCACCTCTTCGAAGGAACAATGCGATATTGGTAGTCATCCCGTCTATCCCGTCAGTTTTCCCTCATCTCGGCAGTGTGACTATCAAATATTGGCTGGTAGGACTTGCTATGAAGAGCGCAATCGATTGCTGGATTCAGGTCCACTCGTGTACCCGGTACGCCACACGAGTGGACCTGCCTGCCAATCAGAATGTCGCCGGTTCGAGTCCATTCTCCCATTCGACATAGAAGACGTAACGATAGGAAAATCAGCGTACCCGCTGGCAATGCGTCTGCAGATTTCTGTCGGTTCGGAAATCGATTCCTAGACTGCCTTGCATGAATCTTTGGTTGCATGTAGTGAGGACTCAAATGAGCGGACCAAGCTTCGACGACCGTCTTCCCATCCTTCAACTTGGAGCACTTGAAGTCGACCGCCGCAACACTTCTTACGTACCAGATGACTTTTCCAGCTATTTCCCACCAAACTCTAGCCAAGAGTGGGAGTATGTCTGGCAGAACAGTGAAGAAGACGAGCCGTATACGGAAGCAGGCAAAAGGTGCATCGCCCCGTTGTGGATCATTGTTCAACGGCTAAACCTGCTTGGATGGAGCGAACGAGTAGCGCGCGAATTCTATGAAGAGAGCAAAAGACGGTCGGAGGAGTCGCTTGTCCGCACACGCTTCCATCTTCCTCCCGTACCATCGTTTGATGTCTTGGGAACGGGTATCGCATCGCTGGATGTTGGACGTATTCCTAACCTCCACGAATACGAGGGCCGGTCTAGCCCATGGCATGACGCCGCTCTTGTTGCTGTAGAGCAGGATGGTGGAGGCGTCACCACTGAACACCAGCCTGACCCGGTCGAATGGTACAGAAGCCAGATCGAGAAACTTGATACTGCCACCCTAATTCACCTGTTAGCGAAGAATCCCTCGAACCGCAACCTTCCTGTCACGTGGTGGGCATACCACGAAGTCATCTATGGCTATTCGGGAGAAGACGACTATGCGGAGCAGATAGGGGCAAAATCCCAAGACCGTGTCTTGGTAGTTACGGAGGGAAAGTCAGATACAAAAATCATTCAAAAGTCGTTCTCAATGCTTCGGCCGCACCTTCAGGACTTCTTCACCTTCGTCGACATGAGTGAAAATTACCCGTTCACAGGGGTAGGCAACCTCTCCAATTTTTACAAAGGGCTGCAAAAGATCGGGGTTCAAAACAACGTCGTGGTTCTATTTGATAACGATGCGGAGGGGGTTGCCAAGTTCGAGGATGCAGCGCGGCTTTCGGAACTCCCTAACATCAGGCCGCTGAAACTACCAGACTTGGCGTCAATGGTTGATTTCCCCACGATCGGCCCAGCCGGCGAGCACTATGCAGACATCAATGGACGCGCTGTGTCCATTGAGTGTCTTCTGGACCTGAACTGGAAATCCGAACGCAAACCCACTGTCCGCTGGACTTCGTACCTGAAGTCCACTGACACATATCAAGGGGAACTCATTGATAAGTCTTCTTACTTGAAGCGCTTTTTGGCGCTGACCAATGAACAAACCCCGAATTACAATTCGATCAACCTAGAAACTCTTCTAGATTCTATTTCGCTAGTAGCCCAGAAGATGGCTGAGTACCGCTTACTGAATGAGCACTAGTAACGTCCCGGCCACCATAAGACGATAGCATAGGACTATCACCCCTCCTCAACCACCAGCACCTCGAACGACCCGATCTCCGGCAGCAGCACGTACACCTGATCCCCGTCGCGCTCGATCGGCAACTCCCGGCCGGCACGCAAGGCCCGGACCCGGGTAACACCAGCGTCGACAGCGAATGTCGCCGGAGCGATCGGCAGCGGCGCCCGGAACCGCTGGTCCGCGTCTCCCGACCGGTTGAGCAGGTGAATCACCCGCCCCGCCTGGGAACGCCCACGGACGACCTCCACCTGCTCGGGCAACTCTCGCCCACCGCCGAGCCCACTCCGCGAAACCACGCTGGGGTCCAACCGCAGCAGCGCGTCCACGAACAGGTCACGGTGGGCGCTCAACCCCACCGTCCGGTAGCCCCGACCAACCGTCCACGGCAGCACCGCCACCGACCCCTGCCCGGCCCTTCCGATCACCACTCCTGGCTGATCGAGCGGAAGATGGCCGTGACATTTCTCCGGCGGACCATACGGCGCCCGGGAAAGCGCCCACACATCGGCGGTGGCATCGGGCCTGGGGTCGACGCCATGGAACGCGCCGATCACCGGGACGGGACGCACCCTGTCCCTGTCCGGAACGGCGAGGTGCATCGAGCGCACCCCCTCCACCATGTCCCGGATCGCCCGCCGCCGCGCGATAGGGAACGTCGCCGGCTGCACGCGGTCCCCGTCGAAGCCGGAACTCCCGGTCGCGACCACTGAGCCACCGCGGTCCACGAACCCGTCAATGATCCGGACCGTCTCCTCGTCCAGCGCGCCCAGGTCGGGCAGCACCAGCACCCGGTACTGACCGAGCCCATGCTCACCCGTCGCCCGGTCGACGAACCTGGCCTCGGACAGCACGTCGAACGCCACATGCCGCTCCTGCAGGGCGAGATACAGCCCCTGGAACTCCTCGGTTATGTCCCTCAACCGATCCGGGTCGTGCCGCAGCGAATCCGGGCGCAGCAGCAGCACCCTGGCGTCGGGCACCAGCCCGCGATAGACCTCCTCATGATCCCGGTGGTGCTGGATGATTCTCGAGCCCACCTCCAGGCACTCGTAGTCGACCACGTCGGGCGTACCCATGATGTAGGTGGATGGGTTCGCCCCCCTGGCGATAGCCTGCGTCAGGAACTGGGCGAAGTGATGCGGCTCCTCGCCCGCCAACCGGTAGGGCATGTCGACGAACCCCACCGAGTTGACCAGCACCGGCTTGTCCGGCTGGAAGGTCTTGGCGGCGCTCACCTGCTCGCTCGTTCGATGGTGCCAGAGCGGACGCCCCACCGCGTTGTTCGCCTCGTGGAAGATCATGTCCGCGCGATCTCCCAGAATCAGGGCGGCCTCCGGCCGGCGCGACGAGATCAGGTGCTGGATGCGGGCCGTCAGATCGTCCAGCATCCCGGCGGTGAACCGGCGCCAGGTCAGGTAGCCGGCCGACTCCGGCCCGGTCGGAAGCTCAACTCCCGGCGCGTATTCGGCGAACAACCGCTGGCAGGAAAGGCACTGGCAGACGCCCCGGTACTGCTTCGAGTAGTCGACCTCGTTGTACGACATCCAGTTGAGGAAGAACCCTTCCACCGGATACCGGTCGAGCACCTCGTTCAGCACATCGAACAACCGCTGCTGGTAGTACTCCGCGCTGGGACAGACGCTGGTCAGCCCGTTGTACACCTGGGGCTCGCCGTCCGGCCCCACGAAACACCACTCGGGATGCTCCTCAGCGCGGCGATGGTCAATCTTGGAGAAATCCATCCGCGCCAGCAGGTGCACCCCACGCTCGCCGGCCGCCTTGGCGGCGTCGCCGATCAGGTCACCCGTTGGGCGTTGCGAAAGCGCGGGATTCGCCGTCTGGAACGGCAGGCTGGTGGGGTAATTCGAGAGGATTCCGCCCACGCTGATCAGCCAGGCGTTGGCCCCGTAGCCCTCGATGAAGTCCAGCGTCGCCTCCACATCGAGCCCGGCGTCGATCTCGCGCAGGTTCGTCTGGAACATCCGGAACGGCACTTGCCACCAGTACGAATCCTTTGCATCGGTCTCCTGGGTGTCCCGACCCGTCTGTGCTGTCATGAATTGCGTCCCGCTCCGTTTCGTAGGGGTCGATCCCCGGATCAGGCAACCCGATTTCATTCACGTGCGCAGGGTGTCGACCCTGCGCGCGGCTTGCGTGCCCGCGTGCCAACTGAAACACAAGCGCCAGCGTCACAACGGCTCTACGCGAACCGCACCGACAGCGCGCCGAACTCGCCGAAATCCGCCTCGATCGTGTCCCCCTCGGCGATCGCGATTGGCGACACGCACGTCCCCGTCGTCACCATCTCGCCTTCCCGCACCGCTATGCCAAGGCTCCCAAGTTCGTTTACCAGCCAGGCGAGGGCAACCCGGGGATCACCCAGCACGTTGGAGCCCACGCCGCGATGCTCGGCTGTCACGTTCACCATCGCCGAGACCTCGTACGTGGCGAGATCGATGTCGCGCCAGTCCGTCTCCACGGCCGGGCCGGGCAGGAAGAGATGGGCGCAGGCGTTGTCGGCAATGAGTTGTGCCGCCCCTACCGCCGTGAAATCGGTGAATCTTGAATCGGGCAGTTCGATCGCCGGATGGAGCGAGGCGACCGCCGCCATCACCTCGTCCACGTCATACGGCTCTCCCCGAGGCCGCAGGTCCTCCCCAAAGCGAAACGCGAACTCCAGTTCCGCCACCCGCATGGCATTGCCCGCCAGGGAGACCGTCGCGCCATCCTCGATCACGCGCTCGGCGAGCAGCCGGCCAGCGAGCGGGCCATCGACATTGATGTGGCGCTGCCCGGCCACGCTGGTGGCGGCGATCTTCCAGCCGAACAGCGGCTGGGATGTCGTATCCATCAGCGCCGACTGGATCCAGTACCCCTCCTCCCGGCTGGCGGGGCGCGTCTCCTCGGGAATGGCGTCGAGCCGCGTGCCCTCGTTCCAGTGGCGCACCAGCAGCGCCGAAACGTCTCCAACGGTCGTTTGATCAAGCATCGTCATCTCCCGGAATCAGCAGCCGAGGCCGAACAAGTTCTGCCGTCCTTTCTATCATCCACCATGTAGTCGCGGAGAACGTCATGATGGCTGGATAAGCTATATCGCCGACAGGCTGTGATGGCATAGAATCTAGCAAGACCGTGGGACCTTTATAACTCGATCCGTGCTTCGTGATTGTGTGAGCGATGCGCATTGTTTCTTCTCTACTTATGGTTTTGATGCTGGCGATACCAGACTTTATCTTGCCCGCAAGTGTCACGGCTGATGATGGCGGGCAGGCATTGTCGGAAGGTTGTGGTGCATCGGCGGCACGAGACTTTGATTTTGGGCCGGCTGTTGCCCCGCCGTTCGTAGTGGATGCGGATGCCGCGAGACTGTTTGACGAAGTGTCCAAGCTCTATGATTTGTCAGCCGACTATCCCGATGTGTACCCCGGAATCTATTTCGAAATCGTATATGGTGAAGTCTCATTGGCAGTTGAGATTGGTGAAACTCTATACACTCCAGAGCAGATTCTTGCTATGTCCACTCCGGAAAGAGCTCAGCTAGCCAGGGATCTAATCGAACAGGAAGGAGACTGGGAACATACAGTAGCCTTTCTAAACGACTTTGAAGAACTTGCCGGCCGACGATCCTATAAATACCTGAGATCATATTGTGAGTGGCGCGTTGCGGTGTTGAGATTTGAGGGTGGTATAACGAAATACTGGATTGAGGCAGGCGATCAGAATCCAAATGCGGAACGATTTTTCAAGACCGCCAGGCAGAGTACCTCGAGTCGTACAGATCGAGAGGTCGTTTTGACGAGCACATGGGCCTTTCTGGCAATTGCCGGAATCCAGCCGTACATGGATTCCGCGATACCTCTAGAGACGAACGACTTTGATCCATTGGGTGTTGCCAATCAATTTCCGCCATAGCTGATGAATCTGGCTCGACGTCCCAGTATGCAAATCCACACCTTGGCTAGACGGCTGAACCCTCGTCCGGTATCAGCAGCAACGGTCCAGTGGCGGTTCGGGCTTCGAGCACCTCGTGCGCCCTGGCCGCGTCGTCAAGAGGAAAGGCCTCGCCCGGTTCGGCGGTCAGCGTCCCATCCGCGAAGGCATCGAACAGCGAGGCGGCCATCGTCCGCAACCGATCCGTGTCCCGGGTGTAATGGAAGATGATCGGCCTGGTGACGGAGAGCGAGTTCGCGGCCAGGAGCGGCATCGCCAGCGGCTCCACCGGGCCGGACGCCTGCCCGAAGTTGACCAGGTGCCCGAACGTCGCCAGCGATTCCAGCGATCCGTAAAACGTATCGCCGCCCACCCCGTCGTAGACCACGTCCACGCCCCGGCCATTGGTGAGCCGGCGAACCTCCGCCACGAAATCGACCTCGCGGTAGAGGATCACATGGTCGCAGCCGGCCCGCAGCGCGATGTCGCGCTTTTCCGTCGTGCCCGCCGTGCCAATCACCGTCGCGCCGAGCGCCGAGGCCCACTGGCAAAGCAGGCGCCCAACCCCACCCGCCGCCGCGTGCACCAGCACCGTCATGCCCGGTTCCACCCGGTGAACCTGGCGGAGCAGCATCTCGGCGGTGAGGCCCTTCAGCAGCACCGTCGCGGCAAGCCGGTCGTCCATCGACTCCGGCAAATGGAGCGCGATCCGGGCGGGCAACACGCGCTCCGAGGCGTACGCGCCGTACTGGTTGGTGATGTACCCAACGCGGTCACCAGGCGCGAAACCGTCCACCCCCGGCCCCACGGCGGTGACGACGCCCACCGCCTCGATCCCCGGAATGCCGGGAGGAACGAGTGTGTCGTACAACCCGGATCGAACGTAGACATCGTGATAGTTCACGCCAATCGCGGTCTGCCGGACCTTCAGTTCACCCGCTTCCGGCTCCCCAACCTCCACCGTTTCGGGTCGCAGTTCGTCCGGGCCACCGTACGCCCGCAACATGATTGCCTGTGCCATGGGTTCTTCCATCCTCGTTCGACGGTCACCAGACATCTGACCTCAACGCGCCTCGGAAAGCCCGAACGTATCGTTGACGGAGGTTCCGCCCTCCAGGCTGGCGATCCACTCGGCTTCGAGCGCGATCTTCGCCTCCGCGCCGCCAATGCCCGCCCGAATCGCGTCGGGAGACAGCGCCACCAGGCCATCGTCGTCGCCAATGATCAGGTCCCCCGGGGAAACCCGGCACCCACCAACCTCCACCGGCACGTTCACCGAGCCGCGTTCCAGCCCCACCGGACCGCGCGGCGTCACATGCCGGGAGAACACCGCGAAATCGCTCCACCCGGCCAGGGTCCCCACGTCGCGCACCGCGCCATCGCAGACCATCCCGGCCACACCAAGCGAACGCAGATGCCCGCAGAGGATCTCGCCGATCATGGCGGTGTGGCTGTCACCCCCGGCGGCGATCACCAGCACCTCTCCCGGCTGGATCACCGTGAGCGCGTGGAGCACCGCCCCGAAATCGGGCGGTTCGCATTGCACGGTCACGGCCCGGCCGAACAGCCGCGGCTGCTGGCCAGGGGGCATCAGCGCCCGGATGGCGGGATCGATCTGGCCTGACTCGAGGTTGAGATCGACCGCGATCGAAACCGGCACCTCCCGCCAGCGTTCGATCTCGGCCGGGGTGACGTCTCCGGGAACAACCTGCGCGATGTGCACCATCTGGCGATTTCTCCTCTGGTCGTGTGAGCGGTCATTCGCGCTACTCTACCGCACCATTTGCCGATTTCGGCCTTCCGGTCCCTCTTTCAAGTACGGCCACGGTATGATCGGCGGATGACGACCAACACCGACCTTTCCCACGTGTACTGGATCGGCGGCGCGTCCTGTGCCGGCAAGAGCACCATCAGCCAGGCCCTCGTCGACCGTTTTGGCATGCGCCTGTACGACTGCGACGCCGCCTTCGAGGTGCACGAGACGACGGCGTCGGCCGAACACTTCCCGGTCCTGCATCGCCTGAGCCGCTTGTCGTGGAACGACCTCTGGATGCGTCCGGTCGATCAGCAGGTTCGGGAGGAACTGGCTCTCTACCACGAGGAGTGGCCGCTCATCCTGGACGATCTCGGGAAACTCCCGGCCGACCAGCCGATCATCGCGGAGGGCAGCGCCCTCCTGCCGGAACTGTTCGATGGGACCGGCATTGCGCCCGGCCGCGCGATCTGGGTGGTCCCGACCCCGGAGTTCCAGCGTGAGACCTACGCCCGCCGCGAATGGGTCTCCGGTATCCTCGCGGAATGCGACGCCCCTGAGGAAGCGTGGCGCAACTGGATGGCCCGCGACGCCGGCTTCGCCTCCCACGTCGCCGAGCAGGCCCGCGCCCGCGGCCGAACCGTCATCACCGTCGACGGCTCCGAGCCAGTCGAAACGGTGCTGAACCGGATCATCTCCCACTTCGGGCTGGATAGAAACTGATCGCCTCCCCACGATGTTCCGCGACCGGTTCGTGTCCTGTATGCTTTCCTCGAATCAGGACCACGAACCCACGTGAAACTGGAGAGGCGTCGCCATGCCGGACTGGACATCGCCATAACCGGTGATACCCACCGAGAGCCCGAGGCTAACCCCATGACAGATCACCCCGCGTCACCACTCCCCGAGCCGCGCCGCGTCACGGCGGCGGACAATCCGAAGCTCCGCGCCGCGGAGGAAAGCCAGCGCGTGGACCTCGGCGCGTTCGCCGCCCGCTTCCTCGTCTGGTCGGAGGAAACCGGCGGCGGGTTCTCGATGGTCGAGCATCCCATTCCCCCGCGCACGCTGGCCGCGCCGCTCCACCGGCATAGCCGGGAAGACGAGTACAGCGTGGTGCTGGAAGGTCGGTTGGGCGTGCTGCTGGGAGACGAGGTGATCCATGCCAATCCCGGCGAAGTGGTGTTCAAGCCACGCGGACAATGGCACACCTTCTGGAACGCCGGCGATATCGAATGCCGCATGCTGGAGGTGATCTCGCCGGGCGGCTTCGAGCACATGTTCTGGCAAATGGGGCACGATCCCGCCGCCTTCGTCGGCGACGCGGCGGCGGACATGGACGCCCGCTACGGGCTGGACGTTGACTACCACAGCATCGACCGCCTCTGCCGCGAGCACGGCCTCACCTTCCCGGAGGAATGACGATCACACGACACCTTCTGTCGTAGGGAGGGCGTGACCGGCTCATTGCGAACTTCATCATGCGCGGATATGCCGGTGATGGCCTTCCGTTATTGGCGGGCCACTTCAGGGCGAGAGTTACCTCTGCCCGTACCACGTCCTGACGTCGGCCAACGCCTGGGACCACGACTCGAAACGAACCGCCCGGTCGTCGATGTAGGCTACCGCCGGAAGCTTGTGGTTGGTGACCAGCAGCACCCCGCGACGACTCCAGAACTTCTTCGGCGCCCGGGTCGTCACCGTGAGCCCGCCTCGCTCTTCCAGCCAGGCCGCGACCGATGCCGCATCCCTGGTCGTCAGGATGAACACCGCGTAGGTCTTCATCAGGTCACGGAGCGCGTCGAACGCGCCATCCATCGGCTCGTCGTAGATCGAGCCATCATGCCACCCCCTGGCATAGCGGTGGATCACCCCATCGAAGTCAACCGCGATCGCCGCCATCCGTTACCACCTCGCCTTTCCAGCAACCGCCTCCGAGAACAGGAACCGTGGGGCGACATGTGGCGCGGCGGGATCGAGCCGCGCCGCGGTCAGCCTGCCAACATCGTGGAACATGGTGTCGATGCCAATCGCCACGATTTCCGTCTCGTGCCCAGGCCGGTCATCCCGGAACACCTGGGGCTCGTCGAACGGCGTATGCCCGAAGACAACCGGCTTCCCGAAGTTGTACCGCCGGTTGTAGAACGCTCCACGAATCCACAGCATCGTCTCCTCGGACTGACCGTTGAGCCGGTAGCCCGGCTGGAACCCCGCATGCACGAACAGGAACTGCTCGGTTTCATGCATCAACGGCCGGGTGTTCAGCCATTCGAGGTGGCTGGTGGAAATGAACTCGTCGTGTTGCATGATCGCCCGCTCGTAGGCCGTGGCGTCCTCTGGCAGGTAGGACATGGCCGTCTCCCGGCCTCCCTGGTTCCACCACAGATAGTAGTCGCCGTATTTCCGGCCGCCATACACCAGCGCATCCAGCATCAGGTCCTCGTGATTGCCCTTGAGAAAGACCCAATGCGGATACTGCTCGTCCCAGGCGATGAGTTGCTCGAGGACCCGCCGGGTGCGCGGACCGCCATCGACGTAGTCTCCCAGGAACACGAGATGGTCCCGTTCCGGGTTCATGCCGTCATCCAGCAGCCGCTGATGGAGCCCCATCAACTCGGTGAAATGGCCGTGAATATCGCCGATGGCATACAGGCGGGTCATGGGATTCCTTCCACTGCTTCGAGTCCGATTCTAGAGGATGCTTCTTCTCTTCACGAAAGCCTGTGAAAGGTCGTATCTTTCAGTTGGTTTCTGAATGGGACAATATGGACGATTCGTGACTCTTGTCTCGGCTGAACGAGCGATAGTCCGGCACTGACAGGATTCGTATCCATGGCTCTTCTCGAACGCGGTGACGTCACGGGGCTCCTGGAAACAGGTGAATTCTCGGAAGGTCCACAGATCGAAGCCAAACAGGGTCTGCGTGGCTTCCCTCGCAATGCCTGGGAAACCGTCAGCGCCTTTGCCAATACCAACGGCGGCGTCATCGTGGTCGGGTTGGCCGAGGATGGAGACGACTGGCGAATCGAAGGTGTGTCCAATCCTGAGGCTACTATCCAGGAAATCCTGGTCGGCATGCGGAATCCTCAGAAAATCAGCGTAGAGGTCGCCAACGGCTCGGACATCTGGACCGAGGAGATCGAAGGCCGCCCGCTGGTTGTGTTGCGAGTGCGTCCTGCACCTTTACAGCAGAAGCCAGTCAACAATAATGGGACGGCCTGGATTCGACGCGGCGAAGCGGACAGTCGCTGTACGCCGCTGGAGTTGGACCGAATGGCCCGTGATGCATCGACAACATCGTTCGATGCGGGCGTGCTCCCATTTCTCGACGAGAACGATTTCGACCAGGAGTCCGTCTACCGTTACCGTCTGCGAAGTATGGAGGTTCGGCCAAACCTTCCTCATCATGCCCGGGAAGGCAGGGATTACCTCAAAGCCATAGGCGCCTGGCGCGTGGACCGGGAGAGGGGCATCGAAGGGCCCACCAGGGCAGGCATCCTGGTACTTGGCACGCCGGAGTCAATTCAGTCCATCCGCGATAATCACCGGATCGACTATCGTCGTACCACCATGCTCAGTACCGCCTCTGATCGGTATGCCGATCGGCTTGAGTGGTCAGGAAGTCTCTTCGATGCTTGGGAAGAGATTTTCCCAAAGCTCACCGTTGGGCTTCCGGTCCCTTTTCGTTTACAGGGAGCGCAGAGGATCGAGCGTCCCGCGGGTCAGGATGCGCTTCGTGAAGCGTTTGTGAATCTCTTGGTTCACACCGACTATCAGGAAATAGACGATGCGGTTGTTGTCCACCGGCACGATGGATACCGCTTTCGGAACCCTGGCCAATCCAGAGTGAACGTCGAACACCTCGGCGTTGATGACGCATCGGTGCGACGGAACCAGAAAATCGCCGAAATGTTCAGTCACGTGGGTCTCGCGGATCGCGCTGGCAGCGGATATATGCGAATTTTCGACGAGTGGCATGCTCTCGGGTTTCGACGCCCTCACATCCTGTCCGATCCCGTAAGCTCCGAATTCGTGCTCGATTTATCGCTCACGGCGCTCATCCCTCCCAATGACCGGAACTGGCTCGACTCCTATGGTGAGAATTGGGCTGAGGATGAAGAGTTGGCGCTGTGGTTGGCTCGTCGTCAGGGCCGGATCGACAACCAAACGCTTCGTGAACAGACGGGACAGCATATGAGCGACGCTTCGCGCACGCTTGTATCACTAAAGAACCGTGAGTTCCTGATTTCTCAAGGGTCCGGCCGAAACACCTACTACGTTCTCGGCCGACAACCAGAACTGGATATGCGCACGCCCCGTACGGACAGTGATCATTTGGGCACCGAAGGTGATCGTTTGCCCCCTGAACGTGATCATTTGGGCACCGAAGGTGATCGTTTGCCCCCTGAACCTGATCATTCGCGCACCGAAGGTGATCTTTTGTCCTCTGAGCCACGCTACCAGCAAGCGGCCACCCTTCTCAAAATCGCCCAATCCCTCCGCGACTCGAAAAGGTCACCATCCAGCGACGAGGTCCGGGACACCCTGTTACTCCTCTGCGCCGTTGAGCCACTTTCAATCGAGCAATTGGTGGATATCACTCAACGCAAAGCCCCCACCCTTCGCCGGTATATCCAGCAGCTTCAAAATGAGCATAGAATTCGCAAGGCCGACCGCATACCAGGAATCCGTCACGCTCGATTCGTCACGGTGTCATTGAGCACGGCTCAGCAACAATCGCTGAACCTGTCCGAAACGCAATAGGCTCAGCCATGCCTGGATAACGATCCCCTACTTCACATCGACCACTCCGCAACTGGCGAGAAGCGACCCTGGTGCTCTTCGATCGATACTGGGCTGGTGCCAGTCGATTCACCCCTGTACCGGAGGTACCTCTCACATGACCGTCACCGATCGCGTCACCGCTCTCCCGCCCATCGTTTCCCGCCAGGAATGGGAGGCGGCCCGCGCCGAACTCCTGCTCCAGGAAAAAGCCCTCACCCGCCAGCGAGACAAGGTCAGCGCCGCCCGGCGTCGCCTGCCCATGGTCGAAATCACCACGCCCTATACCTTCGACGGCGAACACGGCCCCGTAACCCTCCTCGATCTTTTCGAGGGCCGTACCCAGCTCATCATCCAGCACTTCATGTTCCATCCAGACTGGGAAGAAGGCTGCGACGGCTGCTCCCTGCTGGCCGACCATGTCCCACCCCTCGCCCACCTCCACGCCCGGAACACCTCGTACGTCCTCGTCTCACGGGCGCCACTGGCCAAACTCCTGGAATTCCGGCAACGCATGGGCTGGAACCTGCCCTGGGTCTCATCCGGAACCACCACGTTCAACCAGGATTTCCGTACCACCGTCGACGACCAGGAAGACCACGCCGTGAGCGCCTTCCTCCGTCACGGGGACCGCGTGTTCCTCACCTGGGACACGCGCAATC
Organism: Chloroflexota bacterium; assembly: GCA_023389575.1. Lineage (GTDB taxonomy): Bacteria > Chloroflexota > Chloroflexia > Thermomicrobiales > UBA6265 > JACCYX01. Next base: position 12,128 of record JAEWEG010000013.1, on the reverse strand, counting down.
GCGGCACCGAGACCTTCGCATCGATCTTCTCCCTGCTCGATGCCACCGCCCACGGGCGACAGGAAGACTGGGAGGATTCGCCGGAGGGCTGGCCGCAAACTCCCACCTATGGCTGGACCCGGCTCCACGACCGGTACGACGCACCCGCCGGAGATTGCTGTCACTGATCATCCGATAGCGGCCGGAGACGACGAGAGCGGAAGGACCAGGCTGGTTCTCCCGCTCTCGTCGTCGGGCATGCGCGCTGATACGATCCCGTCTGGGTACGTTCAGCAACGTTGGCGGTCCACGCGATCGGCGGTTCGGCACAATCCAGCATCACGTCCAGGAGGGGGAATCATGCAACTGCTACTGACGTCCGCCGGCATCAAGAACCCAGGCATCCACGCCGCGCTGCTCGACATGCTCAGCAAACCGACCGCCGAATGCAGCGCCCTCGCCATTTCCACCGCGTCGTACGGCCATCCATGGGCGGGTCCCGATCGAGCCTGGGAGTTCTACAGTGGCCAGAAAACCGAAACCCCCATGGTCGAATTGGGGTGGAAATCCGTCGGCGTGCTGGAGCTCACCGCCCTCCCCAGCATCGATGAGTCACTCTGGGTTCCGAAGCTCAGGGAAACCGACGTGCTGCTGGTGAATGGCGGCGACACCATGTACCTGCACCACTGGATGCGCGAATCCGGGCTGGCCAAACTCCTGCCGTCGCTGGATATCGTCTGGGTGGGCCTCAGCGCCGGCAGCATGGTGATGACGCCCCGCATCGGAGAGGACTTCGTCATCTGGAAGTCACCCACCGGCGGCGATGAAACCCTTGGGTTCGTGGATTTCGCGATCTTCCCCCACCTCGATCACCCCGACCTCCCGGAAAACACCATCGCCCACGCCACGCGCTGGGCCGCAAAGATGCCGATCCAGTCCTACGCCATCGACGACCAGACCGCGATCCGGATGGTGGACGGCAAACCCGAGATCATCTCCGAGGGTCACTGGCAACACTTCCCTCGCTGACGCCGCCTGGCCACGGACGTTTGGAATCTGGTAGCGGCGAAGTTCATCTTCGCCCAGCACGGGCGCGCAAACCTCGCGGCGGTTTCCTGCCTCGAGCACTCGGACCAGGCATGATTGACGTCGCGCATCCTGTTTCAAGGTATGGGCCTCAGTCCCGTGGAGCGCCAGAACGCCTACCCATTCGCCCTGCGGGTGTCTGTTATCCGCCCGATACGCGAACCGGTCCTCCATCGGGTACCGGGAGCTTCGGTGGGCGGGTGGCGAAGACGAAAATGCCAATCGAGAGCGGCAGGAACATCAGGCCGATGATGGCCGGAACGTAGCCGCCGAAGTAGTCGGCCGCGATCCCGAACGGCAACGGACCAATCGCCGATCCCAGCAGGCTCACCGCCATTCCGAACCCGCGAATGCTGCCCAGATGCTTGCGCCCGTAGTAGGTCGGCCAGGCCACGTCGATCGCGATGTTCATCGCGCCGTTCGTGCCGCCACGCAGCATCCCATAGAGCACCGCCACGACGGCGTATCCCGAGAACAGCAACGCCACCAGCGTCATCACCATCATGAACAGGCAGATTCCAAGCGTGAGGCGTGGCGAAAGCCGGTTCCCCAGCCAGCCCATGCCAAGGTTGGCCGCCAGCATGCTCGCCGCCTCGATGGTGAACGTCGCCGCTGCGATCGTTTCCGGCGCGCCGCGGTCCACGAAGATCGCCGACTGGTGCAGGTGCTGTCCTGTCGTGATCAGCGGCGGCACCGCCCCCGCCAGGACCAGTGCCCAGAACGCTGGCGTCCGCTTCGCCTCCGCCAGCGAAAACCCGATCCCGGCGTCGGTCACCGGCGCCACCCCATCGGCGTCCGGCACCGCGCCGTCGGGATATTGCCCCACATCCTCCGGCCGGTCGCGCACGAACCGCAGCACCACCGGCACGATCACGACGACCAGGGCAACGGCCATGACGCGCCAGGCCGTCCGCCAGCCAAACTGGTCGATCAGCCACGAATTGGCCAGCGGCAGGAGGGCGATGGCGGCCACGCTGGACAGCCCCAGCAGGCTGAACGCCCGCGCGCGATGCCGGTAGAACCAGTTCGGGATCAGCACACGCGCGGCCAGCGGCATCGTTCCCTGGCCGAAGGTGCGGATCATCGGAAAGCCGAGGAAGAGCCACCATGGCCCAGTCGCGAGGCTGAGCACGATTAGGCCCGCCGCCAGCCCAATCGCGCCGACCGCCATCACCTTGCGGTTGCCCCACCGCTCCAGCGGCTTGCCCATCCACAGCAGCACCAGGCCGCCGATGCCGGTTCCCAGCGCGTAGGCGGTGGAAAGCAGGGATCGGGAGATGCCGAGATCCTCGATCACCGGGTCGACGTACACCGACACCGTGTACGTCAGGCCGGAGGAACTGGCGAATACGGCGATCCCGCAGATCAGCAGCATCCACCAACCGAGGAAACGGCCAGACTGGGCCAGGCGGTCCTTCCGTGGCCGGGACAGGAATGTACGCGTTGTGCCCATTGGAGGTAAAAGGTCCCCGCGCGAGATCAGCCCCGTCATTCCCCTGACGACGGGTGCCTGTCAGTATCGCCAATCGCCGGGTATGCGCAAACCCACGCGGGTCTCCGAACAGAGCCGGAAGATCGTCTTCCACGCGCGAAACAACGCCGTCATCCAGAGCAACGGTTCTCGTCCCCGACTCGGGGAGGAGTTAGAGGAGGGGCATGAAGCATCCATGGACGAGGTCCTTCCGCCGAAGGCGGTCTCCCATGCCCGAACCACGTCATCGCTTTCCGTCAAACAACGCCACCTGTTTGTAGGGGCCGACCTCGTGTCGGCCATGTACGGACACTCTGGTCACCACCTACACAACGCGGTTGCGAAGCAGCCCCAGTCCCGTCGCCTCGATCTCGATCACATCGCCTGGCCTGAGCAACCGGCCATGCTCGCCACCCGACCCGTTGCCCACCGTCCCGGTGCCGAACACCTCGCCGGGTACAAGCCGCTCCTCGCGGGAGGCGTGCGCGATCATGTCCGCGATCTTCCAGTGGATCGACCCGGAGTTCTCCTCGGCGACGGTCTCGCCGTTGATCCGGCTGGTGAGTGCGAGGTTGTAGGGATCGGGAATCTCGTCCTTCGTCACCAGGTACGGGCCAAACACGTGGGCGTTGTGGAAATCCTTGCCCTTTGCCGGACCCAGCCCCACCGACATCTCCCGCCCCTGGATGGTGCGCTCGCTGAAGTCGTTGTAGAGCATGTAGCCGAACACATGGTCCATCGCCTGCTCCGGCGCGATGTCCTTCCCGCCCTTGCCGATCACATACGCAAGCTCGAACTCGTAGTCCAGTTCCGGCACCCCGTACGGTCGGGGCACGTCCTGCTCGTGCGTGCCGAGGCTGTTGACGTTGCCCTTGTAGTAGATCGGCATGTTGTACCACTCGTCCGGAATCTCCCGTCCGAGCTTCGGGTAGATGTTCTTCAGGTGGGTCTCGAATGCCATGAAATCGCGCAGCATCGGCGGGTTCGGCACCGGCGGCAGCAGGGTCACCGAGTCCGGCGCGTACCACGCCTGCGGAAGGCCGGAAAGCTCCTCCCCGGAAGCATGGGCGATGGCCTGGTTGGCGACGTCCAGCGAGACCGGCCCACCCTGGATGAACTCCACCATCGACGAGGGGAGCACCGCGTCGGCGATGCGCCGGGCCGCCTCCGGCGTGGCATCGATGCTGACCAGGAAGTGGCGATAGGCGGCGTTGAGGTCGAGAAAGCCACGGTCGGCCACCGCTCCAATGCGAACCATCGGCCCAATGGCTGTAGACACCTCGAACGAAACAAGTTTCATGGTGCGTTCCTTGGATGGGTCAACGAGGGATACAAACACCATCGGGGGCGAATGAACTCGCCCCCGATGGAACCATTGCGAACCGTTCCGCCAGCCACACGGCGGCGATGGCCGTCGCTACTCGACCGCGAGGGTGTACAGCGCCCGCTCGCGCTTTTCGAGCAGCGGGATGATCGTGCCCTCGATGATGGACTGGAAGTGCGGCGTTTCGCGGTGGGCCGCCAGCGCCTCCTCGTCGGTGTAGTGCTCGTACAGCAGGAAGTTGTCGGGGTTTTCCTGGGAGCGGCTGGCCTGGTAGAAGGCACAGCCCGGCTCGGACTTTTTCACTTCCACCGCCATCTTGCGGAGGTTCTCCTCCACCTCATCGCCGGTGCCAGGTTTTCCGAAGTAGTACGCCGCCAAAACGATCATGTCGTGACATCTCCTGTGACTCGTCCGCCACCGGCACGATGGCCGGTGGCGCGTTCAAACGCGCGAGAAATCCCTCGCTACTCCTCGACTATCGCCACGGCTCGCACGGGCGAGCCTGTTGTATTCACCCACTTCACGGGAAACACCGAGAGCTTGAATCCGTGTGGAACCGGGATCAGATCCAGGTTGGTGAGGTTTTCGATGTGGTACCACTCGCGCTCCATCATCACGCGGTGGGCTTCCCAGAACTGCTTGCGCTCGAACATCGCCCACACCGGTGGGTCGAAGGTGATGGCGTCGATCCCCATCATCTTGATGCCCTGGTCCAGCAGCCAGTGCACGGCTCCCGCCGTCATGCCGGGGTGGTCGCGCAGGTACCGCTGCTCATCCTGGTAGGCGCCCGCTCCGGAGTGAATCAGCACAATGTCGTTCGGCTTCAGGGTGTAGTCGATGTCGGCGAGTGCCTGCTGGACCTCCTCCGTCTGAATTCCATCACCCGGCTGCTTGTGCCGGAAATCCAGCACCACGCCATCGCCGTAGCACAGTTCGAGCGGGATGCCCTCGGGACCGGGCGCGTTGTCGCGCATGTGGCGAAGCGAATCCATGTGGGTGCCGACATGGTCGCTCAGTTCCACCCGGTAGGTGGCGGTGAGCCAGTCGACGCCAAATTCGGTCGCGCCGATCGCCTCGGCGTACTCCGACCAGCTCTGGTACATCTCCAGCGTGGGAGGAATGATCTTGGGGAACGTCACCATGTCGTTATGGACGGGCATGCTGAGATCGATCAACCGGGTGGACAAGGCGTTTACTCCCCCTGAAACAACTGAACGGGAAATCACGGTTCGACAAGCGCCGCCCTACAGGATCAGCATGCCGCCGTCCACATACAGGGATTGCCCGGTTACGTAGCTGGAGTCGTCGCTGGCCATGAACACCACCGCCGGCCCCATCTCTCGCGGTTGGGCCGCCCGCCCAAGCGGAATCTTCTCCAGCACATGCGGCAGGATCTCGGCGTCGTCCATCACCCAGCTGGTCATGTCGGTATCGAACAGCCCCGGATGCAGGCAGTTCACGCGAATGCCGTGTTGCGCCAGTTCGGCCGCCATGTTGGTGGTCAGGGCCTCGATGCCGCGCTTGGTTGGGGCGTAATGGGTTCGTCCCGGAAACACCATGCCAGCCTGGATGGAGCCAATGTTGACGATGGCGCCCTTCGTGCCACGGCTCACCATGTCGCGCGCCACCACCTGGCCCACCGTCCACGGACCGCGGAGGTTGATGTTGGTCACGCGTTCCCACTCGGCGTCGTCCAGTTCCAGGTAGGGCACGATCGTCTCTACCCCGGCGTTGTTCACCAGCACGTCGATCGGGCCAAGCTGATCGGTGACGGTGGCGACCATCGCCTCCACCTGCTGGCGGTTGGAAACGTCGGCCTGAACGGCGATCGCCTTGCGACCCAGTGCCTGGATCGCGGCGGTGACCTCCTCGGCCTGCTCCCTGCTCGTCGAGTAGTTGACGGCGACGTCCGCGCCCTCCTCGGCCACCACCTCGGCGATGCCGCGGCCGATACCCCGCCCCGCTCCGGTGACCAGAACGACCTTTCCCTCCAAGCGACCCATGGTTCACCCTTCCTGTTCCGCGGGAGCGCTCGCGTTTTGTTCGAGTTCCCGCACGACCCGTTCGCCAAGTACCAATACGTGCTCACGAATGGCCTGTTCGGCCTGCTCCTGGTTGCCCGCCCGCAGCGCATCGACAATTGGCCGGTGCCGCTCGGCCAACTCGACCAGGTTGCGATCCTTGAGGCGGATCACCGTCATCATGGTCCAGTTCAATGGGCTGATGCCCTGCCAGGTCTTGAGAAGGAGGGAGTTTCCGGAGCAGGTGAGGATGAATTCGTGAAATCCGGTATCGAGTTCGGTCAGCCGCTCGGGATCGTTGGCCTTCGCGGCCTTGATCATGTCCTCGATGAAGCGGTCAAGCGTGATCAGATCGTCCCCGGTAAGGCGCGGAAGCGCCAGGTCCACGGCCAGCACTTCGAGATGGGCGCGCAGGATATACATCTCGTCCGCGTCCTTCGGTTCCACGCGCCGCACGGACGATCCCCGGTTGGGGTAGGATACGACCAGACCCATCTGCTCCAGTTCGCGAAGCGCCTCCCGCACGGGTGCCTGGCTGATGCCCAGCTCGCGGGCGAGGCGGGATTCGACGATGCGATCACCAGGCTGGAGCGAGCCATCGAAGATCTGGTTGCGCAGGTGGTCGCGTACGTCGTGCCGCAGGCCAGGACTTGCCTGGAACGAAGCGGCCCGCGTACTGGAAGCGGTCTTGGCCATGTCTCAATCCATCGATAATCGCTAATCTCATGCTTACACTACCATAGTAGGGCGAATTGGAATCTGTCAACCAATCCGGCACCCCTGCATACGCCCATGTCGGCCCCAGGGACGCCTCGGGGTGAGCCACCTTCCCCATCCCGTGCCTCCGCGCGGGTGCCGTCATGTCCACTGGCTGAACCCCCAGCGCCAATCCACGCCGTCCCACCTCCATGTGAGGGCCGGAATCGCGCACCTTCCATCCACGAGCCGGCTCCCCGGATGGATTTCCACGGAACCGGTTGACTTATGGACCGGCGCCTGTAGGATACTATCAATTATCGATTATCCAGTGATTCGGAGGTGGAGATGGGAAGTCAGCGGTATCGCGCGGCCGTCATCGGAACCGGCAAGATGAGCAGGGGCCACGCCCATGCCTACGTAACCAACGACCAGGTCGACCTCGTGGCGGCCTCCGACATCAGCGAGGCCGCCAGGGAATCGTTCGCCGAACAGTTCAACGTGCCAACGACCTACGCCGACGCCGCCGAGATGCTGGAGAAGGAACAGCCAGACCTCGTCAGCATCTGTACCTGGCCGCCCCTTCACGCCGAACTCACCGAGCTCGCCTTCTCCCGGGGGGCGAAGGGCGTCTGGTGCGAGAAACCAATGGCCGTTCACCTGACCGAGGCCGACCGGATGGTGGCCGCGGCCGAAGCGGCGGGCGGCGCGCTGGTGATCAACCATCAGCGACGCTACCTCCCCCGATACCTCCAGGCGATCGACCTGATGGCCAAGGGCACCATCGGCGAGGTCACCCAGATCAACGGTATCTGCGGCGGCGACGCGCTCACCGACGGTACCCATCTCATCGACATGACCCGCTGGCTGAACAACGATGTGCCAATCAAGGCCGTCTTCGGCGCCATCGACATGACCCCGAAGGGCGATGTAAACCCCGAGGGCATGGGCACGGTGGAGTTCAACCAGACCCGGATGCGCTACGGTCACCACGTCGAATCCGGCGCGCTGGGCCTGCTGTTCTTTGAGAACGGCGTGCGCGGCCACCTCGAGATGGGCAACCTCGCTCGACACGGCTACCAGCGTTTCATCATCGAAGGCACCCAGGGCCGGATCGAAGTCAGCGGCGACCAGGACTTCGACGACGGAACGAAGGTCCGGGTCTACCTCAACTCCGGCGAGCCGGTCGAGGTACCGGCCGTCACCAACGACGGCTCGATGGAAGGCGTGCTGGCCGACCTCATCACCACCATCGAGACCGGCGCCGCCCACCGCCTCAGCGGCGACTCGGGCCGCGAGGACCTGGAGATCGTCAACGCGATCTACGAATCCGCCCGGCGCCACATGATCATCGACCTCCCGCTCGAGGTCCTCGAATCCCCGCTCGAATCCATGCTCGAGGCGGGCGAAATCGCGTTGAACTAAGGAAAGGACGCTCTCCCGATGAAGATTGGCTTTGCCGGATTCGAATTCGTCAACCACGCCCGCAACCATCGCTACTACGACAGCGGCCGCCCCTGGGCCAGCACCGCCGGCCGCCCCATCCAGTTCTTCACCCGGCGCGAGCGCCCCATCGTGGATATGAACGACACGCTGGGCTGGTTCATTCCCCGCTGCCGGGAGATGGGCTTCGACGCCGTCGAGGGCGACCTCAGCAAGTACCTCGACAACCCCGCCGAACTGGACCGGATTGGCAACCTGCTGGCGAAGCACGATGTCGCCCTCTCCGCCGACTGGGGCGACGACTGCTCCAATCCCTCGAAAACGCCAGAAGACCACCGCCGGTTCTTCACCGCCGCCAAACAGCTCGGGGTGAAGGCCATCGGCCTCGGCGGCATGCCATTCTCCATCAACCGCTTCGTCGACGACCCGTCGGTCGAGCGGCAGTACGAGATGATCCGGAACACCGTCACCCCCATGGTGGAAATCGCCGAGGAACTCGGCCTCAAGCTGGGCTTCGAGAACCACGCCGACTACCGCGTGAAGGACCTGATGGAGTACGTCGTCAAGCCGATCAACTCCCCCAACTTCGGCATCAAGCTCGACACCGGCAACTGCCCGCTGGTGATCGAGGACGCCGTCGACGCCGCCGACTCCTGCGCCGAGGTCTGCTACGCCACGCACTTCAAGGACATGTTCGTCAGCCCGGTCACGCCCGATGGCGGTAAGATCGTGGGCGCGCCGCTCGGGCGCGGCCACTGCGGGCTGGACAAGGTCGCGAAGATGCTCGCCGAGCGATCGACGTTCGCCGACGACCTCATCCTGTCGATCGAAATCGGCTGGATGCCGCCAAACGAGGACTACTTCGAATGGCTGGAGGAATCGGTCGCCTGGTGCCGCTCGGCACTGGCGCAGTATCTCGACCCGCTTGACGCCTGATCGGCCAGAACCTGCCCGGAGACGGGCGCCAGGGGAGATGACCGCATGAAGATTGGACACACCGGCATTACCTGGGGCATTCCCGGCGACGTGGAAGCGGCCTACCGCGACACGGCCGAACTGGGATACCTCAGCTTCGAAACCTTCGCCTTCATCATCATCGACTGGAACGGCAAGCCAGGCGGCTACAAGGCGCTCGCCGAGCGCTATGGCATCCCCACCAGCGCCGCCTACTGCTACAAGGAATGGATCGACCCCGCCACCGCCGCCGCCGACCAGGAATCGGCCCGCCGCGAAGCCGACGCCTCGCGGGAAGCCGGCGCCGACGCCTTCGTGCTGCAGGGAGGCTCGCGGCCGGAAGGCGGCCTCGACGACGCCAGCCTGGGTCGCCTGGGCGAGGCCCTGAACCAGATCGGCGAGTACTGCAACAGCATCGGGCTCTCGGCCTCGCTCCACCCGCACACCGGCACGGCCGTGGAGACCCACCACGATATCGAAACCATCATGCGGCTCACCGAGCCAGGCCTGGTGGGGTTCGCGCCCGATACGGGCCAGATCGCCAAGGGCGGCAGCGACATCATCGAGGTGCTGGAAACCTACCTGCCACGCATCACCCACGTCCACCTGAAGGACTGGAACGGCGTGTACGAGCGCGACGAGCAGGGTAAGGAAATCGACAAGTCCGGCTATTCCAATTACGAACCGATCGGCCACGGCGTGCTGCCGATGCCGGAGATCCTCGACATCCTCGACCGCGTCGAAGGCGATATCTGGGTCAACGTGGAACTGGACGGCGGCAGCCGGTCACCCCGGCCACCCCGCGAAGCCGCCGCCATGAGCCGCGAGTATCTCGGCAAGGTGCTCGGCGACAAGGTCGCCTGGACCCGGTAGCGACACCAGCCCCGCTGGCCCGGATCAACCCCGCAACGCCGGGATGTGACGCCGCGATCGCCACATCCCGGCCTTCCCACGCTCACCCCCCAACTCACGAGAGGCAACGGCCTTGGCAACAACGAAAGCCCTGCTGCTGATGGGTGGCCCCGATTACCACAATCTTCCCCTCCACTTTGCCGAACTGGCGGGCATATTCGCGGGGGAAGGCCATGTGGACCTGAGAATCACCACGGCTCTCGACACGCTGTCGCCCGACATCCTGTCCGGGTACCAGGCGGTCATCAACTGGTCCACCTTCCTCCAGCCCACGGCCCAGCAGGTCGACACCCTGCTGGCCGCAATCGACGGCGGTCTGGGCTTCTTCGCCATCCATGGAGGCTCGGCCACCTTCTGGAACAGCGCGCCCTACCTCACCATGCTCGGGAGCCGGTTCCTGCGGCACGATCCGTACAAGGAATTCCTCGTCGAGATCGCGGCCTCACCACATCCCATCACCGAAGGGGTGGATGATTTCCGCGTCAACGACGAGCTCTACGAACTCGGCGGCAACACCGGCGAATTCGAGGCATTCTCCAGCGCCATCAGCGAGGGCAATCCCTACGGCGGAAACGTGGCTGCCCTCGGAGAAGGCGACCTGGGTCCAGACATCCAGGTGCTGGCCTCGGCGGAAGGACACCCGCTCCTCTATGCAAAGACCTACGGCCAGGGCCGTGTGCACTACAACGCCCTCGGCCACGATCTCGAGGCGCTCACCCATCCGTCGTTTCGCCGTCTTGCCCTGCAGGGACTGAGGTGGGTAAGCTCCCGGGAGTAGCGACCATCTCCAGCACCCTCGCCACGTTCCACGTCTCGATCGCCCCAGGAGGCCAACCCCGTGCGTGCCCTGCATGTACCCGAACCACGCAAGCATTATGTGAATGACATTCCGGTCCCGGCCTTCCGCGACGACGAGGTTTTGGTGGAGGTCCAACTGTGCGCCACCTGCACGCAGTGGGACATCACGACCTGGACCGGCGTGGACATCTTCGAACGCGAGGGCTATCCCCAATACCCGTTGCCACCTGGCGCAACCGGTCACGAACTGGCCGGTGTCGTGGTCGAAGCCGGCAGGGATGTCACCACCCTGAAGGTCGGAGACCGGGTGGCCTACTGGGGAAACCCGGCCGCCCGGCGAACCCCGGTCAACGGCGGCTACGCCGAGTACTTCGCCGAGCACGAATCGAGCTTCGTCCGCTACCCGGACTCGGTGCCGTTTCGCGTCGCCGCCCTCACCGAGCTCCTGACCTGCCTGTCATCGGCGCTGTTCAAGGCCGGCGATGTCAGCGGCAAGCGGGTGGGCGTCTCCGGGCTCGGTCCGGCGGGGCTCATGGCGGTCCAGGCGCTCAAGGCCGGGGGCGCCAGGGAGGTGATCGCCTTCGACATCGCCCCGGAGCGGATCGACCTCGCGCTCAGCCTTGGCGCCGACCAGGGCATGGTTCCCGAATCGGACGAGTGGACCACGCTGCTGGAGCGGGATAACTGGCTCGACATCGGCTTCGACTGCATCGGGCTCTCGCGCTCGGTCAACAACCTGATGCGCATCACCCGAAACCACCTGGTCGTCTTCGGCGTGCCGCACGGCGATATTCGCTACACGATGGAGGCCTGGTTCCGCGACCTGCGCGTCGATCCAGCCGGTCCGCGTACCGAGCGGGGCGCACAGCACGCCGCCCACCTGCTCACCACCGGCAAGGTAAAGGTCGACAACTTCATCGGCGACCTCCTCCCCCTCGAACGCTACGACGAAGGCGTACAGATGTTGATCGACAAGCATGCCGTCAAGGTCGCCTTCGACCCGAAACTGACCGGCTAGCGCCCAACCGATCGCAACGATATTCCGAACCACGGCTCGGCCGAATACACGGCACCTTCTCTCGTAGGGGTGGATCCCCGTTCATTCGGGGCCATCCCATTCCCACGCCAAAGGTGTCCACCCTGCCTCACCGGCGCTCGCCTCCGCCCGTCATGCCCCATTACCGCCTGCGATCGCGTCGTCCGGGATGACATACGCCATGCCACCCCGGATGCCCATACACCGGCCAGGTTCTTGTTGACCATCCGGTGTTCGATGGCCGGTTAGGGCATCCCTACAACCGCGCACGGCGTCATTCGCCAGTAGGGAAGGCCTTGTCTCTATGCTGGGGGTGAGGACGGCACCCGTGGAAGGCCTGGGTCACCACGACCGCCGGTTAGTGCGGGTCCGTCCTCATCGACCGGGGGATCCGCCCTGAGTTCCCAT
>JAEWEG010000087.1 GCA_023389575.1 Chloroflexota bacterium | reverse complement strand
AGCGGTACGACCTTCGCCTGATCGACGTGCGCGATACCAACCGCGACGGTCAGCCCGTGGAGGGCGTGGAGATGGTGGACCTGCTGGAGGCGGACCGCTCGACCCTGGAGCGGCTGTTCGCCGGTGTCGATACCGTGGTTCATACGGGCTACATCCGGCCCCGGCCCGACGCGGTGTACGTGGACGAGCGGAAATATGTCGACATGATGCAGCGCGTCTACGACGTGGCGCTGGCGACCGGCGTGCGGCGGGTGGTGGCGGCCAGTACCAATCTGGCCTCGAAGTGGTACGTGCAGCCGTACTACGACGGATTGGTGGACCGGGTACGGCCGGACGACTATCCGAAGCCGGACACGTTCTATGGGTGGGCCAAGGCCGCCTACGAATCGCTCGGGTTCCTGTACGCTTGCGGATCGCTGGGACGAAAGCTGGAGGTGATCCAGGTCAGGATCGTGGCCCCGCGCGAGATCGACGCCAGCGAATTCGAGGGGCAACCCGTGGCCCGTTACCTGCGCGACATCGCCGGGTACGTCAGCGAGCGCGACCTGCGGCAACTGTTCGTCCGCTCGATCGATACCGCCGATATCGAGGACGAATTTGGCGTGCCGTTTCACATCTTCTACGGGGTTTCCAACAACGCCCGGACCTTCTGGAGCATCACCAACGCCCGCAAGGTGATTGGCTACGCTCCGGAAGATGACTCCGAAGTCCGCTTCGCCGCCGATATCGCCCGCATGATCGAGCAGGACCAGGCCACCTCGAAATGATGACCTGACCGCATCGCGTCAGGACGACGCTCGTCTTTCGCCACATGGTGAAGGGTGGTACGCTGACGCGGTATCTGGTGGGGACCCGTGTCTGGAGTTCCTCATTTGCTGAGGGGATCGACGCGGAGGACAGGTGGTCAGGGTCAAGGAGCGCCGGCGGGAAACCGCCGAGCCAGTTGAGGAGCCGTCGGCAAAAACCGGCATGTTCCATTCGATGCAGGTGTATCCGTTGTTCCGGATGCTCATGCTCGGCACGCTATCCAGCAGCACCGGATTCTGGATGTACCAGGTCTCCATCGGCTGGCTGGCCCTGGAACTGATCGACTCCGCCTTCTTCGTGGGCATGGCCGGGTTCGCCGGTGGCATCCCGATGCTGCTGCTCTCGATTCCCGCCGGCCTGGTGATCGATCGCTACAACCGCCGGAACGTGCTGCTGATGGCCCAGATGGGCGTGGCCGTGGTCTCCACGGTGTTCGCGATCATGGTGGCGACCGGCACCATCCAGCCGTGGTCGTTGCTGGTGCTGGTGACGATCAACGGCTCCGTGATGAGCTTTATCTTCCCCGTGCGAACGGCCATCGTTCCGTCCCTGGTGGAGCGGACCCACATGGCCAACGCGGTCGCGCTGATGAGCACCACCCAGAACGCGACACGGGTGGTGGGACCGTCGCTGGCGGGTATCCTCATCGCCCTGACCGGCGTGACCGGAACCTTCGTGCTGGCGGCCCTGTTCCAGGGATTGGCGCTGCTCGGAATCTGGGGACTGCCGGGTGGCCGCCCGGAACAGAAGCCGCGTGACGCGTCGGAAGGTCGGCTGGAGCAACTCGCCTTCGGCTTCAAGGTGGTGGCGGCCAGTCCGGTGCTACTTTCGCTCTGCATCCTCGCGCTCGCCCCGACCGTGCTGGTGATGCCCTACCTGAACCTGATGCCGGTGTTCGCCAAGGATGTCTTCGACATGGGCGCGACCGGGCTGGGAATCCTGCTGGCCGCCGCTGGGCTGGGGACGGTGTTCGGGTCGCTGTCGGTGGCGCGGTCCGGTCAGTTGATGACCCGGCGGGGAAGTCAGGTAATCACGGCGACCGGGTTCGCCATCACGGTGGCGCTGTTTGGCCTGTCGCCCTCGGTGTGGATGGCGGTGCCGCTGCTGCTGGTGGCGGGCTGGATGAGCGCGGCGTTCCTGGCCATCAACCAGACCCTGGTGCAGCTCAATGTGGAAGACAATGTGCGCGGCCGGGTGATGTCGGTGTCGCTGCTGACGTGGGGTGTGATGCCGATCGGGCAGTTGGGGGTGGGCGCGCTGGCCGACGCGATTGGCGCGCCGTGGGCGATGGCGCTGGCCTGTGTGGCGGCGTTGGCGTGTATCGGTGTGATCGCCGCGAAGTTCCCGTCGTTGCGCTAGGGGCTATTGCCGGTGCGGCGGGCGCATTGGCCGGGGAAACCCATACACCAGCACGCTCCACATGGGATGGCCGTCGCGGATGCCGACGGCGAGGGGAAGACCATACGGCAACCAGGCCGCGCACGCGGTGGCTCTTGCTGATGGTTGCCTAGGACTTCCCTACTAGTGCAGGCAATGGCGCGCCTTGTGATGACGCCCGTGTCTACAGGGTTCACCTTCGCCCCAGCGCACCATAGCCGTCATCCCGAGCGAAGCGAGGGATAACGAAAATGCTTCACGCATGGAAGGGGTATGCATCGGGGTGATTTGCGAGCCCCCACACCGTTCTCGTATGGACGGTGTGGGGGCTCGCTGACCGGGTTTCGTTGGAATAAGGAGGGGAACCTACAGTCCGAACTCTTCCATGATGTCGTCGGCGTTGGCCAGCATGGTGACAGGCACGCCAACGAGCGCGACATCCGGGAGCGAGTCGTTCCAGGCATCCTCGAAGTCGTCCTCCGGGGCGATGAACTCGATGCTCAGCAGGTAGTTGGTCTCCCACACCAGCACCGCCTGCCAGCTGAGCATGACGTCGCCCTCGGCATTGACCCAGGCGCGGCCGATGTCGATGCGATCCGTGGACTCATCGTCCCAGACGATTTCGACGTCCTCCAGGTCGCGGTTGTCTTCCAGCGATTCGCTGCGCGCCTCCGCGTACTCGTCGAGGTCCATGGCATCGACCGGAAGCTCATGCATCAGGAACACGGCCGGGCCGTTGGCCAGGGCGATGATGTCGAGCGAGTCGTCTTCTTTGAATACGCCATTGCCGTCCCAGTCACCCGTCCACCAGACCGGGCAGGAGCACTGCATGACATACTCGCCTTCTTCCAGGGCGAGGGCACCGGTTGGGCCACCCACCAGCACGAAGGCGGCGATGAAGGCGAACAGGCTGGTACGCCCCAACGTTCGCCGGGAAACACGGGCGCGAATCGCCTCGACTCGGAACCCAAACGCGCGAGATGTCATGATACAGACCTCCGACATGCCAATCGGCGAGAAGTGCTTTATTTCGCTTGGGACCCGATGTAGGCGGATTATAGACGAGGGGCGGTACCGGTGGGGTAGCCCATCCTCCTCTTTTGCAGTCATCCGGCATTGAAATCAGGCTGGCCTACCAGTCGCTGACGGAGCCGTCCTCGCGGTGGAGGATGTTCCAGAAACCGGGTTGGTAGGGATTGGCCAGCGCGGCTTCCTCGTCGAGTTCGACGCCGAGACCGGGCGTGTCGCCACTGTAGAGATTGCCGCCTTCCAGCCGCATGTCGGTCTGCACGATGTGCGGGATGACGTCCGGGCGCCAAACGAGTTCCTGCACGGCGAAGAGTGGGGTGGACAGGTCGAAATGCAGGCAGGCGGCCGTGGAGACCGGGCCGAGCGGGTTGTGGGGAGCCTGCTCGATGTAGTGCGTTTCGCACCATGCCGCGACCTTGCGCGATTCGGTCAGCCCGCCGCAGATGCAGAGATCCACCCGGCAGTAGTCCATCAGGTCCTGCTCGATCAGCGTTTGCCAGTCCCATTTGCTGGCAAGCTGCTCGCCGGTGGCGATGGGAACGGAGATGTGCTGCCGCAGGTAGGCGAACTCGGACGCGTTCTCGGCCCGAAGCGGGTCTTCAATGAAGAAGGGTCGATACTGCTCAAGCTCGCGGGCCATCTGGATGGCGTAGGTCGGCGTGGTTCGCTGATGGAAGTCCACCGCGATCTCGATATCCGGACCCAGCGTCTCGCGCAGGGCGCCGAACGCCTCGACGGTCCATCGCATCGCCCGCGACTGCTCGTAGATGCCCTCGCGTTCCGGGCCGCTACCCTCGCCCGCGCCGAACCGGACGAATTGCCACCCTTCGGCGACGCGCTGCTTGGCGACCTCGACCATCGAGGTGATGCCGTCATCGCCGGCCCCTCGTTGCTGCACGTGGCAGTAGCAGCGGGCGTAGTCCCGGGTTTTGCCGCCGAACAATTCGTAGGTTGGCACGCCGAGCGCCTTGCCGCGGAGGTCCCAGAGGGCGATATCGATGGCGGCGACCGCCGCCGCGTGAATATGGCCGCCGCGGAAGAACTGCCCGCGCCAGAGGGTTTGCCAGATGTGCTCGATCCGTGACGGGTCCATGCCGATGAGTTTGGACTCCCACGAGCCGATCAGGCCCTCGATGGCGGCTTCCTTGCCGGTGATGCCCGCCTCGCCGAGGCCGGTGAGTCCCTCGTCGGTATAGACCTTGACGAAGGTGAAGTTGCGGCCGCGTTCGGGCGCGTGGACGACGAACGTCTTGACGGCGGTGATTTTCATGGCGTGACCATCTCCCCGGGCATGGATTCGCGTGCGATCGATGCCGGGATGATCGGCGGAATTTGGCGCACCGTCAATTGGCGGCCGCAATCCCAATGTTCGCGGATCAAGACCCGAGGATGCCTGCAGTCGGTTCGCGCGCTCCTTCCCCAGGCAAGCACGGATATGCGTTTCAATCATATTGCGGGAAGGCGATGGGCATCGGCGATGGCGGTGCATAAGGTGAATGCAGGTATCTGTGCCTGGCACCGTCCCCGGTCACCCCACAGGCACAGATACCTCGCCGGCCTGGATTCTCCTTCCTTCCACCTGTGCCCTCCCACTTATTCAGAGCACACAGCCAGACGACACAGGCGGTCGACGGAGCCACGACCAACGACGATTCAGGGCTTCTCGTGAAGCCAGCGGAAACCCACTTCCCAGCCAGCGCCGATAGACGGCGCGGGTGCGGTTGTGGGTTTTTTTGTAGGTTCCTCTTAATAATATTCGGCGTTATCTTCGGATGATTTGGCAATATTCAGGTAGTTCTGCAGAATCTCTTGAAGCGTGGTATGATGAACATTCACGTAACCTGTGAAGTTCACAAGTGGTTGCTCAATGATGGAGCACCCTGCCATGCGTGATCGCCGGTGGGTGCACCCATGCTCAAGTCACTTGGAGACTATATTCGCGTTCGACGCCAGGAATTGGGGCTCACCCAGGAGCAACTCGCTGATCGGGTTGGCGATGGGGTTCGGCAGGCGGAGATTTCCCGCCTCGAAAGTGGCAGGGTGTTCTTCCCTCGGCGTGAGCGCCTGATCGCCCTGGCCGCCGCCCTCGACATTTCCATGGGGGACCTCCTTCTTAAGTCAGGCTGGATCGAGGAGCGGCACCTGTACCACCACGATGGGCTTTCCATCGTTCCGACCTCGGACGGTCAGCCCGAGGAGGCTGCCCGGGCAAAGGCGGTCAGGGACCTCTCCGAGTTGCTGGATACCGTGGTGATCGAGCGAGCCAGGCTGAACGAGCTGGCCCGGGCCATGGAGCAGGTGGAACTGACGCTCACCACGGCGCTGTCCACGTTCGAGGTCGAGCGCGATCCTGGCGACGAGGACCCGACTCCAGCGGGGCCGAAGCCAGCGTCCACTACCGTGGTCAACTCTCGCGGAGACAAGCGCCCAGCGTCGCCCGTGAGCGCGACCTGGCAGGCAAACAGGGTCTACAACCGGTAACGTCGTCGTTCCCAATACCAGCCTCCTGGCTAATCAGCCCTGCTCGCCCGGTCGTCCTTGATCCGGGCGAGGCGCTGCTGGAGGCTGGCGGCGTCCCGTGAGTCAGGCGATGTGTGGTCGGTCAGGAGTGCCGCCGGGTCGGCGAGGATCTCCTGGTGTCTGGCTGGCGAGCCGCCGTGCCACCCGTGGCGGGCAGGCTGCGGATCGCGATTCTTCTCGTTGACAGCCGTTGTGGCTGACATACACTCACAGCAACGTGCCGCCGAGACCTGTACCGATGGTTCGAGCCGGCGATTGCTCGCTCGAACGTGCCCACCAGCAAGGACCTGTTCACCATGACAGACGCATACCGGCCGATCCTGGCGATCACGATGGGCGATCCGGCCGGCATCGGTCCGGAAGTCATCCTCAAGGCGCTCCTGCGCGCCGACGTCCACGAACGCGCGCGGACCCTGGTGATCGGCGACCGGCGCACGCTCGAACGCGCCGCCACCTGGGTTGGCGCGGAAGACCTCGCCTACGACGTCGTGGACCAGCCCGGCGTCGGTCAATACCGGCCTGGCGTGGTCACCATGCTCGATCTCCAGCAGGCTCCACCCGACGGGTACGCGATTGGGAAAGTCACCGCCGAAGCCGGACGGGCGGCGGTGGAGTGCGTGTTCCTCGCCTGCGACCTCGCCACGGCCGGAACGGTCGACGCCGTGGTCACCGCGCCGCTCAACAAGGCGGCCATGCACCTGGCCGGCCACACCTTTCCGGGCCATACCGAGTTGCTGGCCGAGCGCACCGGGGCCGATCGCGTCAGCATGCTGCTGGTGGGGCCGAACCTGCGGGTCGTTCATGTTAGCACGCATGTGGCGCTGACCGAGGCGATCCAGCGGGTGACGGCCAGGCGAGTCGAGGAAGTGATCGACATCGCCCACGAGAGCTGCCTGGCGCTCGGCATCGACCAGCCGCGGATCGCGGTGGCCGGCCTGAACCCACATGCCAGCGAAGGCGGGCTGTTCGGCGACCAGGAAGATCGCGAGATCGTTCCGGCCATCGAACGGGCTCGGGCACGCGGGCTCGATGTCAGCGATCCCCAGCCGCCCGATACGGTCTTCCTCCGCGCCAGCAAGGGTGAATGGGACATCGTCGTGGCCATGTATCACGACCAGGGACATATTCCCATGAAGCTGCTCGCGTTCGACTCGGGCGTGAACGTCAGCATTGGCCTGCCGATTCTCCGCACCTCGGTCGATCACGGTACGGCCTTCGATATCGCCGGAACCGGCAAGGCCAGCGAGCAGAGCATGCTGGCCGCCATCGATGTGGCGATTCAACTGGGACAGGCCCGAAAGCGAGCGGGCGGTGGCGCGTAGCCGCTTCATATTGGTCGCGTCGTGAACCAGATCGTGGTTATCGCCGACGACCTGACCGGCGCGGCGGATTCCGGCGTGGCATTCGCCATCCACGGCCTGCGCGGCGCGGTGGTGTTCGGTCCGGCGGGGCCTCCGGATATCGACGTGCTGATGCGCTCCACCGAATCCCGCGATGGCGACGTGGAGGCGGCCATGCTCGCTCACCAGCGGGTCATCGCGGAGCTACGCGGCGCGGGCGAATCCACGTTCCCGCGCTGGGTGTACAAGAAGGTCGACTCCGCCCTGCGCGGGCACCCTGGCGAGGAACTCATCGCCGTGATGGACGCCCTGGGTGAAACGACCGCCCTCGTTGCCCCCGCGTTGCCATCGCAGGGCCGCACCACGGTCGATGGCCGCCAGTACGTGGGCGATCCCCGGCTGGAGCGGGATTCTGGCGGAACGCCGGGCGGCGGGATCGACCTGATCGAGCGGTTCAGCCGCCAGCCTGGCAGGGCGGTGCGCCACCTGAGGCTCGAGACGGTTCGCGATGGAACCGGCGCGATCGAGCGCTTTCTGTCGGCAGCCGGTGAAGGCATCATGGTGGTGGACGCCGAAACCGATGCCGACCTGTTCACGATCGCCAGCGCGGTGGCCGAGAGCCCGATTCGCGTGCTTTGCGGGTCGGCCGGGTTCGCCCGGCAATGCGCCCGCGCCCTGCCGTTGACGCCATCGCCGCACGCAGGAAATCGCCCGGCAATCGAAGAGGGCCCGGTGCTGATCGTCGCCGGCAGCACGCATCCAGCGACCCTCGCCCAGGTCGACCACCTGCGACGGGCCGGCTATCCGGTGGTGCGCCCCGTCCAGGCGATGCTGGAAGGGGACGTCGCACACGAAGACTCCGCCGCCAGCGAACTCGCCCGGCACGTCGCCAGTGGGCGCTCCGCGATCCTGACGACGGCCGGGATGGACCGTTCGCCCCGCGGAGCCTCGTTCGTGGCCGCGCGCCTGGCGGGCATCGTGGCCCAGACGGCCGCGCGCACCCGGCTGGCGGGACTCATCATCAGTGGTGGCGATGTCGCGGCCAACATTCTCTCCGGCCTCGACGCGACTCTCTTCCATCTATGTGGAGAGGTGCGCCCGGCCATGCCATGGGGCATCGTCGAATCCCCCACCGTTCCACCGTTGCTGGTGGCCACCAAGGCCGGCAGCTTCGGCGACGCCAGCGCGATTGAAGCCGCGCACGACTTCCTGACTGACCGGCTGGCGGGTCGTTGAGGTGATGGCGCGCGGGGTGAAACCCGCCGCCACCCATGGCGCGTTTATGGTGCGAGCAGTCCCTATACTGTGCTCCTGCATTCATTGATGCGCGTGGGTCGCGTGAGAGGTGGGCGATGTCTGTTGATACACCGGAAGTTCCGCCCAGCACCCCCTACGGGGAGGTGTTCGATCGCGGCTACGTCCACTACACGGGCGAACGCCTCGGCCGGAGGCAGGCGTTCCGCTCGCTGATCGGATACTCGATCAAGCGGGCGATGGGTATTCGCAAGGCGTGGACGGCAAAGGTCCTGCCGTTCATGCTGTACGTCGCCGCCGTCATTCCCCTGGTGGTCATGATCGGCATCAACGCCATCGTGCCCGATTCGGGATACGCCAGCTACTCCGATTACCTGGCGTCCATCTTCGTCATCGTCGGCATCTTCGTCGCCGCCACCGCCCCGGAGATGCTGTGCGTGGACCGGCGCGAACGCACGCTGCCGCTCTACTTTTCGCGCGCCATCACCCGCTTCGACTACGTGGCGGCCAAGGTCATCGCCATGATGCTGCTCACCATGACGCTGTCGCTGGTTCCGGTGGTGGTCCTCTGGCTGGGGCGGCAACTGACCAGCGATTCGCCCTGGCGGGCGATGCGGGACAACATCGGCGACCTTGGCCGGGTGGCGTTCGCCGGCGCGTTGATCGCGCTGGTGCTGGGCACGATCGGGCTGGTCATCTCCTCGTTCACCGACCGGAAGGGCGTGGCGGTCACCGTCATCTTCATTGGGTTCATGGTCACCACCGGCATCGCCAACCTGGGACTGGAACTGCTGGAGGGCCAGGACTGGAGCCGGTACCTGATCCTGATCAGCGTCCTGGACACCTTCGAGGGCGTGTACGACCACATCATCGACGACAACGTGACCGGGAGCGCCATCGCGCGGGCCGACCTCTCGCTTCAGGTGTATCTCGGTTACCTGTTCTCGCTGGTCGCGGTCGGCATCCTGATCCTCCGCTGGCGCTACAGCCCCCGCGACGACGCATGACGCCGATCCGTCCGGGACCAGGCCGTTCTCATGCGTGAAGAAGGAGCCCAGCCTAGTGTGACGTCTCCGCGCCACACGCCGGTATCCGTGGAGGCGCTGTCGGCCATTATCGATCGACACCTCCCCGGGGTGAGCGTTCTTCCCTCCTCGCCATGGACAGGGGGAGGCAGTTGGGTCTACCCACTTGGGGACCTGTTCGTGCTGAAGGTTCCGCATGACGTTCCCGCCCCGATCGCGTCCATGGCCATCGAGGCGGCGGCGGTGTCGACCGCCCATGATGCCGGCGTGCGTGTGCCACGACCCATCGCCTTTGACGATTCGCTCGATCTCCTGCCGGTCCCATACCTGGTCTACGAACGTATCCACGGTGAGTCGCTCTCCCGGATGCCGTCACCGCCGGAGATCGTGCAGCGTATCTGGCGGGACGTTGGCGCCGACCTTGCCACGCTTCATACCGGAGTCCAGGCGGAGGGTCCTGTCCGTCACCTGCCCTCCTTTCCGCAGGCGCCGGAAAACGATCCCAGGCCGTGGGTCGACGAGATCGAGAGATTTGGTGGGCTGGACCCCACCACGTCGCGCTGGTTGCGCGATCTCTTGGAGCCATTGGCGACGCAAGTGATGAAGCTCGGAGCGCCGACCTTCTGTCACGGCGATGTGAACGCGGCGAACGTGATGGTTGGCCCACGGCAACCCCGGAGGTATGCCGCGCTGGTGGACTGGGGAGGCGCGGGGTGGGCCGATCCGGCGAGCGACTTTTCCGCCATGCCGCTATCGGCGGTTCCGTTCGCGCTGGCGGGGTATCGTAAGGTCGCGCCGCTCCTGGATGATGCAACCGGTGAGGCGAGGATCCTGTGGTTCTACCTTCGGCTCGCGCTGTTTGGTCTCCGTCGAGCCACCATGACGCCGACCGACCGCGCCGAGCGCATTGAACGGCTGGTCGGTGACACCAGGGACTATCTCTCGTGGGCGCGGCTTCTCTGAATGGTTTACCGGCGACCCTTTCCCTTTTTTCGGAAGTACAGTACTACTTAGCGCGTCAACGCGGGGAAGGCTGCCCCGCGAGTCATGGTTCGCCCACCGTCAATCCCAATCCCGGAGGTTAATGGAACCTGGAACCGGTGAAGACCGACCAGTATGCGCCGGTCAGCCATGTCGTGTGCCTGGCCGGACAACGCGCCCACCGGCATGACCACCTGAAACCACCCGAACCTGATCACCACGCACCGGGCGGATAGCCGCCCTGGAGATATCCTGCTCATGCTTGCCATGCCTACCTTCCATCCTGAACGCTGGCGCGCCGAATGGCTCGGAAACGTCCGCGGGGACATTCTCTCCGGTCTCGTCGTCACGCTTGCCCTGATTCCGGAGGCGACGGCGTTCTCGATCATCGCGGGCGTCGATCCCAAGGTAGGACTGTACGCCTCGTTCTCAATCGCCGTCATCATCGCCTTCACCGGCGGGCGGACAGCCATGATTTCCGCCGCCGCCGGGGCGATGGCGCTGCTGATGGTGGACCTGGTGAAGGATCACGGGCTGCAGTACCTGTTCGCCACCACGATCCTCACCGGCCTTATCCAGATCGTGGCCGGGCTGGCGAAGCTTCCCAGGGCAATGCGGTTCGTTTCCAATTCCGTGATGACGGGGTTCGTCAACGCCCTCGCCATCCTGATCTTCATGGCCCAGTTGCCGGAACTCACCAATGTGACCTTCGTCACCTACGTCCTGGTGGCGGTTGGCCTGGTTATCCTCTACGGGTTCCCGCGGATAACCACCGCGATACCATCGCCGCTGATCGCCGTCGCCTTGCTGACGGCCGCGGCCATCATCTTCGATCTCGATGTTCGCACCGTGGGGGACATGGGAGACCTTCCCGACTCGCTGCCAACCTTCCTGATTCCGGATGTCCCCTTTAACCTCGAGACGCTGGGGATCATCCTGCCGTACGCCATTCCGCTGGCGGTGGTTGGCCTGCTGGAATCGATGATGACGGCCGTGATGATCGACGACGTCACCGATACCAAAAGCGACAAAAACCGGGAGGCCACTGGCCAGGGCATCGCCAATGTCGCGACCGGGTTCCTCGGCGGCATGGCCGGCTGCGCCATGATTGGCCAATCGGTCATCAACATGAAGTCCGGCGGCCGTGGCCGGCTTTCCACGCTGACGGCCGGCATCATGCTGCTGGTGCTCGCGGTGGGACTCGGTGACCTGGCGGGCCGGATTCCCATGGCCGCCCTCGTGGCCGTGATGTTCATGGTCTCGGTTGGCACCTTCAACTGGCGATCGATCGCCAACCTGCGCGTTCACCCGCGCACGTCGAGCGTCGTCATGCTCTCGACGGTCGCGGTGGTGGTCGCCACGCATAACCTGGCCTACGGGGTCTTCGTCGGCGTGCTGCTCAGCGGCATCTTCTTCGCCTGGAAGATCGGCCAGATCTTCAGCGTGCAATCGATCATTTCCAGCGATGGGCGCACCCGGACCTACACCGTGAACGGCCAGGTCTTCTTCGCCACGGCGGACCAGTTCATCGAGTCGTTCAACTTCGATGAGGCATTGGACCAGGTGAAGATCGACGTGACCCACGCCCACTTCTGGGACATTTCGGCCATCGCCGCTCTCGACAAGGTGGTGCTCAAGTTCCGGCGAGACGCCACCGGCGTGGACCTGGTGGGCCTGGATGACGCAAGTTCTACAATGGTGGACAAGCTGGCGACCCATGACAAGATCGACGCCGTGGACTACGTTCCGGGCCACTAGCAGGGAGTCGACGATGACCATTCTTGCCTGTATCGACCAATCCGACTTCGCCGGGAGCGTTTGCGATCACGCCGCCTGGGGCGCCGGGCGGACCGGTGACGATACCGTGGAAGTGCTGCACGTCATCGCCCGCCATACCGACCCGTCGGCGTACAGCAACCACAGCGGCTGGCTTGGCGTCGACAGCGGGGACACCCTGCTCCAGGAAATCACCGAGATCGACGAGCAGTGGAACCGGCTCGCCACGCAGGCCGGGCGACTGTTGCTGGACGACGCGGCCATGCGCCTGCGGGAGGCCGGCGTGGCCAGGGTCCACCAGCGGCTGCTCCAGGGCGAGCTTGTCGACCATCTGCCCGACCACGAGGCCAACGCCAGCATGGTGGTGGTTGGCAAGCAGGGTGAAACGGCGCACCAGGCGAAGGCCCATCTTGGACGAAACCTGGAGCGCGTGATCAGGGCGAGCTACCGCCCGGTGCTGGTGACGCCACGACGGTTCAAGCCGATCGAGCGCTTCGTGTTCGCCTGGGACGGTGGGAAGAGCAGCGGTCACGCGATCGCGTTCCTGGTGGAAACCGGGCTGCTTCGGGGCATCGAGGGGCACATGCTGTTCGTGGGCAAGGGAGCGGCATTGGAGAACGAGCGCATGGAGGACGCGCTTGGCCACCTGCGGTCGGCCGGTCTCGACATTACCCCAACCGTTCGCTCGGGTCGGGCGTCCGAGGCAATCATCGGCATGGTCAACGAGGTGAACGCGGACCTGCTTGTGATGGGCGCCTATGGGCATTCCCACATTCGCAACCTGATCATCGGAAGCACCACCACCGAGGTGATGCGGACCAGCGAAGTCGCGACGCTCGTCTGCCGGTAGCCGGCCACGCGCTCACGTCTCTTCTGGCCGCCATCCATTGACACGCGGTGCTACGGATCGAATGGCCTAGTTGATGTCTTCTCGAAACCGAATGGGAGGGCGGGAAGCTCGCGAGCCGGGTGAGCCTGGTCGTTCGGCTCGTCCGGCGGGCAATGCTGATCCTCTCGCTGGCGACGGTGACGCTCCACGCGCAGCACTTCGCGGACGTATTGCCGGGTGAGGCCATGGTGCCGGGCGAGTTCGGCCACCTCCACGCCGTGGAGCTCGTGATCTTCCCAGATGGAGCGATCGCGCTCGTAGGTTGGCGAGGCGCGCCGCCTGGCCAGCCATCGCCGGTGCTTCAGCTCATCTTCGATACGGTTGAGCTCGTCCTGCACGTAGCGCTTGATACGATTGGCGATGCTGGCGCGGGACTCATGCTCGGGATCCCATTTGAAGGATGCCATCCGGATCGAGCCGCGCATAGATCGGTCCTTTCACGGATGGGTCAGCGTTCGTTCCCGGTGGAAATGACGTTCTATTGGCGGGTGGGATAGGGATACGAGCCAACGACCCACCATGAACATAGCGGGCGCCGGGAGCCTGTACCACGGCCCATGTCGCATATGCGGAGAATGCATATGCCCATCGTTGCATGATGGGCCCTGATGGTGCATTCCCATCCCCACCAATGGAAACGGCGAACGACACCGCGAAACCCGGTGCCGTTCGCCGTTTCGTTCGGCCCGTAAGGGCCCCTGTCACATCGGGTTCCGGAGAGGGCCGAAACCCCGATGATCCTGTTCGTTAGCGAAGCGGACGGTTCGCCTCATCCACCTCGTCGACTACCGTCTCGGTGTCATCGGTGATGCGGGCGTCCTCGCGGCGTACGGTATCCGTTACCCGCTCGGATGTTGTCACCTGCTCCTTGCCGATCTCGATCTCCTCGCGAACCCGGGCCCGCTTCTCGACCTCGACCTCTTCGCCACGGAGGGGTACGTCGATGCTGCCTTCCTCGAACGCCGCGTCGCCTGGCGCCACGTCGCGGTCGACTGTCCGGCGGTTGATCGTCACGCGCTCCTCGGTCACCGGAACATCAATGCTCTGCTGCTCCTCCGTGACGACCTTGTCGACATGGACCGCTCCGCGCTCGACCTCGCGCGTTCTGGCGGACAGTTCTTCCTCGGTGAGTTCAACGCGCAGCGTGTCGGCGTCGGCTGTTTCGGCAACCAACGTCTCATCGCGGAGCGCGGTGTCGTCGACCGTTGCGTCCTCGTACGAGGTATCGGTCGCCAGGTCGCCCTGGGCGGCGGTCGCCTGGTCGGTGCCGTAGGGGGCGGTGGTGGTTTCCGGAACGGTGTCCCATCCCTGGTTCAGCGCCGCGTCCTTCGTCACGTTGAGGTAGACCTTCTCGTCCACATCGCTGACCGCGCTGAATGGAATGTAGTGGTCGCTCGGGAAGAAGAAGCCCTTGACGACAACCATGTACTCACCTTCAACGCCGGATACTTCGCCGATCTTGTCGCCGTCGGCGCCGATGACATCCATGCCGTGGGTGATGTTCAGTGTGCGGGTGTCGTTCTGCATGTGGTCTCCCTTTGTTTGGGGGTTCGTCATTGCCGGCGGCGGATGCGCCAACGGCATGACTGGGTCCCGTAAGGCTGGAAGCGCCAACCACATCCTTGGAGATGGTCGCGTCCAGATACCAACCATAGGGACCTCAAGGCAGTCTGCCTATCGTCAACGGTGACTATTCAGGGAGTGCATGGTCCAGGGAGGAGGCGCGTCGTGCCACCATGGGTGGTGTTGGCGGGCATCGAGCCCAGTCTCGGAATCACCCGGTTCCAACGCTATTCCGGCGCGGAATCAGCGTTTTCCAGGGGCGTCTCCAGCTGGGAAACCCGGCCCTGGCTGTCGCGCCGTTCGATATCGACGACATCGCGCCGGAGCGTTCCCCGGAGGTTGACCTGCTCGATCTCTTCCTCGTTCCGCAGGTGGATGATTTCCCGCAGCATGAGCCGCGTTTCGGTGACCAGCACCTCCTCGTACACCGGAATCATCAGCGTGTCGCCCTCATACCAGGGGTCGCGTCGCTCGGTGGCCAGTTCGTTGACCTCGACCCGGTCAACCGCGTAGCGGTCCTGGCGAAGGTCGACGGAGGTCTGGATTGGGTCGGTTTCCACTCGCCGGTGAATCCTGAGCGCGCCTCGGTCCCGATCGACGATCCGTGCCTGGAGGGTTTCCTCGGTGAGCGGCACGCGGATCGACTCGTCGCCATGTTCGGGTTCGGCGCCGGTGTGGAGGTCACCTTCCTCCGGATGCTGATGCTGGGGATGGGATGAGGCTGGCATGGGGAATTGCCCTTCGGTGCGCGGCCGCGAGCGTGCTGGCGGCCACGGGAAACGATCGATCGCCCGGATGATCGGCCCAGCATAGGCGTTCCCACGACCGCCCGGCCACCCCTGGAGGACGGCTGGTATTGGTCGATGGACGAGCGGGCATCGGCCGCTCTCGATCCGTTCCTGCGCGGCGGGCGGTTCCGACAGGCGGTTGGCTGGTGATGTATCCTGTGGGTTCTTCACATTTCGCCGGGACACACAGGAGGTTCGGTGACATGAGCGATCAGCAGACGACCACGGATACCACCTATAACCTGATCAGCGTCATCTATCACGGTCTCCAGGCGGTGGATACGTATCATACGTACCTCCGGGACGCGGAGGAAAATGGCGATACCGAGCTGGTGGAACTCCTGAATGGCGCCATGGAACAGCAGCGAGCGTTGGCGGGCAAGGCCAAGGAGTTGCTTGCACAGCGACTCTCGCAAGGCAGCTGATCTCACCACGCGAACGTCTACCTCCACCGCTCGGACAGCAATGTCCGGGCGGTGACTGTATAGGGGGTGCCGGGAGATGTCCATCCACCGATCCGCGCCCGTACGGGCGTGGCCCAGCCCCGGGCGAGAGGATGGTCCATGACCCAGGCCGCCCGGCCGTCGACTCGCGAGGTCGTCCGTGGCTACCTGGTGTTGCCTCACGCGGTGCCGATCATCGTGGTGATGGCGGCGACGGCCGCCTTCGCCCTGATCGCCGCGCGTGGCTGGCCAGGGGGAGGCGCGATGGGGTGGTTGCTGCTCGCCATGTTCGGCGGCCAGGTGGCGGTTGGGGCGGTCAACGAGATCGTGGACGCGGACCTCGATGCCCGGACTAAGCCCACCAAACCGATCCCGGCCGGACTGGTCTCGGTTCGTGGCGCATGGTTGATAACGATCGCCGGACTCGTGGTTATGGCAATCGCCAGCCTGACGTTCAGCGTGCCGGTGTTCCTGGTCTGCGCGCTGGGGACAGGCGTGGGAATCGCCTACAGCGTGTGGTTCAAGCGAACGATCTGGTCGTGGGTGCCCTACCTGATCGCGTTACCGCTGCTGCCGATCTGGGTATGGCTGGCGTTGAGCGAGGTCGATCCCAGCCTGTTCGCCATTTACCCGATTGGGGCCGCGGCGGTGATCGCGGTCCAGATCGCCCAGTCGATCCCGGACGTGGAGGCGGACGCCCGGGGAGACGTGCGTACCCTGGCGGTGGCGCTGGGAGCCCGGCGGGCCCGGTTCGCCTGTTGGGGAGCACTGGGGCTCGCCGCGGTGATCGCGGCGGCGCTGGCCCCCTGGCTGACGGATTCCCCGCGGTGGGTCTGGTTCGCGGCGGTGGTGACAGGCGCGCTGATCGCGGTCAACGCGGCCATCTGGGCGAGGAACGCGCGGGCGGGCGCGCTGGCCTGCTTTCCGTGCGTGGCGGTGGGCGCGGTGGTGATGGGCATCGGCTGGGCGCTGGCCCTGATCGGGGCATGAGGGCCCGCATGGTGGAGGACCGCGCCGTATACTTCCCGCTCACTCGCAGGAGCAACCGCCGCGTGCCAGACACTCGCCCCATCGTCTCCGCATTCACCGAACGCCTGGGCTCGCCCATGCCGCGCAGCGAGCAGGGCGAATTGATGGACGAGCCGATCGAGAACAAGTCGGAACTGGCGGAGAATTTCCGCGATATCGAACGCGTCAACGGGTTGCTCGGCGGCACCGCCATCATCCTGCGCCACCTGCCCTCCCTGCTTCCCCCGGTTGGCCAGCCGGTCACCATCCTCGACCTCGCCACCGGCTCCGCCGATATCCCGGTCGCCATCGTGCGCTGGGCCCGGCGGAAAGGACTGGATGTGACGGTGATCGCGAGCGACAACACCCCGGACATGCTCGACCTTGCGCGCGAGAAATCCGCGGGCTTTCCGGAGATCTCAGTGCGACAGCTTGACGCGAGGGCGGTGGATTTGCCCGACAAGCACGTCGATATCGTGCTGTGTTCGCTGGCGCTCCACCACTTCGACCCGGATACCGCCGTTCAGGTCCTACGAGAGATGCATCGACTGGGCGGGAGAGGTTTCATCCTGAACGACCTCAAGCGGGGGCGGCTCGGTTTCGCCGCCGCCTGGCTGGCGTCGCGGGTCACCACCCGGAACCGGCTCACCCGCAACGATGCCCCGCTCTCGGTGCGGCGGGCCTACACCCTGGCGGAACTCGGGGAATTGCTCCGACTGGCCGGTATCTATGGGGCCACGATCTCCACGCACCCCTGGTTCAGGATGGCGGCGGTATTCAGGGCGGAGGGGCGCCAGTGAGCGGAACCGCATCCACCCGGGACGCCGAGGTGATCGTGGTCGGCGGTGGGCCAGCCGGGAGCGCCACGGCGATCCTGCTCGCGGAGGCTGGGCATCGCGTCACGCTGCTCGACAAGGCGCGATTCCCGCGCCACAAGGCCTGCTCCGAGTACATCAATCCCTCGGGCGCCCCATTGCTGGAACGGCTCGGCGTGCTGGACGAGATGATGCGCGCCGGAGCGGACCGGATGGACGCGATGATCGTCCATGCCCCCAACGGCGAGCGGTTCACGGCGAACTACGCCCGGGCCGAACCCGGGCGCGCCGCCCTGGGTCTCTCGCGCCATCGCTTCGACCACATCCTGCTCGAACGGGCGAAAGACGCGGGCGTGGAGGTGATCGAGCGAGCCCACGTGCGTGACGTGATCCAGGAAGAGGGCCGGGTGCGTGGCGTCGAGGCGACGATCGACGGCGTCCGGGGAGTTCTCCGGTCGTCGCTGGTGATTGGCGCAGACGGACACCACTCGGTGGTGAGCAGGCGCCTCGATCTCGATACACCTGTTCCGTTTCTCCGTAAAACCGGATTGACCGCGCACTATCGTGGGGTCTCGGGGCTCGATCGGTACGGCGAGATGCACATTGGGCACGGCCTGTATGGCGGCCTCGCGATTCTTGAGGACGGGCTGGTGAATCTCACGCTCGTCTCCAGTACCAGGGCGGTCGAAGGGCGGTCGGGGTCGATCGAGGACTTTTTCCAGACGTCGATCGAGGCCATTCCCGGCATCGCCCGCAAGCTGGAGGGCGCCACGCGCGTGGGCGGCATCCGGGGGGTGGGCTCGATGGCCCACCGCGCGCGACGGACATCCGGCGACGGGTACCTACTGGTCGGGGATGCCTCCTCCTTCCTCGACCCCTTCGCCGGCGAGGGTATTTACGATGCCCTGAAGGGCGCGACCCTCGCGGCCCCGGTGGCAAGCGCCGCCCTGCTCGCCGGGGATACCTCCAGCCGGGGGCTTGATCCGTACCGGCTGGCGCGGCGGCGGACATTCACCGCGAAACGACAGGTTAGCTGGATCGTCCAGGGATTCATCAATTCACCGCCACTCATGAATTACGTAACGGACCGGCTGGCTCGCCGGGAAGACCTCGGCCTGGTGCTGAGCGGGGTGCTCGGCAATTTCCGGCCGGCCACGCAGGCGCTTTCGCCAGTGTTCCTGGTCAGGCTGCTTCGACCTTGAGGGAGGTACATCGTGAAAACCGGAAACACCGTCACCATGGCTGGAGAACTGGACAACATCGTGGCGCTGGCGGCGGATACCGAGCGCTGGCCGGAAATCCTGCCTCACTACCGGTGGGTCACCTTGCTGGAGGGAGGTGGTGACCACAAGACGGTGGAGATGGCCGCCCGGCGCGGACGGTGGCCGGTGAAATGGCGGGCCGTGCAGGATGTCGAGCGCGACGGCCCGACACCGATCATCCATTTCCGCCACATTGGCGGTGTCACCAAGGGCATGATCGTGGCCTGGACCTTCGCCCCCGGTCCAAACGGGGTGGCGGTCACGATCGACCATGATTTCACGCCTCCCTGGCCGGTGGTGGGCAACGTCGTGGCGGACCACGTCATCGGGCCTCACTTCGTGGAAGCCATCGCTGGCCGCACCCTCAACACCATCAAGGCGATCGTGGAAGACCGCGATCCCCGATTCGATCCGACCGGAAGGGTCCGAACTTGAAGCATCGCGTAGCCATCACCGGCATTGGCGCCATCACCCCCATCGGCACCGGTGTCGAGGACCTCTGGCGAGGCGTCCGCGACGGTGAGTCCGCCGTGCGCACGATCACCCGATTCGACGCGTCGGCGCTCTCCAGTCAGGTCGCCGCCGAGGTCGACTTCGATCCCCTCCAGTACATGACGCCGAAGCGAGCCAGGCGCCTCGACCGCTTCTCGCAGTTCGCGCTGGTCAGCGCCCAGATGGCGCTGGAGGACGCGGGTCTGACGCCCGCCTGCGTGTCGGAGGCGGGGGCAGGGGTGTACATCGGGTCGGCGCTTGGTGGCGTGGCTTTTGGCGAGGAGCAGCACGAAACCTTCGTTCGCGATGGCCCGCAACACGTGAACCCGCTCATCGCGCTGTCGGTCTTCGGTGGAGCGGCGTCCTCGAACATCGCCATCGAGTTTGGCCTGCACGGTCCCTCGCTTGGCAATGGCAACTCCTGCGCGGCTGGGCTGATCGCGATCGGGGAGGCCGCGCGGCTGATTCGGGATGGCCAGGCGCCGGTGATGCTGGCCGGGGGCGCCGAGGCGCCGCTCGCGCCGCTGACCTTCGGGGCGTTCAGCATGATCCGGGTGTTGAGTACCCGGAACGACGACCCCGCGACGTCCAGCCGGCCCTTCGATGACGAGCGCGATGGCTTCGTGATCGCCGAAGGGGCGTGCGTACTCGTGCTGGAGTCGTTCGACCACGCCGAGGCGCGCGGGGCCCGCGTCTATGCAGAACTCATTGGCTATGGCACGACGATGGATGCCCATCACATGACCGCGCCACATCCGGATGGGACGCACGCCGCCGGGGCGATGACGGCCGCGATCGACGACGCCGGCCTGGCTCCCAAGGAGATCGACTACGTCAACGCCCACGGATCGTCGACGGTGCTCAACGACTCGACCGAGTGCCGGGCGATCCGCATCGCGCTGGGCGACCATGCGGATCGGGTCTCCGTCAGCGGCACGAAGGGATTGCACGGGCACGCGCTGGGGGCAACCGGGGCGATGGAGACGGCGATCTGCGCGCTGGCCCTTCAGCGAGGGCATTTGCCAGGGACCGCCAATCTGATCTCCAAGGATCCCGCCTGCGACCTGGACGTTATTTCGCCGGGAGGGCGGGACCAGCAGGTATCGACCCTGCTTTGCAACGCGTTCGGATTCGGGGGCATCAACGCCAGCCTGGCGATGCGGGCGGTATGATCGGACATGCAACCGCATGGATTGGAGAGGTCCGGGATCGACAGGGAGCATGGCCGATGACGAATCATCACGTCGCGATTCCACCCGGAGGTCCATGGGTGAGCGTCCTCGCCTACTGCTCCACCGCCGATCGAGCAGGTGCCGGAGACGGCCATCTTCCCCGGCTCATTCATACGCTCACCATTCCCTTGCCGCGGAAGGCGGACCTGACCGTCTTTTGCCAGTTGTACGGTTTCCCGGAGTCGGATGGGGAGAGCGCGACGATCGAGATGATATCGACCGCGCCATCCGGGCGGTCCACCGCTCCGCACTCGATGGAGACGCACATCACGGGGCCGCTCAGGGCGGGACGTCATCTGGTGGGGCAGTCAATGCTCAGTGACGAGCCAGGAGTATATGTCCTGCGAGTCCGGTATCGAGACCGGGTGATCGGTACGACTCCGCTGCTGGTGCAACTTCCACCGGAAACCTCCGTGCGACATGACGCCTGAGGTGACGTTCCGTGCGTGCATGATGTTCGACTTCGGCGGGGTCAGGGACAGCCTCTCGATGCGAGC
Source organism: Chloroflexota bacterium (assembly GCA_023389575.1). Taxonomy (GTDB): domain Bacteria; phylum Chloroflexota; class Chloroflexia; order Thermomicrobiales; family UBA6265; genus JACCYX01. Next base: position 8,813 of record JAEWEG010000087.1, on the reverse strand, counting down.
GGTGTATGGAGCATGCCGGACTCATTCAATCGCTTCGGCACCGCCAGCGCGCGTCGATTGGCGATACCATAGCGTGACGCTGGCGATGCCACCTGGCGTCCCGAACCCAGACAAGGAGCACCCATTGGCAACCCGCGCTGTATCGAGCTGGTCACTCCATCGCACACTCGGCCGTTTCGCCGGTCCAGACTCCGCGTTCGGCGGTGGACCGTTCATCGATCAATCCGCCCAGGCCGGTGGCCTTCCGCTGCTTGACCTGCCGGCGGCGCTGCGGGACCACGGCTACGACACCCTCCACCTGTGCCACTTCCACCTGCCGGACCGCTCCCCCAGCTACACCAGCGAGTTCCGCGCCGCCATGGAGGCGGCGGGCATCGAGCTCGACGTGTTGCTGATCGACGATGGCGACCTGACCAGCGAGGACGCCGATGGCGTGGAGGCGTGGATCGGCGATTGGCTCGAGACAGCCGTCGCCCTCGGAGCGCGCCGGGCCCGGGTTGGTGCTGGCAAGGCCGAACCCACGCCGGACGTGGTCAGCGCCAGCGCCACACGACTGGCGCGGCTGGCCGAGGGGCACCCTGGGGTGCGGGTGGTCACCGAAAACTGGTGGACCACCATGCGCGACGCCGATGTGGTGCTCGACGTGCTCGCCCAGGCCGGTGATTCGGTGGGCCTGCTGATCGACCTCGGCAACTGGAGCGATGCGGACAAGTACGAGCAACTCGCCCGCATCGCGCCCCTGGCCGAAACCTGCCACGCCAAGTGCAGGTTCACCGCGGATGGGCCCGACAGCGAGGACTACCGCAAGTCGCTCCAGGTACTCAAGGACGCCGGGTTCGATGGTCCGCTGGCGCTGATCTACGACGGCCCGGATGACGACGAATGGGCCTGCCTGGATATCGAGCACGAACTGGTTCAGGAGGTCTTCGGCGCGACGGTCGCCTGAGGGCACCGGTCCGCCATCAGCCGGCGTTCGCGTCCTGGATCCGCCGCACCACCATCGTCCCGGCGCGCGCGTCCGGCCACCGGGAGGCGAGTTCGACCGCGCGTTCCTCGGAGGCGACATCGAGGACCAGGATGCCGACGAGTTGCTCCCTCGATTCGGTGTATGGGCCCTCGGTGACGACTGGCTGGCCGTTCGGCAGGCGGATGGTGCGGGATTCGTCCGGGCTGCCGAGCGGCTCGCCGAAGACCAGCTCGCCGCTGGCGGTGAGTTCCTTCCAGAGGTCGGAGCCTTCGCTCCAGATCGTTTCCTTTTCGGCCTGGGTGAGCGCGTTCCAGGCCTCGGTGTCGTGATGGATCATGACGAGGTACTTCATGGCGATGACTTTCTGGGTTCCGGCATCCACCCTGGACGCCCCGCGTTCAATGGTCGAAGCCGCGATCGATTTCTCGACATGATTGTTCCGTCTATACGGAAAACGCCATGGATCAGTCGATCTCGGCCACCCCGTCCGGCGGAATGAACCGCGCGTAGGCTACTTCGTCATGACCAGGTGACTCGTATCAGGGTACCCCCTTGCCAGCAATGGATATTCAGCGTTCGTTGGCCTGGCGAAATATGCGATCTCGAGATGCCTGGTTGATATCCTTGGTGGACTGTACGCAGGCAGATGGACAAGTTGGTCCTGCTCCCTTCGTGTATGCCACCACGAGGATTATGCATTCGATGGAACAATGGCTGTTGGAACTTGCCAGGCGCACGCTTGAGTCCGAGGGAGGGAACGACGCGGCACACGACCTTGCCCATGTCGCGCGCACGATGGTGATCGCGAAACGGATTCATGATCGTGAGGGTGGTGACCTGCCGACTCTCCTCGCAGCTGTCGCACTGCATGACATCGGTCAGGAGCGTGAAAAAACGACCGGTGTCGATCACGCGCTCCTCGGAGCAGAAATGGCGAGGGATCTTTTGGCGGACACGTCGTTTCCAACAGCGGCGATACCTGGTGTCCAACAAGCGATTCGCGAGCACCGGACGACTGGAACGTCTGTACCAGCGACGCTGGAGGGGCGAATCCTGTTTGATGCCGACAAGATCGACAGTCTGGGCGCGGTTGGTATAGCTCGGCTGTACTGCATTACGGGAATGAATGGGCAGCGAGTCTACGCGCCGGTTCCAGCGACAGTAGAGCAACCAGTGTCGTCGCAAAAGCTAAAAGAGATGCGAAAGCGACAGGACTACTCTTCCAGCATCGAGTTTGAGTTACTGCTTGCCGATCTACCGGATAAGTTCCTCACCCCGACAGGACGTGCGATGGCCCTCGAACGCCACGAATACATGCGCATCTTCTTCGATCGGCTTCGACGGGAGGTAGAAGGCCAGGTGTAGGGGGGACGATCGTGGCAAAGCCCTCGCCCCAATAGGCGAGATCATGGAGCGGCCTCCGCGACAGTACGATGATCACTCGCCTGATTTATGAAACGTTCCGACAGTTATCACCACCCGAGCGTCAGGGACTATGGAGATGCGTGCGATTGGTGTCAGCGCAACCAGCGGTGGCGGGCCTTCATCTCCGGAAGACGCGATGAATCAGTCTCCGGGAATCGGTGAGGCGACGGGAGTTGCTCCGGCACAGGCCGGTTGGGACGCGAGCCACTCCTGGGCGGCGATGAGGACCGGATCGTCGGCGGTGCCGTGGGTAGCCCAGTCGATTTCGACCACTTCGTCGGGCGGGATGCCCTGAAGATAGGTCTCGCCGTTGCGGTCAGTCATTGCGGTGGTGGCGAGCGAAAGGACCGACCCATCGAAGAGGAAGAAGCCCCGGTTTCCGGTGGTGTAGCCGCCGGTTCGTTCGCCGAAGAACCGGGTATCGGGACGGGCGGTGAAGGCGAGCGCGGTGACCTCGCCGGAACTGCCGGTGTAGTTGCTGGTGAGCACGGCCACGGGCGGGTTGGGGTGCTGGAGCGCATATGGGCCGGTGGGGGCGAAGTAGTTTGAGACCTCCTGCCCGTCTTCGAAGATGACGCCATCCTGATACTCGAGCCAGTTTTGGGTGCCATTTCGCCACGCCCAGCCGCTGAAGGTGCCTTCGCCGAGGAGCGGGCCAACGCCCGACACCATCGGCGCGTAGTTGCCGCCAAGGTTCAGGCGAAGATCGACGATCCAGCCACAGGTAGGCGATTGGTCGATCTCCGCGATGATGTCGCTGGCGGTAGAGGCGAACTCAGCCTCCCGGCCGGGAATTCGGTAGAGCGGGATGTCGATGTAGCCGATGCCGCCGGCCAGCGCCAGGCCGGTGGGCGGCAGGTAGAACTCGTAGGTGTCCACCTCGAGCGTGACGGTGAAAAGCTCGGCGAGGCCCTCGCGGCTGACGATCAGCATGGCGGGAGTGCGCCAGAGCGTCTGGGAAGCGTTCCACGCCAGGGCTGGATCGAGGCCATTGCCGGGCGGGGTCGACTCGCCGTTGACCGTCTCGATGACATCTCCGGTCTGGAGCCCGGCGTGAGCGGCGGGGCCATCGGGGAAGACGGCGATCACGCGATCGCCGCCGAGGTACATGCCGAAGCCGGAGTTCTCCTGAAGAGCGTTGGCCTGGTCGGGAAGCAGGACGCCGGAATGATTGTCACCCGCGCCCCGGAGGAGGCTGACGAGGTTGAGGAGGCTGCCGTGGATGGATTCGATGGTCTCCAGCCCCTCAACCGAGGCGAGCATGTACTCGCGGGTGAACTCCCAGTCGATGCCTTCGCCCCACCAGGCCATCGCCTCGACGATGTCGATCACACTGCCAAGGTATTCCTGGGGCGTGACGCGGGCAGGATCGAAGCTGAGCGTGGCGGTGATGCTTTCGAAGTGCTCGGGATCGGTGGCGATGAAGGCGAAGGCCATTCGCTGATCCAGCAGCATGAACGGCGTGGGATGGGGAACGACGAGGGCGTGGAACGTCTCATCCTGGAAGGTGCCGTCCATCTCGCAGGCTGGCTCCCCCGACCATGTTGTATCGATGGCCGTGCCCTCGAACAGGGTGGCTGCTTCGTCGCAGGCACCGGAGAGGGTATCGGCGGGGAACGCGCCGCTGAAGACGACGCCATCCGGGCCGCGATAGGCGTGATGGAGATTGGGATCGATGGTCCAGCCAGCCGGGATATCGGCGGTGAGCCGGGCGCGGTGACCGATGTAGAGCCTGGTTTCCGGAACGGGTTGGGCGAGGGAAGGCAACACCGGGACGAGCAGCAGCAGGAGCGCGACGACGACTGGGGCGATTCGCTGGTGTGCTCGCATGATGGGCCCCTTCGTGGTGAGCGCGCGGCTGCTAACGGGTCTCAGCTTCATGCCTGGCGAGGGCACGCTCGATCGCCGCGTCGCGTTCCGCCGCCAACCGGCGAATGAGCGGTTCCGGCGTTCGGGAGTCTGGCCGGTCGAGGTGCTTGGAAAAGTCGTAGACCGTCATCGCGAGACCCCATGCCTCGGAGAGTTCTGGGAATGGGTCGGGACCGACGATGCTTGAGTGGCCCTCGACCAGGCCGTGGTCGAACTGGGCGATCTGCTCGGCGGAGATACCCGTCGCGAGGTTGCCGATCGCCGCGACATGGAGGATCGCGCGGGATCGGGCAAGGTCCAGGTGCGGCGGGCCGGCGGTGGCGTTCTCCCAGTCGATCACGCCGGTGACCTGACCGTCGTGGACCATGATGTTGAGCAGGTGAAAGTCGAAATGGAGCAGGCGGTCCTGAGTGGGAAGGGCCCTCAGCAGCAGACCCAGGCGGGATGTCGCCTCGCCGCCCCACGAAAGCCAGGCGTCCGGATCGTCGTGGAGATTGGCTGGCGCGGTGACCTGGTTGATCCGCCCGAGGATTTTGCCAATCGTCACGCCGAAGGCATGGGCATCGCCGAAGCCGGAAAACGCGCGGGCGGCGGGGCTTCCTTCTATAAAGGAGGTGACGAGCAGCGGTCGGCCCTGAAGCTCGCCCCGGGTGAACACTTCCGGGACCGGCACGCCGTTGGCGGCGGCCGCGATCATCGACCGCGCCTCGCGGTCGGCTCCCCTGTCGCCAACCTTGGAAAAGACCCGGACGACCCGGGGGGATGCGAGTTGAGGCGACGACAGGACCCACATCTGGGTGCTTCCGAAGTCGCCACGAAGCGGGGTTAGGTCGATGTCGGTGGGGTATCCGGCGTCGATCAGCCAGGACTGGAGTTCGGCCTGCAACGTGCGCCTCCGGGGTGCGAATCCTCGCCGCCGGGGGCGAGGGTGTCAGGGGTATCCAGACACCCATTGTCGCATGGGGCGCAAGACGCGGATCATCCCTTGAGGCCGGTGTGGGTCACGCCTTCCATGAAGTATCGCTGGAACAGGAAGAACAGCACCATCATCGGAATGGTGAAGATGACCGACGCCGACATCAGCAGCGTCCACTGGGAGCCGAGTTCCTGGAAGGAGGCCTTCATGTTGCCGAGGCCCAGGGCGAGCGTGTACTTGTCCGGGCTGTTCAGGTAGATGAGCGGGCCCATGAAGTCGTCCCACTTGGCGTTGGCCTCGAAGATGGCGACGGCGATCAGGGCGGGCCGGACCAGTGGGAGCATCAGGCTCCAGTAGATGCGGAAGAACCCGGCCCCATCGATCCGGGCGGAATCGATCAGGTCCTGGGGAATGGTGAGCATGAACTGCCGCAGCATGAAGATGTAGAACGCCGAGCCGAAGAGGTTCCCCGCCCACAGCGGCCAGAAGGTATTTACCGTGCCCAGCTCGTTCCAGATCAGGAAGGTGGGGATCATGGTGACCGCGCCGGGCAAGAGATAGGTGCCGATGACGAGGGCGAAGAGGGCGTTCCGGCCCCGGAAGCGGATGCGGGCGAAGCCATAGGCGACCAGTGAACTGGACATGGCGACCGCGACGACGGCCAGGACGGTGATGACCAGCGTGTTCCACATCCACCGCCAGACCGGCGCGACCTCGAAGATGTCCCTGTAATTGGCCCATCGCCATTCCGAGGGTATCCAGGTGGACGAGAAGACCTCGGCGGGCGGCTTGAGCGACGTGAGCACGAGCCAGACGAACGGCAGGCAGAAGACGACCGCCAGGGCGGTGAGGGCCAGGTAGAGGATCGCCGTTCCCAGGGAGAACCGCCGGCGCGGGTGGGCCGGGGGAGCGGCGGCCGTGGTGGTTGTGGTCGCCGGGGCGGCGGCGATGGTTGCCTGTGCTGAACTCATGAAAGAACCCCTTGCGCGAGAACCCGGAACTGGATGACGGATGGTCAGCCTCGCGTGTCGTGCTCGTAGTAGACCCAGCGTTTCGACGCCCAGAATTGGATGGCGGTCACGGCCAGGATGATGAGGAACAGGATCCAGGCGATGGCCGAGGCATATCCCATCTGGAAGTAGCCGCTACCGAACGCCCGCTTGAAGAGGTACATGACGATGAAGAGCGCGGAGTTCCGGGGGCCGCCATCCTTGTCGAACATGACATAGCCCTGGGTGAAGACGCCGAGAGCGGCGATGGTGCTGACGGTGGCCAGGAAGAAGGTGACGCCGGAGATCATCGGCATGGTGACATCGCGGAAGCGGCGCCAGGGACCGGCGCCGTCGAGCGTGGCGGCTTCGTAGAGATCCTTCGGCACGCCCTGGAGCGCGGCCAGGAAGAGGATCATGGCGCCGCCCATCATCCAGACCTGGGAGATGACGATGGTGGGCTTGGTCCACGCCGGGTCGACCGTCCAGGCCGGGGCGGGGAGGCTGAGGGCGCGGAGCGCGCGGTTCACGAGGCCGTCGTTGGGGTTGAGAATCCAGACCCAGAGGTAGGCGGTGGCGATGGCGGGGGTCATGGAAGGCAGGTAGTAGGCCGTGCGGTAGAAGCCCTTGAGCTTGCGCGCCTGGTTGAGCAGGAGGGCCACCGAGAGGGCCGTGATGAGGTGCAAGGGCACGTACATCAGGGCATATATGGCGGTGTTGCGAAGCGCCAGCGGAAAGAGCCGGTCTCGGGTGAAGAGGCGCTCGTAGTTTTCGAGTCCGACCCATTCGGGCGAGCTGATGACATCGTATTTGGTGAAGCTGAAGTAGAGCGAGGCCAGGAACGGAAAGGCCGTGAAGACGATGAATCCTACGATCCACGGGCTGATGGCGAGCCATCCGGCCCGGGATTCCTCCGAAAGCCTGAACCGGAATCCTGGCCGAGGCTGGGTGGAGACACGTTCCGCGCGATCAACGGTGATATCGCCCATCGTCCCTCCTTTCCTGTAGGTCCCAACGAAGGCCGGGGCGGCTCAGTGAACCGCCCCGGTCTCAGCACGAATGACTAGAAGGAATCGATCGCATCCTGGGCGCTCTGGTTGGCCTGGTCCAGCGCATCCTGAGCCGACATGTCCCCGCTGAGGGCGGGCTCGACGCCGTCGTTGGCCATGACGTCCTCGAGCTGACCGGCGACCGGGGACTTGCCGATCTCACGGTTGCGGCTTTCCTCAAGGATTTGCGGGAAGAGCTGGACGGCATCGTCGAAGGCGCCAGCCACGGGTTCGTAGAATTCGTCGATCTGCAGCTGGTCGGCGGTCTTGCTGCCGGTGAGCGACGGGATGAAGGGACGGTCGCCCTGCTCGACCCGGTAGGCCTTGGTGGCCTCGGCGCCGATGCGCCAGGTGTCATCGGAATGGAGGAACTTGATGTACTCCCAGGCGGCGTCGGGGTTCTTGGCGCCAGCGGGGATGTACCAGGAGTTGCCGCCAGCGAAGGAGACCATGCGGCCATCCGCGCCGGAGCCGCGTTCGCGAACCGGCAGGACGACGAAGTTGAGATTGGGGTCGACGCTGGCGATGGGGCCGCTCATCATCCACTGCTCGTAGAGGGAGATGGAGACCTGACCGCGGGCGAACTGCTCGTCGCCCTGCCAGGTGCTGGCGACACTGGCGTAGTCCTGGTAGCCGCCCTGGACTTCGTAGACGTTCACGCCCCATTCGAGGGCGGCGACGTTGTTCTCGTCGTTGAACGTGGGCTCGGTGCCATCGTCGTTCATGAACTTCCCGCCATTGCCGTCACCCCATAGCCAGAAGTTCTTGGCGGGGATCTTGTTGTCGAACCCCCAGCGCGTATAGGAGTCGCCATCCTTCTGGACGAGCTGGGCGCCCATTTCGGAGAGCATGTCCCAGTCGGAGGTATCGATGGTGGCGGTATCGATGCCCGCCTCTTCCAGGTGGTCGAGATTGATGAAGAGGGCGCGGACGTCCATGCCGCCGGGGATGCCGTACAGCTGGCCATCCCAGGTGGATTCCTCGATGGCCGATTCGTAGAAGATCGAGGTGTCGTAGCCGTCGCGCTCGATGTAGTCGGTCAGCGGCATGAGCACGTCGCGCGAGGCCCAGGTGGCGGTCTGGAAGCGGCTCAGCCAAATGACATCGGGAACGGTGTCGGACGCCACGGCGGTGAGGAGCTTCTGGTCGTCGAAGGACTCGACGATTTCGAGCTCGACGTTGGGGAAGGCTTCCTGGAAGGCCATGACCCGGGCGCGGGCCATGGGGTTGGTTTCGGCGATGCCGAAGCCCCATTCGGTGAGCTTGCCCGAGACATCGGAGGACTGGCGGGCCGCCGCGCCGCCACGGAGCAGGAGGGGTGACGCACCGGCGGCGCCGAAGATGGCCGATGCCTTGACGAGTGAACGACGCGAAACCTGACCGGAACGGTTGGAGCCACGAGTCATGCGAAGCCTCCTGAACTGCTGGAAGCCCGCGCACACCAGCGTGCGCGGGGTATCGCCGCGGGAAAGATCCCCAGCGATTCCGGGACTGATATCCACCTTCCCAAAGCTGGCGTTTGGCCACGCGGGATGGGGATGCCAGCGTAGTCCAGTCGTCAGGCCAATGTCAACGTAGGGCTATACAACATGAAGGTA
>JAEWEG010000045.1 GCA_023389575.1 Chloroflexota bacterium | reverse complement strand
ATCCGGGTATTTCGAGATGATGGCGGCCATGTGGTCTCCCTCGAACAGGAAGCCATCGAATTCGCCATTCGGGCCGGCGATGAATCCATCGAGCGATACGGCCACATAGTAGGTGAGCGTTCTCATGCGTGTCTCCAATCACTACAGATGTAGTACAATTAATCTACTACGGATGTCGTGCTTGTCAAGCGAGTCGCTTTTCTGGTGACGGGAGGAGTGCGAACATGGCCCGGAACGACGCCCGGCGGGCGCACATCGCCGATGCCGGGCTACGGGTGATCGCCGAGGAAGGCGCTCGGGGGCTGACGCACCGCGCCGTCGATCGGGCGGCGGGCATCCCGGCGGGAACCACGTCCAATTACTTCCCGACGCGGGACGCGCTATTGGCCGGGTTGGTGGATCGGATTTACTTTCGGATCGCGCCAGACCCGGCGGTGCTCGAGGAACTGGCGTCCGGGCAGCCGACGGTTGAGCGGGCGACGGACTACGTGCTGTATATCGTGGAGCGACTGGACCGCTCGCGGGACCTCGCGCTGGCGCTGTTCGAGGTCCGGCTGGAGGCGGCGCGCCGCCCGGACCTGGCGGAGCGGCTGGGAGAGATGCTGCGGGAAGCCTTCCGGTTCGATGTGCGGTTCAACGAGGACCGTGGTTTGCCGGGCGGGGCGTTCGAGATCGCGCTGCTCCATTACGCGATCGATGGGTTCATGTTCGATCGCCTGACCGTGCCGATCGACCCGGAAACGTTGAGCGAGGACGTGGTGCGGGCGTTCGTGGAGCGGATCGTCGGAAGCTGAGAACGGCCCGCGCTCATTCAGAGGCGCGATCCGTCGCGTCATGCCATTGGTATTGAACAGGAATGGTGCCGCTCGGCTACCATTGCAGGACTTTGGGTGACGGTTGATCCTGGACTGCGATGGTGATGGCGAATTCGGACGTACAACCAGTTGGCCGGGTGGTGCATGGCGACAACCTGGCCGTGCTCACCTCGATACCGGACGGTTCGGTCGACCTGATCTACATCGATCCACCGTTCAACACCGGCAAGCGACAGGTACGCAATCACCTTCGGACCACCGCCTCGCCCGATGGGGACCGGGTCGGGTTCAACGGCCGAACCTATGCCACGACGCTGGTGGCGACGCGGTCGTACGACGATATCCACGACGATTTCCTGGCGACGATCGAGCCGAGGCTGCGCGAGGCGCATCGCGTGCTCGCCTCCCACGGCGCGCTGTACTTCCACATCGACTATCGGGAGGCGCACTACTGCAAGGTGCTGCTGGACCAGGTGTTCGGGCGGGCCAGTTTCATCAACGAGATCATCTGGGCCTACGATTTCGGTGGGCGGTCGAACCGGCGGTGGCCCGCGAAGCACGATACGATTTTCTTCTACGCGAAGGATCCGGCGAACTACACCTTCAACGCGGAGGATGTGGACCGCGAGCCGTACATGGCGCCCGGACTCGTCGGCCCGGAGAAGGCGGCGCGTGGGAAGCTGCCGACCGATGTGTGGTGGCATACCATCGTGAGCCCGACGGGCCGCGAGAAAACCGGGTACCCCACCCAGAAGCCGCTGGGAATCCTGCGGCGGATCGTCACCGCGTCGTCCAACCCTAACGACCTTGTGCTGGACTTCTACGCGGGAAGCGGCACCACGGGTGCGGCGGCGCTGGAACTGGGGCGGCGGTTCGTGCTGGTCGACGCCAATCCGGAGGCCATCGCGGTGATGCGGGACCGGTTCGCGGGCATCGCGGACGTGGCTTTCGACGAGATCGCGCCGGGCGAAGAACGGGCGGACAGGTGAAGACGCTCGAGGTTCGCCGGCATTCCTGCACGAAGAAGGGCGAGGCGCGGGGCAAGGGATCGCATCTCAGCGCCGATGGCGTGGCCCTCGCCCGGGAGGTGGGCAGGAACCTGCCGGAGTTCGACTACGTGATGGCCAGCACCGTGCCGAGAACACTCGAAACGGCGATCGCGATGGGCTACGCGGTCGACGACCTGGTGAAGGTGCCCCAGAAGCTGGCTGGCCAGGCGATGGTGGTGGTCGGCCATCTGGAGCGGTGGTCATGGGAGTTCCCATGGCTGAGGTTCCGGGAGCTGGCGGCCAACCATGACGTGGCGGGCAGGTACGGTGAGTGGCTGCGTGATTCGTGGATCGCGGCGCTCGACCGCGTGCCGGAAGACGGCAGGGCACTCGTCGTGAGTCATGGCCGGGACATCGAGCTGGGAGTGCTCGCCTGCCTGCCCCACGTGCCCGACGACGAGGTGCGCGGGTGGGGCGAGCCGGTTCACCAGTGCGAGGGCGTGACCATGACCTTCGATGGCGACCGGTTCAGCCTGGTGGGTATCAACCGAACGCGACGTTGCGAGAGCGCGAAACGGTTCGCGCACGGTGAGGCGGTGGGCGGGCTCCGGCGGGCCGATTGACCGGCCGGACTTTTCGCGCAACGATGGTGCGGAAGCATACGGCGACGAGACTACCGTGAAAGGCACAACCATGACCAAACGCGCGCTGATTGTCTGGGGTGGCTGGGATGGCCATGAGCCGGAGGCGACGTCCGCGATTTTCGCGGCCGCGTTGCGCGGGCATGGGTACGACGTCAATGTGGAAACGAGCCTCGACGCCTTTCTCGACGCGGAGCGATTGGCGGCGACCGACCTGATCGTGCCGGTGTACACGATGAGCACGATCTCCAAGGAGCAGGAAGCCGGGCTGCTGGACGCGGTGAAGGCCGGCAGCGGATTCGGCGGCTGGCATGGCGGCATGGCCGACGCATTCCGCAACAATACGGAGTATCAGTTCGCGGTGGGCGGTCAGTGGGTGGCGCATCCGGGAAACATCATCGACTACACGGTGCAGGTGGTGAAGCCGGACGACCCCATCATGGAGGGGATTACGGAGTTCGCGATGCATTCCGAGCAGTACTACATGCACGTCGACCCCTCGAACGAGGTTCTGGCCACCACGACGTTCAGTGGTGAGCACGCTCCGTGGATCGAGGGAACGGTGATGCCGGTCGCTTGGAAGCGTCACTTTGGCAAGGGGCGCGTGTTCTTCTGCTCGCTGGGGCACGTGGCGGCCGACTTCGATGTTCCGGAAGCCAAGACGATCGTTGAGCGAGGGCTGCTCTGGGCGACGCGATAGGCGAGAGGCCGCGCTGGACGGCGGGACACGCGACGAAGCCCGGGAGAGGAATCTCCCGGGCTTTGTCCTGGCTTGTTCACGTGTCACGTTCCCATTTGGGAGGGAATGGACCGCCTATATCACCGGCGGCATGTCCGACCAGTCCCGCATCGCCTGGTCTCCCGGACGGTCAACATGGACCTTGTCGTCCACCTTGGTCACCCATTCGACCGGAATCCAGTGGTGAAGCCCGCGATCGTCCTTGGTGAGCTTGATCGTGGCGTTTTCATCCAGGTGGTCGACGGTGGCGAACTGGCCGCCATCCGAGCAGACGACTGGCATGTGGTCCTGGATACGTTCGATGGTGGTGTTCGTGGTCATGATGCCTTGCCTTCCTTTCGTCGCGATTGCGCCTGAGGAAATGCCGGGATCAGGAATTCTTCAGTTTATCGGCGGCGTCGCTGAGCTTGTCCTTGGCCTCGCCAAGACCTTCCTTCAGCTTGCCCTTGCCCTGGTCCTGCTGACCTTCCTGCTTGAGGTTCGCATCGTCGGTGGCGTCGCCCGCCGCTTCCTTCACGTTCCCCTTGACCTGGTCGAACTTGCCGTCGAGCTTGTCTTTCGTGCTGTCTGTCATATGTCACTCCTTTCAAGAGTTTGACGAGACACAACTATACCATGAATCTCAACTACAAGTACACATTACGCGATCGGGGTGCGTTTCTCCTCCACCGTGTGTCGCGGATCAATGGGCGCGAGAAATCCCAATTGAGCGTTTCATCCGCATGAATCCGCGGTTTTCGCGGATTGCCGAGAGTCGCGCGTGCCACCAGGCTCGTCATCAGCCTGGGCGATGAGCCCCGTCACCAGGGGCAGGCATATCGACATAACCTGTCGAGATGTCGCTAGATGGCCCCTTCCAGAGTGTGCGCGGGAACATTCTCCACCCGGTCGACGTTGGCTTGGCAGGACAGGAATTTTCAGAGAAGGGGAGCGCGGACGTGCTTTCCCGGGACACCATTCACAGTGGAGGGACCCACATGCGCGGAACAATGCGGAACGCGGTTCTGGTGATCATGATGCTCGCGGGGTTGGCCGGTTCGATGGGATTCGGCGGAAGCGCCGTCGCCCAATCCCGTTGCCAGGGAAACGAGCCGGACAGCCCGGGCCTGATTTCGGACACGGAGTACGAGGGGCCGATATTCGGGAACGAGGTCGAATGGGACGACATGTGGGAAGTCGGCGAGAAGTCGAACGACTTCGTGGCCGCGGTTGTCGGTGAGTTTTACCAACCCGTCGACTGCGAGGGGAACACGGGCGATCGGTTGACGCTGGTGCACCGGCTGTCGCCCTCGACCGTGCTGAAGATCCAGACGTATCAGCTTGGCATGTGGACCTTCGAGTCAATGGTTCAGGACATGGAACACCCGGGGTGGACTCATAACCTGGGGATGGAACCGGGGAGCGAGGTGCTGTTGAGCGGCACCGATGACACCAGCCTGGCCATGCTGGCCCGGGACGCTGGCGATCCGGACCACCTCGCCTATAACGAGACCTACTTCCCGGAAGGGGAGGACTTCATCATGAGCTTCACGCTCCATATCTGGGACGAGGATGCGATTTCGCCCGTGCTGAACGATTTCGAGCGATCGGTCGATATCGACGACATGCCGGTGTTCGCCGTGTTCGACGCGGACGACATCGAAGAAGCGGTTGGATAGGACATCTTCGGCTTGCCCAAACGGCGCGTCTCCCCGGATGATGGACCCCTGCATCAGGCGACAGGTCACATCGCTGGGGAGTTGCCCACATGATTAGCACCGGAACGGCCAAAGGTCCTGGAGGACGCCAGAACATCATCGTCATCCTTTCCGACGACCAGGGCCCATGGGCGATGGGCTGCGCCGGAAACGCCGAGATTCGCACCCCGAACCTGGACCGCCTGGCCGCCAGCGGTACCAGGTTCGACCGTTTCTTCTGCGCATCCCCGGTCTGCTCACCGGCCCGCGCATCGCTGCTGACCGGGCAGATTCCCTCTCAGCACGGCGTGCACGACTGGATCGAGCGGGGCAACATGCGCGGCGAGGGCGTCGAGCCGATCCAGTACCTTGCTGGAAAGACGAGCTACACCCGAGTGCTGGCGGACCACGGCTACACCTGCGGCTTGAGCGGGAAATGGCACCTGGGCGACAGCATCGTCCCGCAGCAGGGATTCAGCCATTGGTACGTCCATCAGAAGGGTGGCGGTCCGTATTACGGGGCGCCGATGATCCGAAACGGCGAGCTGGTCGAGGAACCTGGCTACCTGACGGACGCCATAACTGAAGACGCGCTGGGCTTCATCGACCGCCAGGCGGGCGGCGACCCGTTCTACCTGAGCGTTCATTACACCGCGCCACATTCGCCGTGGATCGACTCGCACCCGGCGGACATCGTCGCCTCGTACGACGACTGCCCGTTCGACAGCATCCCGCGAGACGCGATCCACCCCTGGTCATTGCCTGGTTGGGCGCCGGAGCCGGGGAGCGACCTGTGGCGGGAGCAGTTAAAGGGGTACTTCGCGGCGGTGACGGCGATGGACGAGAACATCGGCCGAATCCTGGATCGCGTGGAGGCGCTGGGCCTGCGAGAGTCGACGCTGATCTGGTTCCTGGGAGACAATGGCTTCAACTGCGGGCATCACGGCCTGTGGGGGAAGGGCAACTCATCGTTCCCGCTCAACATGTATGACGAATCGGTGCTGGTGCCGGCGATCGCCAGTCATCCCGGGTCGATTCCTGAGGGCGTGGTCGCTTCCGGCATGGTGAGCGGCTGCGACTTCGCGCCTACCCTGCTGGAATACGTTGGGCTGGACATGCCAGAGGCCGAACGGCTCCCTGGGCGGAGCTTCACCCATCTTCTGGCTCCGGACGGCGAGGAGGGAGAGGGGCGTCACCATGTCGTGGTGTTCGATGAATACGGCCCGGTACGGATGATTCGGTCCGGGGAGTGGAAGTACGTCCACCGGTATCCGTATGGCCCGCACGAGTTGTACGACCTGGATGGCGATCCGGGGGAGCGCCGCAACCTGGCGGAAAGCGAACGGCACCAGGAGCGGGTCGTCGATATGCGCGGAATGTTGCAGGCGTGGACCGAGCGCTACGTCGACCCGGCGGTGGACGGCGCGCGGGAACCGGTGACTGGCGCGGGACAGTGGAACCTGGTGGGAGCGGCGGGCAAGGGGCGGCCCGCGTTCAACCAGGCGCAGCGGCTCCAGAAAAAAGCCGAGCAGCTGCAGAGCGCGCCGGGCAGGCCCGCTGGAGCATGATCCCCGCATCTAGCGCGGGCAAACCCCGATCCCTGTGCCGGCGTTTTCGGTGACCGTCACGTCGATGGGGTATATGCCCTTCAACACGTCGGACCGCGTGGTCTCGGCGGGTTCCCCAGTGAGGGCGGATTTACCGCGGAGCCAGAGGCAGACGGTGGCGGTGACCAGATCCATGACGTCGTGGCCGGGAAGGGCGCGCGGGAGTCCTGACGGCGACTGGGGGATGGCTGGACACCGACGGCGGCACCGCTGGCGGAATGACTCATAAAGACTACCCGCTGAAAGAACTAGTATCGTACCAGGACCAAAGGGTGCTATAGTACGTGCACTTGGGTCAGACATACACAGCCATGACGGGTCTCGCGTTCCCAGCGCGGGCTTTGTCCTTGGCTTATTGAATGCGCAATCGTGGCGGCGGTTTCCTCCATTCGGGAGGGTTCCGGGACGGGGTTCCTGGCAGACGAACTCCGGATCGGTGCCTTCCGATGGGCGACACCCTGCCGCCGGAGTACGTGGTGCATGCAGAGGTCAACGAGGTACGGGTTCCTGGGATTCGTGGCCGTGATGGCGTTCGTGGTTTCGGCGATGGCGCTGGCGCCGGTTGACGCCAGCGCGCAGGAGGATGTTCCGCCACCGGAAAATAGTGGGACGACGTCCGACCCGCCACCGCCACCACCGCCTCCACCGGCGACTGAGCCACCACCGCCCGCGACACAGCCGCCCCCTCCACCCGCGACGCAACCTCCTCCCCCTCCGGCGACCGAACCACCCGCCGCGACGGAGCCGCCTCCTCCGGCGACGGAGCCGCCACCGCCGCCAACCGAGGCGCCCGCGACTGAGACCCCGGCTCCCACCGAAACGATCCCGGCGAACGAGGACCCGATCGCGACCGACCCGGCAACCTCGACACCACCCGAGGCGACCGAGACAGTGGCCCCCGATGCGACGGAGATCGTCACGCCGGAACCAACCCCCGATGTGGTCGATCCCGTGCCGTCGGAGCCGCCCCCGGCCGCGCTTGGCCTGCCGTCGCCGTTGCCAGGTTCGATCGCGGTCGTTCCCGGTGGCGGGTATAACGGCCTCGCCATAATCTGGAATTACGGAGGCTTCGGTATCTCGCAAGAGTTCGGCCGGACGGCGTTTTCGGTCGCCAACCCCACCTGGTACGACTATGGAGCCCGGTTTGGGCTCGATGGGGTTTCGCACCCTGGGCTGGATGTCAGCATGCCGCGAGGTACCTGGCTGTACTCGCCGGTGAGCGGAACCGTGGTGATTTCCGGAAACTCGTCGGGCTTCACGTTTTACGGAAACGGCAATTCCGGGGTGGGCGAGCTCAGGATCCGGACCGCCAATGGTGACGAGGTCATTCTCGGGCACATGGGCCGGATCGCGGTCCATCCGGGAGACTTCGTGACCACCGGGCAATTCGTGGGGGTATCCGGCGGTTTCAACGGCGATCACCTCCATGTGGAGGCGCGCCAGGCTGGCCGGATCGTGGACCCGCGCCACAGCTTCATCACCACGTCGATCGAGGCGACGCTCCAGCAGCCAACCGGGGAGACCGGCGATGCTGATCTGGACGAAGATGGGGCCGAGGAGGATGTGCTCGAAACCGACCCGAATCCTGAATCCGGAAGCGAGGAACCCGAGGCGGCCGACCAGGGGCTGACATCCGGCTCCGGGGATGCGCAAACCGACGGTGGCACCGGTTCGCCGGCGCTGGCCGCGTCGTTGCAGGGGAATGCCCAGCGGGCGGGAACCTGGATTGAAAATGTGGATTCGGAAGCGGTGGCGGAACTGATGCCGCCCGATGATGACGACATCGCGGCGGGGCTGGAGGAGTCCGCCCGGCGCCAGCCGTTGCCGGACCTCGTACCCGAATCCGGCGGCTGACAGGCGAGCCAGACAACCGGCCCGCGGCGGAGGTTGCTGGCACATTCCTTAACCAACGACATGCGACAGGCATCGCGGCCGGTTCCCTTGTGGGACTGGCCGCATTGCGTTTTGGCGTTCGGCGCGATGCGGCGGGACTCAATGATGACGAGATGGGTTTGCCGATAAACGGTGACACCTATTCTGATAGACTGCATCCAGGGTCCACATCACCAGACAGTTGGCGGGCACGGGGCGATTCCGTGCATCTTCGACGAGGGACACGCGATGACCGAGGGAGATGTTCAGACGGCGGACAGCCGGGTTTCCGTGGTTCGCCATGCCGAGCGGCGGGTAACGAGCATCCTGTTCGCCGACCTGGCTGGGTTCACCCGCTTTGCCGAGGCCCTCGATCCGGAGGAGGTTCGGGACTTTCTGTCGGGCTATTTCGACCACTGTCAGGAAATCATCGCACGCTATGGCGGCACGGTGGAGAAGTTCATCGGCGACGCGGTGATGGCGGTATGGGGCGTGCCCACCGCGCATGAAGACGACGCCGAACGGGCGGTGCGAGCAGGCCTCGAACTCGTGGAGCAGATACCGCTGTACGGGCAGTCGGTGGGAGCAACCGGCATCGCGCTGCGGGTGGGTATCGCGACCGGGGAGGTGGCGGTCACCATCGGGGCGGTCGGTCAGGGCATGGTGTCGGGAGACGCGGTGAACACCGCGTCGCGGGTGCAGTCCCGGGCCACGCCGGGCGAGGTGTGGGTGGAAGACCAGACGGTCTCCCTCACGAGCGGCGTTGTCCAATACACCGACAAGGGCGAGCACGAACTGAAGGGCAAGGCGAATCCGGTTCGCCTTCACGCGGCGGCGGCCATCCTTGGCTCGCGGGACAACCCACCGGAAGCGGATCACCTCTCCGTGCCATTGTTCGGATATCGCCGGGAATTCGCGCTCGTGAAGGAGCTCTACTACTCGGCGGTGGACGAATCCCAGGGCAGGATGTTGCTGGTGGCCGGTGAGCCCGGCGTGGGCAAGACCCGGTTGGCGCGGGAACTCGAAACCTATCTGGACGGTGTGTCGCAAACCGTGTTGTGGCATTGGGGTACCTGCCACGCCTATGGCGAAGGGATCGTGTTCTCGGCACTGGTCGACGTGGTGCGAAGCCGGATCAAGGCGACCGAGGCAGATTCCGGCGAAGCCATCCGGGGCAGGATTGAGTCGACGCTGGACGAGATCGGTGTCGCGCCCACCCAGCGCCAGTGGCTGATACCTCGACTCTCGGTCCTGCTTGGGCTCTCGCGGGAGCCGTATTCACGCGAGGACCTCTTTTCGGCCTGGCTGTTCTGGTTCGAATCGCTTGGGCGACCCGGGGATCCGGTGGTGTGGGTGATCGATGACGCGCACCACGCTGACGACGCGTTGCTGGACTTCGTCGAGCATCTCGTTCGCTCGGTGAGCGTGCCGCTCTTCGTGATGGTGACCGCCAGGCCGGAACTGCTGGACCGCCGGCCGCGGTTTGGGAGCGGTCGGCGGACATCGTTCCTCAACCTGGAGGGGTTGAACCGCCGGACGATGGAGGACCTGGTCGACGCGCTGCTGAGCGACCTCCCGGAAGAGCAGAAGCAGTCCATCGTCGAGCAATCGGACGGCATTCCGTTGTACGCGATCGAGACGGTGCGGTCGATGCTCGACCGAGGCGAGGTCGTGATGGTGCCCGGCGGCGGGCGGGTGTTGCAGGCATCGGCCGCCGCGACGCAGGGCGTGTCGGGTACAGCCACCAGCCTGCAGGTGCTGGTCTCCAGCCGGCTGGACATGCTCGACCCGCTCGATCGGGCCCTGCTGCAGGACGCGGCCGTGATCGGGGAGACGTTCTCACGGGAGGAACTGCTGTTCCTCTCGGGACTGGACGAGGGGGTGTTCGACGAGTCGTTGGGGCGTCTGCGGCATCGCGACCTGATCGGGATCGTCGCCAACCGGTTCTCCCCGCAGGCGGGCCAGTTCACCTTCGTCCAGTCAATCGTTCGGCAGGTGGCATACGACCTGCTGGCGCGGCGAGACCGGGTGGACCGGCATGTGCGGGTGGCCAACCACCTCATGGACCAGGAGCCATCGGGAGACGGGGCGGCGATCGTGGCCCAGCACCTCACCGCCGCCATTGGGCTGGTGCCAGCGCAGGATCCGCTGGCGCGGGCACTGGCCGACCAGCGGCAGACCTGGCTCGAACGGGCGGGCGAGCGCGCCGCGAGCGTCGGCGCCAATCTTCAGGCTGTCCGCCTGTACGACATTGCCCTGGAAGGACTCGCGGACCAGGAGGCGATAGACAGGATCTCGCTACGAGCGGCCGAGGCCGCGCATCGTGCTGGCGATGTCGCCGCGTCGTTGCGGCATGCGGGGAATGTCAGCGACAACGATGCCGTGCTGGCCGCGTCGGCGACGCTCCTCACGGCTCGGCTGGTTGCCTGGGAAGGGAGGCTGCAGGAGGCTACCCAGCTCCTGGCCAGACTCTCGACACTGGAGTCGCTCGAATTCCTGCCCCCTGACCTCGCGTCGCAAATATGCATGGTGTGGGTCTCGATCGTGGATACGGATTCGGACCGGGACGAGATGCTGGCGTGGGCGGAGCGCGCCCTGATGTTCGCGGAGGACTCGGAGGACCCCGGAACAATCGCCGCGGCCTTGCGTCAGTTCTCCCTCGTGTATTCCATGCGGGGCTTGCCGAGGTTGGATGCGGCGTTGATCACCTCGGCGATTGACTTCGCGCGCGAGCATCACCTAACGACCGAGCTTGCGCACAGCCTGACGAATCGTGGTTCAACCATGCTCAAATCCAATCTGGAGATGAGCATCCAGGATAGTCGCGAGGCAGCGATGCTTGCGCGGCAGAGTGGTTGGACGCGCCTGCAATTCATATCCGAGGTGAACCTCTGCGTGGCGCTCCGGCTCACCGGGAGGTGGGACGAATGCCTGGAGGTCGATGCCCGACGGGGTCCGCCGGAGTTGGAATGGTCGGCGGCGATGTTGTCCGAGTTGGGCGGGGTGAATGTCTCGACGGCGCTGATCGAACACGCCAGGGGACATGACGTCGCCTTTCCCTTCAAGACCGAATCGCTCCTTGAGGAGGGAGATGTCGCGGGCATCGTACCGGTGTGGGTGTCGCTGCTCAAGGCGGTGGTGGCGTGGGTTCGGGAAGACACGGTGACCGCCGCGATCGAAGTGGCGAAGTCGGTGGACGCCGCGATCGCGTTCTCGGGGATCGACGAGGATATCCCTCACGCCTGGCCACTGGCGATCGAGTGGGCCGTGGCCGCGAGGCGGATCGATGAGGCGAGACGGCTGCTGTCGCTGGTCGATTCCGAATCGACTGGGCGGCTCAGCCCACTCCTCAAGGCCCAGCTCTTGAGGATGCGCGGAACCGTGAACGCGGCCGATCCGGCGGCCGGGATTTCGCCGGAAGTGATCGAGGCCGACCTGCGGGCGGGGATCAAGGCGCTGGACGCCATGGGAGTGGTCCCGGACCGGGCCAGGGCGCAGGCTCGCCTGGGGTCGTGGTTGAGGCGCCAGGGCCGCGACGCCGATGCCGCCCCGCTTATTGAAGCGGCGAAGAAGACATTCGGTGAACTCGGCGCGATGCGCTGGATGGAGGAGCTCGAGGCGGACATGGCGGGCGGGGAACTGTCACCTGGCTGACAGACATCGCGTCGCTTGGGGCCCATGATGCGGTCAGAACCGTGTGACAGCAGCGTGGCGATACCCCAGGAGTGACCGATGTACCAGCTCGACAGGACATTCAGCGCGTTACCGCTCGAAGCATTCCGTGTGACCTCGAATGTGGAGACGGATGGTAATGGAAGCGGTCACGAACCAGTGGTGGTGGCCTCCGATGCCAGATCGGTCGGTGGCGGGCTGGCGCCCAGGGTGGAAGCCGCCGGGGAACCTGAATTCCCGATGGGTACCCACGCTCCGATGTGGTTCCTGGCCGCGTCCGGGTCGTGGCGGGCGGGTGTGTAGTCGCGATCCGGGCGTTGGCTTGCGAGGCGAGTGAGGGAGGCGGGCAGGTGGAAGCATCGGTTTCAACCATGGGGCGCTATCGTTCGACCCTTTCCTATCCGGACCTGCGCCGGATGCTGGGCGCGTTCACGATCATCGAGTTGGGGTCGTGGGCATACACGATCGTGATCGCCGCCTACCTGTATGCGGAAACGGGGTCGGCGAAATCGGTGGCGACGCTGGCGGCGGTGCGGTGGATCACGGGGCTGGTGGTCAATCCGTACGCCGGGGTGGTGGCCGATCGGTTCGACCGGCGGGCCCTGGTGACGATCTGTGCGCTCCTGACCGCCGCGACGCTGGGCGCGATGACGCTGCTTGTGGCGAATCACGCGCCGATCTGGTCCATCCTGGCGATGGCCGCGCTGATGGCGGTGTTCCAGGCTCCGAACCGTCCGGCCGACAGCGCCATGATGCCGGAAATCGTTTCGGAGAAGGATCTCGTCACGGCGAACGTGATGATCAATGTGCTGGAGAACCTGTTCATCATCCTGGGGCCATTGTTCGGCGGTCTGTTGATCCTGACCGGCAACAACGTGGCCGCGATCGCCGTGAATGCCTGTGGCTACGTGCTGGCGGCTGCCCTCTACTGGTCGATGTCGATCAGGTCGAAGGGTGATGCCGAGGAAGCGCCCGGCGTGATGCGCCAGTGGGTCGCGGGGCTCCAGGCCCTCGCTGGACGCCCATACGCGATGGCGCTGGCGGTCTGTACCGTCCTCTCGGCGGCGCTCTATGGGCCGGAACTGGTGTTCTTCGCCGAATTGACCAACCACCTCGACCTTCAGGAGGCGGGCTACAGCTCGTTCTTCGCGGCCTCGGCGGTGGGCGGTGTGGCGATCGCGCTGGTCGCGGACCGGATGGCGTCGTCATCCTATCTCTCCCTCCTGGTGGTGGGCTGCCTCATCCTGCAGGGTGCGCCGTACGTTGGCATTGGGTTGACCGACAACTACCAGGTCGTGCTTGGTTTGCTGGCGCTTTCCGGGGCGGGCCTGGTGATGGTCGACGTGATCGCGCTGACGGCGCTCCAGCGGGCGATGCCGAACGGCGTGATGGGCAGGACCATCGCGACGATCACGGCCGGCGCGCTGCTCGCCGCGACTGGCTCGATCACGGCGGCCGGCTTCACGATCGAGCGGTGGGGCATCGAGCCGACGCTGATCGGGGCAGGGTTGATCTTCCCCGGCCTGGCGGTGCTGCTGTTGCCGTTGCTGCTCCGGGGCGAGCGGTCGGACCGGGCGCGGGTGGCGGCGATTGGCCAGCGCGCGGACTTCATCGAAACACTCGGGCTGTTCGATGGCCTGAGCCGGACGGGAGTTGAATCACTGTCCCTGGCGGCCCATTCGGAAACCTTGCCCGCCGGGCATGTGCTGATCACCGAAGGTGACCAGCCAGATTTCCTGTGGCTGCTGCGGTCCGGTGAGCTCGCGATAACCACGAACGCTGGCGACACGAACATCCCACCGGTCACCGCGCCGGGATGGGTGGGCGAGCTCGGCTTGCTGCGGTCGATCCCGCGAACCGCTACCGTGACGTTGGTCACCGACTGCGAGTTGCTGCGAATACCGGGCGACCAGTTCCTGGATGCGATCAACGCCTCGTCGGCCTCGCCCTCGCTGGTGAACCTGGCCGCGGATCGGTTTGGTCGCACACGGATCGGCGCGATGGCGAGCGAGGACGCGTTGATGCCGGCTCCCCAGCCCGCGGCGGCATGATTCCACTGATTTGACGTCATCTCGCGAAGGGCGGGTTCCCAGAGAGGAATCCGCCCTTCGTGGTCGTTGAAGGAGACCGCCGCTGGGGCTTGCCGGTCGCGAACTCATGGCTGGATGGATGCGGGCGCGGATGTCGTGGTGATGGGGTCGTCGCCATGATGCTTTGCTACACTGCGGAGGGACGCCTATCGACAGAACCGCGACGCGATCGGACATGCAGACGTGGTCGAATACCATAGCCACATCCCCCAGGTCAACGGCCATCCCGGCTCGCATCCCGTGTCGGAGCGGCGGGTGACCAGCATCCTGTTCGCCGACCTAGTTGGATTCACGCCCTTCGCCGAGGCGCTCGATCCGGAGGACGTCCGCGACTTCCTGTCGGGATACTTCGTCCGATGCCGTGAAGTGATTGACCGCTACGGCGGCACGGTGGAGAAGTTCATTGGCGACGCGGTGATGGCGGTGTGGGGCGTGCCCACCGCGCACGAGGACGACGCCGAGCGCGCGGTGCGGGCGGGGCTCGACCTGATCGAAATGATTGGGCCGTATGGCCTGCGGATCGGCGCGGAAAACCTCCGGCTGCGTGTGGGCATCGCGACCGGAGAGGTGGCGGTGACGATTGGCGCGGTGGGCGAAGGGTTGGTGTCGGGAGATGCCGTCAACACCGCCTCCCGCGTGCAGGCCAGGGCCACGCCGGGCGAAGCGTGGGTGGACGAGCAAACGGCGGAGATCACCTCGAACGCGATCACCTATGAAGACATGGGCGAGTTCGTGCTCAAGGGCAAGTCGGCGCCGTTGCGGTTGCACGCGGCGCGCGGGCTGGAGAGCGCCAGGCGCGGCCTGCCGGACCAGCACCTCGCCATTCCGCTCACCGGGTACAGGCGCGAACTGACCATGGTGAAGGAACTGTTCCACGCCTCGCTGGATGAGCAGCGGGGACGGCTCCTGGTGATCGCGGGTGAGCCGGGGGTCGGCAAGTCGCGATTGGCCGCGGAGCTGGAGGACTACCTCGATGGGGTGTCCCAGACCGTGCTGTGGCACTGGGGGCAGTGTCTCCCGTATGGCGAGGGGGTGGCGTATTCGGCGCTGGTCCACGCGGTGCGGACCCGGCTCGACCTGGCCGAGCACGATGACGCGGCGATGATCCAGCATCGGCTCACCGGCTTGCTGGACTCCCATGGCGTGGGCCAGGAAGGCCAGTCGCTGCTCCTGCCACGATTAGCGGTGCTGCTGGGCACCAGTTCCGGGACGTTCGGCCGGGAGGACCTGTTCGCGGCGTGGCTCCAGTGGTTCGAGATCCTCGGTACGGAGGGGCATCCCATCGTGTGGGTGGTGGAGGACGCGCATCACGCCGACGATGCGTTGCTCGACTTTATCGAGCATGTGGTTCGTGGCATCTCGAAGCCACTGTTCGTGCTGGTGCTGACGCGGCCGGAACTGGTGGACCGGCGGCCCCGGTTTGGAAGTGGACGGCGATCGTCGTTCATCAACCTGGAAGGACTCTCACCGTCGTTGATGGGGGAGATGTTCGATCGGTTGGTCGCCGATCTCACGGACGGCCAGCGCGAGGCGCTGGTGCGCCAGGCGGATGGAATCCCGCTCTATGCCATCGAAACCGTGCGGTCGATGATGGATCGTGGCGAGGTGGTCAGGAGTCCAGCCGGCGCCCGGGTGATGGTCGATGCATCTGGGGAGTCTCCCGCTGAAGGTGCGTCGCCGCCGGTCTCGCTCCAGGTGCTGGTGGCGAGTCGTTTGGACCTGTTGCCGGAAACCGATCGAGCGGTATTGCAGGACGCGGCGGTGCTCGGTCCGTCGTTCAACCTCAGCGAGTTGCGCGTCATTTCCCCGCTGGACGACGCCGAACTGTCGGAGAGTCTCAATCGGTTGCGGCAACGGGACCTGATCAACACCATCACCGACAGCTTTTCGCCGTACGAGGGCAACATCGTCTTCGTGCAGTCGATTTTTCGCCAGGTGGCCTACGAACGGCTCTCCCGCAAGGATCGAATCGACCGGCATCTGCGGGTGGCGAACCATTACATGGCCCAGGACGCGACGCCCGAGCAGGCGGGCATGGTGGCCCAGCACCTGGTGGCGGCGATGGGCATGATGTCGCCCACCGATCCGGCCCACGATTCGTTGGCGACGCTTCGCATGGAGTGGCTGGAACGCGCTGGGGACCGGAGACGGAAGGTGGGAGCCTTCGCGGAAGCCCTGAAGCTGTACGACCTGGCGCTCGAAGGCGTGACCAACCAGGACGACGCCAACCGGCTGCATCTCGTGGCCGCGAACTGCGCGATCGACGCCGGATTGCCGGACGAGGCGCTCGTCCATGCCGCCAGGGTGGTCAGCGAGGACAGGGAAGTCCAGGCGAAGTCCGTGCTGGCCGCCCACGCCGCGCACGTGCTCGCGGAAGATTTCGCTTCCACCGCCAAGGTCATCGGCCAGTTTCCAACGCCCGAAAGCCTGGCTGGACTGACACCGGCGACCGCCTGCGCCATCGCGCGGATCTGGGCAGTGGCGGGGGCGCTCTACCTGGATGACGTGTCGTTCGAGGACTGGGGACCACTGAGCCTCGACCTCGCCGAGGAGTCGCGGCAACCGGAGTTAATCATCGAGTCCCTGCTAGCGCATCACATTTGGCATTCGATGAACTCCAGGCACAGGCTGGCCACCATGTTCGCGGAGGAGGCGGTTCGCCTGGCTCGACGCCACCAGCTGCTTTCCCTGCTGGGGCGCGCCCTTTCGGGACTCTCCAGCATCCTGATCCCGGTGAACCTCCCACTCGCGACCGAGGCGGGCGCCGAGGCGCTCGACCTGCAACTGCGGTCGGGCGGCCTCGATTGGTCGTACATCCTGGACCTGAACCAGGGGTGTGCGCTGTTCTTCGCCGGCGGGTGGGACGAATGTCTCGACGTGGCCAACAGCCGGGTGCTCCCGGAAAGTGACGTGGTACGCCAACTGTACGACCAGAGCGGGATCTTCGCGGTCCTCATCGAGTACCTGCGGGGTGGACAGCCCGTTCCTCCACAGTCGTGGACGCGGCCGGAAGCCAGCGACTCGGATGTCAGCTACGCGGCGATCTGGCCGCGGATGGCGTTCGCCGCGAGCCTGTACGTCCGGGCCGAGGTATCCCCGGCGGCCACCGAGGCGGAACGGGCCCTCCAGGATGCCTGGGACTATGGCGGGCTGACGGATGACTACTCGATCCTGTGGACGCTGACGACGGACTGGCTGGTGGAGGCTGGAAGGTTCGACGCCGCCCGGAACCAGATCGCTAATGTCGGCAGCCAGCCGGCCCGCAAGGTGATGCCGTTGCTTGCGGCGGAGGTGAAGCGGCTGCGGGCGACGGTGGATGCGCTCGATCCCCGGGCGGATCGGTCGCTCAGTGCGATCGAGGCCGAGTTGCGCGAAGCCATCGCGGCGCTGGATGCCGTTGGCGCGACGCCGGATCGGGCCAGGGCGCAGGCGGTGCTGGCGGAGGTCCTCGGTCGACAGGGGAAGCTGGACGAGGCGGCGGTGCCGCGCGACGAGGCGATCGCCTCGCTCGGCCGGATCGGCGCGAAGCGGTGGCTGGAGGCGATTCCAGCGGAGGGTTCGAGCCGTTCCCGGGAACTGGCTAGCCTTCGAGGAAATCCGTGAGCGCATCCACGTCGTGCAGGATGACCTTCCGCCCGTCGACGGTGATCCACCCCTCGCGAATGAGGCCGCTCAGGGTCGAGTTGAACGTCTGGCGGGCGACGCCGAGTTGGGCGGCGATGCCCGCCTGGCTCATGGCGAATTCGACGTGGGCTGTCCCCTCGCCGTGGTCGATCCGGTTCAGCAGGAGAAACTTGGCGACCCGGTGAGGCAGGTCGAGGAAGACGAGGTCGGCGGTACTCCCGGTGAGGCGACGGACCATGGTGGCCAGTTCGGAAACGACCGCGAGCAGGCTGTCGGTGGACGCGCTGAGGACCTCGCGGACGCGGGCATTCGGGACAACCACCACGTCGCAGCGCTCGATCGCCTCGACGCTGGCCGACCGGGGCGCGCCGTCGAACACCGAAAGCTCGCCAATGGCGCCGCCAGGGCCGATCACGGATAGCACCAGTTCGGCGCCGTCGTCCGAGATGCGGATGACCCGGACGCGACCCGACTCAACGAGGTAGAACGACTCGCTGGGTTCGCCCTCGGTGAAGAGAACCTGACCGCGATCGAGACGCCGGACCACGCAATATCGCGCCAGATCTCGCAGGGCGTCCTCGTCGAGCGCGCCCATGATTGGCGCGGACCGGAGCGCGGCGACCGGATCGACAGGTTTGTCTCCCATGGTTCTCCTCGTGCTCGTGCCGGGTTCAATGCGACATCATACGCGGCTTTGCGAGTAGCGCGAACCAGGAACGCGAGCGGGATTGGCGCGTGACGTGGCGCCAGTGGCGCCGTGGCCTACACTTTCCCTGGAGCAAGCCCAGACCAGCCAGGTTGCGAGACTTCGCAGGAGCATCACGCGTGACACAGGACATCCCCACCATCGACCTCGCCACCCAGGCATCGCCGCTCAGCATTTCCCCCACGGATGTCTCGCAGTTCATCCGGCTCGACCAGTGCCAGCGATACCTGCGCCTGCGCTTGCACGAACGTCGTAACGGCCGCGACTTCCTGAAGGACGCCAACGTTGTGGCGCAGTCGATTCCGCCGATCCTGACCCGGTCGGGCAGGTCGTTCGAGGAGCGGATCGAGAAGGAGATCGCGGAGCGGTATCCAGTGACCAGGTTTTCGGCCGAGCTTCGCGCCGCCGGCGGAACGACGCACGACAACATGGCGATCGCCGGTATCGCCCGTTCAATCGCGGTGGGAGAGGTATCCGTGCTGCTCCAGGCGAGGATCCTGGCGCCGATCGGGAACTGGGTCCTGCGAGGGGATGTCGACCTGATCCGGCTGGAACGGGATACAACCGGAGCGTTGCGCGTCCTGATCGCGGACATGAAGAGTTCGACGGCGTCGCGGGTGGAACATCGACTTCAGGTGGCCTTTTACCACGACATGCTGGCGCACGCGCTCGGCGAGGCGGGCGTGGCCCACGAGCCGATACGGCTCGGTATCCTCTACCGGGGCGCCGCTAGTGGTCAGGATGCCGACGACGTGGAGACCGAGCGGCAGCGGAAGGCGGCGCTGGACCTCTTCGGCACGGGCGACGCGTTGCTCGACCAGATCGAGGACGCGCCGGCCTATCTCGAATCGGCGCGGGACCTTGTGCTCGGGCCGAATTCCACCGCGAGCCGCCTGCTTGGCACGCCGTTCGAGGAGATTCCGTTTCACCTCACCTACAAATGCGATGGCTGCCTCTACAACGAATATTGCCTACGGAACGCCGCGGAGACCGACGATCTTTCGTTGCTGCCGCACCTGACCGAAGGCGACAAGCGAGCCCTGGAGCAACGCAACATTCGGACCATCTCCGCCCTGGCGACGCTGAAGGATTTGCGGCGCGAAGGGAAGGTATCGGTTGACGGCGAGCGACGGGACAACATCACGCTCGTGCCCGCCGCGGACCGGGAGAACCTGGCGCGGGACCTGTCCACCACCTGGCCGGTCGGGCCCCGGCTGCACGAACTCATCCACCGGGCCCGACGCTATCGCGCCTTCAAGGGCGATGACATCGAGGGCATCCCATGGATTCCCGGGAAGGGCTACACCTCCCTTCCGGCCAGCAACGCCACGCTGCATCCCAACCTGGTGCGGGTGTACATCGACGTGCAGCACGACTACCTCAACGACCGGCTCTACCTGCTGGGAGCACTGGTGACCGGCAACGAGCATGGGCAGCAGGTCGCCAGCCGTCGCCGCTCGGTGGTGCGGCTGGCGGAGGGCCCGCCGGAGTCGAACGACGCGGAAGAAACGCTCCTGCGCGAGTGGGTGCGCGACACGCTGGCGGCGATCGCGGAGGTCGCCGCGCCGGACGCGGATGGGGAGCCGAGGGCGCCGATTCACCTGGTGTTCATCAACGATTTCGCGCAGCGGGTACTGCTCGACGCGTTTGGGCGGCATGCCACCAGCATCCTCGGAGCCACCGCGCTGTATGACTTCGTCACGCAGATGGCGGCGTTCGATTCGCCGGTTGCCTCGCATCTCGATACCCAAATTCGGGAGCATCGCAACTACCCGATGGTATGCCAGTCGCTGCAATCGGTCGCGACATTCCTCAAATTCGACTGGAACAGCGGAACGCCGTATCGCGCGATGTTCCGGCACCGGATGTTCGACTACATCGGGCGACTGGACAGCGACGCTCCGGACGGACAGGGCAAGGTCGACTGGTACACCAGCCGGTCGCGATTCAACAGCCAGATCCCTTTGGAGTACGCATACGCGGCCTGGAACGACCTTCCGGAGCCCGAGGCGGGCGAGGAGGATGAGTTCGAGGCGTACCGGGCTGTCTCCACGGAGCATCTGGTGGGATTCCACGCGCGACGGCTGGAGGCGATGGAGCACATCGCCAGGGATTTCCCCGGCAACCGGCAGACGACGCACACATCGTTCACGATTCCGGACCTGGCGGAGTTCGACGAGCGTGCGCCAACGCTTGCCCATGCGCTCGACGAATTCGTGATGATCGAACGGCATGTGGAGCTGGGCGCGTGGAAGAACGACCGACAGGCGGCGCCGGAGCAACGGCTGCTGCGCGGACAAACGCTGCTCGTTCGCTACCTGGAGGAAGACCAGCCGGAGGGGCTGGCCGAGCAAAACCGCGATCATCACGAGCGGTCGGCCCTGCGTGCGCGGCAGGAAGCCGATTTTCGGGCGCGAAAGCCGGATGCCAAGCGGCTGAACCTTTCGAAGGCCGAGCGAGAGCTTTCGAACTGGACGAACGAGGGACTGGTCTTTCGCCTGCGGATCGAGGTTCCGGGCGACGTGGGTGATCTCGACTCCGCGCTGCGGATGTCGACGATCAAGGAGGGCGCGATGCTGGTGCTTTCACCACGGTTCGCCTTCGATGAGCGGTTGCCCGAGGCGGAAAGGACGCCGTTCACGCCGACCGCGAAGCAGATGCTGTACAGCCCCAGGGTGACGCTGAAGAAGATCGTGGTTGAGCGGAAGGACGGCAAGGCGGTTCGCGCGTTCGCCGAGGTTGAGATGAGCGGGAGTCGGGGTGGCTCTGGCATGAAGGGGTTTGCCTTCGGCTCACGGCTGAGCCCGTTGAACCCGGACGAACTGTACACGCTGGACGACGACCCGAACGACTTCAATGGCTACTGGGCCTCCAAGGTGACCGAGGGGTTGATCGCGGGCGGGTCGAACCGGCTTTACCGCCTGCTGGTGGACAGGGATTGGGCGGACATCGCGGTTCCGCCCGCGAGCATCGATGCCCAGCAATGGTTCCTGGACGGCCTGGAAGCCCTGCACGAGGCGGGGGCGTTCGGCGTCTCGTTCGAGCAGAGCAAGCGCCGGTTCATTTCGGGCGAGAGCGCCTCGCCGGTCCTGCTGGTGCAGGGGCCTCCGGGAACCGGCAAGAGTTTTTCGACGGCGTTCGCGCTGTTCGCTCGCATCCAGGCGGCGATGGCGGGAAATCGGGACTACCGGATCGTGATTTCGTGCAAGACGCACGCCGCGATCGATGTTCTGCTCCACAACGTGCGTGACGTGCAGGAAGACCTCCGTGTCATGGCGCGGTCCCATCCGGAAATCTTTCAGCGCTTCTTCGATCCTCGTCTGCTGGACGTGCCGCTGTTCCGAAACCGGCCACGCGGCAGTGTACAGCCGGGCATCACGGCGATTCCGAAGGATGGCGATCTCGAGAAGGGCGAGCAAAAGGCGGTCGACCGGATCGAGTCGCACCGGTGGGCGGTTGTCGCGTCGACGCCGGGCGGGATCTTTGGCCTGGTCAAGGATCATTGGAGTTCGAAGGAGCTGTTCGGGCACGAATTCATCCAGGCCCTGGTGTTGGACGAGGCCTCCCAGATGAACCTGCCGGAGGCGATCATGGCCGCCCTGCCGCTCGCTGGCGATGGGCAGCTCATCGTGGTGGGCGATCACCGGCAGATGCCGCCGATCGTGAAAAACGACTGGTCGAGCGAACCTCGGCGGACATTCCAGGAGTTCCGCACCTATGAGTCGCTGTTCCTCACGCTGCTGGCCCTGAATCCGCCGCTGATCCAGTTCGAGGAGAGCTTCCGGCTGCATGCCGACATGGCGGAGTTCCTGCGCGACCAGATTTACGTGAAGGACCAGATTGCCTTCCACTCGAACCGGCGCGACGTGATCGAAAAGGTGGACGTAGGCGACTCGTTCATCCGCGCGGTGCTGAATCCCCATCATCCATTGACGGTTGTGGTGCATGACGAGGCCGCAAGTCAGCTTTCCAACCCGTACGAGCTTCAATTGATGGCGCCGATCCTGGCGGAGCTTGCCGAACCCGATCGGCTCAATCTGGATGTTCATGATGGGATGGGCGTGGTGGTTCCACACCGGGCCCAGCGGGCGGCGTTCGTGGAGCGGGTCCGGGCGATCTCGGAGCGAGACGAGAACGACGAGATCGTCGACTCGGCGGTGGATACTGTCGAGCGGTTCCAGGGCGGGGAGCGGACCGTGATCCTCATCGGCGCGACCGAGAGTGACCGGGACTACCTGCTGGCGGCCGGGAAGTTCCTGCTCGACCCGCGCCGGTTGACGGTGGCGCTGAGCCGGGCGAAGAAGAAGATGGTGCTGGTGGCGGCGCGGTCGGTGTTCGAGCTGTTCAGCTCGGACGAGGAGACCTTCGCCAACGCCCAGCTATGGAAGAACTTGCTCCGGCAGACCTGCACCGTGCCGCTGTGGGAAGGAGATCGCCACGGCGTGCATGTGGAGGTGTGGGGAAACCCTTCCCGCGAGATGCCCGGCACGGCAGGGGACCTGGCCTCCTGACGGATCAGGTGTCGCGGGCCGCGAGGGCGCGATCACGGATGGCGATGATGACGTCGGTCTTGGCGTCCGCGTATTGCTGCACATTGTCCCATTGCCGGTTCGCCAGGTCGAGCTTGACGCGCTGGTAGAAATCGCGGTCGTCGTCGTGTTCGCGGAGCCAGTCGCGAAAGACGAGGTGACGCTGGATCTCGCCGGAACCTCGCGACCAGACGTGGAGGTTCAGGTCGATCTCTGAGCCCTTGAACACGCGATGTGGCTCGGTTCCGTGGAAGAGCGGGTTACCTTCGTCCGGCTCGCGGATGCGAAGCACGTACCCAGCCTGTTCGAGATCGGAAAGATAGGCCGCTTCGTTCGCGCAGTCCTCCACCACCAGCAGGATGTCGATGATCGGTTTGGCGGCCAGCCCGGGCACCGAGGTGGAGCCGACGTGGTGGATTTCCCTGGCACGGTCGCCGAGCGCCCCGGCGATCCGCTGGCGTTCGCGCTCGTACATGGCCGGCCAGGCGGGGTCGTATGGGACGACGTTGATCGGACCGTTCACCGGGGTGGGGGCGTTGACCGGGAAGTGCCAGTTTGGTGGCTGGGACACGGGCTGTACCTTTCCTGATGGCGAAAAGCAGCCTCGCATTGTAGCCCGCGTCCCAGGTCAACTTCTACATCACCCCCGTTGGCTCATTGCCTTGTCGAGCGCGCGCGGAATGAGGCCGCGCAGCAGGGGCACCTTGTAGCCGTTCTTCGAGAGTGGTCGCGCGCCGGCGAGCGCGATTTCGGCGGCTTTGGAGAACGCCTCCGCGCCCGGTGTTTCGCCGATGAGTGCTTGCTCGGCTTCGGGAACGCGCCAGGGGATAGGAGCCACGCCACCCAGCACCAGGCGGGCATCGGCGACACGGTCGTTCTCGACCGTGAGTCGGGCGGCGACGCCGGCCAGGGCGAACGCCCAGACCTTCCGTTCCATGGCTTTCAGGTACGAACTCGCGGTGCCAGGCGCAGACGCCGGCAATTCGATCGCGGTGATGACCTCGCCGTCGGCCAGGGTGGTCTCGCGTCGACGGTTCTCTTCAGGTAGCGCGAATAACTCAGAGAGCGGCATCGTCCGCGAGCCGTTGGCGCCGGCGATCACCACCGAGGCGTCCAGGGCGAGCAGGGCGGTCGCCGGGTCGGATGGATGGGACGACACGCAGGGGCTGTCGCCAAACAGGGCGTGGTGCTGGCTTTCACCGTCGCGGGCGAAGCACTCATCGCCGCCGTTCAGCCAGCACTGGACGTTCTCGTGGCGGAAATACCAGCAGCGCGAACGCTGGAGCAGGTTTCCGCCGATGGTCGCCATGTTCCGGAGTTGCGGGGAGGCGGCGAGCCCGGCCGCCTGGGCCAGGGCCGGATACGTCGACGCGATGGTGGGGTCCACCTCGATGTCGTCGAGCGTCGCCAACGCGCCGATTCGCAGCCCGCCATCGGCGGTGGGGGCGATCCGGTCGTCCAGTTCGGGCAGCCGCTTGATGTCGATCAGGCGTTCCGGGGTGTGGATATCGAGCTTCATCAGGGGCAGCAGGTCGGTTCCGCCGGCCAGGAGCCGGGTTTCCGGTGCGGCGGTGTCGAGCAGGGAAATCGCTTCGTCCAGCGATGCTGGCCGCAGGTAATCGAACGCTCTCATGAGGCTTCCTTTCCGGCCAGGGCGGCGAGATGGTCGAGCAGGCGCTGGCGGTTGAGCGGTCCTTGCCGGATGCGGACGCCGGTCGCGTCGTGGATGGCGTTGGCGATCGCCGGGGCGGTGGGGATGAGGGGAGGTTCGCCGACACCCTTCGCGCCGGTTGTGTTGGCCTTCGTGTCCGGAAGGTTGAGATGGACGTGGTCGATGTCGGGAATGTCGGCCATGGTCGGGACCAGGTAGTCCTCCATGTTCGGATTCAGGACGAGGCCAAGCCGGTGATCGATCAGGCGCTCCTCGAACAACCCGAATCCGAGGCCCTGGGTGATACCGCCGATGATCTGGCTATCCACGAGGGTGGGATTGATGATCCGGCCGATGTCGTGAGCGGTGACGACGCGGAGCACCGTGACCTCGCCGGTTTCGATGTCGACCTCGACCTCGATTACCTGCGCGCCGAAGTTCTTGATCGCGACATCCTCGGGATTCGGTCGCCGGGTGCCTTGCCCGTGGAGGGTGTGGGGCGCCACCTGCTCCATCACCTTCGAGACGGGCATGCCCGCTCGCGCATCGCCGTCGACCAACAACACGCCATCGCGAACGTCCAGCCGCTCGACGGGCGCTTCCAGCAGGGTCGAGGCGATCTTGAGCAGTTGCTCCCTGACCTCCTTCGCCGCGACCTGGATGGCGGGTCCGATGGTCGCCTGGGTGGCGCTGCCCGAACTCACCGGTGAGTACGGTCCGGTTCCCGTGTTCCCGAGGTGAAACGTGATGTCATCGAGCGGCAGGCCGAGCGCCTCGGCGGCGATCTGGGAGAGGCCGGTGCGCGTGCCGGTGCCGATGTCCTGGGTGCCGGTGACCACGTCGACGGTGCCGTCGCTGTTCATCTCGATCCAGGCGTAGCCGGGAGGATTTCCCGCGCCCGCCACCCAGTCGTGGGCGGCGAACCCGATTCCCCGGCGCCTGGAGCCGGATACCGCCGGTTTGGTGTAGGTATCCCAGCCTGATGCCTCGGTGACCTTGTCGTAGCAGGCCTTCAGGCCGTCAGGAATGGAATACGGCTTGTCCTCCAACTGGTCGACGCCCGAGTAATTGCGGCGACGCAGTTCCACCGGATCGATGCCGAGGCGCTCGGCGAGTTCGTCCATCGCCTGTTCCAGGGCGAACGCGGCCTCGCAGTGGCCGGGCGCGCGGAACGCCACCGCCGGACCCGCGTTGATGAACACGCTGGTGAGGCTGGTGTGGACGTTCTCGCAGGCGTAGAGCGTCTGGTACATGCCGCTCACGTCGCTGGCCTCGCCACCCGTGACGTATGCGCCACGCGCCGATTCGATCTCGGCCCAGATGGCGGTGAGGCGGCCATCGCGCGTCGCGCCAAGGCGAACGTGCTGGCGGGTTGAGTTGCGGTTGCCCACGGCCAGGTTCTCGGCCTGGCGATCCAGCATCAACTGGACCGGTCGCCCGGCCTTGCGGGAGAGCATGGCCGCGATCACATCCTGCTTCCAGGAGATCTGTTTGGCGCCGAAACCGCCACCCATGTGCTCCTTGATCACCTGCACGCGGTGTTCTGGCAGGCCAAGCGCCTGAGCGACTTCCTCGCGCACGGTGAAGACGGACTGGGTGGAGTCCCACAACGTCAGGCGGTCGCCGTCCCAGGATGCCGTGCAGCCATGCGGTTCGAGGCTGTTGTGGAGCGCGGCCGCCGTCTCGTACACCTCGTCGACCACCACGTCCGCGGCCCGGAGCCCCGCCTCGGCGTCGCCGCGGTCATAGACATCGGGTGGGGCATCGATATTGCCGTCTTCCCAGATCCGCGGCGCGTCATCCGCCAGCGCCCGCGAGACCTCGGTGACGTGGGGCAATAGTTCGTACTCGACGTGAACCAGCCGCAGGGCGTCGTTGGCGATTTCCTCGGATTCGGCGGCAACCGCCACCACCTCGTCGCCGGCCAGTCGGAGCGTTTCGTCGAAGATGTAGCTGTCCTCGTACCAGGCGATCGGCTCGGTGTTGGCGGCGCAGAGCACGGCGTGGACACCAGGTAGCGCCTCGGCGGCCGAGATGTCGATGTGTTTGATCCGGGCGTGGGGATGCGGGCTGCGCAGGACCCTGGCGTACAACTGGCCGGGAAGCCGCACATCGTAGGCGTACTGGGCCCGGCCGGTGACTTTCTCTCGCCCTTCACGGCGCGTGGCCGGCTTGCCGACCACCGCCAGCGGGGCGTCCGCCCCCCACGTCTGAACGTCGTCGAGTTCGGTCATTTCAACGGTGACTTCGCCGTCCTGTTCGGACTGGGTGACTCGGATGGTGGTCATGACGCACCTCCAGTGGAATCGCTTCCGGCTCGGGCCGCGGCCATCCGGTCGGCGGCGATGCGGCCCGCCTTCTGGATGTTCGGGTATGCCCCGCACCGGCAGATATTGCCGGTCACCGCTCGCTCGATCTGGTCGTCAGAAGGGGACTGATGACTGTCGAGCAGGGCTTTCAGGCTCATGATCTGGCCGGAGGTGCAGAAGCCGCACTGGAAGGCGTCAGCCTCGATGAATGCTTCCTGGAGTGGATGGAGGTCGTTGCCGTTCGCCACGCCCTCGATGGTGGTGATCTCCCGGCCGTCGCAGTCGACGGCGAGCAGGAGGCAGCTGTACATCGCCTTGCCGTCCACGATCACGGTGCAGGCGCCACAGTTGCCCATGTCGCAGACCTTCTTGCCGCCGGTCATGCCGAGGTCGTGGCGCAGGGCGTCGATCAATGTGCGCCGGGGTTCCACCAGGACCTCTTGCTGGTGGCCGTTCACGGTCAGTGACACGTGTGTTCTGGCCGGGGAAAGGTGGTGTGCCGATGACATGGGACCCTCCTGATGCGGTTTGCCGATGCGTCAACCCTGATCAGTCGTTACCTGAATGTCAACCATTACTAACACTTTAGGTACGGTCTCGGGTAGGGATATTCCGGCACATTGGTCACATCCGGGTCAGGCGGGTTGCTGGGCCAGCGTTGGGTTGGCGAAGGCGATCGCCCGGAGCGCGCTCGCTTCCTTGTCCTTGATTTCCAGCATCACGTCGGCGTCGTGGCGGACGAACAGCGGCAGGACCTCGGCGAAATCGTCGAGGTCGATGCTGGTGGTGTGCGCGCCGAGTTGCTTCGACGAGTCCTGCGAGCTGTAGTCGACCATGGGTGGACCATGTCCATCCCAGGTCCTGACGACAAGGTCGAGCGCGTCCTCGATCGACTCGCCGTTGTTCCTGATGGAATGGTGGAAGGTATCGAACAGGATCGGTATCCCGGTTTTCTCGTGAATCGCCAGGGTGTCGGCCATGCTGTAGTGCCGCTCGTCGTTTTCGATGACCAGCCGACGCTGGACGATGTCGGGCAGTCCCCGCCAGGTGTCGATGAACCTCCTGATCGCCGCCGGTTTGTCTCCATACACGCCGCCGACATGGATCTGGATCTTGTTCGTCGTGTCAAGGCCCATGAGGTCGAGGAGTTCCGCGTGGTAGACCAGTTCGCCGATGCTGGCGGTGACGACTTCCGAGCGGTTGGAGTTGATGAGCGTGTACTGGCCTGGGTGCGCGTTGACCCGGGTGCCCTGCCCCTGGATGGTCTTTCCGATCTCCCGCAACCGATCGGCGAATGTGGTTTGCCAGTCGAAGGTCATGATGGGGTGGGACGCCAGCGGGATGGTGCCCGATGAGAGGCGGAAGAACCGGATATCGTGTTCGGCGTTCCAGGCGAGATAGGCTTCCAGCGTGTCGAGGTTGGAGTCGATCGTGGAGATGACCCGCTCGTCGGAGTAGGACGCGAGACGGAACGTGCGCGACGCCGATCGCTTGAGCGCCAGGTTGATGCAGGGATAGCCAATTCGCATGATTCGGGACCCTCCGTGATCGATTCGCTGGGTGCAGCGTACAGCACCAGGAGCAGCGTCGGCCCGGTGCCGGCGCGGCGTTTCGGAGGGGCCAGGCGGGGTTGATGATTCCCCGCCGGGTGGCTCGTTCCGGTTTGACTTTGCCTTGCCCACGGACAATGATGGTGGCCAAAGCTCGGAAGAATACTGGGAAAGGAGCCCACTCACATGGCCATCCCCCGTTCACTTCTCCCCGATCTCACTCACCTCACGGAACGTCTCGCGAACTCGCTCCCCTGGCTGGATGACGCGGCGGAAGGGCTGCACGGCACCTTCGATCCGCTCTTCGGCCAGGATGGCAATCCGGCGGTGAAGGACGCCCTCTACGGCACGTGGCTCGGCCATCCACTCCACCCGATGATGACCGACCTGCCGATAGGGTTCTGGACGTCCAGTATGGTGCTGGACCTGCTCGGGATGGAAGAGGGGGCGGACCTCACCCTCAAGCTGGGAACAGTCTCGGCGCTCGGCGCGGCCATCACGGGCGTCGCCCAGTGGCATGACCTCCAGGAAATGGAGACGCCCCGGCGGCTCGGCACCCTCCATGCCGTGCTGAACGTCTGGGCGACCGCGAGCTATGGCGTGTCGTGGATGCTGCGATCGAAGGATGCGCGGGGACCGGCGCACCTGTTCTCCACCGCCGGGTTCATGCTGGCGAGCGTGTCCGGGATGATCGGCGGCGAGCTCTCGTTCCGGCTCGGGATCGGGGTAAGCCGCGTGGCGTTCGAAGAACCGGCGGAGGAGTGGGTGTCGATCGGTGCGCTTGCCGACTTCGAGGACGGCGCGCTGGGGCGGGTTGAGAAAGACGACCTAGAGCCGCTCGTGGTCCTTCGCCAGGGGAACGAGGTGTACGCCGCGTCGGCCACGTGCACGCATGTCGGAGGCCCGATGGACGAGGGCGAGCGGGATGGAACCTGCGTCACCTGCCCATGGCACGGAAGCGAGTTCGACCTGCGCGATGGCAAGGTGATTCACGGCCCGGCCACCTCGCCGCTCCATGCCTACGAAACCCGGGTTACGGGTGACACGGTCGAGGTCCGGGTGATCGCGGCGTGACGCCGTGCCGGCCGGGGACCACGCCCCGGCCGATGTGAGGGCTGGTTAGCTCACAACCACCGTCGCGCGCATGCCAGCGTGGAACGCGCAGACATACTCGAACGTGCCCGCCTCGTCGAATGTGATGCCGGCTGACTCCCCAGCGCCGATGGTTCCTGTATCGAACAGGCCGTCGGCGCTTGTCGCGGTGTGTGAAACCTGGTCGTCATTCGTCCAGGTGACGGTCGTCCCCACGGCGACATCGAGTTGGGGTGGGTCGTAGGCGAGATTGACGATGCTGATGGTGTCTCCAGACGCCGCCGGAGACGCTTGCGGGGTGGCGACCGCCCCTTCCACCATGATGGTTCCGGTCATGACGGGGTGGATCTGGCAGGCATAGGCGAACTCGCCAGGCGTGTCGAAGGCGATGGTCGCGCTGTCGCCAGGTTGCAGGATGCCCGTATCCCAGTCAGCCCCGGTGGCGGTATGGGCATCGTCGTCGCGGTTCACGAAGGTGATTGACTGGCCCGGCTGGATGGTGAGGGACTGGGGCGTGAACCCGTCGGAGTCGTCGTCGGTGATGCGAACCTCGATCGACCCGTCTTCCAGCGTGCGCGCCGGACCATCGTCGTCGTCAGAATCGTCGTGGTCATCATCATGGTCGTCATCCGAATGGTCGTCATCATGCGTGTCCTCGTCGTCGTGGTCGTCGTCGTCATCGTGACGAAGGCCCGCTCCAAGGACGGCGGCCGTCGAGAGCGCCGGGACACCGGCGAGGCCGGCAACGATGGCTCGCCGGGTGATGGTCCATCGCTCGTCCGGTTCTTCCGCGTCGGTCTCGCCGGGATTCCGTGGGTCGATGTCGTGCCTGGTCATCGCGTTGGTGCTCCTGACGCCGTGCCCGGTAGGCGTGACGAGCGCGTATCCGGCGCGGCCGAGGATGGATGCGCGGGCAACATCTTGGGCTCGCGTGTCGCCATCCACTTCCAGCGTATCATTCGTGACACTTTATCCAGAGTCGCCAGAAGGGACCGCTAATTGCCACCAACCGATGCCAAGACACGAGCCGAGCAATTCGCCGAGGAACAGGGGGACGGTGACCTCAGCGACATGCTGAACGAGATGCGCGTGCTCTTGCCGGGAGCGCAGACGTTGACCGCGTTTCTCATCATCCTGCCGTTCAACGGCGGGTTCGCTGAAATTCGCGACGAGGAGAAGGCCGTCTATGTCGTCACCTTCATCTGTACGTTGCTGAGCCTCATCCTGTTCTCCGCGCCCGCCGCGCAGCACCGGTTGCAGCGCCCGCTGCGTGACCGAGAGGCATTCAAGAACATCGCTACCCGATACATCATCGCCGGGCTGGTGCCACTGTCCATCGCGCTCGTGCTGGCCACCCAGCTTGTGATGTCCGAGGTGATTGCCGGGCGGTGGGCGTCGTGGACAATAGCTGGCGGATTCGCCGCCATCATCATCGCGCTCTGGTGGGTCGTGCCGCGCTGGCGTCGCTCCCAGGGCCACTAGGGAGACCAATGACACTCGACACCAACGAGACCAGGCTTCCGCTCCGCGAGGTCCGCGAGTGGAGCTTTTCCACGAGCCACGACTACCCCGAACCGTTCACCGGTGTCACCGCGCGGGCCGTCTTCGTCGCCCCCTCCGGCAAGGAATCGACGATCGAGGGCTTCCACGATGGCGGAAACGAGTGGAAGGTGCGGTTCAACCCGGGCGAGCCGGGCCAGTGGCGCTGGCGGCTGGAGTCGACGCCACCGAACCCGGACTTCGAGCGAGCAGGGACGTTCGAGGTGGCCGAAGGTGACCCGCGTGGATTCCTGCGCTCGACACCGGGAGAGGCCTGGGGATTCACGTTCGAGAACGGCGAGCCGGTGATGATTTTCGGCGACACCGTGTACCACCTGTTCGGCATGGCGCATAACGACGCCGAGGGGAAGGCTGCGGTGGGCCGGTTCCTGAGGCGCCGGGCCGAGCAGGGGTTCAACTTGCTGCGAATCCGGTTGCCCGTCAGCGAGTTTCATCAGGTGGATGGATACAGCACCTGGCAGACGCGCAGCCTGTGGCCCTGGCGCGGCAGCCCGCAGAACCCGCGCTTCGACCAGTTCAACCTGGAGTATTTCCGCACCGTCGACTGGGTGGTTCAGGAAGCGGAATCGCTCGGGATCGGGATCGAGATGATCATGCAGGCGTGGGGCGACGAGTTCCCGTTCAACAGCCGCAACATCTTCGTGGCCGAGTGGGAAGAACTCTGGGTGCGGTATCTGCTGGCGCGGTACGACGCGTACAACGCGGTGTGGTTCTGGCAGCTGCACAACGAGTACGAGTATTACCCGAATGGCGACTGGCACTACGCGCGGAGCGGCGTGGCGGACCGGTGGGCGATCCGGATGGCGCACCTTGTCCGACGGCACGCGCCACATGGGCACGTGGTGGCGATCCATAACGGTCCGGAACTGCCGTCGTTCGGCAAGCGGTTCGCGAGTGACCCGACGGTGATCGACACGGTGATGTTCCAGACGTGGGGCACCACGAGCGAGCAGCACGGCTGGCTGGCCGCCGGAATCGAGGACCGGATTCGCGAGAGCCTGCACGACTGGCCCGGCTCGGCGGTACTCTCGGAGTGGGGCTACGAGTTCAACCCCGAGTTACCGCCGATGATGCTGGGGCATCGCTGGTGCGACGCCGATCACACCCGGCGAGGGGCGTGGCGCGGCGTGATGAGCGGGGTCGGCATCATCCACGGATTCGAGAACTCGTGGGGGCCGGTCATGGAACTGGACGAGGATCAGGAAGGCCTGGCCCACCTGCTGCATGTCCGGCGCTTCTTCACCGAGATCGCTCCGTTCGAGGAAATGACGCCCGCGCCGGAACTGGCGACCAGCGCGGACGAGCGTCGAGGGTATGCGCCGCTGGCGCTTGCTTCGGCGGAGGGCGACCTGGCGGTGGTGTACCTGCCGGTTGGTGGCGAGGTCACGGTCCGAGGCGGCGATGCATTCGCCACGGCGGCCTGGTTCAACCCGCGAACCGGTGACCTGGGCGAGCAATCCCCGGTGAACGGCGGCACGTTCAGCCCGCCTGAGCCTCAAATGGGCGATCGGCCGGGCGATTGGGTGCTGGTGCTCCGGGCGGGGTGATGTTTCGCTCGTGTCGTT
This sequence comes from Chloroflexota bacterium, assembly GCA_023389575.1. Lineage (GTDB taxonomy): Bacteria > Chloroflexota > Chloroflexia > Thermomicrobiales > UBA6265 > JACCYX01. Next base: position 74,046 of record JAEWEG010000045.1, on the reverse strand, counting down.
CTGGAACGCAGCCGTGAACCAGAAGGCGATCCGTTGGCGTGGCCCGCGGAAGCCCATACGACAACCAGGGCGCGTAAGGGACATAACCGCTGATGGTTGTCCAGGACCTCCCTACCGGTGCATGGCAAGGCGTATTAGCGTGTCTCGCTTTCCACGGCGTCGGCGAATTCGGCCATGGAGGTGAAGGTCCAATCTGGCTGGACGGCGGACGAGGGGTTGGGGGTGGCGCCGGTGCCCTGCTTGCCGGCCCGGCGATCGATCCAGACCGTGGACAGACCGGCCGCTTTCGCCGGGACGTGATCGTGGAACAGGCTCTGGGCGACGTGCAACAGGCGGTCGCGGGCGATGCCCAACTCGTCGATTTTCGCGAGCAGGGCTTCGAAGTTGGCCGGGTTGGGCTTGTACGAACCGATGTCCTCGGCGGTGAGGATGGCGTCGAAGGTCACCTCAAGACGCTCGTTGCTTCCGGCGAATGATCGCCGGTCGACATTCGAGAGGATGATCAGCTTGTAGCGGGCCTTCAGGCGGGCGAGGGCTTCCGCGGAGTCGGGGAAGGCCGGCCAGGCGGGTACGGAATCGCCGATCTCGCTCGCGAGTGCCTCGGGTACGGAAATGCCGTGGATCGCTCCGGCGGCGATCGCCGACCGGGCGATGACGTCCGGATAGCGGAGTCCCGGCTGTGAGCGCTCGACCTCGGCTTCGCAGGCGCCGTAGGTTTCCAGCAGCGAGTCGAGATCGGGAGAGGGCGATCCGAGGTGGGCCACCTTCTCGAGCCCTGCCCTCAGGCCGGTTTCCCAGTCGATCAGAGTGCCGTAACAATCAAAGCTGAGCGCGTCGAAGTCGTTGAGGTTCATCGTCGTTGTCCACCCTTGCGGCAGGCCGCGTTACGCCCAATCACTGATCATGTTGTCCCGAATGAAATCCCAGTCCAGGTCCTCGCCGAGGCCAGGGCCCTGGGGAATGGCCACATTGCCCTGCTCGTCGATCGAATCGATCGGCGTTTTCAGCCACGGCGACTCCGCGTCGTGGTCGACATGTGGATGCAGGAGGCCCTTCTCGTAGAACTCGCCCGGGATACCCATTGCCCCGAGGACCTGGAGGTTGGCGGCGCCGCCGCCATGGACCTCGCATCGCACGCGGAACGATTCGCAGAGGTGAACGACCTTCATCGCCGGAGTGATACCACCGACATCCCACACGCCGACGCGGGACACATCGGAGGCGCCGCGCACGATCCATTCGGCGCGGGTGTACATCTGTCCTTCGGCGGTCTCCGGACCAACGATCGTCAGGTCGAGCTGGTCGGTGAGCCAGATGTAGGACGAGATGCTGTGTTCGTTCATCGGCTCCTCCATCCAGTAGTAGCCCAATTCCTCGAGGGCGCGGCCGAGCTTGAGTGCTTCCTCGCGGGTGTAGTCATGATGCGGGTCGAGCATGAGCTTCATGTCCGGGCCGACCCGCTCGCGTACCGCCTGGCAGGCGGCGATGTCCCGGTCCAGATCTGGGCCGTAGGGCGCCATCCAGGTGTGGAGCTTGAAGGCGGGGTATCCCTGGGTCTGGCAGGCGGCCGCGAAATCGGCGTAGGCCTCGGGAGAGTCCAGCCCGCCTGGAATGTCGTTCCCACACATCGAGCTGGCATAGGCCGGCACCGAATCGCGGAAGCTGCCCAGGAGCCGATGGATTGGCATGCCAGTCAGACGACCGGCGAAATCCCAGAGCGCGCAGTCGATGGCGGCGAGATTCCGGTCGTCCATGGCGCGACGCTCGAGGCGTTGGGCCTGCAGTAATTCGATCCAGATCGCTTCGCGGGAAAGCGGGTTCATGTCGCCGACCATTCGCATGGCCACGGCGGCGGTTTCCGGCGATCCACCGACGCAGTACCCATCGACGCCGGCGCTTGTGCGAATCCTGGTGATGGTTTTCATCGCGTCATGGGCTTCGGCGGGATGGCCGTGCCCCTTGGTGTCGCGTCCGACGTGGGACGTATGACGGAAGGTCATGGTCTGGATATCGACGATGCTCAGGCTCGCGAGTTCCGATGGGCTGAGCGCGGCATGCTCGGGCGTGGCGACGGGGTCGGTCATGTCGGGTCACATCCTTTGTTCTCAGGTCGAACAAGAAGCGCTCGACCTGGCGACGTCGCGGTGTCAGGCGTTGGCGATGCGTGGGAAGTGGGTTTGTTCGCGGCTGATCTCAGCCTGGATGAAGCGGTACATGAGGTCGGCCTTGATGGTGGCGAAGTCAGGGTCGGCCCAGCGGTTGTGGCGTTCCTGCGGGTCTTCGACCAGGTCGAACAGCTCCCCGTACTCCTCGCCTCGATAGACCGTGAGCTTGTAGCGGTCCTCGACGTAGGTTCGCAGGTGAAGGCGGGTTGGCTGGTGGCGATTCTCGACAATCGCCCAGTCGCGGGCCGATGCCCGCTCGCCTGACCAGACCTCCCGCTGGGAGACGCCCTGCATCAGTCCGGGAATTGGCAGGCCGGCGTAGTCCAGGAAGGTCGGCGCGAGGTCGACCAGGCTCTGCAAGGCGCCGCTGCGCGTGCCGCGTTGCGTCATGCCCGGCGCGCGGACCACGAACGGGAGGCGGATGAGGTCTTCGTAGTGGAAGGCGCCCTTGGCGGTTAGCCCGTGATGACCCAGGAAATGGCCGTGATCGGTGGTGAAGACAACGACGGTGGACTCGGCGATCCCGAGGGCGTCCAGCCGGTCGAGGATGCGTCCGATCTCGGCGTCCATGAAGCTGATCATGCCGTAATAGATCGCCATGTCCTTGCGAAGTTGCGCTTCGTCCACCAGGTGACTATGGAAGCCGTGATTGCCGAAGCCGGACTCGGCCCAGGCGGAAAAGTCGGGCTCGGTTTCCTGGGTGAGTTGGTGGGCCATCGACATCAGTTGCAGCTCATCGACCTTGAGCGTGCCTGGTTCCATGTCGTCCGGGTCGTACATCGACGCCCACGGTTCGGGAACGACGTACGGCGGGTGCGGATCGTGGAACGAGGCCCAGGTGAAAAACGGCGTTCCGGCGACGTCGCGGTCGATGGCCGCGATCGTGCGTTCCGCCGTCCAGGTGGTGTAGTGGTATTCGGCTGGCAACTCCCACGAACCGCGCCGGGTGGGTCGGGCCAGTTCCCCCGGCAGCGGCATGAAATGGTCGCGCCAGTCCGTGAATCCCTGTTCTTCCATCCACAGCGCGTAATGCTGGCCCACGAGATACTCGTCGCCATGCATGCGGCCGATCTCGACATTCTGGAAGCCGTACCAGGGGCCGGTGAACTCCCGCCAGAAGTCGAGGTCGCGAATCTTCTCCGGGGTTTCGAGCGATTCCTGTTCGGGAGTGGAACCGAGCGGCTGGAAATGGGCCTTGCCGATCAACGAGGTGGCGTATCCGGCCCGCTGGAGCGCGTCGCCGACGGTGGGAATGTCCTCGGCGAGTTTCACGCCAATGGTCCAGCAGCCATGGCTGGAGGGGTACTGCCCGGTGATGATCGATGAACGGGAGGGGGAGCAAACGGGATTCGGGCAGTAGGCGCGGTCGAACTGGACGCCTTCGCCGGCGAGGCGATCGAGGTTGGGCGTCTGGATGCGTGGGTTGTCCCGGCCGAGCGTGTACCAGTGTTGCTGGTCGCTGGTGATGAGCAGGATATTGGGCTGGTCTTCCGCCATTCGGCGATCCTCCGACGCGGACTCCAGTGGCGACGCACGTGGCCGCGCTGGAGGATCGCGCTCAACCCGAGTTCGGGTTCTCTTCAATGGCAACCGCTACCGCGTGTCCCCAGGTTCCCGCCAGCCGAGCCGTTCGCGCAACTGCTCGACGTAGGGTTTTCGCTCCTCCGGCGAGTTGGGCACGAAACGAGACCGGTGCAGGTTGTCGCCCTTGTATCGCGGGATGACATGCGTGTGGTGATGCCACACATCCTGCGACCCGTCTGGCTCGTTGTTCTGCCGGATGGTGACGCCGGTGCAACCGTAGGCATCCTTCATCGCCAGGGCGACGTTTCGGATGACCGAGTGGAGCGGCGTTCCCAGTTCCGGTGGCAGGTCGTAGACGTTCTCGAAATGCTGGACCGGTATCACCAGCACGTGGCCCTGGTTGTTCGGCCACCAGTCGATCGAGACCAGCGCGATCACGTCCGCGTCCCGGTAGACCAGGTCAGCCTGGCTCGAGAGGGAGGTGTTTTCCCCGCGAGCCAGGCGGCAGAACGGGCAATCGTAGCCATCGGGGGCGTGATTGAACATCGGCGGTCATCCTCGAGATCAGGAGGTCTTCTCGACGTCTTCAACCTTGCCGGAAATCGATGCCCGGCCAGCCGCTTCCATCAGCGCGAGGCTGCCGAGGTTGTTGCGGGCCGATGTTTCAGGCTCGGTGCCGCTGGCGATGGCCTCGGCGAAGCGGACCAGACCGGCCGAGCGTCCCCAGAAGCGCGGCTGGACCAGGCGGACCTTCTCTTCCTCCTCGCCGGTGGGCGTCACCCGTACCTCGTCGCCACCGACGCCGATTTCGCCACCGGCTCGGCTGGTGAAGAAGATGTTGCCCTTCTCGCACTCCAGGTTCCATTCGCCGGCCCAGTTGGTGGGGCGGCCCGGGCTCACCCAGCTCCCTCGATAGGAGACGATGGCCCCGCCCTCGAACTCGATGGTGATGGCGGCCGCGCCTTCCTGTTCGAACTTGCTCCAGGGCGGGTCGGTCGGCTTCGCGTAGACGCGAACGGCGTCCTCGCCGATGATCAGTCGCATCAGGTCGAAATGGTGGATCGACATGTCGTAGATCAGCGGGTGCTGGATGAAATAGTGCTTGTGGCCCTCGCGAGGGGCGTTGTTCGCCCATTTGCGAAAGTCGACATTGATCGTTCCGACCGGACCATAGTGCTTGTCCGAGACAAGCTGGGCCGCCTTGCGCACCGCCGGATAGTGCCTGTACTGCTGGCTCACCATCAGGATCTTGCCGGTCCTGTCCGACACCTCGATCCCCTGGCGCGCTTCCTCGACCGAGACCGCGAGCGGCTTCTCCACGAGGACGTGCTTGCCGGCCTCCATGGCCTGGATGGCGAGCGGAATGTGTGCCTGCTGGGGCGCGGTGATCAGGAGGGCGTCGGCCTCCACGGCCGCGAAGGCATCCTCGATGGAGGTGAAGCACCGGTCCTCGGGAAGGTTCAGCTTCTTCTTCGCCGTTTCCAGGGTTGGCTCATGGGCATCGACCCAGGCAACACGCTCTATCTCGGAGACTGGTGGGATCGCGTTCATCTCCCAGTCGCCACCCCATCCGCCAAGGCCCACATGCACCAACTTCACGCTCACCGTTACCCCCTCGATCCGTTCCCGCCGCGCGGTTCAAAGTTTGAAGGGCGATAGTACCCTTCCTCGGCGATTCACGCGACTATTTGGCGATCTGGACGTGAAATTGGCTGGTCGAGCGCCAGTGCATCACCTGATCCGTGCCGCGCTGGTGCTTGGTAGAATTGGGCCAGAAGGTGGAGGTACGGCGTGGTGCCCCACGCAGCGTCAAGGCAACGCGGCATGCAGGTTTTAGGGGCGACACTCAGACACTGGGTGGACAGGGGCTTCGGCTCCTCCATGACGCTGCTCGTCGTCCTGCTGGCGGTCGTGGCCCTGCCGGGATGTCCTCGTGTGGCGGCGATGGACGTAACCAGCGAGGACACGCGCACGGTCACCGAGCAGCGACCGGTCAGCCAGACGTTCACCCGGCCTGGTCACTACCTGCTGCACCAATCGGACATGCTCGCCGAACCCTGCGAGTCGTGCGAAGAGCATGTCGACCGGATTCAACCGGGAACCACGTCCCACACCGTGATCACCGTCGACGTGCTGCCGAGATCCGACGATGCTCCTCAGTTCCTGACGGATGAGACCGACGGTCGTCCAGATCTGGCTTTGTCCACCATCCACGCCGGGCACGTTTCCAGCGTGCCCGCCCCTCCCCCAAAGGCGGCCTGATCCGGCCCATCATGATGGCCGCCCAGACGACCCTTCCCAGTGACAACTGGAGATATTCCCTTGAGCGTTCTTCGTCCACGGACGTCGCGGTTCGCGGCGTTCACGATGCTCATCCTGTCGATGGTGGTGCTTTCAGGTTGCACCAGTGTCTTCGGCGAGGATGACTACGAGTACTTTGGCGGCACCTTCGATCCACCGAACCAGGCCGCGCCAATCGACCTCACCGACCAGCACGGAAACGCGTTCTCCCTCGAAAGCCTGGAGGGGAAGGTCGTGTTGCTGTACTTCGGGTACACGTGGTGCCCGGATTTCTGCCCGACGACCCTGCTTGATATCCAGCGGGTGGAGCAGCAGCTTGGCGATGACGCGGAAAACGTCGAGGTGGTCTTCGTATCGGTGGACCCAGAGCGGGACACCGAGGCCCGGCTCCTCGAATACATGGAGTTTTTCGGGCCCGATTACCACGCACTGCGTGGCACCGAGGAGCAAACCCGAAAGGTGGCGCGTGATTACAACATCATGTACGCGCGGCAGGAGTCGGACAGCGTGAGCGGCTACCTGGTGGACCACACCACCTCGCTTTTCGCCATCGACCAGGAAGGCAACCTGGCCCTGACCTGGGCATACGGCACCGACGTGGAGAACATCACCGAGGACATACAACACCTGTTGGACGACTAACTCCCGGCCACATGAGACGCTGGGTTGGAGGAGCATTCCCATGGCACGCAAGCGAATCCTTTCAATCGTCGCGGTTGTCCTGTTCGTGGCCAGCCTGGCCGCTGCCGGGCGCATCGCGACGGCGCACGATACCGGTGGAGCGACCCCGGACGCGAGCCCGATGGCCGGGCATGGCGCCGCCGATACCGGCACCGGCGCGGCCTACCTGACGATCACCAACAACGGCGACGAAGCCGACCGGCTGATCGGCGCGTCGTCCGACGCGGCGATGGTCGTCGAAATCCATGACATGGAAGTCGTGGACGAAGTGATGTCGATGGTGCACCTCGAAGAGGGACTGGAGATTCCGGCGGGCGAATCGGTGCTTCTGGAGCCGATGAGCCTGCACGTGATGCTGATTGGGCTCAATTACTCCCTGTTGCCGGGGGAGACGTTCGAGATCACGCTGACTTTCGAGCAGGCTGGCGACATGACGGTAACGGCCCAGATCGCCACCGAACTGCCCGAAGAAGGCGAGCAGTGGACGGCAGGCGATCTCGTGATCGAGGGCGTGTGGTCGCGGCCCGCGCCCAAGCTGACCAGCGCGACGGCGGAAGGCACTCCCCATGCAACGCCCGAGATGTGACCTTTCAAAACGCTCGTTTCGCGGCGGGATCGTCCTCGCATTCCTGGTCGCGTTGCTCGGCGGTGGGATCGCCGGAACCCCCGCCGGCGCCGAGGAGGCGCCCGACCTGACCGCGCCACTCCTCGATGGTTCCGGCGACCTCTCCCTGCGTGATTTGCGGGGAGAGGTGGTGCTGGTCAACATCTGGGCGACCTGGTGTGAGCCATGCAAGCGCGAGATGCCGGAACTCCAGGCGCTCGCCGACGAGTACGGCGAGGACGGCCTGCACGTGATCGGGGTGAGCCTCGATATCGGTGGCTCCAACCAGCGGATCGCCGACTTCGCCAGCGACCTGGGGGTGAATTTCACCCTCGTGCGGGACGAGCCCGGGGATTTCCAGCAGGCGTTCCGCACGTCTGGCGTGCCGGAGACGATCCTGATCGACCGGGCCGGCAACATCGCCTACCAGTGGAAGGGCGAACTGGAAGCGGGAAGCCCTGAAAACCGGAGCCTGATCGAATCGGCGCTCTCCAGCAGTGGCGCGGTCGACAGCGACGCGATTCCGACGGTTGCCACCGTGGGGCTGCTGGCGGCGTTCGCGGCGGGATTGCTGAGCGTGCTGTCGCCCTGCGTGTTTCCGCTGATTCCAACCTACGCGGCCTACATCACCGGCGTGAGCGCCGAGGAGATGAGCCGCCAGCAGGCCGATCAGCGCCAGAAGACGCGGCGAATCGCCCTGCGAAACGGCCTGCTGTTCGTCGGCGGGTTCAGCGTGGTGTTCATCGCGATGGGGGCGTCCGCCTCGGCGATTGGCGGCCTGCTGCATGAGTATCGCGACTGGATCGCCAGGATCGGTGGCGTGCTCCTGCTGGTGATGGGCCTGCACATGCTCGGCGTGTTCCGGATCGCGGCGCTGGACCGCATCGTGCGGCCATCGTTCGGCCAGTCCGGGAAACCGGCCCGGCCGATTGGGACCTTCGCGATCGGGATGGCGTTCGGAGCCGGGTGGACGCCCTGCATCGGCCCCGCCCTGGCCAGCATCCTGACCCTGGCGGCTGCCACCGCCTCGATGGGGCAGGGGGTGCTGTTGCTGACGATCTACTCGCTGGGCCTGGCCGTGCCGTTCCTGCTGGGAACGGTGCTGATCGACCGGTTTATGCGCCATCGCAAGGGATTCGGGCCGTGGTTGCCACGCCTGGAGCGAATCAGCGCGGTGCTGATCATCGCGATCGGGATCCTGATGATTTCGGGCGCGCTGACCCGGTTGACCGCGTGGACCAGTTCGGCTGGCGCATTGATGTGAAAGATGGAGGCACGGACATGACCGACGAAGATCAACAGGTCTCAAGCCCTCCCCGGAGGCGCCGGTTCCTCCAGAGACGCAGCTCGCTGCTGCTGTCCCTGGCCGTGGCGGTGCTGTTCGTGGGAGCAATCGCGATCGCGACGAACCGCGCGGGCAACGACGAGGATCCGGGATTGCTCTTCGTGATCCCGGCGGGAGCATCCGACATGGTGGCGGTGCCGACGATCGATTCGGCGATCGAGATACCGACCGACATCCGGTTCGGGCCCGGCGACGTGGCCCGGATCACGGTGCGCAACGACGACTCGGTGGCGAACAGGGCTGGCCCGTGGGTGATCGGCCCCGGGCAGACCTACACGGCCAGGTTCGACAACCCGGGCGTGTACGAGTTCGAATGCACGGTCGATTCAAGCGAGTCGGTGACCGTCACGGTGACCGGCGACGAAGGGTAGTCAGGGGACACCCGCGGCGGCCGGAGTTACGTGGCGGACTCCCAGTCGGCACGATAGGCGGCGTCCAGGATGCGGTTGGCGGCCAGGCCGTCGGCGACGGTGACGCGCGGGGTGGTGCCCGTTCGCCAGCAGTCGAGGAAATGGGCGAACTCGCGCTGGAAGCGATCGCCGTCCTCGACCTCGATATCGCGGGACTGCTTGCTGGCGTCGATCACCTCGAGCTTCATCGTGCCGTAGTCGAACAGGGCGGTTCCGGCGGTGCCGTGGACGGTGAAGGACCATTCCCCGGCGGGGGTTCGCCAGCTCGACTCGATCACGCCGATGGTGCCGTCCGCGGTTTGCAGGATCATCGCCGCCGTGTCCTCGACGTCCAGCCGGGGGCCGAGTTCGGTGTCCCGGGTGCCGGTGAAGGCGTGGACGCGGACCGGGTCGCCAATCAGGTAGCGGAAGGTGTCGATGGAGTGGATGCTGGTGTCGGAGAGGACGCCGCCGCCGGCGATGGCGGGGTTGGCGAACCAGGTCTTTTCGACGTTCTTGTTGTGCCCGGCGAAGCGGTTGCGGTAGCTCATGACGGTTCCGAGTTCGCCATCGTCGATGAGCGCCTTGAGGCGCTGGAGGTGCGGCTGGAAGCGGTGACAGAAGCCGACGGACACCAGCGTTCCGGTCCGCTCTGCTGCTTCGGCGATCGCCTCGGCGTCGGCCAGGTTGTGGGCGAGGGGCTTCTCGCAGAGGACGGCGACGTTGGCCTCGAGGGCCGCGACCACGATTTCGCGATGGAAGGCTGGCGGGGTGCAGACGCTGACGATGTCGACCTCGCCACTGGCGATCAGGTCCAGGGCGCTGGCGAATCCATGGCCGCCAGACTTCGCGACCGTTGCCTCCAGCGCGGCGGGAACGGCGTCGGCGAAGGCGACCGGCGGGCAGCCGATGGCGGTCCAGGTCTTGATGTGAGTCTGGCCGATGGTGCCGACGCCAATGACGCCGATTCGTGGTGTGGATTCCGGGGTGGTCATGAGACTGGTTTCGCTCCGTGGTTGACTTGGTCGACTGCCCGCGATCGTGCCGCGGCTGGGGCATTGTCATCCACGGGGTTAGGACCCGCAACGGCCATTCAGCGGTGACTGGTGACGCCGACCTGCCGGCATATGTCGAGCACGGGGCAGGTGGAGCATTTGGGGCGCTCGCCAGTGCAGATGTGCTTGCCGAACGGCACCAGCAGGCGATTGATTTCGATCCAGTACTTCTCCGGCAGCACCTGTTCGAGGGCGAGCATCGTCTTTTCCGGTGTAGTGGCCCGGACGTATCCCCACCGATTCGTGACGCGATAGACGTGGATGTCGACGCTGATGACCGGCGCGCCACAGGCAACGCCGAGCGCCAGGTTGGCGCACTTGGGGCCGATGCCATTGAACGATTGGAGCACCTCGGCGTCGCAGGGCAGTACGCCACCGAACTCCTCGACGGTGCGTTTGGCGATTGCGGCGATCTGTTCGGCCTTGCGCGGGGCGAAGGTGCTATCCGCGATGAGGGTCGCGATCTCCGGGACCGGGAGGTTGGCGACGTCCTGGGGAGAACGCGCGACGGCGAAGAGGCGCGGCGCGGTCTTCACGGAGACTTCGTCGCGGGTGCGGACGGACAGCAGGCAGGCGACGAGTTGCTCGAACACCGTGTCGTAGCCATCCTCGAACAGCTCGAACATGGCCGCTTTCGGAAATGGCTCGACCGCCTCGGCGATCCGGGTCATGGCCTGGTCGATATCGAACGGTTGTTTCTCCACGACCTGCTCCTTCGCGAGGATTGGGACAACCTGTGGCATGATCGGACCCTACGATAGCATCAACGCGGAGGACCTCTGTTCAGATGCGGGCATCAACTGGTCACGCCGATGTCGACGAAGTGCTGGACATGCTGGGCGAGGGAATCGCGAACGCGCTCGGCGAGAACCTGGTCGGGTTCTATCTCACCGGTTCGCTGACCTACGGCGATTTCGACCGCGGCAGCAGCGATATCGACTACCTGGTCGCGACGCGACGGGAGATCAATTCGGACCAGCGGACGGCCCTGGAACGGCTTCACGATGAGGTGGGGAGTCGCTTCCCGGTGTGGAGGGAGCGAATCGAGGGCACCTACGTGACGGTGGAGATGCTGAAGCGGATCGACCCGCCCGAGCAGGGGCGGCCGTACGTGAACCAGGGGGCGTTCTGGGACCCGGATCCTCCCTATGGGAACGAGTGGCTGCTGAACCTGTTCGTGCTGCGGGAGCGTGGCGTGGCGCTGATCGGGCCGGAACCGGTCAGCATCCTGCCCGAGGTCGACATCGCCGATGTGCGGGCGGCGTCGGCGCGGGATCTGTTCGACGAGCGGTTGCCAACGGTCGGTGACACGGAGTTCTACGAGGACCCCCACCAGCAGGCGTACACGGTGCTGACGATCTGTCGCATCCTGCATAGGGCAAAGCATGACGAGGTCGCATCCAAACGCGTGGCGTCGGCCTGGGTGAAACGAGCATACGGCGAGCCATGGGCGTCGCTGGTGGATCGTGCCGAGCGATGGTCCCACGGTCAGGACCTGGCGACCGCGGACGAGGTGACGGCGTTCATCCGGTTCGCGGCCGATGAGCTGGGATAGGGATGGGGAATTCGTCGGGAGCGAATGATCCATTTTGGGGATTTTCTGACAGAATGGAGGTGGGAATCCTGCGCTCCGAGTAGAACGGCATGCTCCTGCGTTCGACGACCGAACAGTGACGTCTTGCACATCATTTGGTTTCGACAAAGGAACACACAGCATGGCCATACATGACCAGGTGCGCCAGCCACGCCTTTCACGGCGGCAGGCGATCGCCGCGGGGACGGCCGCCTCGATGGCGGCCGTGGTTGCCGCGCCAGTCGCGGGACACGCGCAGGAGGCTTCGCCCGTCGCGGAGGCTGGAGGAATCGACGTAGCGCTGGAGGGGTTGCCTGGCCTCGTTGACGACGTCATGAGCCGGACGGGCATTCCGGGAATCGCCGTCTCGGTGGTACACGAGGACACACAGAAGTACGCCGCCGGTTTCGGCGTTCGCGAAGCGGGCGTGGAAGGCGCGGTGGACGCCGATACGGTGTTCCAGCTGGCGTCCGTCTCCAAGAGCCTGGCCTCCACGGTGGTCGCGGCGTTGGTGGGTGACGGTTCCATTGCCTGGAACACGAAGATGGCGGACATCGATCCGGGGTTTGCGCTGAGCGACCCGTGGGTGACGGCGAACGTCACGCTGGCCGACCTGTTCAGCCACCGGAGCGGGCTCGCCGATCACGCGGGAGACCTGCTGGAGGACCTCGGCGGCGACCGCGAACTGGTGCTGCACAACCTGCGCTACCTGGAACCAGAAGGGTCGTTCCGCGATTCATACGCCTACACCAACTTCGGGCTGACGGCGGCGGCCGACGCGGCGGCGCGGTTCACCGGTTCGACCTGGGAGGACACGTCGCGAACCCGGCTCTACGAACCTCTGGGCATGACGCGGACAACCTCGCTGAACGCGGAATTCATGGCGATGGACAACCGCGCCGCCGGTCACATGCTGGTGAACGGCGAGTGGACCCACGCCGAGGACCGCCAGCCGGACCCCCAGTCGCCAGCCGGTGGAGCCAGCTCCTCGGTCAATGACATGAGCCAGTGGATGCGGTTGCAGCTGGCGAACGGCATGTTCGATGGCGAGCAGGTGGTGGCCGCGGCGGGCCTGGAGGAAACGCATCTCCCGCACGCGATCAGCAACCATCCCGATCATCCGTCCACCGAGCAGGCGGGGTTCTACGGCCTGGGCTTCAACGTGGGATACGGCGGCGACAGTGTGTCGGTCTCCCACTCCGGGGCATTCGCGCTGGGCGCGGCGACCTGCGTGTTCCTGCTGCCCGCGGAGGGACTCGGAATCACGGTGCTGACCAATGCCGCGCCGGAGGGGGCGGCCGAAGCGATCGCGCTGGGCTTCCTTGACCTGTTCCACGTTGGCGCCGTTCGGATGGACTACCTCCCGCTGGTCGGCGCGATTATTAAGGAGTCAGGGGCGCCGAAATATGGCGCGTCCGTGGCCGAACCGCCAACCGTGGTGATCGAGCCCGCGGACGCTGGCGCGTACACCGGTGAGTATGCGAATGACTTCTTCGGGCCGCTGGAGGTGCTGGAGGAGAGCGAGGGGTTGGTGATGCGGGTTGGACCGGCGGGGATGACCTTCTCGCTTGCCCACTACTCGCGTGACGTGTTCACCTACATGCCTCCTGGCGAAAACGGTGGAACGACCAGCGCCGTCACCTTCACGCTGGATGGAGATGGCGTGGCCTCGCACGTGGTGGTGGAGAACCTCGACGTGTATGGCGCGGGAACGTTCTGGCGCTCGGTCGACGGCGAGTAGGTCTCCGGCTTTCCGTCCGCCCCTGGGCTGAAGGCCATACTGGCAAGGGTGAAAGCGGCGGGGAGGCGCGACCTTCCCGCCGCTTTCGCGTGCCGATCCGCCGCTGGAGAAACGCATCGTCGGGACGTACTGGCGCGGCGGGACGCGAGCCCGGTCGGGAAGAGCGGTTGCGCGGCGGTTGGCCGTCGGTCATGCTTTGCGCTCCAACCGATACGACACGGGACCGAACGAAGGGACAGGTACATGAGCGATAGTGGAGCTTCCACCGGCAGCGAGCACGGCGAATACCGGCCAGCGGGCGAGGACCAGGGCGGGACGTTCTCGGCCGATCAGGTTGCGGCCGGGTTCGGCGTGGATGTGTCGCGCGTGCACGCCGCGCTGGAAGGCGAGTTCGGCAAGGGACCCGATGGGATCGTGGACTCGCGCGAGGCGCAGCATTTGGCCGAGGTCATCCTGGGCGACAAGCCGATGGCCGAACGCGAGGCGGCCCTGATGGAACTTGGCGCCTACACGCCACGGGCTGACCATGAGTGGGGACTGGGCGACAAGGATCCAGACGACGAGAGCGACCGGTTGGTGCGCCGAGGCGACCAGGGCGACGAGGAGCGCGGCGACGAGTAAGCAGCGCGCACGGCGATAAGGGCGTTCCCGCTACGTCGATGGGGCGGCGAGATGACCGCCGCCCAGGCCGGCGTCCCGCAGGTGCTGGGCGCCGACGTTGCGGGCGAGCACGGCGAGTCCGGCCAGGTGTGACTGGAGACCGGCCGTGCTCGCGCAGCAGTCGGTGTAAATGACGGGGCGGATGTTCATGTCGAACAGGTCCATGGCGACCTTGAGGACGCACATGTCCGTGTCAATACCGACCACCGCGATCTCGTCGATCTGGTTGTCCCGGAGGTGCTGGGCCAGCTTGGGGGGTAGCCCCGCGTAGCCCGGCTTGGAATAGATTCGCTCTTCCGGCGCGTGGTCGCGAATTTCCGGCGCGAGTTCGGTGTCGGGAGGTTCGGCGCACTCGTCCCATTCGAGGATGCGGCGGAATGGGCTGCCCTCGACGTTAACGAAGCGGGTGAAGTAGACGGGATCGTGATCCCGCCGATCGATCAGGGTCGCGATGCGGGCCGGCAGGTGTTCGGTGAACTCGTTGATGAAACCCAGTTGGACATCGACCACCAGCAGTGGACCAGGCATCGCGTTCTCCCGTGAATGTTTCTAGTGTTGTGTCAGATATGGCGAGGCGCTAGAAGCGCTTGTCACCCTGCACCGGCAGCATGATCGAATAGAGCGACGACGTGCCGCAGATGAACAGGCGGTTGCGCTTGGCCCCGCCGAACTCCACGTTGGCGACGCCTTCCGGCACGAGCACCTTGCCAAGCAGCGTGCCGTCCGGGTGGATGCAGTGGACGCCATCGCCGGCGCTGGTCCAGATGCGGCCTTCGGTATCGAACCGGAAGCCGTCGAAGCCGCCCACGGTGCATTTGGCGAGCACCTCGCCGCCAGTGAGGGTGCCGTTGTCGTTGACCGTGAAGCTCCGGAAGTGACGGGTCTCGGCGCTGCCCGTATCGGAAATCACCAGGCGCGATTCGTCGGGGGAAAAGGCGAGCCCGTTCGGCCGGTCGAAATCGTCGGCCACGACCTCGACATCGCCGGAATCGGGATCGATGCGGTAGACGTAATTTCCGCCGATCTCCTGGTCGCCGAGGTTTCCTTCGTAGACCGACTCGATGCCATAGGGGGGATCGGTGAACCAGATCGAACCATCGGACTTGACGACGACATCGTTGGGGCTGTTGAGCGGCTTGCCGTTGTAGCTGTCGGCGAGGACGGTGATCGAGCCGTCGTGCTCGGTGCGGGTGACGCGTCGATTGCCGTGTTCGCAG
Organism: Chloroflexota bacterium; assembly: GCA_023389575.1. GTDB lineage: Bacteria > Chloroflexota > Chloroflexia > Thermomicrobiales > UBA6265 > JACCYX01. The sequence continues at coordinate 58,791 of JAEWEG010000045.1, read as the reverse complement.
GAGACGAGGCGGCCCTGGCGGTCGACCGTGTTGCCGTTGCTGTTGCCGGCGGGCTGGCGGAAGACGCCGGTGACGCCGGTGGTTTCATCCCAGCGCATCATGCGGTCGTTGGGGATGTCGCTCCAGATGAGGGAGCGCATCATGGGGAACCAGGCCGGGCCCTCGGCCCAGCGGCACCCTTCGTAGAGCTTCTCCACGCTGGCCGAAGCCTTGACGCAGGGTTTGAATCGATCGTCGAGGAATACGAAATCGCTGCTTGCCACGTGTGACCTCCAGTGGTTGCGTGAGTGTACGCGCCTGGGGCTGGCCGGTGAGCGATACCGGCGGGGAGCCCGTACGGCATCCATTCAGCCGCAGAACGGATGCGGCGTCAACCGTCGCCCGGTCGCGACATGGCGCTCGATGGTTCAGGAAGAGGTGAGATGCTCCCACACCCAGCGGGACGCGTGGGACATGGCGTCGACGACGGCGGGGACATCCTCCTGGTACATGCTGTAAAAGGCGATGGCGTAGTTTGCCTTCGGGGAGTACACGAGGCCGACATCGTTCTTGACGCCCTTGAGACTGCCCGTCTTGTGCGCGGTCTCGATACCCTCGTCGGGTGGGAGGCGGAACGGGATGATGCTGGTGAAGTTCTGGTGCTTCATGATCTCCAGGATGGCTTCGCGACTGGTTTCGGTCAGGCCGACGCCTTCGTGGATCGCCACCAGCAGCGAGATCATGTCGGCGGCGGAACTGACATCGTTCGTGCGGTCCGCCAGCCGGGCGCGGTTGGTGATTGGCGCAACCATGTCCTTGAGCGCCTGCTTCAGGGAGTCGTAGGTGACTGACGGATCGGTGGGGTCCAGCTCACAGGTGGCGCAGAACAGTTCCCAGATGGTCATGGGGAGTGACGTGTTCTCCATGCCGCGCTCTTCCAGCATCGCGGCGACGCGATCCTTACCGAGGCGGGTGAAGATGATGTCGGTGGCCCAGTTGTCCGACACCGTGATCATGAGTTCGGCGAGGTCACGGAATGTCGGTTGCAGCCCTTCGTCAAGGGTTTGGTAGACGCCGGACCCGGGAACGCGATCCTTGTGCATCAGCGTGACGCGCTCGGTGAGGTCGACCTCACCGGCGTCGGCCTGGCGGTACAACTCGTACAGCAGGGGCACCTTGAGCGTGGAGGCCGTGGGAAACATCTGGTGCGGGTTCCAGGTCAGTTCAAGCTCGGAATCGAGATCCTTCACCATCATGCCTACGGGACCGGACAACGGATTGAAGAGTTCGCCCATCGCCTGTTCGAACTGGGCCTGGCCGGTGGAGGTGGTCAACGAAGTCGCTCCTGGGTGAAAGGTCGCTGGTCGCTCGCGCAATAGTGACACCAGCCTTTCATTTGGGGAAGGCGTTTCGCGGTCAGGTGCGGGGCTTCGGTGTCGTACCATGTGGTGATAGGCATTTCCGGACACGAGCGAGGATATCCCGCGCATGACTCGATACGACCTGGTTGTACGCGGTGGTGAAGTGGGGACCGGAGCGGGCTCGCACCGGGCGGATGTCGCGGTGCGTGACGGCCAGATCGTGGAGGTGGGGCCGGACCTCGGAGGTGACGCGGGCCGGGTGATCGACGCGACCGGGTGTTTCGTGATGGCCGGGGCGATCGACCCACATGTGCACTTCAACGAGCCAGGCCGGGGCGACTGGGAAGGTTGGGAAACCGGCAGCGCGGCGCTGGTGGCTGGGGGTGTGACCACCTGCGTCGAGATGCCGCTGAACGCTCACCCGCCGACCCTGGACCGGGCGTCGTTCGACGCGAAGGTCTCCGTCGCGGCGGCGAAGAGTCGCGCCGATTTCGCGCTGTGGGGCGGGTTGACGCCGGACAACCTGGACCACCTGGAGGACCTGGCGGCGGCCGGTGTGGTGGGGTTCAAGGCGTTCATGTCCAACTCGGGCATGGATGACTTCCACCACGTCGGCGATGACACGCTGTATCAGGGCATGCGAGTCGCGGCCGCGCTTGGCCTGCCGGTGGCGGTCCATGCCGAGAACGACGCGATCACCCAGGACCTGGCCCGGCGGGCACAGGCCGCGGGACGCATCGGGATGCGGGACTACCTTGCCAGTCGTCCGGTGGTGGCCGAGGTCGAGGCGATTGGCCGGGCCATCGCGCTGGCGGAAGCGACCGGCTGCGCGCTCCATGTGGTGCATGTGAGCACCGGCGCTGGGGTGGAACTGGTGGCGGAGGCGCGGGTGCGCGGGGTGGATGTGACGTGCGAGACATGCCCACATTACCTGGCGTTCGTCGATGACGACGCGGTGCGGATCGGCCCCCTGGCCAAATGCGCGCCGCCGATTCGCGATGCCGACACGAGGGAGGCGCTGTGGGAATCGTTGCTGGCGGGCGATATCGACATGCTGTCCTCCGATCATTCGCCAGCGCCACCAGACATGAAGCAATCGGACAACGCGTTCCTGAACTGGGGTGGCATCAGTGGCTGCCAGCACCTGGTGGCGGCATCACTCACCATGGGTCGCGAGCGGGGGATGGGCCTCGAGGCGCTCGGTTCGTTGCTGGCGCGGGACGCCGCGCATCGGTTCCAGTTACCGCGGAAAGGCGAGGTCGCGCCGGGCTTCGACGCGGACCTGGCGATCTGGCGCTGGCGGGACCCAGCGCCCGTCGAGCATGTACGGTACCGGCATCCGGCCTCGGCCTGGGACGGGGTGCCGATGGCGGCGGAACCGGTGGCGACGGTTCTGCGGGGCATGGTGGTGTTCGGCGAGGGCGCGGACGAGCGGCCACATGGGCGTTTCATTCCAGGTCCATGCGTCGAAGGGTGACGCCGGCACTCCATGCAGCGCGATGGCCGACATGCGTACAATGGGCCAACCCAACACACCTTAGCGTGAACCGCCTGATTCCCTGGAGAAGTGTATGCGTCGCACCTGGCAAACGTATTACCAACCCACAACGCTGGATGAGGCGCTGGCGCTACGGGCACGACTCGGCGAATCGGCTCGAGTCGTGGCCGGTGGCTCGGACGTGGTGGTGGAACTCTCGCGAGGGGTGAAGCCAACCACGACGCTGATCGACGTCACCCGGATCGAAGCGCTGCGAGGCATCGCCGAGACCGCGGATGGTATCGAGCTTGGCGCGCTGGCGACGCATAACGACGTGATCTCGAGCGAGGCATGCGTGCGCGATGCCCTGCCACTGGCCCAGTCATGCCTTGAAATCGGCGCGCCGCAATTGCGGTCGAGGGCCACGGTCGCAGGGAACATCGTGACCGGTTCGCCGGCGAACGACACGATATCGGCGCTGATGGCGCTGGACGCGGTTGTGACGCTGGCGTCCGTGCGCGGCCAGCGCCAGGTTCGGATCGCGGAGTTCTACCCGGGGTTTCGACAGACGGTGGTGGAGCCGGACGAACTTGTGACCTCGATCCTGATCCCGAAACCCGCCTCTGGCGAGCGTGGGCTGTTCGTGAAGGTAGGGCTTCGCCGGGCGCAGGCGATCTCGGTGATTCACTTCGCGATCGTGGCGGCGTTCGATGGGGACGTGGTGAGGTCGGCGAGAGTGGCGTTTGGCTGCCTCGCGCCGACGGTTGTACGCGGATCGGCGACCGAGGCCTTCCTGGCGGGCAAGGCACTGACGCCGGAGGTTCGCGCGGAGGCTGGACGCGTTGCGCTGAAGGATGTTTCTCCGATTGGGGACATCCGGGGAAGCGCGGATTACCGGAACTCGGTGCTCCAGCGATTGGTGGAGGACGCGTTGCTTCGCCTGGGAGAGGGCCGGGAGCGAGAGGGATTCCCCGAGCGGCCGATTTTGCTCGAATCTCGCACGACATATCCCCAAAGCCCATGCGCAGGAGGGCCGCTCGAATCCATGGTGGTGGAGGTGAACGGAGCCCGAGTCACCTGGGACGCGGCGGCGACGCAACTGACGCTGCTGGACGCGATTCGCGACCACGCGGGCCTGACCGGGGCCAAGGAAGGCTGCGCCGAGGGCGAATGCGGCGCCTGCACGGTGTGGCTGGACGGCCGGGCGGTGATGTCCTGCCTGGTTCCGGCCGGTCAGGCGAAGGGAGCGTCCGTGACCACCATCGAGGGGCTGGCCGCGACGAGCGATCGGAGCGAGGGTGGGTTGCATCCACTCCAGGAGGCATTCATCGACCAGGCGGCGGTGCAATGTGGGTTCTGCATACCAGGGATGGTGATGGCCGGCGCGAAGTTGCTGGACGAACGGCCAGTGCCTGACGTCCTCGACACGCGCGTGGCCCTGAGCGGGAATATCTGCCGTTGTACCGGGTACAGCAAGATCCTGGCCGCCGTTGACCAGGCCGCGAAGGGCGGTGTGGTATGAGCCTAAAGATCACTCGGCCGCCCGCCGTCATTGGGGAATCGCATCGCCGGCCGGACGCGCCCGGCAAGGTGAACGGCGCCACGACGTATCCAGCGGACAGGATCAGGGCCGGGATGCTGCACGCGGCGGTGGTGTTCGCGCACCGACCCCGGGCGCGGGTTCTTCGTATCGACATCGAGAGGGCACTGGCCGTTCCCGGAGTCGTGCGGGTGCTGACGGCGAACGACATTCCGTTCAACGCCTTCGGCCTGATCGAGAACGACCAGCCAGTGCTGGTGGCGGTTGGCGACGAAGTCCGGTTCAGCGGCGACAAGGTCGCGCTTGTCGTGGCCGATTCGGTCGACGCGGCCCGGGCGGGCGTGGAGGCGGTCGATGTCCGGTTCGAGGACCTGCCGCCGGTGCTCGACCCGGAGGAGGCGATGCGGGAGGACGCCCCGCTGGTGAACGCCTCGCATGGCTCCAACGTGCTGATTCATGTGCCGATTCGCAAGGGCGACGCGGACGCGGCGATCGCGGCGGCGGACATTGTGCTGGAGGGGGAGTTCTCGACGACCTGGCAGGAACATGCCTTCCTCCAGCCGGAGGCGGGAACCGCCTGGATCGAGGACGACGGCCAGTTGGTGGTCGAGACGGCGGGCCAATGGCTCCATGAGGACCGGCGACAGATCGCGGCCATGCTGAAGCTGCCCGAGGAGCGGGTCACAGTCCGTTACAACGCCATTGGCGGGGCGTTCGGGGGTCGAGAAGACCTCTCGATGCAGCATGTGCTGGCGCTGGCGGCGTGGTCGCTGCGGGAGAGCCACCCGGACCGGAAGGTGGCCCTGCAATGGACCCGTGAGGAATCGATGCTGGGGCACCACAAGCGGCATCCGATGCGGATCCAGTGCACTTGGGCGGCGAACCGGGACGGCAGGATCGTCGGGGCGCGGTCGAGGGTGGTGGCGGATGGCGGGGCGTACGCCTCGACCTCGGCCGAGGTCATGAAGTGCGCGGCGGTGTTCGCCACTGGACCGTATGAGATCGAGCACATCGCGACCGATGGATACGTGGCCTACACGAACCATGTGCCGAGCGGCGCCTTCCGCGGATTCGGTGCACCGCAGGCGCATTTCGCCGCCGAGTCGATGGTGAACCGGTTGGCGGAGGCACTGGGCATGGACCCGGCGGAGATTCGCCGGATCAACCTGTACCGCGAAGGCAGCCTGGAGCCGACCCAGTACCGACTTCCCGAGAGTGTTTCGGCGTTGCCGGTGTTCGAGGCGGCGATGGCCGAGGGGGAGTCGCGGTTCGCGGCGCTGCGGGACGAGCCGCTGCCGCCACACATCCGGCGTGGCTTTGGCATCGCCTCGGGCATCAAGAACGTTGGCTACTCGTTCGGGTATCCGGACAACGCGACCGCAACGGTTGAGGTGTTCGGGCGAGGCGAAATCGAGCGGGCGATCGTGCGGGTCGGCGCGGCGGAGGTGGGGCAGGGCACTCATCTTGCGATGCGGCAGATCGCGGCCGGGGTGCTGGGCGTGGACACCAGCCTGATCGAGATGGTGACGGACGACAGCGCGCTGGCCCCGAACGCGGGATCGGCCTCGGCTTCGCGGTTGACGCTGCTGGCGGGCGGGGCGGTTCACGCGGCGGCGAGGGACGCGTTGGAGGCCTACCGCAACAGCGAGGACCGGCATGTGGTGGCGACCGCGAACTTTCGGCCACCCGCCACCACGCCGCTCGACCCGGTTACCGGTGCCGGCACGCCGAACTTCTGCTACGGCTACGTGAGCCAGGCGGTGGCGGTGGACGTGGACACCCGGACGGGCGGCGTCAGCGTGCGGTCGATTGTCAGCGCGCACGACGTCGGTACGGCGATCAACCGGCAGCAGGTGGAAGGCCAGATCGAGGGGTGCCTGGCCCAGGCGGTAGGGTACACACTGCTGGAAAACCTGATCGTGCGGGATGGGCGGTTGATGACGCCCCATTTCAGCACGTACCTGCTGCCGACGACGATGGACATGCCCGTCGAGATCGTGCCGGTGATCCTGGAGCTGGCCGATCCGAACGGGCCGTTCGGAGCACGGGGCATGGCGGAAATGCCCCTCGTGCCATTTGCCCCGGCGGTGGCGGCCGCCATCCACGACGCGACCGGGGTGTGGCTGAGCGACCTGCCGTTCACGCCGGAGCGAGTGCTCGCGGCGATCCGCGAGATCGAGCGATCAGCCAGCGGCTGATCGTCTGGGTCAACTGCCCGCGACGAGTATCCACTCCCGAATGTCCGTGGTGGCGAACACGCCGTTGGTGGTGAACGGGTCGTTGGCCATCATGGATTCGACCTCGGCCCGGTCTACCGCCTCGAAGACGATGACCCCGCCCGTTTCGTCGGTGTAGGGACCGGCCATGAGCAGCTTACCTTCGGAGACGAGCTGGTTGAGATACACGCGATGCTCGGCGCGGTGCTCCATGCGCTTCTCGGCGCTGGCGAACGTGGTCGTGACGAGGAAACGGGCCATCCTGATTGCCTCCAGTTGAGAACGAATCTTTCGCGGCATCATACGTGGGGTGGGCGATATGGGGGATAGCCTTACCCGGCAATCACCTGATTTCCCACTGCACGGCGGGATGCCCGAACGCGATACTCCAACTATAGTGAATCAAGCCTCCTCGTTCGTACCACAGGAAAACCGCCATGAGGCTCAGTACCCACAACGACGAAAGTCAACAACGCATAGACCAGTTCACCTCGGTGCCGTTCATGTCGGATGCCGTCTCCCACCGGTTGACGCCGGTCGCGCGCCGGTTCTCCACCGAGACCATATGGCGCACGCTGCATGGCCTGCCCATCGTCAATTCCTGGAAGGTCGTCAGCGATTCGCTGTTCCTGATCACGACGTTCATCCTCGGCCTTATCTGGCTGGTGTTCTTCGTGACGGTCGCGGCGGTTGGCCTGGCGACGATCATCATCTGGGTTGGAGTCCCGCTGCTGGCCGCGCTGGTTGCGATCACGATCTGGACCGCGCAAATGGAACGGGACCGCCTCCGGGTGTTCCTGGGCGTCTCGATCGCGAGCCCGTACCGGTACTTTCCGGAGGACGGCGCGCCTTGGAAGAAGGCCTGGGGACTTTTGCGGAATCCGCAACTCTGGCGGGACCTGGCCTATTTGCTCCTGCTGCTGCCAATGGGCATTTTGGGCCTGGTGTTCGTCTTCCAGCCGGTTTCCTACGCCATCGCACCGCTGATCTTCATCCTGGGCGGGCACCACAACATCAACGGATGGAACATCTCGTCATTCCCGGAGGCGGTGGTCGCTGGAGCGGTCGGCCTGATCCTGGTGGTGCCGTTCAGCGTGCTGGTCAACCTGATGGCGATCGTGAACGGCAAGGTCGGACTGCGATTCCTGGCGCCTTCGCAGGAAGAGGTCCTCATCGAGCGGGTGGAGGAACTGACCGAGGCTCGCTCGGCGGTGATGCGAGCGATGCACCTGGAGCGCCGGCGGATCGAGCGCGACCTGCACGATGGTGCGCAGCAACGACTGGTGGCCCTGGCGATGGACCTGGGGCGGCTTCAGGACAAGATGGAGAAGGACCCCGAGGGGGCGAAGCTGCTGATCGATAGCTCGCATGAAGAGTCGAAGCGGATCCTGGCCGACCTGCGGGACCTGGTGCGAGGCATTCACCCGGCGGTGTTGACCGACCGTGGGCTGGACGCCGCGATCTCGGCGATCGCCGGGCGGTCGCCGGTGCCGGTGGAAGTCGATGTTGACCTCAAGAGCCGGCTGCCGGAAGAGGTCGAGGGAACGGCCTACTTCGTGGTGGTGGAGTCGCTGACGAATATCGCCAAGCACAGCCAGGCGAGCCGCGCGAGGGTGCATATCCACCGCAGGGGCAACTGGCTGATCCTGGAGATTTCCGACAACGGCCGCGGCGGGGCCAATCTGGGCCACGGCTCGGGGCTCCGAGGCCTGCAGGACCGGATCCTGGCCCTGGATGGGCGGTTCTCACTCTCCAGCCCGCCGGGCAAGGGTACGACGATTTACGTGGAGATTCCCTGCGGCTGAGCCGCGCCCATAACCCGAAGAATCCGACCACACCCCGCGCTATTTCTGGCGCGGGGTGTTCGCGTTCGGGGCGAGCCGTCAGCCCTCGCGCTTGGTGAATGAGCACCCACTCCCGTATGCTCTGGGCTGGGGGAGCACATCGCTTCCTGACAGGGATACTCATTTCCAGGCGGTGAGCAGGCGATGCGGGTTGCGATAGCGGAAGACGCGGTGTTGCTCCGGGAGGGGCTGGTGCGGCTCCTGACCGAGAACGACTTCGAGGTGATAGCGGCCGTCGACAACGGCGACGATCTCGTCGAGGTGGTGACGCGCGAGCGGCCCGACGTGTCGATCGTGGACATCCGGATGCCGCCGACGTTTCGTGACGAGGGCCTGCGCGCGGCGATCGAGGCGCGCCGCAAGGTCCCGCACACGCCGATCCTGGTCTTCTCCCAGTATGTGGAAGAGCGATACGCCGCCGAACTGCTGGAGGGCGGCACAACCGGCGTTGGCTACCTGCTGAAGGACCGCGTGGCCGACGTGCGTGAGTTCGTGGTGGCCGTGCGGAGGGTGGCTTCTGGCGGGACCGTGCTCGACCCGGAAGTGGTCACCCAACTCGTGACCCGGCGGCGACGCGACGAGCGATTGTCCTCGCTGACGCAGCGTGAGCAGGAGGTGCTAGCCCTGATGGCCGAGGGCCGGACGAACAATGCCATCGCCGACGCGTTGTTCGTGAGCGAGGGCACCGTGGAGAAGCACATCCGGGGAATCTTTACCAAGCTGGGCCTGGAGGACGCGGAGTCGGTACACCGGCGGGTGCTGGCCGTGCTGACCTTCCTCCGGCTGGGCGAGGACGAGCGGTAGCTGTTCACAAGCTCTGATTCTTGAAGTGAAGAGGGCGGTCGGGTGCACGTGCTCCGGCCGCTCTTGGCGTCAGGTCTCTGTTCCGCTCGCACCTCACCGTGGACGGGCCGGGGGAAGCGTCGCCGCGCTGGTCTTCTCCACCCCAGATGGCCACCTCCGCCACAGGAACACCGCCTGACGGCGGAAGGACTTCGTCCGGCGACTCATCATGCCCCTCGTCCACCTCTCCCCGACCAGGGGCGGTTGAAATGCGGCAATCGTTCGTTAAAATGTCTCCCTTGTCGTCGCGGGGAGACGCCGAGCGAGCGCCGGTTGTTCCGCGACCGCTGAAACGTGAAAGGACTTTCCTGCCCATGTTCGCTTCAGATTCCCGGCGGGGAACCTCGTCACCATTGACCCTCGTTGTGTTGTGGTCCGGTCTCATCCTGACCGGCATCGCCACTGTCTTTCCCTTCCTGAACCGGGGAGTGATGGCCGACCACATCCGGTCGGGGTATCCCTCCTACACCAACGGCGAAATCAATCACGCGGTCAACCTCTACCTGATTATCCTGGCCTCCGCCGGGGCCGTTGGAATCGTCAGCTGGCTGGCCACGATCTGGGCCGTGCGATCCGGTAAGGACTGGATTCGCTGGGTTGCTCCCGTACTGCTCCTGGGGGCGATCGCCTATGCCCTGACGGGGCTGACCGTGCGTGACACCTCGGGGGACGTGGGCCTGGCGCCCATGATCGCGTGGCTGCAGATGCTGCCTAGCGTGGTTGGCGGCGCCGCCATCGTCCTCCTGTGGAAGCGACGATCGGTGTAATCAGTTTCTCTGTCGAATCGAAATCCAAGGACTTGGGGGCGGTACGCATGCGCGGCCGCCCTCTTCCGTTGGGCGTTGGCGCTTGTCCGCTGCCAGCCGTGCTCCATGCGTGGGGAAGTCAACGTGGGGTGGCCCCCGGAGTGTTTCGGAAATCCCTCCCCCGTGATGGGGGATATCCTGACCCCCAACTCTCCCGGTCGCCTGCTCTGAATAGAGACGTGTCTCCTCCAGAATCGAAGTCGTGGTGGACGGGCGGAATTTGCCTGATCCCAAGTACCGATCGAAGGAGACATCCTGTGTCGCGTCTATCCCTTTCTCCCCAACGACTGGCCGGCGCCAGTGCCCGGCATCCGTGGCGAACGCTCGGTGCCTGGGTCTTGCTGCTGGTCGCCGTCACGTTGCTATCTGGCGCGTTTGGCGGCCCCACGTCCGGCGAAGGGGCCGGATACACCAACAACCCCGATTCGCAGATCGGGTCTGAACTGATTGACGAGCATTTCGCCGACGACTCCGGCGCCACCGAAACCATCGTCGTACACTCCGAGGGGTACACCGTTGACGACGCCGAGTTCCAGGACGTGGTGTCGAACACCGTCGCCGGGCTCTCGGAGTGGGAAGCGGACATCGCATCGCTGACCAACTACTACGAGGCGCAGGCGGCGGGCGTGCCCGAAGCGGAACAACTCGTTTCGGCCGACCGGCACTCGCTGATCATCCCCATCAGCTTCCATGACGAGGGCGACTCGTACGACGATCGTGGCGAACAGTACCTGGAGGACTACCAGGCGGCCGCGACCGATGACGTGCAGGTGTACAGCGTTGGCTCGATCAGCGGCAGCGCGACCTTTGGCACGATCGCCGAGGAGGATCTGAGCAAGGAAGTCAGCATTGGCCTGCCGGTCGCCGGTATCGTGCTGGTGATCGTGTTCGGAGCCCTCATCGCCCCAATCCTGCCGCTGGCGATTGGCCTGGTGTCGATCGCGATCACGACCGGGTTCGTGCTGCTGCTGGCCAACGTGCTGGTGCTCGACAGCACCACGATGAGCGTGGTGAGCATGATCGGCCTGGCGGTCGGTATCGACTACGCCCTCTTCTTCTTTGCCCGCTACCGTGAAGAGCGACGCAACGGCGCGCTCAAGATGGATGCGATCGAGCGTTCGGGCGGAAGCGCCGGCAAGGCCGTGATGTTCTCAGGCGCGACGGTGATCCTGGCGCTGCTGGGTCTGCTGTTCCTGCCGGTGAACTTCTTCCAGGCAATGGGTCTGTCGGCGGCGCTGGTGGTGGTGGTCGCGGTCGCGGCGGCGATGACCTTGCTGCCGGCGATGGTTCGGCTGATCGGCGACTGGGCGAACGCTCCCCAGTTCGGTGTGATGCGCAAGCTCAAGCGACAGGACACGACTGGCTACGCGGAATTCGAGACGAAGATTGGTTCTGGCCTGTGGGGTCACCTCGCGACGGCGGTGATGCGACGTCCCGTCGCCTGGCTGGTCGGCTCGCTGGCCCTGCTGCTGGCGATCGCGGCCCCGGTGGTGGCGATCAACATCGGCGCCCAGGAAAGCAGCTCGCTGCCGGATACTGACTTCACACGCGGGTTCGAGATCCTGGCCGAGGACTTCTCGGCGGGTGTTGATTCCCCGGTCATGATCGTGGTCGACGCGGACGCGAACGACGCGACGACCCAGGCCAACGTCGCCAACTTCGTCGCGACGCTGGAACAGGACGAAAACTTCGGTTCGGTAGGCACTCGTGTCAGCGAGGACGGCCAGCTGACGGTGATCGACGCGATCACCCGGGCGGACCCGTACTCCCACGAGGCCGAGGATGTGGTGAAGGACCTTCGCTCCGAGGTGGTGCCGGCGGCGTTCGGCGACCAGGCGGCAAGCGTCTTCGTGACGGGCGATACGGCCGACACGATCGACTTCGACAACGCGCTGATCGATTACCTGCCGGTGGTGTTCGGATTCGTCCTCGGATTGAGCTTCCTGCTCCTGATGGTCGCCTTCCGCTCGATTCTGGTGCCGCTGACCTCGATCCTGATGAACCTGCTCTCGGTCGCGGCGGCCTACGGCGCGGTGGTGGCGGTGTTCCAGTTCGGATTCATGGCCGACCTGTTCGGGTTCACCCAGGTGGACACGATCACCAACTGGCTGCCGGTGATGCTGTTCTGCATCCTGTTCGGCCTGAGCATGGACTACCACGTCTTCCTGCTGAGCCGGGTGCGCGAGCACTACGACCACACCGGCGACAACGACGAGGCGGTGCGGGTTGGCCTGCAGCAGACCGGTCGCCTGATCACTGGCGCGGCGCTGATCATGGTGGCGGTCTTCGGGTCATTCGCCGGCGGACGGCTGGTGGAAATGCAGCAGATGGGGTTCGGCCTCGCGTTCGCGGTGCTGCTGGACGCGACGGTGATCCGGACAATCCTGGTTCCCGCCACGCTGAAGCTTTGCGGCAAGGCCAACTGGTACTTCCCACGAGCACTTAACTGGCTGCCGAAGGTGCAGGTGGAGGGCAACGTGGCCCCGATCCAGCTCCAGCGGAAGCCGGAGCAGTGGGCGCCGGTGAGCGGCACCCAGGTGCAGGGCTCGGCGGCTGGAGAATAGCCTTTCGAACGACGAGGTTCGAAATCAACCAACGGACCGGGATGGCGACGTCGCCATCCCGGTCCGCCGCGTTAAGCGCCCGATGGCGCGGGACTCGTCGCGGGCTTCGGTTTCCTGGAACCTCGGCCCTGGCCGTACGCGAGCAGGGTGAGACCGGCGAGGACGACGATGACGGTGCTGCCTTCGTGGCCGATCACGCCGAGCGTCAGGGGGATACCGGTGGTGAGCGTGAGTGTCGCCAGAGTGGCGATGACCGTCAGGGCGAAGCCGATGGAGAGTCGGATGATGCGCCGCATCCGCCGGCTGAGACCCATGGCGAATGGCATTCGCCGCAGATCGCCGGTGATGAGGACGACGTCGGCGGTTTCAAGGGCGACATCGGTGCCGCCAGCGCCCATGGCGATGCCCAGGTCGGCCGAGGCGAGCGCGGGAGCGTCGTTCACGCCGTCGCCGACCATCGCGACCCGGCCCTGTTTCCGGAGTTCCTCGATCTTGACGAGCTTTTCCTCGGGTTGGAGATCAGCGAAGACCTCGTCGAGCCCGAGTTGGCGGCCGATGGCCTGGCCAACAAGATCGTTGTCGCCGGTGAGCATCACGATGCGCTTGATGCCCTGGTCCCGAAGTTCGGCCAGCGCCTCGGCCGCGCCGGGGCGGACCTGATCGGCGACGCCGATCACCGCCAGGAGGTCCCCACCGTCGCCCGCGATGATGGCGGTGCGCCCCTGAGTACGGATGGTGTTGGCGCGATCGACCACGTGCTGGGGCAGGCGGATACCCAGTTCATTGAAGAGGGTTTCGTTGCCAACGGCGATCCGGCGGCCCTCGATGGACGCGGTGACGCCGCGCCCGGGATCGGCGGTGAAATCAACTGGGTCATCGAGGGTAATGCCCTGGTCGGAGGCGTGCCGCATGATCGCCTGGGCGATGGGGTGCTCCGAAAGATGTTCGGCCGAGGCGACGAGGCGAAGCGCGTCGATTTCAGGCGTCGAACCGAAGACAACCACATCGGTGACAGCGGGTTTGCCTAAGGTAAGGGTGCCGGTCTTGTCGAAGGCGATGATGTCGATGACGCCCAGTTCGTCGAGATGCGAACCACCCTTGACCAGGACGCCCCCGCGAGCGGCGCGGGCGATGGCCGAGAGGGTGGCGGCCGGCGTGGAGATGACGAGGGCACAGGGCGAGGCGACCACAAGCAGGGTGATTGCCCGGTAGAAGGCATCGCCACGGTCGGCTCCCAGCAGCATGGGGATGACGCCGACGAGCACCGCGATGGTGATCACGCCGATGGCGTACGGGCCCTCGAAGGCATCGGTGAATCGCTCGGCGCGACTCTTGCGGGACTGGGCTTCCTCGACCAGGTGGGCTATACGGGCGATGGTGGTTTCCGAGGATGGATGGGTGACGCGGGCGGTGAACGCCCCGGAACCGTTCGTGGTGCCGGCGAAGACCGGGTCCTCGACGGCGCGCGCGACGGGCATGGATTCGCCCGTGATGGCGGCCTGGTTGACCTCGGTTTGGCCGCTGACGATGACCGCGTCGGCCGGGATGTTCTCGCCGGGCCGGACGACGACCTGGTCGCCCGGTTCCAGGACCTCGACGGCCACCACCTCCTCGGCGCCATCGACCAGGCGCCGAGCCGTCGCCGGGCGCAGGTCCATCAGGGAGCGGACCGCCGACCGGGTACGACCCAGCGCGTAGTGTTCCAGCGCGTTGGACGTGGAGAAGAGGGCGAGAAGCATGGCGCCTTCGGCCCAGGCGTTGAGAATGGCCGCGCCGATGGCGGCAAGGACCATGAGCAGGTCGATGTTGACGATGCCGGACAGGAGGTCGCTGACGGCGGCTCGCGTGGCGATGGCGCCGCCGGCGATGTACGCGGCGATGTAGAAGCCCAGGACCAGCGCGCGGGGAGCATCGGTCCATTGTTCGAGGACGAACGCGGATGCGAGCGCGAGCCAGGCGCAGGCCGCGCCGAGGAGCAGTCCGTTGCGGATGAGCCAGGCGAGAGCCGTGTGAGCGGGCCCTGGCGTTGGCTGGGCCGTTGGAGTCGCCGGTGAGTTCATGGCGATGGACATGGAGGTCCCTTCGGTTCGGCGTGTAGTCAGTTCATTTCAGATGAGAATTATTCTCACCTGCAACCGAATCCTAACAGTTGAGGGCCCACTTGACCATACCCTGCGGGGTGGTTCGGGTGTTGCCGGCGTGAGCAGTAAGCGACGTGGGTCGGGTTGTGCGGGAAGACCAAGGAGGACGAAAACCGGCGCGATCGCGCGCGGGGCGTCGGAGTCCTCGCTGTGAGACAATGACCGTACAATCCACGCAATCGCGTGGTGGGCGCGTCCGAGGGCGGGTGTGGGTACCCGCTGGCGACAGGAGTTGTCGATCGTCATGGTGATCATCCGGGTTGGGGACCTCGTGTTTCGCGCGAGATTCGAGGATGACGCCGCGCCGGAGACGGTGGCGGCGTTCAGGAAGCTGCTGCCGTATCGGCAAAAGCTGATCCAGGCGCGATGGAGCGGCGAGTCGGGCTGGATTCCGTTGGGGGATTTCGATCTCGGGGTGGGTTTCGAGAACGCGACCAGCTATCCCGCCGCCGGCGAGATCCTGTTCTACCCAGGCGGGTTCAGCGAAACCGAAATCCTCTTTCCCTATGGCCGGAGCTGCTTCGCCAGCACCATGGGCCAGCTCGCGGGAAACCATTTCCTGACGATCGTTGAAGGCAACGAGCAACTTCGAGAGGCGGGGCGCCGCATCGTGTGGGAGGGCGCGCAGGACATCACCTTCGAATTGGCGGAATGATTCTCGCGGCGAGCCGGAGGGTTTCCAGCCCGGGGTCGGCGTCGCGAACCATCACTATCCTGGGGACCAGCCGGTGACGGCATGACTATCGAGAGGCAATGGGCGGGACCGGTCGTGAGGCCGTCTCGAACGAGGAGGACACGGGCAATGTCACTGTATCGATCGGCGGAGGAACTGTTCCAGGCGCGCATCAGCCGTCGCTCGCTGGCCGTTGGGGCTGGCGCCGCGGTGGCGGCCGCCGGGCTTGGCAAGGCGGCGACGGCGCAGGACGGGGAAGCGTTCCGGGCGGCGTTCATCTATATCGGCCCGATTGGCGATGGTGGCTACACCTACGCCCACGATCAGGGACGGCTGGCGCTGGAAGAAAACGTGCCGGGCGTGGAGACGGCCTACCTGGAAAACATTCCCGAAGTCCAGGCGGAAGCCGAGCGCGCGGTTCGCGGGTACGCCGAGGAAGGGTTCGACCTCATCGTCGCGACCTCGTTCGGGCACGGTCCGGCCGTGCTGGCCGTCGCGCCCCAGTTCCCCGACACCCAGTTCATCCACATTTCGGGCTACCAGACGGCCGAAAACGTGAGCACCGGTTTCGGCAAGA
Organism: Chloroflexota bacterium; assembly: GCA_023389575.1. GTDB lineage: Bacteria > Chloroflexota > Chloroflexia > Thermomicrobiales > UBA6265 > JACCYX01. The sequence continues at coordinate 42,770 of JAEWEG010000045.1, read as the reverse complement.
TCGAGGAGCCGCGGTATGTGAGCGGCGTGCTGGCGGGCAAGATGTCCGAGAGCGGCAAGCTTGGCTACGTCGGAGCCTTCCCGATTCCCGAGGTGATCCGCGGCATCAACGCCTTCACGATGGGCGTGCGGTCGGTTAATCCCGAGGCGACGGTCCAGGTGGTTTGGACAAACACCTGGTACGACCCGACGGTCGAGAGCGCGGCCGCGCAGTCGCTGGTCGACCTTGGCGTGGATGTGATCGCCCAGCACCAGGACACCCCCGGCCCGCAGCAGGTGGCTGAAGCGGCCGGCAAGTACAGCGTGGGCTACAACACCGACCAGTCGCCACAGGCGCCGGAGGCGGTGCTGACCAGCGTTATCTGGAACTGGGGCGCGTACTACACCTGGGCCGTGGAGCAGATCCAGGCCGGGGAGTGGGAATCCAACCAGTACTGGGGTTCGTGGGCCGATGGCGTGGTCGGCATCGCGCCGGTCGCCGAGTGGGTACCGGAGGAGATCGCGACCGAGATCGAGGCGCTGGCCGCCGAGTTCGAGGCTGGCGAGCGCGGCGTGACCGACATCTTCACCGGGCCAATCCTCAAGCAGGACGGCACCGAGGGTGTCGCCGAGGGCGCCTCGCTCTCCGACGAGGAAATCCTGAACATGATGTGGTTCGTCGAGGGGGTCGAGGGCAGCGCCGAGGGATAGTCCTCGCGCGGTACCAAGACTCGAGAGAACGGGTGGGCATTGGGCCCACCCGTTTTCGTGTCCGATGGGCCTGGAATCGAATTGCCTCGTCGTGTCGTGAAAGGACGCTGCGAGCGAGGGTGAGCGTCGGCGGATAACCCTTACGGGGGTTGGCGGGTTGTGCGGGCGGGTAGGATGGATGGGTGTGGCATCTGTTCGTGTCGGAAACGAGGAGGAACACCCAATGGCCCTCTACCTCTCCATGGACGATTTCCTCAACTCGCGCGCGTCTCGTCGTTCCGTTTCCCTGGGCGCGGGAGTCGGTTCGCTGGCCCTGTTGCGTGGCGCGGGAGCTCAGGACGCCTCGCCCGAAGGCGAACCGTTCCGGGTGGCGTTCATCTACATCGGGCCGGTGAGCGACCTCGGCTACACCTACGCTCACGACCAGGGGCGCATCGCGCTGGAGGAGAACATCCCCAACGTCGAGACGGCGTACCTGGAGAACGTGCTGGACACCCAGGCGGATTCCGAACGCGCGATTCGCGGGTATGCCGAGCAGGGATACGACCTGATCGTGGCCACGTCGTTCGGCTATGGCCCGGCGGTCATCTCGGTGGCCCAGCAGTTTCCGGACATCGAGTTCATCCACATCTCCGGCTATCAAACCGCTGAGAACGTCAGCACCGGGTTCGGCAAGATAGAGGAGCCGCAGTTCGTCACCGGCGTGGTCGCGGCGCGGATGTCGGAGACGGGCACGCTGGGCTATGTCGGTGCGTTTCCAATTCCGGAGGTGATCCGGGGCATCAATGCCTTCGCGCTGGGAGCGCGGTCGGTGAATACGGACGTGGATGTGCAGGTGGTGTGGACGAATACCTGGTTCGATCCAACTGTTGAGACAGCGGCGGCCCAGTCCCTGATCGATCTGGGCGTGGAGGTGATCGCCACCAACCAGGACAGCGCGGCGGTGCAACAGGCGGCGGAGGCGGCGGGCATCCACAGCGTTGGTTACAACGTCGATGTGTCCAAACTCGCACCCCAGGCGGTGCTGACGAGCGCGGTCTGGGACTGGGGTGTGTACTACACCTGGGCGGTCGAGCAGATCCAGGCGGGAACGTGGACCAGCAACCAGTACTGGGGAAGCTGGGCGGATGGCGTCGTGGACCTGGCCCCGGTCGCGGGATTCGTGCCAGAGGACGTCATCGCCGAAGCGGAGGCGCTGGCGGAGGAGTTCCGGAGCGGCGCGCGCGGCGTGACGGACATCTTCACCGGGCCGATCGCGCGGCAGGATGGATCGGAGGGCGTCGCCGAGGGGGTCTCGATGAGCGACGAGGAAATCCTGACCATGGACTGGTTCGTGGAGGGCGTTTCGGGGAGCGCCTCCGGATAGGGCCGGATTGGCGCGGCGTGATTCGGGTACACTCCACCTGTTGAATCCGGTCGCCTCCGGAGCCGCCCGTCACGCCCCGCACAATTTGGAGTTCGCGACGTTGTCCGATCATCCCCCTTCGATGAACCCGGCCACTCACAATGACCCGGCCGCCTCGGCGCACCCCGCGCACGAGGAGGCCGTGGCGATGCTGGGGATCACCAAGCGATTCGGTTCGGTGGTCGCGAATAACGACATCTCCTTCGTGGCCCGCAAGGGCGAGGTTCACGCCCTGATTGGCGAGAATGGCGCGGGCAAGTCCACCCTGATGAGCATCCTGGCCGGGTTGTATCGCCCCGATGCCGGCGAACTGCGGATCGGGGGACAGCCGGTACAGTTCCGTGCTCCAGCCGATGCCATCGCGGCCGGAATCGGGATGGTCTATCAGCATTTCATGCTGGTCGACTCGTTCACGGTGGCCGAAAACATCGTGCTGGGGCTGCCGTCGGAGGGGTTGGCGCTCAACCTCGAGCGGGCGGAGCGGCAACTCGTCGAGTACAGCAAGAAATACGGGATGGCCATCGATCCGAAGGCGCTGGTCTGGCAACTTTCGGTGGGCGAACAGCAGCGCGTCGAAATCATCCGGCTCCTGATTCGCGGGGCCACCACGCTCGTGTTCGACGAGCCGACGGCGGTGCTGACCCCACAGGAGAGCGCCGACCTGATCAGGACACTTCGTTCGCTGGCGGCCGAAGGCTACTGCGTGATCTTCATCTCCCACAAGCTGGACGAAGTCGAGGCCGTGGCCGACAGGATCACGGTGCTGCGGCATGGCGCGATCGTCGGCACGGTCGACGCCGGCCAGGCGAACCGGCGGGAGCTGGCCAGGATGATGGTGGGCCGGGAATTGGCCGGCGTGTTGCTGGACGAGGGCGATGTCGAGGCGCGCGAGGCTGGCGAGACTACCCTGGCGCTGTCGAACCTGGGCGCGGCGGGCGACAAGGGACCGGCGGCGCTGCGGGGCGTGTCGCTGGAGATCCGGGCCGGTGAAACGCTCGGCATCGCCGGGGTGGCGGGGAATGGCCAGCGGGAACTCGCCGAGGTGATCACCGGGTTGCGCCCGGCCACGACTGGCTCGGTGACCTTGCGGGGGCGGGACATCACCAACGCGCCTCCGCGCCAGATCGCCCGGGCGGGGGTGGCTCACGTGCCGGAGGACCGGTTGGGAACGGGCCTGGTCGGCGCGCTCGACCTGCGGAGCAACGCGATCATGCGGGCGTTTCGCCGCCAGCCGATCGCGCGCGGGCCAATGCTGATGCAGTCGGCGATCAACCGGTTCACCGATACGCTTATCCAGGATTACGACGTGAATCCGGCCGACCGCAACGCCCGCCTGCGGGAACTTTCGGGCGGGAACCAGCAGAAGCTGCTCATCGCGCGGGAACTCGCTGGGGAACCGGCCGCGATCGTGGCGGTGCATCCCACACGGGGTGTCGATGTCGGCGCCTCGGAGGCGATTCATCGGGTGTTGCGCGAGCAGCGGGCGCGGGGGGCGGCGACGCTCCTGATATCGGAGGACCTGGAGGAGTTGATCCATCTCTGCGACCGGATCGCCGTGATGTATGAAGGGGAACTGATGGGCACCGTTCGCCCCCATGAAGCCGACGCCGAGACGATTGGCATGATGATGGCCGGAACGCGACTCGACGACATCGCCCAGGCAACGCCGGCATGAGCACGCCAGTGAGAACGGTTCCAGGAACTCCCGCGCGAGGCTGGAAGCTGGAGCGCGTGGCCAAGCCGTCGCTGGCGGCCCAGGTGCTGGTGCCGATCATCAGTATCCTGGCGGCGCTGGTGGTGGGGTGCGCCATCATCCTGATGGTTGGCGAGAACCCGTTCACCGTGTACAGGACGATGTTTGATGGCGCGTTCGGTTCGGGCTACAAGCGCTCGGAAACGCTCGTCAAGATGATCCCGCTGCTGCTGACCGGGTTGGGCGTGTCCGTCGCGTTCCGAATGCAGCTCTGGAATATCGGGGCCGAGGGGCAGTTCTATTTCGGGGCGATCTTCGCGACCTGGGTGGCGCTGTTCGCGCTGCCGGACGCCGGTTCGTGGGTGGTCATCCCGGCGATGATGGTCGCCGGATTGATCGGCGGGGCGCTCTGGGGCGCGATACCGGGCGTGCTGCGCGGGTATTTCGGGGTCAACGAGACGATCACGTCGTTGATGCTGAACTACGTGGCGATCCTGTTTTCCTCGTGGCTGGTGCATGGGCCCTGGAAGAATCCGGTGGGATTCGGCTTCCCGGGCACGGAGACGTTTCCGGCGGCGACGTACCTGCCGACCTGGGGAACGACCAGGGTGCATCTTGGCCTGGCGTTCGGGTTGGTGGTCGCCGTGATCCTGTACCTCGTGTTCCAGCGCACGCGGTGGGGGTATGAAATCTCGATCGCCGGAAACAGCGAACGGGTGGCGAAGTATGCCGGAATGGCGACGGCGCGGAACATCGTTGTCGTGATGATCGTGAGTGGTGCCCTCGCGGGCCTGGCGGGGATGGCCGAGGTGGGCGGAATCGGTCACTCGTTGCAGCGGGACCTTTCACCGGGGTACGGGTACACGGCGATCATCGTGGCGTGGCTGGGACGGCTGAATCCGTTCGGCATCATCCTTGTGGCATACCTGCTGGCGGCCCTCATGGTCGGCGGCGAGCAGATACAACTCTCGCTCGGATTGTCATCGGCCATCGCGCCGATGCTCCAGGGCATCATCCTGTTCTTCCTCCTGGGCGGTGACCTGCTGACCCGGTACCGGATCGTGCGAATCGCGGGCGAAGGGAGCCGGGCGTGAGCGACGCATTCACCATATCGTTCCTGACCTCGGTGCTGGCCGCCGCGATGACCAGCGGGGTCGCGATCCTGTACGCGTCGCTGGGAGAGGTGCTCGCCGAACGATCGGGCGTGATCAACCTTGGCGTCGAGGGCATGATGCTGATGGGCGCGCTCGGCGGGTTCGCCGTGTGTTACTGGACCGACTCGGCCTGGCTGGGACTGATCGGCGCGATCCTGGTTGGGGCGCTCATGGCCTCGATTCACGCGGTGCTGACGGTGTCGTTCCGGGCGAACCAGGTGGTGTGCGGCCTGGCCCTCACCATATTCGGTGGCGGCCTGTCCTCGTTCCTGGGCGCATCGCTGGTGGGGAAACCGGCGCCGGCCAGGTTCTCGCGGCTCGACATTCCGATCCTGGGCGACATTCCGGGGATAGGGAACATCCTCTTCAACCAGAATGTGCTGGTGTACGCGTCCTATTTCATCGCGCCGGCGCTGTGGTGGTACGTATACCGGACCAGGCCGGGATTGAACCTCCGGGCCGTGGGTGAGAATCCCGCGACCGCCGACGCCATGGGACTCAACATCGCTCGCCTGCGCTACGTCTACGTTATCCTCGGTGGAGCGTTCGCCGGGATCGGCGGCGCGGCGATATCGCTGGCGACGAACCCTGGCTGGGCAGAGAACATGACCGCAGGGCGTGGCTGGATCGCCGTGGCGCTGGTGATCTTCGGCACCTGGAACCCGATGCGGGTGGCGGCGGGCGCGTTCCTGTTTGGCGCGGTGGAGGCCGGCCAGTTCCGTCTCCAGGGCATCAACGTGCCGGTATCGGCCTTCTTCCTCAACATGCTGCCCTACCTGTTCACCATCGCGGTGCTGGTGTTCTCCACCCTGCGCACCCGTCGCCTTCGCATAGGGCAGCCCGCCGCGCTGGGCAAGGCGTACATCCGCGAAGAACGCTAACCCGAACCTTTGACTACTCGCGCAAGCAAGGAAATTCACCCGAGCATGGCAGACCAGGACCCGAATCACGGCTTACACCCCATCGCGGAGGATGGCACCATCCTCAAGCGGTACGAGCGCCCGCACGAATCGATCGATCCGCAACAGGTCGCGGAGATGACGTCCGTGATTCCGTTCGCCACGCTGAAGGACGCGTTGGAGGCATGCGACCTGACGCCGGGCGCGAAGTCGATGCTGGCCGGGTTGCTGCGCCTGGGCCAGACGGCGATGTTTCCGGGCGGCGGGGCCGGCATCGAGTACGGGAGCCTGCTCAAAACCGCGGCCCGGCCCGATTACATCCGGGATCACGTCCAGGAAGCGGCTGATTACCTCCATGAGAAGCAGGTAAACCTGCTGGTGGTGCCGGGCATGTCGGGGTATCCGGTCGGGTCGATGTATTCGGTGATGTCCGGGATTCCGGCGTTGCTGTTGAAGAAGCAAAAGCACGTTCCGGAGGCTGATTCGGCCCGTTACCCCGCCGGATCGTTCGTCATTCCGTCGTACACCGGCGACGGCGATGTGGTGATGAGCGCGGATCTCTCGGCCACACAGGACATCGTGGATTCGATCGTGGGGCCCCAGTTGGAGGCGCAGGCCGGGGCTGATTCCGTGACGCTGTCGGTCCGGGTGGCCGGGGCGGACGACATCATCGACAAGGCGACGATGAGCCAGGCGGTGAGCGAGAGCGCGATCATCGTGGGCGCGGCGGCCGTGGAGCGCTTCATCGCCCGGTACCGGGCGCGAACCGGAGATGATCGCCCGATAGAGACGGATGTGCGGGTGGTGGCCTGGGTGACGCCACTGATCAAGGGGTACAACCGTCCGCAGGAGAATCTCAACCGGTGGTTCGGGATCACGCCGTTCGCCGGGCTGAACGTGACCAGCGTGCATCTCGACCCACCGGCGTTAGGCATCGAAGGCCTTGGGGTCGTCGAGTTCTACCGGCCGGTAGGCGTCTGATACCGGCGCCGTCTGATACGGGGCGAACGATTCGCCACCAGATCGGTAGGCTTCTGGCTTCCGGAATCGATGTGCCCCTCAATCCGCAGGGCGCCAGGTCGATGCTCGCTGGAGCAACCGGGCGATAACCTGGTCGGCCGCTTCAACCCCGCTCCACTCAGCGTACTGGCCCTCCACGGCGACGAAGATCGCCACCCCGACGCTTCGCAGCTGGCAGACCGTCGACCCGGCCGGGAGCGTGTAGACGCGGGTGATTCCCGAGGCGCGGTTGGCGGCGTCGCAGCCGGCTGGTGGCGCGATCTGGTTGAGCGAGGCGCCGAGCCGGAGGTCCGCTTCCCACTCAACCATCAGCATGAGCTGTACCGCGAGCACGGCGTCCTCGATCTGGTTGGCGGGCGCGTCGAGCGGCGCGAACGGCAGGACGATGACCGTCGTGCGACTGCCCGCCGGTCCGACATAGGTCGCGCCACGACCTTCCCCAGGGAACACGCGGGCACTCACGTTATCGTATTCGGGCAGAACGGCGCGGGCGTTGCCCGTTCGCACCAGCGACCAACCGCTGCCTAGCGCGTCGGCGGAGGGCAGGAACTGGCTGAGGTCGGCGTCTGAGCGGAGGGACGGTCCGCCACCGTCACCGGAATCCGTCGGTTCCAGGATCGTGATGGTGCCTTCCATGCCGCCAGGCCGATGGCCGGGCACCGAGCAATAGAAGACGAAGGTATCGCCGGGGCGGACGTCGGCCGGAATTTGCACCAGCTTGACCTCGCCGGCGGAAATCGTTTCGTTCAACGCCCATTCGTCGACGACGAAATGGTGTTCCAGCACGCCGTTGTTCTGGACCTCGATGACCTGGCCCGGAGTCACCTCGATGGCCGCCGGGGAGAACGAGAAATCGTCGCCAGTCTGGATCACCACGCGCTGGGGCGCGGAAGTGCCTTCCCGGTTGGGCTGGGAGGCGAGGACCTGCTCGGGGGTGACAATGGTGATGGTTCCGGTTTGGCCAAGCACCGCGTGGCCGGGCTCGGTGCAGTAGTACGTGAACTGCTGACCTGGAGTGAGATTCTCCGGCACGACCACTTCGACCGTCTCCAGCGTGGGAATGGGAACGCTGACGGCCCATTCGTCGATGGTGAAGTCGTGGGCCATCGCCCCCCGGTTGGTGATGCGGATCACCTGGCCCGGCGCGACCTGGATGCTGGTGAGCGACCAGCGGTTGCCGTCGAGTGCGTCGAGTTCGACTGGAGGCAGCTCTGGCTGGTCCTGGGCGAAGGCGGCTGGCGCGGTGGCTTCGACGGCGGGAGGTGTCGCGAGCCAGGGAAGTCCACACAGGGCGAGCGCCAGGGAGGCGACCAGGGAAGCCAGGAGCTTCGACAGGTATGCGATGCTGGGTGGTCGAGGAGCGGGTGCGATACGCATGCGTTCGAAGCCTGCCGGCGTGGGCGCCGGACTACGGGGAGTCGAGACGGCTGAGCCGCCCATAGGCCAGCGCGGCTCGAAGGATGGTCCGCACCTCTTCGCGCACGTGATCGGCGATATCACGATCGGTCAACAGGTGGGAGAGATCGACCAGCAGCGGATCGTCCCACAGGTCGGAGCGATACCCGGCCGAGGCGAGGAGAAGGTCGCGGTCGACCAACGGCAGTGACATGGTGTTCGCCAGGTGAAGGACCGTGTCCCGGTCGGGGTGGCGATTCCCTTGTTCGAATCGGGTAATGGAGCTGGGATCGAGCCCGGCCCGCTTGGCGAGGTCGGCCTTGGACCAGCCTCGCTCGTCGCGCAGACGCTCGAGCAGTCGCGAAAAGCCGGGCACGGTTGCCTGGCGGTCCGCGGGTGGGTTCGCGGAGGGCACTGCCTCACGCTGAACGATATCTGTTTGGCTGATAACCTGATCGTCCATTCACCTGCGTCCGGTATGATGTCGCGCATGGGCCAGAGATTGTGCAAGGGTAATGGTACCGCGCTCTCGCATCATGTGGCACTTTCAGTTGGATAGGCGGGAGCCCCGTTCAAAGAGGATAGCGATTTTGTGAAGAATTATTGGGAAGGGCGTCTCATTCGGTTGCGGTCGGTTGAGCCAGGCGATGCCGCCGCCCACCATGCCTTCAACCAGGCAATGGAATCGGACCTGCTCGACATGCGATATCCCCCGGGATCGCTGGCGCGAGAAGAGGAGTGGACAGGACGGAAGGCCCAGCAGGGGTTCGAGAACCAGGAGTTCTCGTTCCAGATGGAATCGCTGGCCGGGGAACTGGTGGGCGGCATCGCGACGCACCATTGCGACGGCCGGGTGGGCTTGGTGAGCTACGGCCTCCACGTGTTCGAGGAGCATCGCCAGAAGGGATACGCGAAGGAAGCGATCTGCCTTGTACTCCGGTATTACTTCCAGGAGTTGCGGTACCAGAAGGCGAATGTGGGAGTGTACGCGATCAACCCGGCATCCACGGCGCTGCACGAGTCGCTGGGGTTTCAACTCGAGGGACGGCAGCGTCGCAGCGTGTACAGGCGCGGTGAGTTCAGCGATCTGCTGTGGTTCGGACTAACCGTCGAGGAGTTCAGGGAGCGTTTCCCAGAGTACTGGCTGGAAGATCGAGGCTGACGCGGGATTGTCTCGAACCGCCCGGATGGCGCGTGACACCCATGGCGATCAATGGGATGCTCAAGGCGACACGGCTCGCGGCGGTTGCCGTGAGCCGGAAGATTGGTAATGGCGGGAGTTTAATCAGTGGCAGTGAAAATAGCGATTTCATCCTACTCGTTTCACCGGTTCGGTGGCGGCCCGGAAGGCAAGGACGCCCCGACCATCGAGCAGATGATCGACCGCTGCGTGGACTACGGCGTTGATGGCATCGAGCTGCTGTGGGAGCACCTCGTGCTGAACGACAAGACCTCGCCGGAGTCGCTGGCCAGGTTGCACCAGTACGCCGCCATGCGCGGCATCACGCCGGTCACGCTGGCGGCTTCCCACAATCCGGTACAGACCACGCCGGAGGGCAGGGCGGCTGAACTGGAGAAGCTGAAGACGGCGATCGACGCGGCCGACGCGCTTGGCGCGCCGTTCGTGCGGGCGCTCGGCGGCCGGTGGCACACGCTCGGCTCGTTCAAGGAGATGTGGGACAACCAGGGCGAGGAGCCGCCCGCCGAGGGGTACACGATCGACGAGAGCTACGAGTGGGCGATCGATGCGCTGAAGCAGGGCGCGGAGTACGCCGGGTCTCGAGGCGTGACGCTGGTGCTGGAGAACCACTGGGGCCTGACCGGGACACCGGAGGGGTGCAAGCGGATTCACGACGGCGTCAATTCGCCGTGGCTGAAGTACGTGCTGGACACCGGCAATTTCTTCCAGTTGCCGGACCCATACGCGGCGATGCAGATGTTCTTCGATGACCTGGCGATCCTGCACGCGAAGGTGTACCTGGGCGGTGGCATGGTCGTCAGCCCGGACATCGACTATGCGCAGGTGGCGACGTTGCTCGGAGAGATCAACTACAACGGGTACATCTCGATCGAGTTCGAGGGCAAGGCGCATCCGAACGAGGGGATTCCGGATGGGCTCCTGATCGTGCGAACGGCGTTCAGGGACTCGTAACGGACCATCGGCAAAGAGTTTGGAGAGGCCCGGCGGCGTGAGTCGCCGGGCCTCGTTGCGTCAATGATGCCGAGCCAGGTTGAACCTCTGGTGCCCACGGTAGTGGCGAAGCTTGTCTTCGCCCGTTTTGGGCGGGTGCTCGCTAGATGAGGACCTTCGAATGGAAGCCGGGTCGGCCACGCACCCCCAGGTCCACGCGGAAGAGTGATCCCGCCAGTTCGCCCTCGACCGGGCCGCGATCCTGGCCGCCAGCGGTCGTTACGTAGGCCGTCTCCAGGTCCGGGCCACCGAAACCGATGCTGGAGACCTTGCGGACCGGGAACGGGACCTTGCCGAGGAGTTCGCCAGTGGCGCTGTAATGGAACAGCGCGTGACCGTCCCAGCGAGCGGACCAGATGTTGCCGGTCGCGTCCACGGCCATGCCGTCTGGCCCACCGTGTCCCTCCGGAGTCTCCACGAGGACTTCGCGGTTGCCGACCTCCCCCGTGGCGGGATCGAGATCCATGCGATGGATCAATCGCTTGCCGGTGTCGGTGTGGTACATGGTGCGCTCGTCCAGGCTGAAGCCGAAGCCGTTCGACAGCCCAAGGTCGTCGAACAGCAGGGTGAGCGATCCGTCGAGTTCGAGCCGGTACAGGCGCGAAATCCGATCGGGACCGGTGGGCATGGTGCCACAGAACACCTGGCCACCCGGGCCAGCGATCACGTCGTTGAAGCGGCCGTCGACCTCGGCGGGGATTTCCTCGACGATGGTGGTGATTTCGCCGCCGTTCCACTTCAGGATTTGTCCTCGGGCGCAGAAGAGCAGGATCGAGCCGTCGGCCTGAAAGGTGAAGCCACCGATGGCGTCGTCGTGCTGGTAGAGGACTTCGTGATCCACGTCCGCAGCCGGATCGTGACGGTAGAGCCGCCCGGCGGGAATATCCACCCAGTAGATCGCCTGTTCGGCCACGTTCCACAGGGGCCCCTCGCCAGTGACAGACGGGATGTCGGCCACGACTTCCGGGGTAGAGGTTTCGAGGATCGGGGTATTGTCGTTCAGCATGGAGACTCCTGGCGTACTTACTGTGAACTATCCGGCGAATTGCTCGCGCCACGAAAGGATCATCGGATCGCGGCGGCGGGCGTGGGCGATCAGCCCTTCACGGATTGCGGGCGGCACCGGGCCGAATGGCGCGCGGGTGGCCTCGCTATCAATGATGCCGCCCTCCTTCATCAGGATCTTGGTGGCGCGAAGCCCGCACTGACGATTCTCGTAGTGGATCATCGGAAGCCAGGACTCCCAGATGGACGTGGCCCGCTCACGGTCACCCGCGAGCCAGAGACGGACGACCTCACCTAGGACTTCCGGAATCATCGAGCTTGGCATGGTGCCGGTCGCCCCCGCTTCCAGGTCGGGGATGAGCGTGATGCTCTCCTCGCCGTCGAACGGCCCCGGCAGGGCGTCCCCGGCGAGCTGGATCATGGCGCGGATCTTCGCCGCCGCGGCGGCCGATTCGACCTTGGCGTATTGCACGTTCGGGATATCGAGGGCGAGCTGGGCCAGGTAGTCCGCCGAGAGCGGTGTTCCGCTCATGGGCGCGTCCTGGATCATGATCGGGATCGAAATGGCCGACGCGATGGTTTCGAAGTAGCTGGTGACCCCGGCGGGTTCGGCGCGGAGCGTTGCGCCGTGATAGGGCGGCATCACCATGACCATGGCGGCTCCGGCATCCTCGGCGCGCTTGCTGCGCTCCGCCGCGATCCGGGCACTGTAGTGGCTGGTGGTGACGATGATGGGGACCCGGCCGGCGACCTGGTCGAACGCGAGATCCTGCAACTCGTCACGCTCGCGATCGGTGAGCGCGAACTGTTCGGAGTAGTTGGCGAGGATGCAGATCGCGTCGACCCCGGCATCGACCAGGAACTCCAGCGCCCGGCGCTGGCTGGCAAGGTCGAGTGATTCGTCATCGGCGAAGGTGGTTGGCGCGATCGGCATGACGCCCGACAGGGCGGTGGTTGACGTCATCGTTCGAAAGTTCCTTTCACTCACTACCCGCGCGATCCGGACTCGAATCTCCCGCCCCGGACCGTTTGTGCTCGGGATACAGATCGACGGACTGTGTTCCGTGCCAGGGCCCGTGTTCCACGTGGATTCGGGCCGTTATCGGCCAGGTTTCCGCTGGTTGTGCGAATTTGTGGTTCGTTCATGTGCAAGTCGCACAGTTTTCTCGTTTCGATTGGTGGAACCTGCACCTAGTTGCCGATATTGGCCCCTTTTTACACTGCGAACAGACCACACGCTGAGGTGTGAATTGTGCAAAGCGGGCACTAGCGGGTAAGGGCTGAGCACTTCGGTGGCGGCGGTTCACATTCCGGAGGGGGATGTTCATGATCGATGCGGGTAACACAGCCTGGGTACTAATGTCGGCGGCACTGGTGATGCTGATGACCCCGGCGCTTGGTTTTTTCTACGGCGGCCTGGTCAACCGCAAGAACGTTCTCTCCACCCTGATGCACAGCTTTTTCATTCTCGCATTGATTAGCGTGGTGTGGGTGCTGTGGGGCTACACCCTGGCGCTGGGTCCCGATAAGGGCGGCTTCATCGGCGGGCTCGATCACATCGGCCTGAGGGGCATCAATCCCGGCGATGTGATGGAAGGCTACGGCATTCCGGTGTACGCCTTCATCGCCTTCCAGATGATGTTCGCGGCGATCACCCCGGCGCTGATCACTGGCGCGTTCGCCGAACGCAAGCGGTTCAAGGCGTTCGTTGTCTTCAGCATCCTGTGGTCGACCCTCGTCTATGCTCCGCTGGCCCACTGGGTGTGGGGCGGTGGCTGGCTGGCCGAACTCGGCGCGATCGACTTCGCCGGCGGCACGGTCATCCACATTTCGTCCGGCGTGGCGGCGCTGGTCGCGGCAATGTACCTCGGACGCCGCAAGACCTTCGGCACGAAGGAAACCGACCCGCACAACCTGACACTGACGGTGCTTGGCGCTGGCCTCCTGTGGTTTGGCTGGTTCGGATTCAACGCTGGAAGCGCGCTTTCGGCCGGCACCCAGGCGGCGACGGCGTTCGTGGTGACGAACGTTGCCGCCGCGATGGGCGCCCTGACCTGGATGACCGTTTCCTGGATGCGCCATGGACACCCAAGCGTGCTCGGTGCCGCGGCTGGCGCGATCGCGGGCCTCGTCGGCATCACTCCGGCGGCGGGCTTCGTGGGACCGGCCTCGGCGATCGTGATCGGTTTCGGGGCGGGCGTCCTCTGCTTCTTCACGGTGGACCTGCTCAAGCAGCGGCTCAAGATCGACGACGCGCTGGATGTGTTCGCGGTTCATGGCGTCGGTGGTATCTGGGGCGCGATCGCCACGGGACTGTTCGCGGATGAGGCGTTCGGCGGCGTGGACGGTCTGTTCTTCGGCAACCCGGCGCAGCTCTGGTACCAGATCGTCGCGACGGCGGCGGCCATCGTGTTCGCTGGCGCCATGACCTTCATCATCCTCAAGGCCATCGACCTGGTGATCCCGGTTCGGGTGGAAGAAGAAGCGGAAGTTCTCGGCCTCGACTCCTCGCAGCACGGAGAAGTCGCTTACCAACTCTAGTCCTCGATTGGTTTGTCGTACGGGATGGAAGGTTGGCGACAACCTTCCATCCACCAGGAACAGGGGCGAAGGCCCCAGGGAGATTCACCCATGTTGCTCTTCATCGCATTCGCCTGCTTCGCCATTCTCATGCTCGCCTGGCTCGCCATGCCGGATGCCTCGACCTCCACGCCGGTCACCTCCGACGAGCCGGTCCGGATGCCCGAGGGAGACGTCGCCGGAGCCCGCGCGTAGTCGAAGTCTTGACAGGCATTTACAACCGATACGGAAACAGCAGGAAGGCGCCCATCAGGGCGCTTTTCCGCGTTCGTCGCACCGGGCACTGTCCGGCGTCAGGCGCGGCAGAACTCCACGACCTCGGAGATTCCTGGATCGTAGCCGTCGGTGGCGTCCACCTGGAGGAGCGGGGCATCGAGGGGCAGTGGCCGCCCGCCGCCTTCCTTGATGCGTTCGACAAGATCCTCCACCGCGTCGTCGTCGGCGTGGATGGGATGACGCTCTCCCGCTTTCGACCGCTCCTTGTAACGTTCGATCACGAGGTCGTCGGGAATGGTGCAGTGCACCTGGCGGAGTTGCGCGAAGGCGGCCAGGGGTTGCAGGTCCTGGTGGGCGAGGTTCGGGAGGAAGTTCGCCTCGACGATGCAGGATCCGCCGGACTTGATAACCTCGCGGGAGATATCCAGGAGGAGGGCGATGGCCTGCCTGCCGAACCGTGTCGATACCTGCCGGGTGGCCTCTTCCGGCGCCAGACCGCTGCTGTCGAAGAGCAGTTCCTTGATGGCGTCCTTGGCGAACAGGGGCCAGCCAAGCAGGTCCCGCAGTTCGGTCGCGATGGTCGTCTTGCCAGTGGCGGGCAGCCCGCAGACGATGACGAGCGTGGGGAGCGCCGCATTCGGCGCGGTTGTGGATGGGGTTTGGGACATGGATCCTTGTTTCCGATAGCGCGACCGAGTTCGACGATGAACGGATGATACATGGGAGTGGGGTTCGCGGTGATGATGGGGATACTTGGATCGCGCCGGACGAAAAGGTACACGCGGGCAACCAGTTGGTGACCGGAACGCTGGTGCGTGACGGCGATGCCTGTAATACTGGCGCGACGTCAACACTGGCGACGCGGGTACGCCCGGAGCCGTGCGGTACACTGCCCGCATGAAACACAAGGGTGAAAGGGGCCCAGGAACATGACCATGGACACGGCAGCGCCGTCGCGTATCCAGGATGTGGCATCGCGGATCATCGACCAGGTGGAGAAGGTCATCGTCGGCAAGCGGTCGGTGATCGAGCAGGTGGTGATCGCCATCCTGTGCGAGGGCCACGTACTGCTGGAGGATGTGCCAGGCATCGGCAAGACCATGCTCGCGCGGTCGGTGGCGTCCTCGCTGGGCGGGGATTTCGGACGCGTGCAGTTCACGCCTGACTTGCTGCCATCGGATATCACCGGTTCGCTGGTGTTCGATCCACGCAGCGCCGAATTCTCCTATCGCCAGGGGCCGATCGTCACCAATATCCTGCTGGCGGACGAAATCAACCGGGCCGGACCTCGCACGCAGTCGGCGTTGCTGGAGGCGATGGAGGAGCGCCAGATCTCGGTGGAACGCGAGCGGGTGGTGCTTCCACGTCCGTTCTTCGTGCTGGCCACGCAAAACCCGGTGGAACTGGAAGGAACGTTCCCGCTGCCCGAGGCGCAACTCGACCGCTTCCTGCTGCGGACAACGATTGGGTACCCGGAGCTCGAGCATGAGCGCAACATGCTCCGGCGGTTCCGGAACGACACGCCGCTCTCGTCGGTGAAGGCCGTGACGACGCCGGAGGAAATCCTCGAACTGATTGGCCTCGTGAAGCAGGTCCATATCGGCGTGGCGGTGGAGGACTACCTGCTCGACCTGGTGCGCCGGACCCGCGCCCACGAGGGGATCGAGGTCGGCGCGAGCCCGCGTGCCTCGCTGGCGCTATCGCGAGCGACGCAGGCACGGGCCGCCCTGCACGGACGGGCGTTCGCCACTCCCGACGACGTGCGCGAGATGGCGCCGTCGGTGCTGGCCCACCGCATCATGCCAACCTCGCAATCCGACCTGCTCGGGAACTCGAACGAAGGCCTGATTGAGACCGTGATTGGCGAAACCCCGGTGCCGGTCGAGGAAGTTCGGGCGGTGTAGTTTCGATGCAGATGTCCGGGAATACGCGCGGAACCGGGGCGGCGTTGAAGCAACGCATCCAGTCGGTGGCGGAATGGCTCAGCAACCCCGATGTGGGGATCGACACCGGACGCTGGCTTGGCGTGGCCCTGGTGGTCGGGTTCCTGGCGGCCATCCTGCGGCAGCCGGTGCTTGGGCTGATCGCGCTCGGGATCGCGCTGGTTGGCCTGTTGACCCGAGTGTGGTGGGACAACAGCCTGCGCGGGTTGACCTACGAACGCCGAGTGTCGCGGGAGCGGGCGTTCTTCGGTGACGTGGTGGAAGTGGAGCTTTCGGCGACCAACGCCAAGCCCTTGCCACTTTCCCGGCTGGATATCGCCGATCTGGTGACGGGCAACGTGAACGTGGTGGGCCGTGAACTTGAACGCAGCGACCACGGCAACAGCCGCATCCTGCGGACGGTGTACAGCCTGGGCATGTACGAGCGCGTGCAGTACACGTATCGCGTTCCCTGCCACCTTCGTGGCTGGCACCGGTTCGGCCCGGCGACGGCCGTGGCCAGCGATCCGCTGGGACTGGTCGCCCGGCGCGAGGAGATCGGTGGCGAAGCGCGATTCCTGGTGTATCCGCGGGTGGTTCCGATAACGGACCTGGTGGTTCCGCCCCGCCAGCCCTACGGCGATTTCAAGCCGGAGCAATCCGTGATCGAGGACCCAATGCGCATGGCGGGCGTGCGCGAATATGTGCCGGGCGACAGCCCGAAGCGGATTCACTGGCGAGCGACGGCGCGAACGGGGGTGATGCAGACGCGGGTGTACGAGCCAAGCGCCTCGCCGGTGGCGGCCGTGTTCCTGGACACGATCACCTTCTCCTACCTGTGGGAGGGACAGAACTCGGCGTTGCTGGAACTCGCGGTTACGGCGGCGGCCTCGCTCTCCAACCAGTTGCTGCAAGGCAAGCACCAGGTGGGGCTGTTCGCGAACGCGCCGATTCCCAACAAGTCGCGGACGGTGCGGGTTCCGCCCGGGCGACGTCCTGGCCAGCTCACCCGCATCCTCGAAGACCTGGCGACGCTGGTTCCAGCCTTCGGGGACAGGATCGAGCGGATGGTGGTGGAGGAGATGCCCCGGTTGCCGTGGGGCGCGACCGTGGTGATCCTGACGTGCCGGGTGACCGAGGGGTTGCAACGCTCCCTGATCCGGCTGGCGCGCAACAGTGGTTCCCAACGATTCGTGATCATCGGGATTGGCGCGCAGCCGCAACTGCTGCCAGAAATCCGGCGGCGGATACCGGTCTATCACCTCTCCGACGAGGAAGCGTGGGATTCGATCGAGAGCATCGTGATGACGAGGGTGGGATAGCATCATGTTCGACCCCGCCTATAACAGCGACGCGAGCAAGAACACGAAGGGGCGCGACCAGGCCCTTCGGCGGCAGTCGCTGAAACACTCCTGGCCGATGCTGATCATGATCCCGGTCCTGGTCGGAACGCTTCACGCGGCGGCGTTCTCGCTGCTGATCAAGCTGTTTCTTGGCGAGACGTTTGGGCTGTCGAACGGGCATCCGGCTCCGTGGCCGGGCGCGATCGCGGTGATCTTCCTGATTTCGTTCTGGACCAACCGCTTCATTGGGCGATGGAAGATTTCGGCCACCCTGGCGCAGATCGTGACGTTCATCGCGTGGGGCATCACCTGGCTGGGGTGGATCTGGATCGATCCCGCCTATGACAGCACGACCTTCTGGTCCAACCCGGGACAACTCGTGCAGTCCGAAGCCTGGCTGATTCCGCCGCTGCTGATTTCGATGGCGGTGTGGTGGACCGGCATGACCTACGCGGTCGATATCGTGAACATTTCGGCCGAGGAAATGCGGACGGTCGTGCAGCGCGACTGGATCGTGCTGTTCGGGTCCGTGCTCTTGGCGGCGCTGATCGGCGGCGAGGCGGGGTCGGACGCGCTCGGCGCGGCGAGGATCGCGGTGCCGCTCCAGTTGATCGTGAGCCTGGCGCTGATCGCCGGAGCTGAGACGGAGGTGACGCGGAGGATCGCCATCAGGCGTGGCGGCACCGCTCCAGGATGGGGCCGGTGGCTGCGGCTGGTGGGCGGGTTCACGGTCGGGATCCTCCTGATCTCGACCATCGTGCTGGCACTGCTCAGCCCGGGTGCGCTGGAGGCAATCGTCGACGGGATGGCCACGGTGGCCCGCTTCATCGGACTGATTCTCGCGTACATCCTCTACGCCGTGATTTGGGCCGTCTTCCAGATCGCTTCCGTGATTGGACGTTTGCTGTCCGCCATCTTCGGCGACATGTTCGGCCCGGTGGAGGCGCCGGAGATGCCCGTGCAGCAGGGCTTCGACATGGATGAGATGCAGGTGCGCGACGAGGAGACTGGTACGTGGCAATACGCCATCCTCCTGCGCTGGGCTGGCCTGGTCGCGGTGGTGACGGCGGTGGCGATCATCCTGTTCCGGCTGACCCGCCGTCCGAGTGGGGACGATGACGATGGAGACGTGGACGAGCATCGCGACTCGGTGTTCTCGACCGACCTCGCGCGCCAGCAACTCCGCGACCTGTTCCGGAGACGGCACCGCGAGGGCAAGCCGCAACGCCTGGACCTCGACCAGCCTCCAGCGGATGTCCGGGAGACGATGATGTACCTGGAGGTCCTGGCGCGGCGGCAGGGAGAGGAGCGGCGTTCCGACGAGACGGCGACCGAGTTCGCCGCGCGCCTGCGGGCGCACTGGACGGGGCTGGGAGCGCCGCTCGTTGAGTTGCCGGAGCAGTACGACCGCGCTCGCTACGGCGAAACGACGGATCCTGGCGACGCGGAGTTCGCGCGGCGAACGTGGGCCTCGATCTGGTCCAGGCGGAAGACCACGCCTCCGCCGGAAGCGCGCTGATCCCGGCCGCAGAGGTCAGTCGTCGCCGGTTTGCGGAGCGTCGGCCGCTCCCGAGGTGACCGGCGAGACCAGTACCTTGTCGATCCGGATGCCGTCCATGTCGACGACCTCGAACCGGAATGACTCGAAGACGAACGAATCGGCGGCATCGGGGATGTTCCCGAGTTGGTCCATGACGAATCCGCCAAGGGTCTCGTAGCGGCCCTCTTCCTCGCCAGGGAGCGACTCGATGTCGAGGATTTCCCGCAATTCGTGAACCGGGAAGATGCCGTCGAACAACCAGGAGCCGTCGTCCCGGCGGACACCGCCGCGGATGTTCGTGCGATCAGGATCGTCAATTTCCCCGACGAGGTCGGAAAGCACGTCGTTGAAGGTGAGCAGCCCCTCGATACCGCCGTACTCGTCGACAACCACGGCCATCGACGCCGATTGGTGGCGCATCATGTCGATGACCTTCACGATCGGCGCGATCTCCGGGACGAAGAGCGCGGGAACCATCGCCTCGCGGATGTCCGTGGGCTCGCCGCTGATCGAACGCCGCCAGAGTTCCCGAGTGGAAATGACGCCAACGACGTTATCGGTGGAGCCTTCGCAGACCGGGTAGAAATTGTGCGGCGACTCCCGCATGACGTTCAGGTTGTGCTCCGCCCCGGCCGCGAGGTCGAGGAACTCGATGCGATGGCGGGGGGTCATCAGCTCGCTGGCGGTTCGATCTCCGATATCGAAGATGCCGGTCACCATGCGGTGCTCGTACTCCTCGAACACGCCGGCGTCCGCGCCTTCGCGGAGCATGAGCTGGATCTCTTCTTCCGTCACTTCCGGTTCGGTCGAGGCCTTCACCCCAAGCACGCGAATCAGGAAGTCGCCGGAAATAGCCAGGAACGCGACCAACGGGGCGGTGATTTTGGACAGCAGCGCCATGCCAGGGGCCACCAGCGTCGCGATGGCCTCCGGGTTCTGGAGCGCCAGTCGCTTCGGCACCAGCTCTCCGACGATGAGGGAGAGGTAGGTGATGAAGGCGATCATGAGGGGAAGGCTGAGTTGGGCGATGTAGGAGCCGACGCCTGGAATCTTTTCGAGGAAGTCGGAGAACGGCCCGGCCAGCCGGGCGCCACCGAAGGCGCCGGTGACGATGCCGATCAGCGTGATGCCGATCTGGACCGTGGAGAGGAATCGGGATGGGTCCTGAGCGAGCTTGAGCGCGGCCCTGGCGCCGCTGCTACCTTCATCGGCCCGGGACTGGAGCCGAGAGGTGCGGGAGGATACGATTGCCAGCTCGGACATCGCGAATACGCCATTGAGGATGATCAACAGCAGGACGATGACAAGCTCTAAGCCAGCCAATTGGATTGGGACCTTTCGATTGGGAAACCAGGAAGACGACATCCTGGGCAGTCGCGAAGTAGGTGCGCGCCTTCCAAGTGTGCATCGTGGCGATTGGATCGCGCAACGTTCGACCTGGCGGGCGGGGGCGAACGGTTGGGTCAAGGCCCGCGCAATAGAGGAAGGGGTGGGTGGCCAGGGCGTGAGTACCCCTCTTGCGCTCGCCAGTAATCAGGATACAATCTGCCCCGGAACGTTCCTGGGCGCGCGATCGCGACCCGGTGGAGAAAAGCAGTCCGGGTGACGGACTGATCAAGACCTGGCGGCGGTATGCCGGAAGTGAGGAACAGCGTGACATCAGCATTGCGTGTAGGAATTCTTGGAGCGGGCGGCATCGCCAACGTGCACGCGCGCGGATGGTCGGCCTATCCCGGGAAGGCCGAAATCTACGCGTTCTCCGACGTGGCGACCGATCGCGCCCAGGCGATGAGCGATTTGTACACGGGTGGTTCGGCGAAGATTTACGACTCGATCGACGCCGTGGTCGCCGATCCGGATATCGACGTGATCGATGTCTGCCTTCCGCATCACCTCCACGCCGACGCGGTAATCAAGGCCGCGCGGGCGGGCAAGGCGATTCTCTGTGAGAAGCCGCTCTGCACCACGCTCGAGGACGGCATCGAGATCCGGAACACGGTCAACGAGTCTGGCGCGATCTTCATGGGCGCGCACAATAACCTGTTCACACCGGCCCTGCTGGAGGCCCGCCGCCTGATCGAGAGCGGGTTCATCGGTACGCCCTACATGTACCGATCGATCGAGACCTTCCAGTCCCGGCAGTTCGATCCGTGGACGCCGAAGAGCGCCGGCGCTGGCGGTGGCCAGGGCGGCTGGCGCGCCAACCTCCAGCAGGCTGGCGGCGGCGAGTTGCTCGACACCGGCTACCATGGCACCTACCGGCTGCTCTCCATGGCCGCCGGTGACCGCCCCGTTGAGGTCACCGGCTTCCTGAGCCGCTTCCTGCTGTCGCACCTGCCGACGGAGGACACGGGCCAGGTGATCGTGCGGTTTGAGTCCGGCGCGGTCGGTCAGATCATCACGAGCTGGGCGTTTGACGTGGTCGAGAGCCGCCAGTTCGAGGTGGAGGCCGAGTTCGGCGCGCTGGCCGGGAGCCAGACCTACCTGAAGCACCAGCTTTACCGCTGGCCCGAGCCGTCCGTGATGACGTTCCCGAAGCCGGAGACGTTCACGCTGGAGATCGGCCACTTCATCGACGTTGTGACGAAGGGCGCGACCAATGCCGCGCCGATCGACGACACCATCCGCACGCTCCAGGTGATCAAGGCGGCGTACCTCTCGGCCCAGATCGGCCAGACCGTGTCGCTGCCCGAGGACCCGACCGGCAAGCCGGTGGCCCGCACCGAGGCGTTCAAGACCCCGTTCAGCGTGGACGTGCCGGACGAGGTGCTCGCCTAATCCCTGGCGCATGCCTTCCACGCTTCATGCATGACGATGGCCGGTGAGATCGCCGGCCATCGCCATTTCGCAAACACGAAGAGAGGTATCCATGTACAGCTCACTGATGACTGGCGCGATTGGACTGAAGGGCCTCAGCCTCGAGGAGTCCATCGACCTCGCGGCCGCGACCGGGTTCGACGGGGTGTGGTTCGACATCGCCGAGGCACGGGCGATCGCCGACGACAAGGGCGTCGACTACGTCAAGGACCTGTTCGCCCGCAAGGGCGTGAAGCCGGGTGGATGGGGAGCCACGGTTCGCTGGCAGGACGACGAGCACCGCGACGCCGACCTGGAAGCGTTGAAGCCGCTGGCCGCGCTGGGCGTGGCGCTGGGTAACCCGTTCACGACCTCTGGCATCATGCCGGCCAACAACGACCGGCAGTTCGATGAGCAGTACGAGTTCATCCTGGAGCGGCTCCGCCCATACGCGGAGACGCTGAAGGAAGCTGGGGTTAGCCTCGGCATCGAGTTCATCGCGCCGAAAACGCTGCGCGACAAGTTCAGGTACGAGTTCATCTACAGCATGCCGCAGATGCTCGAACTGGGGAACAAGGTCGGCACCGGCAATGTCGGTGTCCTCTTCGATGTCTGGCACCACTACACCGCGCACGGCACCCTTGAGGAGATGGATCTCCTGACGAAGGACAACGTGTTCGTGGTGCACGTCAACGATGCCCCGGCTGGGCTGGAAATCGACGAGCAGCAGGACCTTTCGCGCACGTTGCCGATGGAGACCGGCGTGATTCCCGCGCCGGAGATGATCAGCCGGCTGGCGGCGATCGGCTACGACGGACCGGTGATCGCCGAGCCGTTCAGCGCCCGGATCAACGAACTGGCCGCGACCGATCCCGCGGCGGCGGCGAGCGAGACCTCGGCGTCGGTCAAGAAGCTGTTCGCGGCGGCCGGAATCTAAGTTCCGGCCAATTCGCCGTCACTGATCAAGAGCGCCGCGTCCCTTCCGGGAGGCGGCGCTCATGTTGCGAGTCGCATGCGATCAAAACGGGTGTCACCGGCGTTTATGCGCCGGGGATCGAGCCCTTGCTTGCCGTGGCGATGCGCCTTGCGTGGGCGACATCGGCGGGGGTGTTCATGTTGAAGCACGACAGGAGGTCCGGATCGTATCGTCGCATGGTTTCGCGGTCGATCGCGCGGACGTTGGCCTGGGCCAGCCAGCCGGTGCCACGCAGGTCGCCCGCCTGGATGCTCCGCTCGATGAGTGGCAGGGACATTTTGGCGTAGATCGCGTGAAGCGGCTGCGGCCTGTCGAATACTGGAACCAGCGCGTCATAGTCGCGCGGCTGAGCGGCCATGTAGCGGAGCAGGTCCGCGTTCAGGAAGGGCATGTCGCAGGCCACGATCAGCACGTGAGGGGTCGTCATGGTCGTGAGCGCGCTGTGGACCCCGCCGAGGGCGCCAATGCCCGGTTCCACGTCGGGAATATGCGGGAGGCCGAGAAAGGCGTACGGCTCCGGATCGCAACCTGCCAGCATGATGTCGCCGGCGACGGCTCGCAGCTTCTGGACGACCGTTTCGATGACGGTGGGGCCTCCAGGTTCCAGACGCAACAGCGCCTTGTTCTCGCCCATCCGCCGTGACTGTCCGCCGACAAGTACGGCCGCCGACAGATCGCTATCCGCCATGCGAGCATTCCACGGCGTCCGTCAGCACTGTCAGATACGGTTGACCGGCGCAACCCAGGCACAGGGTTCGCCCATTCACCGCGACCTCGCGCTCGTTGAAGATCTCCTCGCCGCAGTTTTCGCAGGTTGCGCGGCGGTCGTGGTGACTGATCAGCGATTCGACCGGGCGATCGAGCAAGACACGATCGACGACGAGCAGTTCGCTGACTGGCATGTGCTGGTAGCCCTCCAGGTAGGCATGCCAACGGTCCGGGGCGTTGGGCGCGTATCGCGCGGCCAGGGGTCGAGATTCCTGGGACGGGTGAACGCGCAGGGCGTGATTGGTGGCGGTGTCGACGAACGTGGCCGCGATCTTGCCGTGGTCCACGAGCCGCAGCGTCCGATGCCCGAGCCAGCAGCCGGTCGCCACGGCCACTCCATCGGCGAAGCAGCCGTCGGTTTCGACGATGGTGAGCAGGCGCTTGTCTTTACGGGGAAGCTCCAAATGGAACAGTTCAGCGGCGAGCATGCCCATCCGGACGCCGAGTACCTGTCGCGGGCAGAGATGATCGTGCAGCGCGGCGCTCTGGTCCAGAAGGGTCCGGAGGCGTTGGGACTCCATCGTTAGGGACTCGGGGATGAGGCGAGCAGCAGTCGTTCAGGCGCGGTATACGCGTTGCAACGCTGGTCTCGCAGAAAGCCGACCAGCGTCATCCCGAACTCGCGAGCCAGGTCCACGGCCAGGCTGCTGGGCGCGGAAATGGCGCAGACGATCGGTATTCCCGCCGCCTGGCTTTTCTGGAGGATTTCAAAGCTGGAGCGCCCGCTGACCAGCAGGATGTGCTGGTTGAGTGGCAGGCGGTCCTCCATGAGCGCCCAGCCAACGAGCTTGTCCAGCGCGTTGTGCCGGCCAACGTCCTCGCGGAGCGCAAGCAGGTTTCCACAGGTGTCGAACAGCGCGGCGGCATGAAGCCCACCGGTGTCCTCGAAGATGCCCTGCGCCTGGCGCAACTTATCCGGCAACCCGTAGATCACCTCGATCGGGACCTCGGGGCCCGGCGGGATGGCGGGATTCGCCCGCAGGTGCAGCGCCTCCAGGGATGCCTTGCCGCATACCCCGCACGCGCTGGAGGTGAAGAAATGCCGTTCGAGCGGCGCCAGATCTGGTGAGGCGTCGCCGCGCAACGCGACATTCACGATGTTGTACTGCTGGGCGGCGTCAATGCCGGGATCGACGCAGTAGCTGATCCTGGCGATCTCGTCCCGGTCGTGGATGATGCCCTCACCGTGGAGGAACCCGGCGGCAAGCTCGAAGTCGTTGCCTGGAGTGCGCATGGTGATCGCCACGGTATGGGTTTCATCCCGCGTGATCAGGCGGATTTCCAGCGGCTCTTCGGTCGCCAGGTGATCGCGGCGGAACCGCCCCTCGTCGTTGGTGATTTTCCAGACCCTGGCCGTGGTCTTGCTTCCCGGACGAAAGCTCACGACACCCTTTCTTTCGTGCTCATACCGGCGATCGGGAGCACTGATTGCAAGCGTTCGACCCGTCGAGTGTACCACCTCCCCGCTCGGCCAAATCCTGTTACCCGATGCGGCATCTCGGGCTTGTAGGACGCGTTTCATCCTAGAATGGTGGTCACACCGCAGATCATCGCTCCACGCTGGCCTCCATCGCGAGGCGGGCGCGGACCAATCACGAGGGATGCACATGGCCGCGGTCGAACGATCACAACCAGAACCCGCGGAACCCCGCAACGTCACGAACACGCCAACCGACGAGGTTCTGCGCGGCCAGGGAACGACCCGCGCCGCGGCGGCCGGGTGCGGGCCTGATTCGGAGGCCGCGCCAAGCCGGAGCGACTATCACCACCCGGCGGCTGGCTGGGGAGCCGCGATCAACGTCGCCAAGACCTTGCTTCACCAACGGTCGATGCGCGAGGCGCCGGGCATCTTCCTCCGCATGAACAAGGACCGGCGTGGATTCGATTGCCCCGGATGTGCCTGGCCGGACGATCCCAAGGTCACGCTGGACATCTGTGAGAACGGGGTCAAGCACGCGACCTGGGAGCGGAGTTCCGGGGAGGTCGGGCGGGACTTCTTCGCGACGTTCACGGTGTCCGAATTGATGGAGTGGAGCGACTTCGCTTTGGAGGACGCTGGCCGCCTGACGGAGCCGATGAGCTACGACCCCGAGAGCGATCGCTACCTGCCCATTTCGTGGAATGACGCCTTCTCGGTTGCGGGCGAGACGCTGCGCGGCCTGGATTCACCGAACCAGGCATCGTTCTACACGTCGGGGCGACTGAGCAACGAAGCCAGCTTCCTGTATCAGTGGTTCGTGCGCGAGTATGGCACCAACAACCTGCCGGACTGCTCCAACATGTGCCACGAGGCAAGCGGGGTGGCCTTGAGGGCCTCGATCGGCACCAACAAGGGAACGGTGGACATTCACGACTGGGAGCAGGCCGACGCCATCTTCCTGCTCGGGGTGAACGCCGCCACAAACGCTCCGCGGATGCTCACGTACCTGGCGGAGGCGACCAGGCGCGGCGCGGCCGTCGTTCACATCAACCCCCTAATTGAAGCGGCGGCGACGCGGACGATCGTGCCGCACGAGTTCAAGGACATGGCCCGCTTCAAGGCCACCGACACCAGCACCCTCAATGTCCAGCCGCGCATTGGCGGTGACGCCGCGCTCGTGCGCGGAATGGCGAAGGCGCTGTTCGAGATGGCGGAAGATGACCCGGGCGCGATTGACTGGGCCTTCGTCGAGCGATTCACCAACGGCGCGGACGACTACCGAGCGAGTTGCGAGGCGACCCCGTGGGACGAGATCGTGCCGCAGTCTGGCGTGGACGAAGCAACGATCAGGGAAATGACGCGCATCTATCGCGAGGCCGAGGCCTGCATCATCGCCTGGTGCCTGGGTATCTCGCAGCAGGAGCATGGCGTCGATACGGTTCGCGAAATCGCCAACCTGTTGCTGCTGCGGGGCAATATCGGCCGACCGGGAGCCGGTCCCTGCCCGATTCGCGGGCACAGCAACGTGCAGGGCAATCGCACCCAGGGCATCAATCACCACCCCACGGATGAACTCCTCGACCGGATTGCGTCCGCCTGCGACATTACGCCGCCCCGGGAACCGGGACTCGACGTGGTGGGGACGATCGAGGCGATGCACGCCGGACAGGTGAAGGTGTTCCTGGGTATGGGTGGCAATTTCGCGGTGGCTACACCCGACACTCCGTATGCGTTCGAGGCATTGCGGCGGTGCGACCTGACGATCCAGGTATCGACCAAGCTCAATCGCAGTCACCTGGTTCATGGTCGCCGGGCACTGATCCTGCCATGCCTTGCGCGCAGCGAGCAAGACATCCAGCGCGGAGGCGCCCAGATGGTCTCGGTCGAGGACTCGATGAGCATGGTGCATTTGTCGAATGGGAAGAGGGAGCCGGCCTCGCCGCACCTCCGGTCCGAGGTGGCGATCCTCGGCGGGCTCGCCCAGGCGACGTTGCCGGAGACCCGCACCCCGTGGGCGGGCCTGGTCGCCAACTACGACCTGATCCGCGACCGAATCGCGAAGGCGCTGGACGGGTTCGAGGATTTCAATCGCCGCGCTCGCAAACCGGGTGGGTTCCGAATCCGGCAACTGGCGCGGGAACGGGTGTTCACGACAGAGTCTGGCCGGGCGGAGTTTTCGACCGCGCCGCTGGTGGACGTGGTTCCGGAGGCTGGGCACCTGAGCCTGAGCACCATGCGTTCGCACGACCAGTTCAACACCAGCATCTATTCCAACGACGACCGCTATCGTGGCGTCAAGAACCTGCGGACGCTGCTGTTCATGAACGAGGCTGACATGAAGGAACGCGGGCTGGCCGAGTTCGACCGGATCGATATCACCAGCATCGCTCGCGACGGGAGTCGCCGGTCGGTGCATGGCTATCTCGCGGTGCCCTACAACATCCCGCGAGGTTCGACGGCCGGATATATGCCGGAACTCAACGTGTTGTGCCCGGTGGTGGATTTCGGCGCCAAGAGCCGACAGCCAGTGATGAAGAACCTGCGGGTTGAGGTCACGCCTTCACCGGCCCGCTGAGACTGGCCATCCCGAAGGAGTTCTGCGGGCCCGGATAGTCGGCGGTGACCTTCCAGGGTCGATACCAGATCGACCCCTGCGAACATACGTAGTTCATCACACAATAGGCTGTGAGTGCCGGTCCAGAATGTGGATTGGTGGAATGGTGGACTAGCCGCGGGTGGCGTTGACCTTGTCGCGCCACTGGAGCAGTTCCTTCACCGGGCCGAGATCGTAGTCCGGACCAGAGGCGCTGGTGGTGAAGTGGGTCACGCCGTTGGCCACGTGCTGCTCGGCCATGTCGAGCGCCATCGGATTCACGCCAGTTGACCGCTCGATCTCGGACGGATCGCGGCCGACCTTGCCGCACCAGTCTTCCAGCACCTGGCTCTTGTGGGCCATCGTTTCCACGTCGCCCCAGGCGTGCCAGGTATCGGCATGCTCGGCGACGAGCCGGAGGGTTACCTTCTCCCCACCGCCACCGATCAGGATTGGGATGGAGCCGTTGACTGGTCCGGGATTCAGCTTGTCGAACCGCTTGCGGATGATCGGGAGGTCGCGCTTGAGGTCCTGGAGGCGGGACGCGGCGGTTCCGAACTCGTAGTCGTAATTGAAGTAGTCGCGCTCGGCCCAGCCGGAGCCGATGCCGAGGACGAATCGCCCGCCCGAGATGTGGTCGATCGTGCGGGACATGTCCGCGAGCAGGTTCGGGTTGCGATAGGAGTTGCACGTCACCAGCGATCCGATGGCCGCGCGTTCGGTCACCTCGGCCATGGCGGCGAGCAGGGTGTAGGCCTCGAAATGAAGCCCGTTGGCATCCCCGGCCAGTGGGTAGAAGTGATCCCAGTTGAAGATGGTATCGACGCCGAGTTCGTCGGCGGCAATCCAGGCGGCGCGCATCTGCTCGTAAGTGCCGTGCTGGGGTTGAATCTGAATGCTTACCTTGACCGGTCGCGTGGTGGTCCCTGACATGGTGTCCCTTTCGAATGAAACCGCTCGATATGGGAGCAATTGTCGGGTGGTGAGGCGGCGGCTGACCACTGACCGTTTGGCGGTGGTCAGTCCCAGTGCCGGTCCGCCAGGTCGAGGATGGCGCTGGCTGTCACCTGCCGGGGATCGCGATGGTGCTCCTCGAGCGGGAGGTCGATGTCGACCGGGACGCCGTTGCCTTCAACGCAATGGCCGTACCGATCGTAGGTGAGGGCCGTGGAAATGGTGGCGAACATGCCGTCGCGCAGGGTAATGGTGCGCGGTCGTCCACTGCCGCCGCCGCTCCGCTCCCCCACGATCTGGACGTGGGGCAGTCCACCCAGGCCGAGGATTGCGTCCTCGGAGGCGGAGTAGGTCTGGCGGTCGATCAGGAAGCGCACCGGTTTGAGCCAACGAGGACTATCGGAGGCTGGCACGCCGACCATCGGCGCGGGATTGCCCAGTCTCCCGTTCCCGATGCTGAATTGCACCTGGCCGAGCAGCGTTTCTTCCTCCAGGAACCGGTGCCGGAAGCCCTGCGCCGCGATCAGGTTGCCACCGGCGTTTCCACGAAGGTCGACCAGCAGGCGAGGGCAATCGGCAAGCTCGCCGAACGCGGTGTCGAGGGATGACCGCCAGTCGCGGGCGTGGAACCACGCCCGGATACGAAGGTACCCGGTGCCGGAGGGAAGAACGCGCCACGAGATCGGGTCGTGTGGGAAGCCAGATTCGATGGATTCCCGCCATTCGATCACCGTTCCGGTGGGTGAGATCGCCTTCATGGAACGGTCCGTTCCTGGTTGGCCGGACAGCCAGCGATAGCCCGTGACCAGGGCCCTGGTGCGAGGCGTCGCCGCCGTGCGCTCCCACCAGTGGCGGCCATCGACATCAGGGATGCGGTCGCCGGGACGAACACCCGAGGCCCAGGCGGCTGTCCAGGTTGGAACGTGGGTGAACCAGCCATCACCAGGTTCGATCCAGGCCCGATATGGGAGCCGGCCGCCAAAGGTTCCGTCCTTGACCCAGGTGTGGGCGTCTTGCAACTCGGCGAACAGGCGCTGGAGAGATGCCAGGGACGCGTTGGAATCGCGGATTTCGGATGCGTGGTGGGCGAGGATGTCCGTCCAGTTCAGGTTTCGGTGCTCGAGCGCGGGATAGGTGTTCCATACCTCCGACCTCAGGACGTCCAGGATGTCGCTGGATGTCTCGGGCGACTTCGGGGTGAGCGTGGATTCCCCGGAGTGAATGGCGGTGCGGAGCAACTGGAAGGCGTCGCCTGTCGCGCTGATGGTGGGGCCGTCGACGACGACGGTCGCGTGGTCGCGGTCCACGGTCACCATTGGCTCGGACGCTGGGGCGTATCCGGCTTCGGCGATGGCCGGGTTGAGAGACGCTGGGCCGACGAGGAGGATGGAGCCGGCATTGCGCGGTTGACCTTCCGACTCGAACGCCACGGGACAGCCCAGTTCGGCCTCGACTTCCGCCGATTCCGCGATCAGAAGACGGCGTAGCGATTCCACCTCGCTGAACGGGTCCTCATGTGCTCGCGGAAGGATGACATGGCAGAGCCGGTGGCCAACAAATGGGCGTGGATCGCATGCGTCCTGGAATCCCACGTCAGCCGGGTTTGCCATTGTCATTCGAGGTGTCTCCGTCCACGGATCGCCCGAAGGGTGCCCATTGCTGGCGGGTCGTCGGGGTGGAATCGGATTTAGGATCGCTGGGAGTGGGGCTGGGCGACGGTTCGTCGGGCGGGCCGGCGTGGTAATCGGACGAAATCGTCTGTTCACTCTCCAGTGGGTCGCTGTCCTCCGGTGGCGAAATGTGGGCCACCTCCTCGACATTGTCGGAGGATGAGCGGCTGAGCATCCACCGCCAACCGGATTGCGGAGTGCCCTCGCGCTGGATTTGGCGGGTGGCGAAGTAGTCGGTGAGGATCACCTGGATCGCCGCGGCGATCGGGATGGCAAGGATGGCTCCGGTCACGCCCATGAACTGGGTGCCGGCGAGAATGGCGAGGAATACGGTGAGAGGGGACAGGCCAACGGCGCCACGCATGACACGGGGCACGAGGAACCAGTTCTCCAGGGACTGCATGGCGATGATGACGATGGCGACCATGAGGGCTTTTTCCCAGCCTTGGGTGAGCGCGACGATGACGGCGGGGATACCGCCGATCCATGGCCCGACGATGGGAATGATTTCGGTGACACCCGCCCACAGACCCAGCAGGGGCCAGAACCGGATATCCAGCACGCCATAGCTGATGGTGGCGATGCAGCCGATGATCAGGCAGAGGAGCAACTGCCCTCGCATCCAGCCGCCGACCTTGTTCTCGACATCCTGCCAGATCCGGTTGACGCGCGGCTGGCGTTTCGGGTCGAGCTGGCTGATGACGAGCTTGCGGATGAACGCCTTTTCCATCAGGTAATAGAACGTGATGACGAGGGTGGTGACGACGCCGACGATGCCGGCCGTGACCCCGGAGATAAGCGGGATGACGTTTTGGACGGTGTCGGTGGAGACGGCGACATTACTGTCCGGGTTGTCGAGGAACTCACGCGCGCGGGCCAGGAGTGAGGCGCCGGTTCCGCTGAGGAGGCCGTTGGAACTGTTCTCCCATTCAAGCTGGAGGCTTTCGAGCTGACCGGGAATTTCCTCCTGGAAAGTGTCGGCCTGGTCGGAGATGACCGGGACGATGAGGAACACGAGCAGGACGAGGAGGCCAATGATCGCCGCGTAGATCATGGCGATGGCGGCCGGGCGCGGCACGTGGCGATCCTGGATGCGGCGCACGGGGCCTTCGAGGATGGTTCCGAGAAGCAGGCCGAAGAGGGCGATGACAACGACGTATTCGATCCGAGTCATCACCCAGAAGGCGACGAGGACGAGAAAGAGCGATCCGGCGGTCAGGCCCACCCGGGGCCCCTGATCCTCGTGGCCTGGGGGTGGCGTTTCGGCCCTCGCACGTGGAGTTGTGCCTGGTAGCGACGCCATGAAACCCTGTGCCTCCTGAGTGGTGTTCCGTGACGGCGAAGCGGCGCGATCAAGTTCGCGCCGCTGGCCTGGATGTTCCATGGATTGTACGGTGTCGGTGGCCCGGATGCCGCCTAGGCGGGCTGCTTGATTTGCCAGTAATCCGCTTCCAGCGGGTCAACCTTCTCGCGGCGCTTGTCCGGCGGGAGATCGTTCCAGGCGGTCGAGAAGGAGAAGTGCTCGCGGCCGTTGACCACAACCCGCCGGGCGGCGCCGAAGGGTCGAGTAACGGCGAAGATCTCGCGCGGTGGGCGGGAAACGACCTCGGTCTGGAACCAGCCGTGCTCCTCGCAGCGTCCAGCGTGCACCTGCCAGATAATGGACGCCGTGACGCCGCCGATGTCGCGGATCAACACATCCTGAAGCTGACCGTCGCAAAGCGGGCATCGCATGGGTGTTCTGACGTTCACACGGTCGCGAGCAACTTCGTATGACGGTGGTTGGGCCATGATTTGAGTCCCTTGGCTTGGCGACGAAGGAATCGATCGCGCGACGAATCGTGACGGGGACCGGCTTGCGGGCCGGGATTCGCGTTTGTTCCGCGGAGGAAAAGGACCGGAAGGTTCGAGAGGCCGGTGGCGCTGCGCGACCGTGCCTGACAGGCTTCAGTCTACCACTCCGGGTCAGGCGCGGCATCCCGAACCGGCCTCCCCGAGGGGGAGAGTGTCGTACACTCTGGGTGATACTTCGCTTCGCTCAGTACGGGCTCGTCGGCCGATCAGGACAGAGTGTCAGCACCATGGCCCAACCTCCCTCCCGCCCATTTGAATCGCTTGCCTGGTACCGCGACGCGGCGCGAAACGGGTTCCGCGATGAGCATCCGGACAAGCCGCTGGTGGCGTGGCTCCGCGGCTTCGGGCTGTTACAGGCGCACATCAGCCTGTATGCGCTGGGGATCGTGGCGCTGTACTCGATCAATCTGATCCAGGATCCGGGCGGAACCTGGGCGGAACGCTGGATCCTGGCGTGGACGGTGCTGGTGCTGATCCACGCGGTGGTGGTTGGCCTGCTCTGGGCGTTGCGGCAGTGGAACGCGGACGATCCCGACGAGCCATTGATCGTGGCGCGGCGCCCCGGAGGAACGGCCTGGGCCATGCCACCGAGTGAATCCGCCAACGCCCAGGAAGCGACCTTCCGTGTGAACGAGTCCAACCCGCGGGCGGTCGAGGCCGAGCCGTGGAGCGACTGGAGCGGCGACATGCCGGGACCCGAGATTCCAGCGTCCGAACGGGCATCGTGGTCGGAGGCGGCCGCCGCGGCGTGGCTGGACCGCACCGGACAGCTGACCCCGCCATCCGGTGATAGCGACGAGACATCGAAGAGCGAATGAGTGAAACAGTGACCCGCGACTTCACGGTCGCCGTGTTTGTCGTGTGCCAGGAAAAGGTAGTGCTGCACCGGCACCGCAAGCTTGGGCTGTGGCTTCCACCCGGCGGACACATCGAGGAGAACGAGTTGCCGGACGAGGCCGCCCTGCGCGAGGTGGCGGAGGAGGCCGGTATCGCGGTTGAGCTTGTGGGCGAGCGAGGGCTGGATATGGACTATCCCGGCCAGCCGGTGCAACTCATTCGGCCTGAGGGCATCCAGTTGGAGCAGATCGGGCCGGATCACCAGCACATCGACCTCATCTACTTCGCGCGGCCCGTGGACGCCGGAGAGGAGTTGCCGTCCGTCCTGGAGGGCATGCGGTGGTTCGGGCTCGGGGACCTCGACGATATCGAGCTGAACGATGAAGTGCGCGACTGGTGCCGGAAGGCGATAGCCGCCGGAGAACGCTGGTGAGCCGAACGGTTCGCCGGTGGTGGCCAAGCGAGGACGATGGGTGGGCCCGGACCCAGTGGGTGTATGAGGCGATGGACGGGGTCGGTTGCGACTGGTTCGCCCGAATCTCCGAGCCAGCCGGAGAGAGTAACGGGTTTCCACCGCTGGTGATGGTCCATGGCGTGGTGGTCTCGGGATCCTACTTCCAGCCAATCGCGAGTGAACTGGACGACGAGTTCGCGATCTACGTGCCTGACCTACCGGGGACCGGGCGAAGCACCTTGCGGCGAGGACTGTTGACCCTGGAGCAACTGGCGGAGGGGCTGGCCTGGTGGCTGGACGAACACGCCGTGTCGGGCGCGGTGCTGGTGGCGAACTCGATGGGCTGCCAGGTACTCACGCATCTCGCGGTGAAGCGGCCGGATCTCGTCAGGGCGCTGGTGCTGGTGTCGCCGACGATGGACCCGGCGGTTCGCTGGTCAGTTCAGGTGATGATCCGGGGACTGCTCGACATCCCGCGGGAGTCGGCGCGGCTGTGGCCGGTGTGGCTCCGGGACGTGATGCTCAGCAGCCCGATATCCGGGTTGAGGATGCTGCGCCGTTCGATTCGCGATCCGCAGATTGAACGTGTCCTGCGGGTGCAAGCGCCAGTGCTGGTGGTCGGCGGCGAGCGAGACCCGATCGCGCCGCCAGCGTGGATTCACGAGCTGGCGGACGCGTTTCCGAATGGCCGGGCGATGGTGATGCCGGGGATTCCTCACGCGATCAACTTCACCAACGCGCGGGAACTGGCACGGGTGATCCGGGTGATGGTGCGGAGCGAGTTGAACGACCCGGGCGGCCTCTTTACGTGATCAGGCGCCTTCGAGGCCGCTGATCATGCGGTGGTTGCCGGCGGTGAGCCCGCCATCGACCGGCAGGTTGACCCCGGTGATCCAGCTTGCCTCGTCGGAGCAGAGGAACAGGGCCGCCGCCGCGATGTCGTCGACTTCGCCGACCCGGCCTAGCGGGTACCAGGCGGTGAGGCTCTCGAACACCTCCGGGTCGCGGGCGATCCGCTCGTCCCAGATTGGGGAGCGGATGGTGCCGGGAGAGATGGCGTTGGACCGGATGCCTTGGGGTCCGTGGCGCATGGCGATGTTCTGGGTGAAGTTCAGCAGGCCGGCCTTCGCCGCCGAGTAGGCTTCCTCGCCGATGCCGAACATGCCGTTGACCGACGAGATATTCAGGATGACACCCTTTCCCCGCTCGATCATGGCGGGGAGGACGGCCCGGGTGCAGAGATAGGGGCCCTTCAGGACCACCGCGAGATTGAGATCCCACACCTCTGGCGTAATGTGGCGGACATCCGTTCCGAGCGAGAGACCGGCGTTGTTGACGAGGATGGTGACCGGGCCTAACTCGCGGGCGATGGTCTCGTTGGCCGCGTTCACCTGCTCCTCGCTGGTGACATCCATCGTGATGGCGATGGCGTGATCACCTCGATCGCGCAGGGCGGCCGCGGTGGTTTCGGCGCGGTCACCGTATCGATCGGTGACCGCGACCCTGGCTCCTTCGGCGGCGAACCGGGAGGCGATTGCCTGTCCGATTCCCGAGCCGGCGCCGGTGACGAGGACGATATCTTCCCCAAATCGCATCGATCAGGCCTCGCCCTCGGTGGGGTATTCCTTGGCGACGGCTTCCATGAGACCGCGCATGTAGCCCAGGGCGTAGAGTCGGCCCATCGTTTCGTAGCCGGGATTGTCATTGCCCTCGCCAGCCATGGTGGGGACGTGGTCGACGCGGGCCGGACCGTCGAAGTCGACATCGGCGTAGGCGCGGATGGCCTCGACCATGTCGGTCTGGCCGTTGTCGTGAAAGGTTTCCACGAACTTGTCACGATTGCCACGCACGTCGCGGAAGTGGACGAATTTGATGGCACCCTGGCGTCCGAAGTGGCGGATGGTTTCCGGCACATCGACACCCATCGCGGCGAAGTTGCCCTGGCAGAAAGTGAGCCCGTTGTGCTTGCTCGGGTACATGTCGAGCACGCGCTGGAAGTTCTCGGGCGAGGTGAGGATGCGGCCGATGCCGCGAACCGGGGACCGGGGCGGATCGTCCGGGTGGACGGCGAGGAACACGCCCGCCTTTTCGGCGACCGGCACGACGCGGCGCAGGAAGTACTCCATGCGCTCCCACATCTGCTCCTCGGTGTGGATACCGAACTCGGTGGGACCCTTGGCCTCATTCACGTCGTTGTCGTAGCCGGTGACGAGGGCGCCGCCGCGCTCGGGGATGCCGAAGTCGGTGCGGAGCCAGCCGATACCCGCCATCCAGTTGTGACACATGATGGGGATATTCAGCCGGCCCATGTTCTCGATGAGCTGGCAGAAGTGGTCGATGTGCTCGTCGCGGTCACCAAGGCCGAGCTTGATCGGCTCCTGGATGGAGGCCGGGGCGGACTCGATGACGGTGACGTCGAGACTCTGCTCGGCGAACTTCTCCTTGATCTTGCGGAGCCGGTCGAAGTCCCAGGCGGGTGGTTCATTCGGGTCGTCCTGGATACCGGTGACGACCTGTTTCACGCCGAGTTGTTTGGTGAGATCCCACATGACGTTGGCCTCACGGTTGGTGAGGACTTCGGCGAGTTGCATGCGCATGGCCATGACTGAGTGTTTCCTCCGTGGACGTCCGTGGTGGATGTCCGTGTCGTGCGCCAGGGGCTTCCCGGCAAGTAAGCGACTGATTGGGTGGGAACGGCGTCGGGGCCGTTCCTCGCCGGTGATGTGATGTTCTCGTGGTCACCGGCGCGGCGGTTGGCGCGATTATCGCGCCGGTCGGCGGGGTTGGGAAGGCCGGTCCTTACCAGATCGTCATCGAGTTGGTGAACATCTCGCGGTAGGCGTCTTCCGAGGTTGGCCGGGGCGAGAGCTGGGTGATGCGGGATTGCGGGAGCGTGCCCTTGACCAGGTCGTCGAGATCATCGGTGGTGATGCCAACGGCATTGAGGCCGTTTGGCATGTTCACCTGCTTCATCAGGCTGACCAGGGCGCCGGCGAGGACCTCTCCGGCATCGTCGGGTCCCGCGCCGGAGATATCGGCGCCGAGCAGGCGGGCGGCCTCGAGATGGCGCTCGGGGTTGGCCTGGGCGGTCCAGCGGAAGATCGCTGGGGCGGTGAGGATGACCGACATGCCGTGCGGAACGA
The DNA here is from genome assembly GCA_023389575.1 of Chloroflexota bacterium. Lineage (GTDB taxonomy): Bacteria > Chloroflexota > Chloroflexia > Thermomicrobiales > UBA6265 > JACCYX01. The sequence continues at coordinate 6,253 of JAEWEG010000045.1, read as the reverse complement.
GGGTGTGGTCGTCGGGATAGCCCGGCGCGACGTAATCGCGGGCGAGGGCGGAGACCGGGTAGGACATGGCGTGGGGGAGATGGACCCCGGCGTTGCCGAAGCCGATCCCGGCCGAGGTGGAGGCTAGCAGCATGGCCTCGCGGGCTTCGTCGTCGCTGGGGTCCTGCACGGCGCGAACCAGGTACCTGGCCCCAATTTCGATGGCGCGGGCGGCCCAGACATCGCTCATCGGGTTGGAGCCCTGGTAGACCGTGCGCTTGAGCGGGTCGGTGGCGGCTTCGCGGCTGGTGAACGGGATGGCGGTGTAGGACTCCAGCGCGTGGCTGAGGACATCGAGACCGGAGCAGGCGGCGACCATCGGCGGCATGGTGCGGGTGTTTTCCGGGTCGATGATACCGGCGGAAGGTCGCAGCGAGCGATGGGAGATGGCGGTCTTGACATGGGCCGACGAGAGATCGAACACGGCGTTGCCGGTGGTTTCGCTTCCGGTTCCCGCCGTGGTGGGGATGGCGATGTGGGGCTTGAGCGGGCCGGGAACGGGCTTGCCTTCGCCGAGCGGCGGGTAGACGTAGGCCATGAAATCGTCGGGCCAGGTGGAGTAGAGGTTGGCGATCTTGGCGGTGTCGATGACGGAGCCGCCACCGACGGAGACGAACCCGTCGTAGCCGCCCTGGGTGGCGGCCTCGATGGCCTGTTGCCACGAGACGTCGGTGGGCTCGACGCGGGTGTCCGCGAAGATGTCGTAGGCAACGCCGGCCTCCTCGAGCGAGGCGACGGTGTTGGAGAGGGGCGGGAGTTCCCCGACGCGAGGGTCGGTAACGACGAGGACGTTGCGGCAGCCGAGAGCGCGGATGCGAGCGCCGGTTTCGCGCGTGGCGCCGGGGCCGAAGACGACGGATGAGGCGTCGGCGGTGAAGATCGATTCGTTGGGCATGGGTGGTGTTCCTTCCGCTGGTGCGGCGACCCCTGAGTGGGTGAATGCAGCGTTCGATGTGGAGATGCTATCCGGAATTGGCGCTTTCGTCAGCAGGGGAGTCGAGGCAGGCTGCGGCATTGATGGGCGGAACGGTGCCTTGGATGGGTGTCTTGGGAGGGTGTGTGTTTTCGCCGACATTATTCCATTAATCCATTTATTCGACTTCGGCGGGTGGTCTGGCCCGGAACGATGGGGTTTCCGCCGCAGCCAATTTATGTGCCCTTTCGAATTAATGTTGGCGCATGAATGATGTTGTCGTGTGTGGCGGACATGGTCCACACGGATCAGGTTGCCCCTGCAGGCGCCCGGAAATGTGAACGTCTCCCCAGTGAACGCATCGAGACGGGGAAAACCCGCCACGCGGGGTGAGATTGGTTCGCGGTTGGAAGCCCACGCGCCGGCCGACTCGTCACGGGATGGCTGGTTCGGAGGCCGGCTGGGGCTTCCGTACTGGTGAATGGATAAGGTGCGAGTGGGCGTGGTTGTGCGGGATTGGGGTACGCCGATGGTTGCCGCGGCGGGGCGACGCCAGGCGGGTTGGGTGCGGTGAGGCGGGGGTGAGCGAAAGCGGGGCGACAGACTCCGGCTGGACGGCGCATGGAACGATTTGCCTGCCGTCACCGGAGCCGTCGCCCCGTACATTGGGGAATAGGTGTGAGCGTTGTAGCGACGCCGTCCGCTGGCGGGGGCGAGCGGTGGGGGCTTGCCGGTATGGGAGTCCGCCTGGCGGCGGAAGGACTTCGTCCGGGGGTCCTTCGCTGGCGCTCAGGATGACGGGGTTGGTGTGAGTGGACCTGAGGTGAGCGGCGAAGGCGCCGGATGCACCCCCGCGGGAACGGAGCCGTCGCCCCGTACATGGGAGGATGTGATGCCGCCTACGCTTGGCTGGCGGATTTCGGAGGTGAGTGGGGAAGTCCGCCTGTGATGGGCACGAGGCCTGTCACTACCGGCTAGCGGGTCGTGTTACGGGTGTTCGGCGAAGAGTTCGGTGCCGGGGCGGAGGTACTGGCGGGCGACTTCGTCGTTGACTTCGATACCGATGCCGGGCTTGTCGGTGAGGACGACGTGGCCGTTCTGGATGACGGGCTGATCCTGGATGGTGAGGTCGTCCCAGCCGGGGTAGTCGATCCAGTGCCACTCCATGACCAGGAAGTTGGGGATGGAGGCGCAGACGTGGGCGGAGGCCATCGTGCCCAGCGGGCCGCACACGTTATGGGGCGCGAGTGGGACGTAGTAGACCTCGGCCATGTTGGCGATCTTGCGGCATTCGGAGAGGCCGCCGCACTTGGGGATGTCCGGCATGATGAAGTCGACGGCCTGCTGTTCGAGCAGGTCGCGGAAGCCCCAGCGCAGGTACAGGTTTTCGCCGGAGCAGAGCGGAACGGGCGAGTTTCGCTTGACCTCGCGGAGGGCGGAGACGTTCTCGGGCGGGACGGGTTCTTCCAGCCAGAGCAGGTCGAACGGTTCCATGGCGCGGGCGACCGCGATGCCGCTGGCGATATCGTAGCGGCCGTGCATGTCGATGGCGACGTCGATACTCGGGCCGACGGCGTCGCGGACGGCGGCGACTCGCTCGACCATCCAGGAGATTTCCGAACTGGAGGCGTGCCAGTTCCAGGCGTCGGTACGGAAGCCGGTCTCGGTCTCGTCGACGTCGAACTTGAGCGCGTCGAACCCCATGGCCACGACCTCGCGGGCACGTTCGGCGTAGGATTCGGGCGAGAAGTCCTTGCCGGCGTGGCTATCGCAATAGAGGCGGACGGTGTCGCGGAACTTGCCGCCGAGCAACTGGTAGACAGGAACGCCAAGGGCCTTGCCAGCCACATCCCAGAGCGCGATTTCGATGCCGGTCATGGCTGTGACTGTGGCGCCAGCCATGGCGCCATCGAAGAGGCGGGAGCGGCGCATCTTCTCAAAGAGGCGATCGACGTTGAGCGGGTCTTCGCCAATGATGTAGCGCTTCAGGGCGTGGACCATTTGCGGGCAGCCTTCGCCACCGTGGATGCACTCGCCGTTTCCGATGATGCCTTCGTCGGTATAGACGCGGACATAGGTGGAATACCCGTGCCCCTTGATCTCGGCCGTTCGGACGTCGGTGATCTTCATCCCGTCCCCTCCTTAGTGCTCGTAGCGCTCGCCAGTCTCCGATTCGTATTCCGCGTATTTCTCGGGCGTGGGCATGTAGTAGTCGTGGATGGAGCCGCCACCGACCACCTTGTCGCGAATCCAGGCTTCGATCCGCTCCTTGGGCGGGCCAGCCTGGGCGACGTATTCGGCCATTTCCAGCGGCATGGCGAGAACGCCTTCGTCGTCGGCGAGCAGGATGTCCCCGGGGAGGACCTGGACACCGGCCATGTCGATCGGGCGGTCGAAGTCGACGGGGATGAGATCGCGGCCGCTGTGCGAGGGGTGGACCGCCGAGCAGTAGACCGGGAAGTTGAGGTCGGCGATGTAGGGCGAGTCGCGGACGGCGCCGTGGATGACGGCGGCGAGGGCGCCCCGAGCCTGCATGCGGGCCGAGAGGATATCACCGATGATGCCGGAGGTTGGGACGCCAAGGGCATCCACGCAGAAGATGTCGCCGGGTTCGAGGGATTCGATGAGCACGATTTCGGGGGAGACGCGGCGGGCTTCGGGGTTGTGGGGCTGAACGGGTCCACGCCGCATGAGGTAGCGGCAGGTGCGGGCGCGGCCGACGAGGCGCTTGCCGAGCCCGGCGGGACGGATGGGCAGGAGGCCGACCATGTAGGCGTCTCGCCAGCCCTGGCCGATCAGCAACTGGCAGGCGGAGGCGGTGCTGACCTGGGCGAGGTCATCCCTGATGGCCGCGAACCGGCGCGACTCGTCTTCGGTCCAGGTGAACTCCGTCATCGGTGAGCGCCTCCCCCTTCGAACTTCGCACTTCGAGCCTTCAGCCTGTGTGCGTTCGCGTATCCGGTTGCGCCATGCCTGGCTCCGTCGTTCAGAACTCGGATTGGCGGGCGCTTGACGATCTGGTACAGAACTTCTCCGGGGACACCGCTGCCTGGCGAAGATGAACTCAGCCGCTGCCAGGGCCACTGGCGACCGGTGGGCCCTGGTTTGAATGGCGGTATCCGGGTGAGGATACCGCCAGCCGTGGAGCCGGTTTCTAGAAGCCGGCGACCTTGTCGCAGACGTTGCGGAGCGGCGATCCGTCGATGAAGCGGCGGATGTTGTCGTGGATGATTTCGTACTCGCGGTCGCGGGTGAGCGGCGAGTTCGGTGCGCAGTGCGGGGTGATCACGAGGTTCGGCACGTCCCAGAGCGGGCTGTCCTCGGGAAGTGGCTCCTGGGCGAAAACGTCGAGGCCGGCGCCATAGAGCGTGCCGTCGGTGAGTCGTTCGATGAGCGCGGCTTCGTCGATGATGTGGCCGCGGGAGATACCGACGAGGACCGACCCCTTCTTCATTGAGCCAACGCGGTCGGCGTTGATGAGGTTTTCGGTTTCTTTGGTGTGGGGCACGGCGATGACGACGACATCCGCCTTCGCGATTTCCTCATCGAGGTGGTCGAGCGGGAGAATGACGGTGGTGTCGTCCGATACTGGCGGAACGAAGAGGTCGACGCCGACGACTTCCATCTCGAAGCCTTCCGCCCGCTTGGCGATGGCGCGGCCGATGTTGCCCATGCCGACGATGAGCATGCGCTTGCCGTAGAGCGACGAGAACTCGAGCCCGCGGCCCCAGGGATGGAAGTGGTGCCGGGACTTGTTCAGGGCGAACTCGTTGAGCCGGCGGTTGACGGCCAGCAGGAGGGCCATGGTGTGCTCGGCGACGAACGGGGCGTGGGCGCCGCGGCCGTTGGAGACCTGGATGTCGCTGGCGACCAGTTCCGGGATGGCGATGATGGTTTCGATGCCGGCGCCGGGTGAGTGGACCCACTTCAGCTTGTCGCTGGCCTGGTAATAGACATCGGCGGGGATGCGGCCGATGAAGCCGTCGGCGTCCTTGATGGTTTCGGGTTCCTGAACGACCGAGGTGAAGGTGGCTTCGGGGAATTCCGCCCGCATGGCTTCGAGGCGAAATTCTTCAACTTCTCTTCCGACGACGATATGCACGGTTCTCGTCCTTGTTGCTGAGGGCTGCCAAACAGTTCCGCGTTATGGTGCCAGTGGTTGGGAAGGCTGGCAAGAGGCGCTCGGGGGTTGGCGGACCAGCCTCGCGTTCGGCATCGCGACATCGGCGTTTGATGGGGTGGCGGGTTGATAGGTTCGGGCAGGGCGGATCCCCGGCACATTGGTGGCGTGGTCATTGACGAGCGCCGGGGATCCGCCCCTACGAATAGGTGGCGTATTGCGTGGCGTCGCGGAGTCGAGAGACACCGTACATTGCGCGCGGCGCGTGGTGTGCGTGGCCAGGCGTGAAAGGTGAGTCAGGTCCAGGCGAGGTTGAGGGTAAGGTCCATGAAGCGGGCGTGGTGGGCGGCCTGGGCTTCGACGGCGGCGCGTTCGCCGTGGGTGTAGGTATCGAACGGGTCGATGGTGACACGGATGGCCCGGGGATTGACCTGCCGGAGCCATGTTCCGCGGAGCAGGCCGTCGATAACGATGTGGTGCCCGGAGAAGCGGCCGTCGTCGGCGAGGAAGGCCTGGAGTTTGGGGGTCGGAGGGCCGTGGTAGCGCTCGACGCGGCCGTCTCGGGAGAAATACTCGTCGTAGTTGGGCAGCAGGCGAACGTGGGGACGTTCGATGTCGGGATTGCCCGCTGGAAATTCTCCGGCCCACCAGGTGGTGCCGTCGATGTCCACGGAATCGAGGTCAGCCGAGGCGACGTCGACGGCGCGGCGGCAATCTGTGAGGGTGAGACTCGACCACCAGGACAGGTCGCGGGGCGTGCCGGGCCCGTGGCTCTGGAAGTAGCGGATGGCGATGGTGGCGAGCGCCTGGTCGCGGTCGAACGTGCTGGTGGGCGCGGGAGCCCGCTCGTCGAGCAGCATGTAGGTGTGCTGCCTTCCGCGGAGCGGGCCGTTGGCGATGAGACCTTCGAGTTCGGCGTACATCAGGATGTTGCCGCCGGTCTGGCCGGAGGCGGGGATTCCGGCTCTCTCGAATTCCTTGAAGATGTCGGTCCGGGTGAGGGCATTGCCGCCTTCGAGCCCGTTGGCGATGACGTTCATGTGGCGTGTCAGCGCGGGCGCATCGAGGCCGGCCTGGCGGAAGAAGCCTGACATGCTCCGGTGGACCCTTGGCGCGGTGAGTTGGAGCATCCAGCGAATGTCTTCCGGTGTGACGAAGTGCCAGGTGGGCCGGAGGATGTG
>JAEWEG010000011.1 GCA_023389575.1 Chloroflexota bacterium | reverse complement strand
GGAAGTGGGGCTATCTCGAACCCGAACTGCGGGAAGCCGCGTCCGCGGCCTTCCAGGCCCTCACGCCCGGCGCGGTGAACCAGGACATCGAGTCGTTGCCATTCGAGCGAGTGACTCGGCCGGTCTTCCCGCTTGACCGCGACATGGCCGAACCGGAATGGGAGATCACGATCTTCCTACCCATCGGCGAGTAGGGCGGAGGGGAACTAACCCTGGGCGCCGCGCGTAACGCCGGCGAGTAGCTGTCCCGACTCGGCCATTACGAACCGCAGGCTGTCGAGATAGTCGAGCACTTCGAGCAGTTCGCGGCCTTCGAAATGGGCGACGGCGTCGGCCAGTTCCCCACACTCCCGCAGGGCGTTGACGAGATTCTCGCGAGCCTTGGCAGCGCGGGCGGCGGCGAGGTTGGTAGGCAGTTCATCCATCCAATTGGACCTTCCAAATGGGCCGTGTGACCCCGGATCATGGGGCAAACCATACCAAACGAGGATTATGCGGCATCAATTACGTAGATGGCCCAACTACGTAGGCAAAAAAGATCGGTAAAATTGCGGATGAGTTCCGCGAGGGGATCAGGCACTATAAGGTTGACCTCGAAGGAACGAGGTGACAACGACCGAGAACAGGATCAGCCCTCTTGTTCTACCCCACGGCTCCGTTGTCAGAGAGTTCCACATCCGATGTTCGTGATCTTGTGTGGTGCCTGATCTGTTTCATCGTGGAGGTCCAGTGCGTGGCCAAAGGAGTGATCGCCCCCTGCGATCTGGCCCGCATGTAAACCCTTCTCCACCCAGAGAGAGCCGGGTCCCCTTACCCGGCTCTTTCCATACCCTCAAATCCTCACCCGATCACATGGCCGCCATGAGTCCTCGCGGACGTCTCCCTCTATTCAGTGTCCAGATTTAGGATCAGGTGGATGTCCTCGGGTTCCTTCTCGAACAGGACGGGATCGGGCGTCGCCAGTGGCACGGCTCCCATCCTCAGATAGGCCTCGACCGAATTCCGGGTGGGTATCGATGAGATATAGAGGGCTCGCGCGCCAAGCGAGCGCGCCCGTTCGGCCAGGAGCGATGTCAACCGCTTGCCAATACCCTTGTTGCGATAGGGCGCGCTGACGAATAGCGGCTCCAGTTGCATGATGCCGGGATCGCCCCCAACCGGGGTGGTGTTGAGACCGACGATGCCCACGAGTAACTCGCCGTCGAACGCTCCGAACGCCGCGCCCCCCTCGGTGATGGCGTTACCCATGTCGGCGATGTGATCCGTAAGAGCGCCTGGGTACCAACCCTGCACGTCGATTCGCTTTGCGTGAAAAGTCAATTCGCCCTGGGCGAACGTGTATTGGCCGTCGATGATCTCTGACCGGTCGATCTCGGCGATCAGTGGCAGGTCGTCATGAGTGAGTTCTCGAAACGTGATGGAGCTTGCCAAAGGGCACCTCTCGCCATGCCGTGGATGATCTCGGGGCCGTATCGTTCGCCGCGCGAGCCGCGGAAAGTCGTTGCCGAGGTGAAGTATCTGGTCGGGATCGGTGCGAAATCGTTGGGTTCTTATTCTTTGTATGGACAATTGTCCGAAGGTGAAGTATAGTTTCCTCCGTCACAAGGGGAGAACCCTTGATGAGTTCCTCAGTATTTTCCCAGCGACCTCAATGAACACGCCCGGTATACCTTCGGCGTGCACGAAACGGTCGGAAACTCCACACCAGGACACGAGCTCGAAGACGACCAAGGCATCGCTCCACGCGATCGCCACGTCTGGACCGGGGACAGCCCGGATGGGTATGAGCTCAACAACCGCCACGGCGGTTTGTGGGTACGGGTAGCGGCGAGCGGGCCGCGGAGAGCAGTGCGGCGGCATGTGTGCCACATCGCTCTCGAATCACACGGGAACTGTGTGACGAGTAGTGTGGCTGTCGCGTGGCTGCTCCGGTTCATATCCGGCTGCGTCCTGGCAAAGCAAACGTCCAAAGACACCACACACACGAACTGAAATGCCCTCCGGGAAACCGAGACCGTTCACCGGCCTCCGTTGGGTTGTGTTGTCTGTGTTCGAAGAAGAACACGACGCTGTGATGGAGTCATCATTCATGAGTTTCACTTCTAACAACGGGTTCGGTCCGGGTCATTCCAGCGAGTCTGGCGCGTCGGCCGTTCTCGACCGTCCTGAAAATCTGGCCGCGATCGACGAGATCGTGGCTCGCGCCGCCAGCACCGAATACCAGGGTGACGCTGGCGAATCATCCGGTGAAGCCGAGCAGGAAGCTTCGGCCGAGCACGTCCACCAGGATGCCCCGGTCGCGGTGGTTGAAGCCCCGGAGGCCCATGCCGCCGAGGTCGAGCCAGTCACCCCGGTCGTCGAGTCCACCCCGGTCGTCGAGGCCGAGGTCGTGCCCGAAGTCGTCGAGGTCGAGGATGACCGCGTGACCTTCGCGTCGCTTGGTCTTTCCGAGGCGCTGCTGGAAAGCATCGCGTCCGTCGGCTACGAAGTTCCTTCGCCAATCCAGGAGCGGACCATTCCGGTCCTGCTGGAAGGTCGCGACGTGATCGCCCAGGCCGAAACCGGCTCCGGTAAGACCGCCGCGTTCGGCCTGCCGATCATCGAAACCGTCCAAAGCCGTCGTGGTGGGGTTCAGGCCCTCGTCCTGTGCCCGACCCGCGAGCTTGCCATCCAGGTCTCCGAGGCGCTGGCCGCGCTCGGTCGCCACAAGCGCATCGAGACCCTGCCGATCTACGGTGGCCAGGCCTACGATCGCCAGCTTCGCGGTCTGCAGCGTGGCGTCGAAGTCGTGGTGGGCACGCCCGGCCGTGTGATGGATCACATGCGCCGCGGCACCCTGAACCTCGACAACCTCAAGTACTTCGTGCTCGACGAAGCCGACGAAATGCTCGACATGGGCTTCGTTGACGACATCGAGTGGATCCTTCAGCAGGTTCCCCAGGAGCGGCAGACCGCCCTGTTCTCGGCCACCATGCCGCAGCGCATCGCCGAGCTTGCTCGCAAGTACATGAACGAACCGCAGCGGATCTCGGTGCGCGGCAAGGAAATGACCGTCGCCGCGATCAACCAGGTCTACTACGAGATTCCGCGACAGCGGAAGATCGACGCCCTCACCCGCATCCTGGAGGCCGAGGTTCCGTCCTCCGCCATCATCTTCTGCCGCACCAAGCACGGCGTGGATGACCTGGGAGAGGCGCTGATGGCGCGTGGTTTCGCCGTGGACACCCTGCATGGTGACCTTTCGCAGGTCCAGCGTGACCGCGTCATGAAGCGGTTCCGCTCCGGCCAGGCCGACATCCTGATCGCCACCGACGTCGCCGCTCGCGGCCTCGATGTCGACGATGTCAGCCACGTGGTGAACTTCGACATTCCGGAGAGCACCGAGACCTACGTCCACCGCATCGGCCGCACTGGCCGCGCCGGCAAGACGGGTACCGCCATCACGCTGGTGACCCCGCGCGAGTCGCGATGGATTCGCTCCATCGAGCGCTTCACCAAGGCCACCATCCAGCCGAAGCGCCTTCCGACCGCGAAGGACGTCAACGAGCGACGACGCGAGGTGCTGAAGACCATGGTTCTCGACGTCCTGAAGGACGAGGAGAGCTTCAACGCCTACCTCGAACCGGTTCGTGACCTGGCGAAGGACCACGACGGCGTGGATATCGCCGCCGCGATTCTCAAGCTCTACGCGACCGAGACGGGTCGCTCCACCACCGAGACGCAGAAGGACGACGATGTCGCTAGCTACAGCGGTTCGTTCGGTGGCCGCAACGACTCGGGCATGGTTCGCCTGTTCGTGAACATTGGCCGCAACTTCCACGTTCGGCCGCAGGACCTCGTCGGCGCCATCGCCAACGAAGCCAACGTTCCGGGCCGCTCGATCGGCGCCATCGATATCCTCGACACGTACTCCTTTGTGGATGTGCCGAAGGATTCCGCCCAGCGCGTGATCGACGCCCTCAACAACGCGTCGGTCAAGGGCCGGCCCGTCAACGTCGAGCTGTCCAGCGAGCCCGCCGCGTCCGGTCGACGCGATCGGGATGACCGCGGACCTCGCGGTGGCGGCGGTGGATACCGCAGCGGCCAGCGAAGCGGCGGTCAGAGCCGTGGCCCGCGCTCGGGCCCGTACGGCCAGCGCCCGCAGGGCGGTGGCGGACGCCGCGACGAAAATCGCTCCGGTGGTGGCTTCAATCGGGGCCCAGCCAGCGAGCGCCGTGGTCCTCGCCGGGACGCCCGTTCCTAAACCTGCCTGACACTCAAACGCCCTCGCGAATTACTTCGCGAGGGCGTTTGTCGCATCTGGAGTGGACTATCGTGCGAGGATTCACCCACGCCGTGCTGGGGGCCGCCATCGCGGTGCCCGTCGCCCTCAACCAGGATCCGCCACTCGCCGTTGGGTGCCTGGTTGCCGGAGTGATCGGCGGCGGCGCGCCAGACTGGCTGGATTTCCGGAGTGGACTTCGCGCTCCGTTCCGTTTGCGCCACCGTGGTGCGTCTCATGGCCTTCCGATGCTGGTGCTGCTGGCGGCGGCGCTGGCCGTCGCCATGAAGGTGGTTTCGGCGGCGGAGTTCGCGGTCGGCGGGTATGTGCTGGACATCCCAGATCGGACGATCGCTTTGATCGTCCTTTCATTCGCCCTCGGATGTCTTTCGCACCTGCTGTCCGATGCGTGCACGATAAGTGGAATCCAGCCATTGCTGCCGTTCGTCAAGTGGCGTATCTGGCTCCTGCCCAAGGTGCTGCGAAGCCGCACGGACGGCTACCTGGACAAGATCGCCCGGCTGGCCGGGTTCACCGTTCTGGGCTTTGCGCTGGTGCTGTACGCAATGAACCTGGTCGCCACATGGTAGCCAGAGCGCTCATATTCGCCGCGACCAGGATGATGAACACGCCAACCAGCGAGCCGCCGATGGTATCGGTGAACCAGTGCGCCCCCACCCACACCCTCGCGAACGAGGTCAGCCCCATGCAAAGGATCCAGAACGCCAGCGCGGCGATCCTCACCCGGGGAGTGGGAAACTGGCGCGCCACCAGGAACGCCAGCGTCCCTGTCAGCACCGCCGAGGTCGTGGCGTGACCGCTTGGGAAGCCGAATCCGTCGAACACCTCGTGCAAGGTGGCCTGGTCCGCCGAGGGGCGAGGGCTTTCCAGGATCCCTTTGAGCACGGTGGCCAATGTCCGAAGAAGCGCCGCCGCCAGCAGGAACCACAGGTCGCGCCAGCGTTTCAGGACCACCGTGGCCACCACCGTCACGATCAGGACACCGACCGCGTAGGTCGACTCACCAATCAGGTTGCCGGTATCGGCGGCCCAGCGCGCGAGTTGCCCGTCGCCGCCCTGAATCCATTCCGTCACCGAAAGGTCGAACTGGAGCGAGTTGGACCCCGCCGTCAGCGCCGAGAGGATCACGAATGCCAGGACGACCAGCGGGACGACCCACCAGGATACGGTGAGATCGTCGCGCGTTGAGTCCGGGCTGCTGGGGTCTTGCATCGTTGCGGGACGTCCCTACAGGGTCGCCGGGCGAGTGTGTTCGGTGATGGCGCCTTGCTCATCGATGGTCAGCGCGAGCGCGGTCATGCCGGTGAACAGGCCATGATCGACCACGCCGGTGATGCCCTTGAGCGCGGCGGCCAAAGCGACGGCATCGTCGATGCCGTCCGAGTCGCAGTCGAGGATGTAGTGCCCGCCATCCGTCACGTACGGAACGTTGTCCGAGGTTCGTCGTAGCTCCGGGCGCAGGCCGAGCTCCGTCAACAGCCGGGTGGTGTGACGATGGCCGAACGGAACGACCTCGACCGGAAGCGGCAACCGCGTGCCAAGCCGCGAGACGAGCTTCTCCGACGACGCGATGATGATGAGCCGATCGGTGCGCATCGCCACCAGCTTTTCGTAGAGCAGCGCCCCACCCTTGCCCTTCACCAGGTCCAGGTTGGGATCGATTTCGTCCGCGCCGTCGATACACAGGTCCAGCCGCTCAACCTCATCCAGGTCAAGCAGCGGAATGCCGAGCTGGGTACATTTCGCCCGGGTCGAATCCGAGGTCGCGACTCCGGTTACCTTCAGCCCCGCCTTGACGCGTTCGCCGAGGGCGTCGAGCATCGCGTTCGCGGTCGAACCGGTGCCAAGCCCGACAGTTTGACCGTCGGAAATCTCCGCCGCCGCCCGTTCGCCAATCGTTCGCAGCCGCTGTGCCTCATCCATGCTGGCGCTTCCTGTCGAGTTTCGCTGCGGCCGCTTCATCCACGATCCAGGTCAGGTTGCCGCCAATAGGCCGTATCACCTGGGACGGAAAGACGCTCACGTCCACCGGTCCATCGAGCACCGTGTGAAGCATGTCCGCCTTCCCCTCGCCGCCAACCAGGAACGCCACCCGCTTGGCGGTGTTGATCAACAGCGGCGTGAATGTCAGCCGTGTGCTGTCCAGCTTGGGGACGAAGTGGCTGACCACCAGCCTGTGTCGCTCGTGGATGGCATCCGTGCCGGGAAACAGCGAGGCGGTGTGCCCGTCGTCACCCATGCCGAGCAGCACGAGGTCGAATCGTGGGACTTCCGCCTTGCCGAGTCGCCTGATGGTCTCTTCCATCGCCGTCGCCGATTCCTCGGGGCTGATGTCTTCCGTCTGGAACGGATGAATCTGGTCCTTCGGAATCGCGACGTGGTCCAGGAATGCCCGCATCGCCTCGCCGGCGTTGCTCTCTGAAGACGACAGTGGCACCCATCGCTCGTCGCCCCAGAAGAACTCCACGCTCGACCAGTCCACCGAGTCTCGCAACGAGGTCTCGGCGAAGAGTTGGCCCATGCGTTTGGGCGTGGATCCGCCCGACAACGCCACCATGGCGCGCTGTCCGCGCGCGGATTGCCGGCCGATGGCGGCCTTGACGAGATTCGCGGCGGTGCTGGCGAGGGCTTCGCCATCCTTTACCACCAGCACCTGGCCCCGGTCGCCGTAATCGAGAGAGCGGGTACTGTCTGTCATCGATCGGAGTCCTCTCGTCGCTGGGCCGGCCTAGGGCAGCAGGCTCAGCATGCTCACCGCCGCTTCCTCATAGGTGCGCTCGTGACCGAATCGTTGCAGCTCTTCCAGCAGCATCTGTTCCACGGTTGGCCGGCGCGCGTACACCATGCGGCTGACGAACGGCGCCGTGCGGGTTTCGCTACTGGTCACCATATCATCGGCGTCGGTGCGCTCGATACGGAACCTGCCGGGAGCGTCGCCGCCGGAGAGGATTTCCACGTGGCGCAGCGAGAACACCGCTTCCGGACTGCGGTCGGGCATCAGCCGAAGGGCGATGCCTCTGGCCTTGTTTCCATCGGTCGCGCGCAGTTGCGCGCTCCAACCGCCGGCCTTGCGTCGCTCCAGGGGCTCCGAAATCTCCCATCCGAGCCGGCTGGCCAGCCAGCCGACCATCAGAACGGCCGCCGCGAGTCCGGATGAGTCATCTTCTCGCATTTCAGCGTAGGCGATCGTCAGTTCCTCGATCGATTGCAGGCAAACCTGCACGTCGGGCGGATCGAAGAACTGGGCGATCAACTGCCTCCACGGAGCCAGCCGCAGCCAGGTGAAGTCGCCCAGCACGGGCAGTTTTTCGTCCGAGGCGATAAGCAGCGACCGCAGCCCGCTGAGTTGCGACACATCGTTGCCGAGCACGGCGCTGTCGATCACGATCCGGTCGACGAGTTCGTGCAGTTCGGCGAATAGCGGGTTGCTGGAGAAATCGCCGCTGGGCCACCACAGGAAATCAGGCAGTTCCGCCGAAAGCAGTGGCGAGACCAGGCTCGGCAGGTGGCTGAACTGGGCCTTGCCGGCCGAAATCGTGATCGTCTCGAAGTGCAGCGCCGGAACATCTTCGCCGGTGAACTGCTCGTTGAGCTGGAGGTTGACATCGAACTGCTTGTGATCTTCGCCATCGATCTCCTGAGCGATCAGGATGATGGTTCGGGACGGAAGGAAGTCGTGCAGCAGCGAGATCGTCCGCGTGATCAGCTCGGCGTCGCGCTGGTTGCGGGCAACCGCCACCAGGTTGAGGGTGTTGGCCCGCATCAGGCCTCCCCCACCGAAGTGGGGCTCGGCCACCATTTCGCCGCGCCCGTCGCCACCCTTGGGCGGCCCACCCAGCAGCGACCACAACCGGTTCAACTCGTCGTGGATCGCGCCGGTGTCGAGCGTGTCGGACTGGAACGTGGTGCCCAGGATTGGACGAGGTTCAGATTTGGAAACCATGGAAAATCCTCCACCCCGAAACTACGGGCGACGCCACTCGCGGTTTTCGCGCCGGAGCATGGAGTCAGCCTTGCTGGGACCCCAGGTTCCCGATTCGTACGGGTATACCGGAGTGGGAAGTTCGTCCCAGCCGTCGAGGATCGGTTGCATCAGCGTCCAGGCGGTCTCGACTTCGTCGCGTCGGGCGAACAGGGTCGGGTCGCCCAGCATGGCGTCGAGCAACAGCCGCTCGTATGCATCGGGACCGGCCTCGCCGAACGCCGTGCCGTAGAGGAAGTCCATGCGTACCGGCCGGAGCTGCGTGGTTGGGCCCGGCACCTTGGCGGCGAACTTCAGGGCGATACCTTCATCTGGCTGGATCCGCATCGAAATCACGTTTGGCGTCAGGTCCAGGTCACCAATCGACTGGAACATCAGGTGCGGCACCTGCTTGAACTCGATGGCGATTTCCGTCACGCGGCGCGGCAGGCGCTTACCGGTGCGGAGATAGAACGGCACTCCGGCCCAGCGCCAGTTGTCGATGCCGAGTTCGACCGCGGCGTAGGTTTCGGTCCGCGAGAGGGGGCGCACGCCCTTCTCGTCGCGATAGGCGCCGACTTCCCGGCCCCCGACGAAGCCCGCTTCGTACTGGCCGCGAACGGTCTTCTGGTTGACGTCATCGCCGCTGGGAGCCACCACGGCTCGCAGCACCTTCACCTTTTCGTCGCGGAGCGCGTTGCCGTTGAACAGCGCTGGCGGTTCCATCGCGATCACCGCGAGCAGCTGGAGCATGTGGCTCTGCATCATGTCACGCAGCGCGCCGGAGTCCTCGTAGTAGCCGCCACGGCCCTCCACGCCGATCGATTCCGCCACCGTGATCTGCACATGGTCCACGTACTGTCGGTTCCAGACCGGCTCGAACAGCGCGTTCGCGAAGCGGAAGGCGAGGACGTTCTGGACCGTCTCCTTGCCGAGATAGTGGTCGATACGATAGATCTGGCGCTCGGAGAACACCGAGCCGATCTGGGCGTTGAGTTCGCGGGCGCTTTCGACATCGCGTCCAAATGGCTTCTCGATGACGATCCGGTTCCAGCTATCCGGCCGGTTGTAGTAGATATCCTGCCGTTTACCGAGCCCGGATGCGCCGAGGTGCTTGATGATCGGCCCGTAGAACGTCGGGGACGTGGCGAGATAGAAGAGCCGGTTGCCCTGGGCGCGCCGTTCCTCGTCGATCTGGTCGAGCCGGGTCTTCAGGTTCGTGTAGACGTCTTCGCTGTCGAAGTCGCCACGCACGTAGAAGAGGCCCTGAGCGAACAGGTTCCACGATTCCTCGGTGACCGGTGCGCGGGCGCCGCGCTTCACGGCTTCCTTCATTTCCTCGCGGAAGGTTTCATCCGTCCAATCGCGGTGGGAGACACCGACGATCGAGAATCCCTCCGGAAGCGGGTGCCCAACCGCGAGATCGTACAGCGAGGGCATGAGCTTGCGGGCGGTCAGGTCTCCGGTCACGCCGAAGATGACCATCACGCAAGGCGCGGGAATCCGCTCGAGACGAAGGCCATCGCGCAGGGGGTTCGTGTTCTGCTGGGTGGTGCGGTCGGTCAGGTCGAACTGGTGTCCGACATGGTCGACGTCCATTGACGGGGCGGCTGTGGAGAAGGGCGGGGCGCTGTAATCGCCGTTGCCCGCGCCCGGGGAGTTGCTTGGCATATCGTGCCTCATGGTGCGGGAGTCGAGAACGTATCCAGTAGTGCCTTGGGGGCTGGGAACGATCCGGAACCGAATCGTGAAGCACTAACTGTAACGCCCACGCCGCGATCTTGCCGCGTGGGCGTTATGGGTTGTCAGGAAGCGGAGGATTCGAGTTCCATCCACTCCGTGTGGAAAACGCCTTCCATGTCCCGCCGCCGGTAGGTATGCGCGCCGAAGTAGTCGCGCAGCCCCTGGATGAAATCCGCGGGGAGGACGGCGGTCCGGTAGGAGTCCACGTAGTTAAGCGCGGCGCTGAACGCCGGCGTTGGGATGCCGAAGTCGATCGCGGTGTGGAGAACCTTGCGCACATCGCCCATCGAGGAGTTGATCTCGGCGGTGAAGTGCTCGTCGATCATCAGGTTCACAAGGTCGGGATCGCGCGTGAAGGCATCCATGATTGGCGCCAGCAGCCGCGCCCGGATAATGCAGCCCGCCGTCCAGATTCGGGCGATCTCGGCGATGTTGAGGTTCCAGTCGAACGTTTCCGACGCCACGCGCAGCAGGGCGATGCCCTGGGCGTAGGATGAGATCTTCGAGAAGTACAGGGCGTTCTCCAGCGCGTCGATCGTGGACTCGCGGTCTGGCTGGTCGGGCAGCGGCTGGCCCTCGGAGCCCGGACCGGTCAGGATCGTGCTGGCGTGCACGCGCTGGGGCTTCATCGCGGAAATCGAGCGGGCGATCACGGCGGCGTCGATCACCGGGATCGGGGTGCCGAGTTCGTAGGAGTTGATGCTGGTCCAGCGACCCGTGCCCTTCTGCTCGGCCTGGTCGAGAATCACGTCAACCAGCGGCGTGTTCGTGATCGGGTCGATATGGCTGGCGACCTTCGCGCTGATCTCGATCAGGAACGATTCCAGCTTGCCGGTGTTCCAGCGAGCGAAGACCTCGCCGATCTCCGGCATGGTCATGCCCAGCGCGGTGCGCATGATGTGGGTGACCTCGGCGATCAGCTGCATGTCGCCGTACTCGATGCCGTTGTGGATCATCTTGACGTAGTGGCCGGCGCCACCGGGGCCGACGTGCGTCACGCAGGGGCCGTACTCCGACTTGGCGGCGATCGCCTGGAGCATCGGCTCAAGTTTCCCGTATGCCTCGGCCGGACCGCCCGGCATCAACGACGGACCCCAGAGCGCGCCTTCCTCGCCGCCGGAGACGCCCATCCCCACGAACTGCAGGCCACGGGTGGCGTACTCGCGGGACCGCCGTTCAGTGTCGGTGTAGAGCGAGTTGCCGCCATCGATCAGGATGTCGCCCTCTTCCAGGAACGGCGCGAGTTCCTCCGCCACCGCGTCCACCGGGGTTCCGGCCTTGACCATCAGGATGATCCGGCGCGGCGTTTCGAGCGAGTTGACGAATTCCTGGATCGAGAACGTGCCGAGGATATCGGTGCCCTTGGCGCGTTCGGCCAGGAACTCTTCGGTGCGGGCGGCCGTCCTGTTGTACACGGCCGGGGCGAACCCGTTGCGGGCGATGTTCAGGGCAAGGTTCTCGCCCATCACGGCGAGGCCCACCACACCGACGTGGCGCTTTTCGATGGTTGATTCAGACATCCTGGGCATCTCCGGGGGATACACGCCGACAGACCGGCCAACTGGCCGGCCTGGCGCCTTCATCGCATGGGTTAGTTGTCGCCAGCTACCTGGGCCAGCGATTGCCGCTTGCCTTCAACGCCCGCCAGCAGGTCGTCGAATGACTTGACGAAGGCATCGATCCCATCGGTTTCGAGCTTCGCGGTAATCTCGTCCAGCGAGACCCCCGTCGCGGCCAGCGCGTCAACGACGGCGTGCGCGCCCTCGTAGTCGGCGTCCACGGTGCGGGCCACCGTGCCATGGTCGAGGAACGCCTCGATGGT
This sequence comes from Chloroflexota bacterium, assembly GCA_023389575.1. Lineage (GTDB taxonomy): Bacteria > Chloroflexota > Chloroflexia > Thermomicrobiales > UBA6265 > JACCYX01. The sequence goes on along the minus strand of JAEWEG010000011.1, from coordinate 43,813 downwards.
CGCCACCGGCATGGTGTTGACGGTGTCCGGACCGATCAGCGTCTCCACGTAGAGCACGTCGCTGTAGTCCGGGTTCTTGACGCCGGTGCTGGCCCACAGCGGACGCTGCACGCGCGCGCCAGCGGCTTCGAGCCCGCGCCACTGGTCGCTGCCGAAGAGCTTCTGGAAAACCTCGTAGGCCAATTGTGCGTTGGCGACGGCGACCTTGCCCTTGAGCGCCAACGCTTCCTCGGTGCCAACCTTTTCCAGCAGCTTGTCGGCGGTGGTGTCCACCCGGCTGACGAAGAACGACGCCACGGAGGCGATCCGGTCGATCGGCTTGCCTTCATCGTTGCGGCGAATCAGGGCGGAGATGAACGCCTGGGCCACCCGCTCGTAGTTCTCAAGCGAGAACAGCAGCGTCACGTTGATGTTGAGCCCCTCGTACAGGAGCTCCTCAATGGCCGGCGCGCCTTCGATCGTGCCAGGCACCTTCACCATCAGGTTCGGGCGATCGACCGCGCTCCACAGGATGCGGGCGTTCTCCATCGTTCCCTGGGTGTCACGCGCGAGCGACGGCAGCACTTCCAGCGAGACGAATCCGTCTTCGCCGTTCGACTCATCGTAAATCGGGCGGAACAGGTCGCAGGCGTCCTGGATGTCCTTGACCGCCAGCGTCTGGAACACCTCTTCGACCGCAAGGTTGTCGCCCAGCAGCCGGGTGATGTCCTCGTCGTAGGCGTCGCCGGAAGCGATCGCCTTCTGGAAAATGCTCGGGTTCGACGTTACCCCGCGGATGCCAACCTCATCGATCCGCTGTTGCAGCAGTCCGGAGTTGAGCATGTCTCGCGAAATGTCGTCCTGCCAGACACTCTGGCCCTCGGTGAGGAGTTGCTTGATGGTATTGGTGGCCATGTGCCAACCCTTTCCAGCAGGCTTCGTGCCTGCCTGTGATAGACCAGCCTGGCGTTTAGGAATGCCCGTCGGAGCCCGCGGGCTGGACGCCGGCGGCCTCCTGGCTGGCCAGGTATTCCGAATCAAGTTCGTTCGCTTCGTCGGTCCGGCCGAGCAGGCGCAGCGCCGTGGCGGCCACGTGCTCCTGCGTCATGCCGTAGAGCTTGAGGACTTCCTTGCCCGGGCCAGACGCGCCGTAGGTGTCGATGCCAACATTCGCGCCGTTGCCGCCAGTGTAGCGGGACCAGCCGAGCGTGGAACCGGCTTCAATCGACACTCGCGGAGTGCCGCTGTCGCCAAGGACCTGGGTCTTCCATTCGGCGCCCTGCGCCTCGAAGATCTCCCAGCTTGGCATCGAAACTACTCGCGCCTTCACGCCCTTTTCGGCGAGGACATCTCGCGCCATCACGGCCAGTTCAACTTCGGATCCGGTGGCGATCAGCACGACGTCAGGCGTGCCATCGCTGTCGGCCAGGATGTAGCCGCCCTTGCTGGCGTCCCCGGTCGCGCCGGACTGATCAAGAATCGAAAGGTCCTGCCGGCTGAGCACCAGCACGGTCGAGGTATCGCTGGTGACGGCGTGTCGCCAGGCGGCGGCCGTTTCGTTGCCGTCGGCCGGGCGGATCACGGTCAGGTGCGGGATGAGCCGGAGCGACATCACATGCTCGACCGGTTCGTGAGTCGGGCCGTCTTCGCCAACCGCCACGCTGTCGTGGGTGAACACCCAGATCGACTTGAGGTGGCTCAGCGCCGCGAGGCGGATGGCCGGTCGCATGTAGTCGGAGAACACCAGGAAGGTCGAGCCAAATGGGATGATGCCACCGTGCGCGGCCAGGCCGTTGACGATGCTGCCCATGCCGTGCTCGCGAATGCCGAAGTGGATGTTGCGCCCGGCGTAGTTCCAGTCGCCGCCGGAGAGGCCCTGCTCGCCGTCCTGGAGCGTTTCCGGGTTGCCGAAGTCACCGCCGCCCTTGAGCACCGTGTTGGTGGACGGGTTGAGGTCGGCCGAGCCGCCCATGAACGTCGGCAGGTTCCTGTAGAAGGCGTTCATGACCTCGCCGGATGCCTTGCGGGTGGCCATGGCCTTGTCGCCGGCGTTCCACGACGGGATGCTCGCGTCCCACCCAGCCGGGAGTTCGCCGTTCATCGCCGCCTCGAACTCGGCCGCCTCGTTCGGGTATTCCGCCTTGTAGGCGTCGAACCGGGCCTGCCAGTCGGCTTCCGCGCTGTCGCCGTTGTCGACCGCCGAGAGGAAGTGGGCGGATGCCTCTTCCGGCACGTGGAAGGCCGGTTCGGTGGGAACGCCCAGATTCTCCTTGGTCAGCTTGACTTCGTCGGGACCGAGCGGCGAACCGTGGACACCGAAGGTGCCCGCCTTGTTCGGCGAACCATAGCCAATCGTGGTGCGCGCGCAGATCAGGGTCGGCTTGCCGGTTTCGGCCTTGCCTTCCTCGATCGCCCGGCGAACGGAATCGGTGTCCTGGCCATCGATGGAGATCACATGCCAGCCGAGCGCCTCGAATCGCGCCGCGACATCCTCCCGGAACGAGACGTTGGCCGAGGCGGCGAGGGTGATGTGGTTCTGGTCGTAGAGGTAGATGAGCTTGCCGAGCTTCATGTTGCCGGCAATCGCGGCGGCCTCGAAGGCGACACCTTCCATCACGTCGCCATCGGAGACGATGCCGTAAGTGTGGTGGTTGACGATTTCGTGGCCCGGCTTGTTGTAGGTCGTGGCCAGGAACTGTTCGGCGATCGCGAAGCCCACGCCGTTGGCGAAGCCCTGCCCGAGCGGACCAGTCGTTACTTCGACGCCCGGCGTGTGGCCCCGTTCCGGATGACCTGGGGTCTTCGAGCCGATCTGGCGGAAGGCCTTGAGGTCGTCCACGGACAGATCGTAGCCGGTCAGGTGCAGCAGCGAATAGATGAGCGCAGAGCCATGGCCCGCCGAAAGGACGAACCGGTCGCGGTCGAACCATTCCGGGTTGCGGGGGTTGTGCTTCAGGAACTCCTGCCAGACAACGTACGCCATTGGCGCTGCGCCCATGGGCAGGCCCGGGTGGCCCGAATTGGCGGCCTGCACGGCGTCGATCGACAGCGTGCGGATCGCGTTGATGGCCTGGGTTTCGAGCGTGGTGTTCTGGGTGGCGGTCGCCACGTGAATCCTCCTTGGACAATCGACGGTTCGCGGCGGCATCGCCGCTCGTTTTGGGGTGCAAACGCACTGGAAACGCATGACTGGGGCCGGCACCAGGACGCGATGCGTCCACCGATACCGGCGATACATCCATTATCCCATGCCCGAACAACCGCCGGGATGGGTGGGTGGTGGTGGCGTTTGGGGCCAAAACGGCGCGGTCACGCCGGGGAAATGGCTACTGGCTGGGCGTGACCGGCGAGAGGTTTCCCGTCACGCGGCGGGTGATTGTTTCCCAGGCCTGGAAGAGGATGCCAGCCGTCAGCGGTAGCCACAGTTCACCGGCGCGGCAGAGCAGCGTCGCGCCAATCGCGGCGGCCGGAGGAACGCCAAGACGCTGGAGGGCGACCGCCATGCTCACCTCGACGACGCCGATGCCCTGGAACACGGGCGCGACCATCAGGAACACCATGCCGACCACGTAGGCCATGAGCGGCACCTGGATGTCCGGATGATGCCCGACGGCCCGGAGGGCCATGAACAGCATCAGCACCCCGCACAGCTTGGTCGCCATCATGATGGCGAAGGGGCCCGCCAGTTGGGGAATGGAGATGTCATGGCTGCGAACCTGGGCGAGGAACCTGAGGCCCTTGCGCGGCAGGCGGTGAAGGATCCAGCCTGGCGGCTTGGAGCGGCGCAGGGTGACGATCAGCGCGAACGCCATCACGCCAACCAGGGCGATCAGACCCGCCGTGCAGGCCATCAGGAGCGGTGTGCGTTCCTGCAGAAACACAACCGGCAGAAGCAGGATCAGGAAGGCGATATTCCCGATCACGCTCTTGATCGACACCGCCAGCAGTGAATCGGCCGGTTTCACGCCTCGCCCGCGGAGGGCATGGATGAACACCACCATGGAGGAGGGACCGCCGACCGGGGTCACGGTTCCCACCACCACGCGTTTGAGGTGCACGCCGACGAGGGGAATCAACTTGATGTTGTGTCCAAGGCGAGAGAGCAGGACGCGGTAGGCGCCGGCCACGAGGGCCAGGATCACGAGTTCGAGCAGGACCAACCCAACGATCCACTCGCGGCGGGCGTTGAGGATGGTGTCCCGGATGCGGGCAAGCTCTGCCTGCTGGCTAATCCCGAAGTACACGGTGAACCCGAGCAGGAGGACCAGCCACAGGTACGGGCCGTGGCGTCGGAGGAACGAGGTGAGACTTCGTAGGGACGTGCTAATGGGATGTCACCAACCTTCCGGCCGATTGAATTGTTCGTCTCGTGAATGGCCACCCGGGTCAGCCTCCCCAGAGGGCGCACTCTTCACCGTAGCACGCGATTATTCGCGCCGTATGTACGTACGCTACCCGTTGGACCCACGGCAGCCAGGGAACATAACCTGGGGGCGAGGCTCCAAAGCGCGCCAGTTCAGCCTGTCGAGGCGATTCCGGCCACCGCCGCTCCGATCGCGAACAGCACCATGATGAAGGCGAACATCGCGAACGACCCACGCGACTGAACGGCATGGGGCGTTTTCTTGACGTAACGCTGGAAAAGCAGCGAGATCGCGAACACGAGTGCCCCGCCCGAAATCCCAAACCAGACGATCGCGACGATATCCATTCGAACCCGGGAGTCCTTTCGAGCGCTGACGATTGTATGCGCTGTGTTCCATGTTGAATGTCACCAAGTGAAATCGCGCCGACTCCAGAGTCGGCGGTCATTTCTGATCCATAAGGGCCGAGCACCGGAAGTGCTGCCCCAAGGAGTTTACGAAATTGACGAGCGCAAGCGAGCGGCGCTGCAATTCAGTCCGCCGGTGGGGGTCCTGCTCACTCCAGCTGTTTATTGGCGACCCCATGAGCACCAGTTTTTGACGGTGTAGAATGTCACTAGGGTCTTGCCATTAATATACCGATAGCTCCACTAGCGCTGAAATACCATTGGAGAACAGGAAGTGTCCAGTACTCTACGAGCTTTTTCTCAGATGCAGCGAGAGTTCGCCCGAGCGGCGAGAGAACGCGAGCGCGCAAATCGACAGCTGGTGCGGGAGCAAGAGGCTGCGCGTCGAAAAGCGATCGCCGCCGTGAAAGCTGCTGAACGAGCTCAGGCACAGACCGAGCGAGAACAGAGGCAGCTGTACCAGGAGTCTCGGCAAGCCGAATGCGAAGCCGCGAACGCGGATCTGGCGGTCCGGGTTTCTGATATCGAGACCATACTGATCGCGACGTTGGCGGTCGACGACCATGTGGATCTCGGCAAACTGCGACGCGACTGGACGCCGGAGCCGTTCCATCCTCGCGAGCTGGGCACACCAACCCCGCCCCCGGAGTGGAGTCGGTTTGAACCGCCTGCGCCGTCGGGGCTCGCGAAGATATTCGGGAAGAAGAAACACGCTGTCGAATGTGATGCAGCGGGTGCACGGTTCGAGGAGGCCAAAAAGGCTCACCAGGCAGAGGAGGAGCGGCGGCTCAGGCAACTTTCGGAGGCTGAGAAGGACCATGCCGAGCGGCAGCAGAAGCTGAAAGCAGAGGTTGAGGCGCACAATCACCAACTTGATTCGCTCGTGGCGTCATTGCAGCAATCGGAGCCCGAAGCAATCGTTTCTTACTTTTCCATGGTCATGGGAAACAGTGTCTACCCGCAGGGATTCCCCCAGCATTTTCGTCTTGCTTATGTTCCAGAATCGAAGCATCTCGTTTGCGAATAAGACTTACCCACCGTTGATGTTATTCCGCGAATGAGACAGTACAAGTATGTGAAGAGCCGAGATGAGATACAAGAGTCTGCGAGACCGGCCAAGGAAATCAAGAGTCTCTATGCATCGTTGATCGCACAGGTAACGCTTCGAACGATTCATGAACTCATTGAGGCTGACCGCAATACTTTTATTGAGGCGGTCACATTCAACGGGATGCTTGAAGCAATAGATCCGCGAAGTGGTCGAATGACTCGATCCTGCGTCATTAGCCTTCGCGTTGCTCGCGAGGCCTTTGACGAACTGGACCTTGCTAACGTGGATCCTTCCGCTTGTCTTTCGATGCTTAATGCCAGTGTTTCAAGAAGTCCGGAGCAATTGGCGGCGGTCAAACCCGTAATCGAGTTCGAGATGGTGGATCGACGATTCATCGAAGAAACCGATATCCTCTCCGACTTGGATCATCGGCCCAATCTGCTTGAGTTGTCGCCTTCAGAATTCGAGAGCCTGATTCAGAATCTATTCAGCAAGATGGGGCTGGATACAAAGCAGACACGCGCATCCAGAGATGGAGGTATTGACTGCGTCGCGTTCGACTCGCGTCCCATTTTCGGAGGGAAGGTAGTCATACAGGCGAAGCGTTACAAGAATCGAGTCGACGTCTCCGCGGTTCGTGACCTGTTTGGCAGCATGCAGAATGAAGGTGCCACGAAGGGCATATTGGTCACGACATCTGGATACGGCCCGACCGCTTTTGAATTCGCTCAGGGTAAGCCGCTCGAACTCATTGATGGCTCGAGCCTTCTCTACCTGCTGAAGGAACACGCCAACATCGACGCTCGAATCCTGCTTCATTGAGGCGGCAACGACGATGTGAGGTTCCGCCTGCTAGCGAAACCTGACTGACGATCCGTTGCACACATCTGGCGTATTCTACGGGGAAGGCATGGCCGGATGCCGTGTAGCCATGCGCGTGCTAGGCGCCATCCGGGTGGAGACGAAGGAGAACAGGTGCAGAACGACCGGAGGCTTCCCCCCGGCAGTGTACGCCGGTACGAGCGGCCCCAGCCGCTTCGCTATTCAATGGACGACCTCGAGGCCGAGTCGGGCGTGTCGTCGCGGACTATCCGCTACTACATCTCCGAAGGCTTGCTGCCGCCCGCCTATGGCCGCGGCCCATCCGCCGTCTACGACGCGGATCACATGCTCCGCCTCCGGTACATCCAGCAGCTCAAGGCCGCCCGGCTCCCGCTCAACGACATTCGCGAGCGGCTCAACGGTCTTACCTCCGACGACCTCGCCGTCGCGCTCAAGATCGAGATGGAGCCGAGCTCGGAAACCTGGCGACACTATCGCCTGCACGAGGATCTCGACATCGTGGTGCGCGACCGCCCGCCCGGTGCCCGCCCGATCAAGCAGGATCAGGCGTTCGAACTGATCGTGGAGTACGCCCGCTCCGTACTGGAGGACCTCGACCGCCGTGCCGGAGAATAAGCAGCCATCCCCCGAGCGGGAACCGAATCGGAGTGGTGGAGGGATCGTTTTCGGCGGTGGCACGCGGAGCCAGCCGCGCGACGCCAGCGATCCCGGCGAACTCGCGCGCGGGTTTCGACGCCGCTGGCCAAGCGGCATCGCGATCGTCACCGTATCCGATCCCGAAATGGGTTTGCGCGGCATCACGGCCACCTCGCTGATGGTCGCGTCCCTGGACCCGCCGGTGCTCGCCATCTCCATCGCCGAAGGAATCTTCCGTACCCTGGTGAATGAAGGCACGACACTCGGCGTGAGCATTCTCGAGGCGGAGCACGAGTTCCCGGCCGAGCGATTCGCCGGTCGCGCGCCCCTGCCTGACGCCCGGTTCACGGGCCTACCGCATACGATGGAAGACGGCGTCCCGATCCTTGACCGGGCGTTGGCCTGGTGCGCCGGCCAGGTGACCACTGCCATCGAATCTGGCGATCACCTGGTGGTGTTCGTCGAGATCGAGCGTGGCGCCATCGGCGATGACACCGACGATCCGCTCCTGAGCTACGAGGGCCGCTACCGGAGACTGGAGGCGAGTTGATGCCGGAGAATCACGATCGGCCCGACCTGTGGATACCAGACAACCCCGATGGCAGCGGCTGGGCCGAGGTCGATTGGGCCAGCGTGTCCCGTGGCAGCCGGTATCACTACCAGCATGGAGAACCGCCTGCCGAAGCCATCGCCGCTCGCCCTCGTGGCTACCGGGTCATCACCCGGCTCGAAACCGAGCGGATTCGACCTCACGAGAACACGTATTACGTGTTGGCGGCCAATCTCGCGGATTTCCTCGGGGAACTCGTCTGGCACGGTGGGGATGAAACCATCTGGCACGTCGAGCCCTGTGACGAGGCACCTCCCGAGGCCCGTGTCGAAGGACTTTCGCTTCCCTGATCCCGGCTACGAGTGCTGGCTTGGCCGTGGCTTCGGGGGGCGGATCAGGAGTTCGATGTCGTCGTCGTGAATCTCGAACACCCAGCCCTTGACGGTGGCGACGGCGGGCGTCGAAATCTCTCCGTAGCGGATTTCCACCACCTGGTCCTCGATTTCCATCAGGCGGCGTGATTGCGCGCTGAACGCCTGTCGCGGGTTGCGGTAGATGGAACGTGTCCCTCCCGCCTGTCGAATCGCTTCCCAGGCCAGTCGCGTGGCCTCTTCTTCATTCACTCGTGGAACTCCTCATGCTTGGGCCGGGGTCGTGTTCCGGCTCGCCACGATTGTGGCGTGAAGCCAGATCGGCTGGGCCCCATTCATGCTACCACCCTGACTGCGGGCGGCCCGCTGGCGGCCTGTCGGCGTGGGTTCTTTCCGGCCTGGTTGAATGTCTGTTATGGTGCTCGCCAGCGTGAGTTGACATCTCGCGGCGATCATACGGTCCGCGCGACGCCTCGCGAGGCCGCCAAACGTGGATCGCCCAACACGACCCTGGATCACCCCCAGCCAGGGATCACCCATTCGAGGAGACGCAGGCACATATGGTTACCGCGACGACGCTGCATGATGAAATCGACGAGATATTGCCAGGTCTGGTCGCCGACCGCCGCTATCTCCATGAGAATCCTGAACTCGGGTTCCAAGAGCACAACACCGCCCGCTTCGTGGTCGAGCGGCTTCAGGCGCTGGGCATCGAGGATATCCGCACGGGCATCAACGGCACCGGTGTCACCGGCCTCGTGAAGGGCACCGCCGCGGGTCCGGAGCGAGTGATCCTGGTTCGGGCCGACATGGACGCCCTGCCGATCCTGGAAGAGAACGACGTCGAGTACAAGTCCCAAACCGATGGCGTGATGCACGCCTGCGGCCACGACGCGCACACCGCGATCCTGCTCGGCCTGGCGCGAACCCTGATGGGGCGCCGCGACCAGTTCAGCGGTACGGTGAAGTTGCTGTTCCAGCCATCTGAGGAGATGTTCCCAGGCGGCGCCAAGGGGATGATCGAGGAAGGGGTCATGGAAGATCCCCACGTCGATGCCTCGCTGGCCCTGCACATGGCCAACCACCAGCCGCTCGGCGTCATCACCATCGCGCCCGGCCCGATCATGGCCGCGCCGGATTCGTTCGAGGTCACCATCCAGGGCAAGGGCGGCCACGCGGCCAGCCCGCATCGCGCAACCGACCCAATCGTCATCGGCGCGCAGATCGTCAACGCCCTCCAGACCATCGTCTCCCGCAATATCGATCCCATCGGGAACTGCGTGGTGACGGTCGGCAAATTCCGGGCGGGCGACGCCTTCAATGTCATCCCCGATACCGCCGAGCTGGGCGGCACGGTTCGAACCCTCACGCCAGAGATTCGCGACCTCGCCGAGCAGCGCGTGAAGGCGATCATCACCGGCATCGCCGAAGCGGGCGGGGCGACGGTCGACATCCGCTACCAGCGGGGCTACCCAGCCACGGTCAACGATGCCGGCATGGCCGCCCTGGTCCACGAGGCCGCCGCGTCGGTGGTCGGCGAGGAAAACGTGGTCGTGCCCCCTCCGTCGATGGGTGGCGAGGACTACGCCTACTTCCTGCTGGAGCGTCCGGGCGCCATGTTCCAGGTCGGCAGCAAGAACGAGGATCGCGGCCTGATCTGGGGACACCATCACCCGCGGTTCGACATCGACGAGGATTCCCTCGCCATCGGCCTCGAAACCATGACCGTTTCCGTGCTGGCCTACCTGGAGAAGGGGCTGTAAGGCGTTCAGAGGAGATTCGCTCGATGGTGACCGCGACCACGCTGCACGACACAATCGATGAGTTGATGCCGGGCCTCATCGCCGATCGCCGCTACCTGCACGAGAACCCCGAGCTTGGCTGCGAGGAGTTCATCACCTCGGCGTTCGTCATCGACCGGCTGACGGCGCTGGGCGTGGAGGACATTCGAACCGGCATCAACGTCACGGGCGTCACTGGTCTCATTCATGGCGCGAAACCGTCCGAGGGCGAATCCAGGGTGCTCCTGGTCCGCGCCGACATGGACGCGCTACCCATCCATGAGGAGAACGACGTCGAGTACCGTTCGAAGGTGGACGGCAAGATGCATGCCTGCGGGCACGACGCGCACACGGCCATCCTGCTCGGCCTGGCCCGGGTGCTCATCGACCGGCGGGACCAGTTCAGCGGCACCGTGAAGCTGCTCTTCCAGCCCTCCGAGGAGCGTGGTCCGGGCGGGGCAAGAATGATGATCGAGGAGGGCGTGCTCGAAGATCCTCATGTGGATGCCTGCTTCGCCCTGCACATGGCCCAGGACGAGCCGCTGGGAACCATCATCATTAATGAAGGGCCGATGCTGGCCGCCTCCGACCGGTTCTCCATCGATATCCAGGGCAAGGGCGGCCATGCCGCCCACCCGAACCTGACGGTGGACCCCGTCGTGGTTGGCGCGCACCTGATTACCGCCATCCAGGCCATCGTCTCCCGTAACGTCGATCCTATCGAGCCTGCCGTCGTCACCATCGGGTCGCTGCATGCCGGGCATGCCGCGAACGTCATCCCCGACACGGCCACCCTGGTGGGCACCGTTCGCACCCTCAACCCCGACATTCAGGAGTTGATCGTGCGCCGCCTCGAAGAGGTCGCGAACGGCGTCTGCGAATCGATGGGCGCCACGGCCCACTTCGAGTACACCTACGGCGTCCCCGCCACCATCAACGCGCCGGAAGCGGCCGCCCTGATCCGCGAGGCCGCCATCGAGATGGTTGGCGAGGAGCGGGTGATCGCGCCACCCCCGTCAATGGGTGGCGAGGATTTCTCCTATTTCACCCGCGAGCGGCCGGGTGCGATGTTCATGGTCGGAAGCGCCAATCAGGAGAAGGGGCTCATCTGGGGCCATCACCACCCGCGCTTCGATATCGACGAGGAGTCGCTTGGCATTGGGCTGGAGACGATGGCCGTGGCCGTCGTGAAGTATCTTGCCCGCGGATTTGGAGACAGGTAGCGCCAGGGTTCTGGCATGAGAGGAACAACCGGCATTGAGCACCGCAACCCTGCAAGCAGACATAGACGAGATTTTCCCCGGGGTCATCGCCGACCGCCGACACCTGCATGAAAACCCGGAACTCTCGTTCCAGGAGACGCAAACGGCCGCCTTTGTCGCCGAGCGGCTAAAGAGCCTCGGCGTCGAGGATGTCACCACTGGCGTCGGTGGCAATGGCATTACCGGTCTGATTCGCGGAACTGGTTCCGGTCCTGGCGCGGACCGCGTCGTAATGGTGCGCGCCGACATGGACGCGCTTCCCATCCAGGAGGAGAACGACCACGGATTCGCTTCAAAGGTTCCGGGCGTCATGCATGCCTGTGGCCACGACGCGCACACGTCCATGCTGCTCGGCCTGACCCGCGTCCTGCTCGACCGCCGCGAAACCTTCGCGGGGACCGTCAAGGTGCTGTTCCAGCCGGCCGAGGAACTCCCCCCGGGCGGCGCGGTCGGCATGATCAGGGACGGCGCGCTGGAGAATCCCCATGTCGATGTCGTGCTCGGCCTCCACGTTGCCTCGGAACTGCCGACCGGCGTGATCGGGACGCGACCTGGCGCCTCGTCGGCGTCGGGCGACCAGTTCACGATCACGATTCAGGGCAAGGGCGGACACGCCGCCCGTCCGCAGAACGCGGTTGACCCGGTCGTGATTGGCTCGCAGATCGTCTCCGCCCTCCAATCGCTGGTCTCTCGCGAGACCGATCCGATCGCATCCGGCGTGGTATCCGTCACCGCCTTCCTGGCGGGCGAGGCGTTTAACGTCATCCCGGACTCGGCCGAGTTGCGGGGAACGGTCCGCACGCTCGACCCGGCCGTTCGCGACCATCTCGAACGGCGCCTGCACGAGGTCTCGATCGGGGTCGGCGAGGCGATGGGTGCAACGGTCACGGTCGACTACCTGCGCGGCTACCCGAGCGTGATTAACGACCCGCGGATGGTGGATATCGTTCGCGAGGCGGCGGTTTCCACCGTTGGCGAAGAGCGATTCCAGGAACTCCCGCCGATGATGGGTGGCGAGGACTTCTCGTATTTCGCCCTGGAACGGCCCGGTTGCTTCTTCATGGTGGGCGTGCGCAACGAGGAGCGTGGGATTACCTGGCCGCACCACCACCCGCGTTTTGACCTCGACGAGGACGGCATGCCGGCTGGGATCGGCACCATGGCGAACGCGGTGCTGCTTTACCTCGAACGTGGTATCGACGGGTGATCGGAAGGTAGGCTCGTGGGCGACACATCGTGGCCGCGAACCTGGCTCGAACGCTGGGGAACGAAGGGGGCAGGTTGGCTGCATGCCTCCGGCAATGAATTGGGGAATCAGGACATGGTGACCGCGGTTGAATTCCGTAAAGACGTAGACGAGATCCTGCCGGGCGTGATCGCCGATCGGCGACACCTCCACGAGCATCCGGAACTCGCGTTCCAGGAATACGAGACCGCGAAGTTCGTCGCGGAGCGGCTCGCCAGCCTCGGCGTGGAAGACATTCGCACCGGCATCGGTGGTACCGGTGTCACCGGGCTTATCCGTGGCGGCAAGGGCGATGGCAAGGTCGTTATGGTCCGCGCCGACATGGATGCCCTGCCGATCCTCGAAGAGAACGATGTCGAGTACAAGTCGACCAGGCCCGGCGTGATGCATGCCTGCGGGCACGACGCGCACACCGCGATGCTGCTCGGCCTCACCCGCCTGCTTGTGGCTCGCAAGGGTGAGTTCGCTGGCACGGTCAAGGTCCTCTTCCAGCCCGCCGAGGAAGTTCCGCCGGGTGGCGCGATCGCCATGATTCGGGACGGAGCACTCGAAGACCCGCGCGTGGATGCCGTGCTCGGCCTCCACGTCTCCTCCGAGACCCCGGCCGGCCAGATCGCGATGCGGGCCGGCGCCGGTTCGGCCTCGTCCGACCGCTTCCGAATCACCATCCAGGGCCGGGGCGGGCACGCCGCCTCTCCGCACGAGGCGATCGACCCGATCGTGATCGGCGCGCAAATCGTCAACGCGTTCCAGACGCTCGTCTCGCGTGAAACCGACCCGATCAAGGCCGCGGTCGTCTCCACCACGGCGTTCATCGCGGGTGATGCCTTCAATGTCATCCCGGACACGGCGGAACTGCGCGGCACCATTCGCACGCTCGATCCCGAGGTTCGCGCGAACAAGGAAGAACGCCTGATCGCGCTGGCCGAAGGCATCGGCAAGGCGGGAGGCGCCGAGGTCAAGGTCGACTTCATTCGCGGCTATCCGGGCATCGTCAACGACGAGGCCATGACGAACATGGTCCGCGAGGCGGCCATCGAGGCGGTTGGCGAGGAGAACGTCATCGAATCGCCGGTTGGGCTGGGCGGCGAGGATTTCGCCTACTTCTCGCTCGAACGGCCAGGCTGCTTCTTCAACGTGGGCACCCGCAACGAGGAGCGCGGTATCACCTGGGGCCACCACCATCCCCGGTTCGATGTGGAGGAAGAGGGGATGAGCGCCGGCATCGCCACCATGGGCAACGCCGTCCTCAAGTACCTCGGCTCCTGACCCCACCGACATTTCATCAACCTGGAAGCAGGAAAGCGCGGCCATCGCGGCCGTGCTTTCCTGCGTTTTCCTCGCGCAATCATCCCTCCGCCTCCACCTACCATGGCCGAGTCCGTAAATCTCGCACCGCATTCTCCGCGCATATTCGCAATATCGGTGAATTTGCTGATTCGCTACGTAGGTCCGTCACCTATGGTGAATGCACGGGGGAAGTCCGATTGGAAGGGCCGTGACTGGGGTTGGCGACCAGGTTGATCGCGGCCGCGCGAGGAGAATCATGTCATGCGTAGTGCGTTCAGGCGCCGTCATTGGCGACGCCAGAAGCCGTCCATCATGCTGTTCGTGGCGACCGTCGCCCTGCTGTTATCGATGCTTGGCGGTAGCCTGGGCGCGGTCCAGGACATCGCTGCCAGGGAGTCGAATGGCGAGGCCGCAAGGTTGATACAGGACGGTTCCCATGCGTTGGCGTTGGCTCAGGACGGCGAGGATGGCGATGTTTTCACTCCGACACCGACCATGATCCCGCCAACACCGACGCCCACGGCGATCCCGTTTACACCCACGCCAACCTCGATTCCGCCGACACCGACGCCAACCGCGATTCCCTTTACGCCGACTCCGACAATCGGCGCCCAGGAGCCGGTGGACACCGAGACTGGCGACATGGGGCTGCTGGCGACGACGGGCACGGTCCATGTCGCGAAATACACTTGTGAACCTGGCTATACGCCGCTCGAGGACGACTACCTGATGAGCGAGCAATGCCGGGAGGACATCGCTCCCGTCGACTTCACGGTTGCCGGGGAGGGCGGCTACCTGCAAACCCTGACGGCCTCGACTGGTGTGCCGCAATCAGCGACCTTTGAAGGCGTCCCGTTTGGCGCGATCACCATCCGTGAGCACCTACCCGCGGGGTATGGCAGCCCGGTTGCCTTCTGTACCGACACTCCAGCCGACGGCCCGGGCGCGTACGAACCGGTGACGGTTCTGTACGACACCCTCTCCTGGGAACACTCCGCCACGGCCAGCATCGACCTGACCTGTATCTTCTTCAATCTCACCGCGGACGATGGTCCAAACGGCCGCGACGTTCACGTGGTCAAGTACACCTGCCCGGCTGGCTACACGCCGCTCGAGGATGACTACCTGATGAGCGAGCAGTGCCGCGAAGACATTGCTCCGGTGGAGTTCACGATCCTGGCACCGGGTGGATGGTCGCAAACCCAGGCGGCCGATCCGGGCGTGCCGCAAAGCACGACGTTCGGGAACGTGCCGTTTGGCGACATTGAAATCTCCGAAACCGTCCCAACTGAATACGGAACGCCAAGCGTCTTCTGTGCCGACATCCCCGCCGATGGCCCTGGCGCCTACGAACCGGTGCCCGTAACGGGAGGAGGCACCGTCTCTCTGGAACACCGGGCTGATGCCGAAATCGATCTCACCTGCATCTTCTTCAACTTCGCGCTCGATGGCGATGAAGACAGCAACCAGCTCACCGTCGCCAAGTTCGCCTGCCCGCCCGGCACCGACATCAGCCTCGGCCTGCCGGATCTCGGAACCACCTGCGAGATCATGCCAGGGGTCACCTTCGAACTCAACGGTGGAGCCGCGCAGGTAACCGATCCGTCGGGCACCACCTCGTGGGCTGGCATTCCAGCCGCACCATGGACGGTAACGGAATTGGTGCCTCCTGGCTACAGCCCCGACCCGGCCGTCTTCTGCGGCCCAATTCACGAGACTGAAGCGCCGCGCATGACGGTTACCGGTGGAGAATTCAGCGGCGAGTTCGTCGGAACCGGTATCCACATGGTCTGCACGGTCTTCAACTTCCAGGACGAAGACCCTGGCGAAGGCCGGGACGTCCATTTCCACAAGTACACCTGCCCGCCAGAAATAGGCCGCACAAGCGACTGGTGGGCCCTTGGCGAGACCTGCTTCGAGACCATTGACCCAGTCCAGTTGACGGTCACCGTGCCCGGCGCCGGATACTCCGAAACAATGACGATGGCCCCGGGTGCGCCACAGACCGCGACATTCGACGACGTGCCCTTCGGAACGCTGTACCTTGAGGAAACGGTGCCGGATGGGTTCGGGCACCCGATGGTGTTCTGCACCGATACGCCCGCCGATGGCATGGGGAACTACGCGGAGGTCGAGCCCTGGCCGGAATCGGGCGCGTTCATTTGGGAACACCGCGCCGACGCCGAGATCGACCTCACTTGCATCATCTTCAACTTCCATGACGGCGACGAAAATACCGTCACGGTCAACAAGTACGTCTGCCCGCCCGGCGTCAACGCCGAAGCCGACGACCTGCTGGTTGAGTGCGCGTCCGGCGGAGACGGCATCTGGTTCGACTTCGTCGACGGCACCGGCATCAACCCGGCCGCGGTGTCGGGTGGCATGGTCGAGTGGACCGGCGTCGTCATTGGCACGGAAGGGGAGCTCCAGATCATCGAGACGATCCCGCCCGGCTACGGCGAGCCGTGGGTGGTCTGCGATGGCATTCTCATGGCCTCGGCCGGTGGGTTCGTAATCCCTAACCCCGGCGAGGAACGCCCCTTCCACATCGTCTGCGACTGGTTCAACTTCGCGCAGGAAGACTCCACGCTGATCGTGGTCAAGCACGACTGCCCGCCCGGCTACGATCCCACCGCCCATGGCGCCGACCCCGAGGTGGATTGCGCCGCCCTCGCCAATGGCGTCGACTTCACCCTCACCGGCCCCGGCACCGATGACACCTCCACCACCGGCGATGCCGGCACGGGCATGGTCCAGTTCACCGAACTCGATGCCGGTGACTACGTCGTCGTGGAAACGGCGCCGGAAGGAACCGCCTGGTCATTCGTCTCAGCCTGCCACGGAAACGCGGTCGGCTCGGTTCGCCCATTCCCGCTCGCGACCGGCGATACGCTGAACCTGAGGGTGCACGCTGGCGAGGAAATCACCTGCCACTGGTTCAACGTGCCAGACCAGGACGACACCAGTCTCACCGTCATTAAGTACACCTGTAACACCGCCACCTACGTTTCCGAGGTCGACTGCGAGATTGAGGAGAGTGGCGTTACGTTCGACCTCGTCTGGTGGAACGGCGACGCCTGGGAGTGGGCCGCAACCGGCACGACCGACGCCGCTGGCCGGCTCACCTTCGCGCCGCTCGAACCCGGCGAGTACTGGCTGGACGAGCACGACGCCGAATGGTGTCATCTCACATCCGCCGCCATCTCGGACGACGGTAACTGGCTCAACGTCCACGACGACGAGGAGACCGTGGTGAAGGTCTACAACTGCGATGGCACGCCCGGCAAGCCAGGAGAGACCCCGACCAAGTACCCGAACACCGGCGTTCCGCCCGCCGGTGAAGGGGCCACGACGCTTCCCATGGCTGGCGCGGTGGTTGGCCTCCTTGGGGCGATGCTCAACCGGCGTCGCTTCGGTGCCCTGGCCAACTCGCGCCCGGTCGCTGGATTCGCTGTCCGCGCCGCGTGTGCCCAGGGCCAGGTAATCGAATCAAAGGAGGACCGACCGTGACCACCAGCCGTCTCCGATCGATGTTCATGCTCCTGGCCTGCGTGGGCCTGTTCCTCCCGATGTTCGGGTCGAATGCCCTGGCCCAGGAGAACACTGGAACGATCGATGTCGAAATATACGTATGCCCTGAAGGCGTCGACCCCTTCGGCCATATCGATGGGCTGACGACCCAGTGCGTGGTCCCTTCCGATCCGATCGGCATCCTTGTTACCAGCGGTAGCGGCTACTTCCAACTGAGTGGGGAACTCAGTCCGGGTGAGCCCCCTCAGCAGGTTCACATCGAGGGCGTCCCGCCGGGCGACATCGTCATCACCCCGCAACTTCCGGATGGATACGACAACGTCAGCGTTTATTGCCGGGAGGACGAAGGTCCGATCGAGGTGATCACGCTGAATCTCGAAGGCGGCGCGCCCTGGACACTCCAGGCCGATGCAACGCTCAGCTGCCAGCTAATCGTCTTCCCGGTCGACACTGGCGCGACACCAGTTGCTGCACCTGTCGTAGCCTCGTCGAGCCTCACCGTGTTCGTCCATGGATGCCCCTCCGGTTTCGACGGCGGGTCCGCGACCGAACTCGTCGACGCCTGCACGGGACATCCGGTCTCGGGGATGTATGTCTCCGACCTGCCGGACTACTACGCTTCGGCCACGACCTCCGGCATCGCCGGTGAAAACAGCGTCACCTTCACGGACGTGCCGGCTGCCAACCTCAGTCTCGTATACCTGTACCCCCGGAGCTTCACCAGCCTGGCGGTTCTCTGCGACGCGGGATCCGGCAGTAACGATCCATCCACCTGGCTGGCCGGTTCAATCGTTAGCGGGTTGAGCATCCAGGTCCCAGTTGAACCGGGCGTTCAGCTCACATGCCACTGGTTCAACGACGCGGGCGACGTGGAAGGCGATTCGTCCGGCAACACTCTCGAAGTGATGGCGTGGAACTGTCCCGCTGGAACCGAGCCCGGTGACGATAGCTGGACCTCCTACCTCCGGGAGTGCGACGATCCCAGCCTGGGCACGACATTCACGCTTGTCGGGCCTGGAGCTCCCGAGGGAACGATATCGAACGAATGGCATCTGTGGCAGGGCGTCCCGGCGGGTGAGTTTGCGCTCGAAGCCACTGTCGCGGAAGGCTACGGCACGCCGATGATCTTCTGCGCTACCACCTCCGGCGATCGGACACGTATCGAGCGGCCCGCCATGCCGGACGGCCCGCACGCCATCGCCTTCGACGATGCGGCGCCAGGAATCATGAATTGCGACTGGTTCAACTTCCCGAACGGTGAAGGAAGTCCCACGGCCAATTCCAGTCCCGCCCTCGAAGTCTCCGTCTACGCCTGTCCCTCGTTCACCTTCGTCGGCCCCCCGGAATGTGAGATCGACCAATCGGGACTCAATATCTCCCTGCTGCAATGGAATGGAGACCCTGCTGTCTGGGCGTGGGAGGGTCGAAAAATGATGCAGGGCGGAGACACCGGTATCTTCACCTTCGAGGACCTCGATCCCGGCGACTACTGGGTGCAACCCCACGACGGTGCCTGGTGCCACGTTGAATCCGACGCGCTCGACGCCAGTGGACGCTGGATCGATGTCGAACCAGGAGCCGTGACCACCGTGTCGCTCTACTCCTGCGCCTCACCGGAGGTGTAGACACCCGCGGGCCATCGATCATCGCCGGCCGTCCTCTCCATCCCATTGACGGCTCAAGGGAGACCGGGCAGGTTTCATTCTTGCCCGGTGTCTCCCTGTGATGTCCGGAGCCTGCCGAAGCCAGACTCGTGTCCTGACGATGGCGACGCTCGTCTTCGCCAGGCAGCGCCATCGCCGCTCGCTCATGTCGACGCCGGGTCCTCGTGCCGGGAGACGGATGGATTCGAGCCGGCACGAACCAGCCCACGGCCATCTCCGCCGCGCATTCCCATACGATCGCGCCAACGCGGGCGGCCCTGCCACTCTCCTGGGGTTGGCGCGGACTCCTCGCGATGGCGGTCATGCGGACCCCGCCGCGAGACGCCCAACGCGATCCCCGAAATTCCTCTTGACAAGTATTAACCGTCGCGACTATTATGCGTCCATTCTCGTGGGAGCGCTCCCACTTTCAACTCATGTTCTTTCTCGGTGGTCCCATTGGGGCAATCGTTGTGCGCGTTCCACGTCGTGGGAGCGCTCTCAACCGCGCCAATGGCCGCCGCCTAACCGAACGATCCGCGGGAACCTCGCTCAACCCGGGGTTCGCGTCATGGCAGGATGCTGGTACCCATGGCTCGACAGGAACGGCGTCTCAATCTTGAGGACATCGCGAAGATGTCGGGCGTCTCCCGATCCACCGTCTCTCGCGTCGTCAACGACGACCCTCGCGTCAGCGACGCGGTTCGCGCGCGCGTCCGCAAGGTCATCGCCGATACCCGGTTCCACCCCAATGCCGCCGCTCGCAGCCTCGCCACCCATCGGTCGAACATCATCGGCCTCGTCTTCCCACGCGTGTTCACCATGATGTTCACCGATCCCTGGGCCTCGGTGCTGATCAAGGGCTGCATCGAAGGGTCCGAACGCGCTGACCTCGGCCTCGTGCACATGCTCGTGTCCACCGACGACCAGGCCCAGGTCGATCGCTTCTTCGAGCGCTCCGTGATGGGGCGGCACCTCGATGGCGTCATCCTCGCGTCCCACGTCCTGGGTGACCGGCTCGTCTCTCGCCTCCAGGAAAGCGACTTTCCGTACGTCCTCGTCGGCCGCGATGAGCACCAGACCGCGAACTTCGTGGACATCGACAACCGCCAGGCGGCCCGGGTCGCCACCCAGCACCTGATCGACCACGGCTACAAATCCATCATGCACATGAGCGGGCCTCCCGATCTCGTCACCGCGCTCGACCGCCTCCACGGTTTCAACGACGCCCTCTCCCAATCCGGTCTTGATCCCGCCACGGCCCGCGTGGAGTGCGGCTATTTCGAACAGGTCACCGCCTACGAAATCGCCCTCCGCATCCTCCAGGGGTCCGATCCGCCCGACGCCATCTTCGCCGCCGACGACGCGATGGCGATCGGCATCATCCAGGCCGCCGGCGAGCTGGGCATCGACGTGCCGGGCGAACTGGCCGTCATCGGCTTCGACGACATCGATATGAACCGCATGTTCCGGCCGCATCTCACCACCATTCGCCAACCGAGCGACGCGCTTGGGCGGGCGGCCGTCCGCATGCTCTCCCAATTGATAGACAATCCGACTCCCGAACCCCGCCAGCAGTGGATTCCCGCCGAACTGATCGTTCGCGGGTCCTGCGGCTGTTCGTTCTCCGCCAGTCACACGGGAAATCACGTTCGAGGAAAGGAGGGCCGGCCTTCCGTATCGGGTCCAGAGAGTCTCGCGGCACAAAACTGAGTCCAAGCATGGCCGCGACGCGAGTGGCCGTTTGGCCGGAACTCGCCTTCACCTGTCACTATCGAGAAGGGGAACCCATGACCAGGAAACTGCACGACGATTCATTGATGGCCCAGGTACTCAACGGAACCATCGACCGCCGCGACTTCATGCGCCGCGCCGGCACGCTGGCCGCCGCCCCCATGCTGATGAAGGGCGCTGCCGTGGGTGGCGCGGCCGCCCTCACCGCGCCAGCCATGGCCGCCTTTGCCCAGGATGGAGCCACGCTTCTCACCTGCAACAACGAGCAGCAGGCGACCTGGATCCGCAACTTCAACCCACTGCTCTCGGAAAATGCCTCCAACCGCTGGCCGACCCTGTTCGGCATTTACGAACCGCTCTTCGTTTGGAACACGATCAAGGCCGAGGCCGTGCCGTGGCTGGCGAAGGAATGGTCCTTCAGCGAGGACAACCTCACCCTCACCATGACCATCCAGGACGGCGTGGTGTGGTCGGACGGTACCCCGTTCACCGCCAACGACGTAGCCTTCACCTGGAACCTGCTCAAGGACAACGAGTCGCTGCCAGGAAACGGCGCCCGCACCGCCCTTCCTCGCCTCGCCTCCATCGAGGCGACCGATGACGCGACGGTGGTGTTCACCTTCTCCGAGGTCTTCACCATCGCCCAGTACGAAATCGGCGGCCAGGTCATCGTGCCCGAGCACATCTTCTCCACCGTCGAGGATCCGACGACCTTCACCAACGAGGAGCCGGTCGGTACCGGCCCGTTCACCGAGGTCGCCCGCTTCGAGGCCCAGATCTTCGAACTCCACGCCAACCCGAACTACTGGCAGGAAGGCAAGCCGGCCATCCCGGGCCTCCGCCTCCCGGCCTTCCCGAGCAACGACGCCATCCAGCTCGCCGCGCTCAATGGCGAGGTCGACTGGCACGCCAATTTCATTCCCGACATCGAGAATGTCTACGTCGCCAAGGACCCGGATCACCACAACTACTGGTTCCCGCCGACTGGGGCCGTGGTGCACCTCTACCTGAACAACGACGTTGCGCCGTTCGATGACGTGGTCGTCCGCAAGGCCGTCAGCCTCGCCATCAATCGCGACCAGATCTGCGAAATCGCCATGTATGGCTACACGCATCCGGCCGATTCCACCGGCCTCAGCGACGCCTTCGAATCCTGGAAGGACGCCACTGCCCGGGACGCCGGCTGGGTCACGTTCGATCCCGACCAGGCCAACGCCATGCTGGACGAGGCCGGATACGCCATGGATGGGGACGTCCGCAAGTCACCAGACGGCACCGCCTTCGAGTTCGAGCTGAACGTCGTCTCGGGCTGGTCCGACTGGGTGCAGTCCTGCGAGATCATGGCCCGCAACCTGGGAGAAATCGGGTTCAAGGTCACGGTCCAGCCGTACGACCAGACCACCTGGCAGACTCGCGTCCAGAACGGCGAGTTCTCGATGTCCATCGGGTGGTCGTCGCAGGGCGCCACCGTTTTCAACTTCTACCGCGGCTGCATGGCCACGGAGACGAAGAAGCCCGTGGGCGAATCCGGAACCGAGAACTGGCACCGGTTCGCATCCGAGCAGGCCGACACGCTGCTGGCCGCCTTCGCCGCCACCTCCGACGAGGCTGAGCAGAAGGACATCGCCAACCAGTTGCAGGCCATCTATGCCGAGAACGCGCCGGCCGTGCCGCTGTTCCCGGGACCCCAGTGGGGCGAGTTCAACACCTCCCGCTTCACGGGCTTCCCATCGGAAGACGATCCCTACGCCATCCTCTCCACCTACGCCGGCGAACGCGGTCTCGTGCTGACCACGATCACCCCGGTCGAAGGCTAATCTCGGAAATCGAAATGCACCTGGCCACGTCCGGCCAGGTGCATTTCATGGGTGCGATATCATTTATGTACACAGAATCGGTGATATCCACGTTGCGGCGGAAGGAGACCTGAGCCATGGAGTACGTCCTTCGGCGCCTCGGCTTTTATCTCCTGGCGGCCTGGGCCTCGCTCACCTTCAATTTCTTCCTCCCCCGGCTGATGCCGGGCGACCCGGGCGATGCCCTGGCGGCCCAGTTGCAAGGCCGGGTGCCGCCTGAAACCCTGGCGGCCATGGAAGAAGCCTATGGCCTTTCGGATGATCCTATCTGGATGCAGTATTTCGCCTATCTTGGAAACATCATGCGCGGCGAATTCGGCGTGTCGACCTCGTCGTTTCCCGCCCCGGTCAGCCAGGTGATCCAGACCGCGTTGTGGTGGACTCTCCTGCTCGGTGGCACGGCCGTCATCATCGCCTTCCTGGTTGGCACCACGCTCGGCATCATCGCCGCCTGGCGGCGCGGATCGTGGGCCGATTCGTTCCTGCCGCCATTCCTCCAGTTGATCGGGTCATTCCCCTATTTCTGGCTGGCGATGCTCGCCCTGTTCTTCCTGGGGTTCCAGTGGGGATTCTTCCCCCTCCGGCACGCCTACAGCGATTCGCTCTCGCCGGCGTACACCTGGGAGTTCGCGTCCAGCGTCCTCCTCCACCTGGTGCTCCCGGCCGGAACGATCATCCTGGTCTCGCTCGGCGGTTGGGTGCTGAGCATGCGCAACGCCATGATCACCACCCTGTCGGAGGACTATGTGACGATGGCCGAGGCCAAGGGGCTGAACCAGAAGCGCGTGATGTTCTCCTACGCCGCGCGCAACGCGATGCTGCCCAACCTCACCCAGTTCGGCATGGCGCTCGGGTTCGTGCTTGGCGGCTCGCTCATCACCGAAATCGTGTTCGCCTATCCCGGCCTGGGCTACCAGCTCATCACCGCCGTGCAGCGGCTCGATTACCCGCTGATGCAGGGCATCTTTCTGATGATCACGTTCGCCGTGCTGGCGGCCAACCTCATCGTCGACCTTCTCTATGTGCGGATGGACCCGCGCGTTCGACGAGGATAGGGCCATGTCGTTGATCTACTCGCCGCTCGCCCGGCACCGTCCAACGAAAGGGGTGGCCAGATGGTAACGGAAACCCGAACCGCCGAGATCGATGCCGGGCGGGACGCCCAGGTCGTGCCAGGCGTGGTCGCTCCATCCGAACCCACTCCGGTGAGGCGAACCCGCGGGAAGAGCCCGCTCGCCGGGCTGCTCGGCAATCGAAAGGCGACCATTGGCGTCACCACCCTGCTGATTTTCTGCTTCCTCGCCGTGTTCGCGCCGTGGATCACGCCGCATCCGCCCAACGAGTTCCTTGCCCGGCCCCACCAGCCGCCTTCCCGTGAGTTCTGGTTCGGCACCGATGGCTACGGGCAGGATGTCTTCGCCCGCACCGTCTATGGCACGCGCATCTCGCTGGGAACCGGTCTGCTCGTCGGGATCGGCGTCACCATCATTGGCACCATCGTCGGCATGACCGCCGGGTACTTCCGCGGCCGGGTCGACGACGTGCTCTCGGTCATCATGAACGTCATGCTGATCGTCCCGTCGATTCCCCTGCTGGTCGTATTGGCGGCGTTCCTCAAGCCTGGCTTCTGGACCATCGTCTTCGTCCTCACGGCCACCGGCTGGGCTTGGGGGGCGCGGGTGCTCCGGGCGCAGACCATGGCGCTACGCGAGAAGGACTTCGTGTCCTCGGCCCAGGTCATTGGCGAGCGAGCGCCAACCATCATCTTCCGCGAAATCCTGCCGAACATGCTCTCGATCCTGATGGCGGGCATGTTTGGCGCGGTCATCTTCGCCATTGGCGCGCAGGCCGGGCTCGAGTTCCTTGGCCTCGGCAATCCCAGCTCGATCAGTTGGGGCACCAATCTCTACTGGGCCCAGAACAACGGTGGCCTGATCACTGGCGCGTGGTGGACGTTCGTTCCGTCCGGCGCATGCATCGCCCTCGTCGCCTTCTCGTTCGCCATGATCAACTTCGCCATCGACGAACTGACCAACCCGCGACTGCGATCGCAACGCGAAACGCAGGACGTGCTCCGGAAGAGCGGGAAGCGGCTGAGCGCGTCTCGCGCCACTCCGGTCCTGCGCGAAAGCACGGGAGACTAGCATGGCAATCACCACCCGGGGCACTTCCCGCGGCGCGCCAATGACGGGCGACCCGAACGCTCCCCTGATCAGCATTGACAACCTCAAGGTCGAATACCTCTCCGGCCGTGGCCCGGTGCGGGCGGTGGACGGCGTTTCGTTCGCCATTCGCCCGGGCGAGGTCGTGGGGCTGGCGGGGGAGTCGGGCAGTGGCAAGTCCACCATCGCCCAGGCGATCCTGCGCATCCTCCAGCCGCCCGCCATCATCACCAACGGCCGGGTCGAGTTCAACGGCCGCGATATCCTCTCCATGAGCGACGCGGAACTGAAGGAGTTCCGCTGGCGCGATGTCTCGATGGTGTTCCAGAGCGCGATGAACGCCCTCAACCCGGTCATGACCATCGGCGACCAGATCACCGACGCGATTCGGGCCCACACCCGGATCGGCAAGGACGAGGCGCGCCAGCGCGCCGCCGAAATGCTCGACGTGGTCGGCATCGAAAAGGGCCGGATCGATTCCTATCCCCATGAACTCTCGGGCGGCATGCGCCAGCGCGCGGTGATCGCCATCGCCCTGGTGCTGAACCCGCCACTGATGATCATGGACGAGCCGACCACCGCCCTCGATGTCGTGGTCCAGAAGGAGATCATGTACCAGATCTCCGAACTCAAGCAGCGGCTCGGCTTCTCGATCCTGTTCATCACCCACGACCTCTCGTTGCTGGTCGAGATTTCCGACCGCATCGCCATCATGTACGCCGGGCAGATCGTGGAAATGGCCCCGGCCCGAACCCTCTTCGAAAACCCGATGCATCCGTACACGCAGGGGCTGATGTCGTCCTTCCCATCGCTCACCGGCGAGCGGAAGCCGCTCACTGGCATCGCCGGATCGCCACCGGATCTCGTCACGCCGCCATCCGGCTGCCGGTTCCACCCGCGCTGCCCGAAGCGGTTCGACGTCTGCGATTCGGTGGTGACGAACCTGGCTGAGGTCACGCCCGGTCACTTCGTGGCCTGTCATCTGTATCCCGAGGAACGCGCGGAGGCGGGTATCCATGGCAACTGACCTGAAGTCGCCCAAACACTCCGCCACCGGCGTGGATAACGTGCTCGATGTTCGGAACCTGACCAAGCATTTCCAGATCGGCGGGATCATCGGCGGGAAGGTGGTCCATGCCCTGGAGGACGTGTCGTTCACCATCCCCCGCGGCGAGGTGGTCGCCCTGGTGGGCGAGTCCGGTTCGGGCAAGAGCACGACCGCGCGGATGCTGGCCCGGCTCATGCCGGCCACCGGCGGGGAAATCTTCTATGACGGCCAGGACATCCTGAAGACCGAACCGAAGGCCGCCTCGCTGTCGTATCGCGGCGACGTGCAAATGGTGTTCCAGGACCCCTTCGGCTCGTTGAATCCGGTCCATCCCATTCGCTACCAGCTCGAACGGCCGCTCCGGATTCACAAGAAGACACGGGGACGCCGCCAGACCCGCGAGCGCATCCACGAACTGCTCGACACCGTTGGGCTCCAACCGGCCCCGGAGGTCGCCGCCCGGTTCCCCTACCAGCTCTCCGGCGGCCAGCGCCAACGCGTCGCCTTCGCTCGGGCCCTCGCGGTGGAACCGAAGGTGATGCTCGCCGACGAACCGGTTTCCATGCTCGACGTTTCGATCCGGATCGGCATTCTCAACCTGATTGACCGTTTACGGCGGGACCGTGGCATCTCCTTTCTCTACATCACGCACGACATCGCCAGCGCCCGCTACATCGCCGACAAGACGAACGTGATGTACGCCGGCCGCATGGTGGAAGGGGCGGAAAGCACCGAACTGATCGCCGAACCCGCGCATCCTTACACGAAGTTGCTGCTGGCGGCCGTGCCGAACCCGCACGCCGGGCTTCGCACGCAGGACGCTCCGAGCCGGGGCGAGATCCCTTCGCTGATCGACCCGCCCCCTGGCTGCCCCTTCGAGCCGCGCTGCCCGTACGCGATGGACGTCTGCCGCGACCGGATGCCGGGTATCTCCTGGCTCAACCAGCAGCACTGGGTTCGCTGCCATCTCTATCCGGAGGGCGACGACGCGCACGGCGCGGGTTCGAAAATCCTCGACAGCGGCGAGCAGGATCCCGATCCTTCCACATCCAACGGCGTGACCTCATGACTTCGCAGCGAGGCGGTTTCGCTGTACTGTAGGCAGCGACATCGCCCTGCTGGGTGAACCGTCCATCGGGTCTCACGCTGGTTTGTGTTGGAAGGATTGAGTGTGGCAATACGAGTAGGCGTTGTTGGCTGTGGGTTTATCGCCCAGTACACCTACCTGCCGGTGATCGCGCAGGTCGGCTCCGATCGCATCGATGTGGTCGCCGTGTTCGACACCATGGAAGAACGTGTCGCCGTCGCCCAGGAGCAGTACCCGAACGCCGCCGGATACACGTCGTACGACGAATTCCTGGCGCATGAAGGTGGGCTGGACCTCGTGTTCAACCTTACCCCGGCTCCGCTGCATCGCGACATAACTGCCCGCGCCCTTGAGGCCGGCTACCACGTCTACTCCGAGAAGCCGATCGCGGCCAACCTCCAGGAAGCGAACGAACTCGGCCAGATCGCCGCCGAGCAGGGGCTGCAGCTCTTTGTCGCCCCGTCCACCATCACCACCGCCCGCATGGTCTGGCTGAAGGAACGGATCGCCAACGGCGATTTCGGCCACGCCCATACCATCAAGGCCCACATCGGCAACATGGGCCCCGCTGGATGGAAGGAATACACTGGTGATCCGCGCGTCTTCTACAAGAAGGGCGTCGGCCCGCTGATCGATGTGGGCGTCTACATGCTGCACACCATCACCGGCCTGTTCGGACCGGCCAAACGTGTCGAGGCGGTGGGCGGGATTGTCTTCCCCGAACGCACCGTGCTCACCGAGCGATTCGCGGGAGAGAAGGTCACGGTCGAGACGCCGGACGTCCTCTCGATCAACCTCGAATTCGACGGCAACCGGTTCGCCAACCTGTTCACCACCTACGCGGTGAACGCCTCGAAGGCCCCCATGTTCGAGCTTTTTGGCACGACCGGCACGGCGAGCGTGTCGGCCGCGCAGTGGTACCAGGGCAACGGGACCACCGACTTCCTGCTCACCGGAAACCTCGCCGAAGGCCAGGCGCCGGGGTGGGAGGAAAATGTCGAGACACCGAACCCGCTGCCGATCGATGGCATCCTCGAGTCCGGCATCCTCCACGCCGTGGACATCCTCGAAAATGGCGGCACCAACGTCCTGTCGCCGGAACACGCCACTCATGTGCTCGAAATCATGAATGGCGCCATCGCCAGCGCGGAATCCGGTGAGAGTGTCACACTGACTACATCGTTCTAGATCCGCGCGTAACCAGGAGAAGGAAACCTCATGAACAGGGACCAGATCTCGATCCAGCTCTATACGATCCGCAGCCTTACCGAGAAGGATTTCGACGGGGCGCTCGCCCAGGTCGCGGCCGCCGGGTACAAGGCCGTGGAGTTCGCCGGTTTCCAGGGAAAGACCGCCGCCGAAATCCGCGAGATGCTCGATCGCCACGGCCTGCGAACCTCCAGCGCCCATATTCCGCTCGCTGACTTCCAGACGCGGCTCGATGGGGTGATCGAGGACCTCACCACCATCGGTTCGGAGTGGGGCATCGTGCCCTACATCGCCGAGAGCGACCGTTCCGCCGAGTCCCTGCAGGCGATCGCGGCCCAGTTTGACGGGTTCGCCAACCGCCTCAATGAGGCTGGCATCAAGTTCGGCTACCATAACCATGACTTCGAGTTCACCACCGATGCCGGTGATGGCCAGAACGTGTTCGACAAGATGATCGAGGTCACGACACCGGGCCTCGTCTCGTTCGAGCTCGACGCCTTCTGGGCGGCGGTGGGCGGCAAGGACCCCGCCACCCTGATTCGCGATCACGCCGACCGCATCCGGCTGGTCCACCTCAAGGACGGCGACACCGCCAACCTCGACCGCGGCAAGGACCTGCCCTTCGGCGAGGGCAACCTCGACTGGGACGGCATCCTCTCGGCCTCCCGGGACGCCGGCGTCGAGTGGTACGTCACCGAACAGGACACCCCGAACCCGGACAACATCATCGGCGACATCACCACCGCCTACGTCAACGCCGAAAAGGCCGCCCTCTAGCGAGCCACTCATCTCGGCTCTCAAATCGAGCGCGATGCAACGAGACCGGCGCCAGGCAATCCGCCCGGCGCCGGTTTCAGTTTGTCCGAAGTGCGAGGTTCCGTCCGCTACGGCGCGGTGACCGTCACCGGGCAGCTTTCACCCTCGCAGGTGGTCCGCCCCTGAATGACCGGGTTGATCGTTTGCCCGGCGCTCGCTTCACCGGCCAGGAACTCCGCCACCACCTCGTCGAGGATGCCCAGGGTCACCATCCGCTCGGAGAAGTTCGGATACCCGTCGCCGCCCGAGATGGCGAAGTCGGTGCTGATAACCGTGTAGGTCGAGTTCTCGCTGAAGTCGATCTCCTCGCCGGTGCAGCTTCCGTCCTCCGCCTGGCGCACCGCGCTGGTGATCCGGTTCCCTGGCTCCTGGTCCACGCTGTAGGTGAGGCAGAGACCCGACACCTGCTGGAATCCACCGTACTCCGCGGGCGAGCCGACCAGGCCAGCTTCTAGCAGTTCCTTCAGCTCCGCGCCGTTGAGGTCGACGGTGACCGCCACGTTGCCAAACGGCAGGACGCCCAGCACCTGCCCGCGGGTGATGGCGTTTTCGGGAAGGTCGGCCGCGCAGAAGTCATCTGGATTGTCTTCGACTGGGCAGGTCAGGTCGGCCCGAAGCGTGCCGGAATTGATCACCGCGAAGTCCGCGTCGTAGGTAATCCGCATCGCGTCGGCGATGACGTTGCCGATCAACGATTCGCAGAGCCGCCCGGTATCCCCGCCGCAGTTGTCGGAGCGGAGGATCGGGCCTTCGGCGATGCCTACCTGCTCACCCAGGATCGGTTCGATGTCGGTGCTCAGCTCCGCGATCCGCGCGCTGATGACGGGGTCCGCCTCGACCGCGATCGTCCATGGAATGTGGTAATCGGCGGTCTGGTACACCACCTCGCCGGAGCGTGTATCGACCACGACCCGGGTGCGCGTGATCGACGCTCCCTTCGCCGGGTTCTGCGTGAGCAACGTGCCGTTCTCGCGTAGCGAAAGCACCTGCATGCTGGAGTGGTCGCCCATGATCGTGTCGACGCCCACCGTCTGGTCGGCGATGTCGACGATCGGCCCGGTCGGCTCGCTCAGGGTGCCAGACGTGGCGCCTTCGTGGGCCAGGACCACGACGATGTCCGCTCCATCGGCCCGCAGTTGTTCGGCGTACTGATTGATGACCGGCACCGGTTCGAGCATCACGTAGGGACCGAGTGCGCCCTCGCGGGTCACGTGCGGCGTGTCGAGTGTGGTGATGCCGATCACGCCGACGGTCACGCCATTGAACTCGAAGGTGGTCGTGGGAGCCCATGGCGCGCCCGTTTCCGAGACCGGGGTCGCGGCGTCCTCCGGCAACGCGATGGGCGTGCCGTCGTCACCAAGCACGATGTTGGCCGCCAGCGACGGGTATTGGGCCATCGGCATCAGGTCGATGAACCATTGATAGTCGATATCGAAGTGGTGATTGCCGACCGCGGCCGCGTCCAGGCCGAACGCGTTCATCATTTCGATCGCCGGCATGTCATCGAAGAACGACGACAGCGGCGGGGTCGCCCCAATGATGTCGCTGGCGGTCAGGAACAGTTCCCCATCCCTGGCCTCGCCGCGGAAGAAATCCAGCCACGGCAGCAGGTACGCCGCGCCACCAAGCGACGCGGAGACGCCCGGGGCGTTCTCGTCCGCGAACCAGTCGGGACTACCCGACAGCGACGAGAACTGCGCGTGGTAGTCGCTGATCGACAGCATCGTGATTTCGCTGAGGTGTTCGCCATCTTCCAGGGCGTCGTACAGGATCACGCCGCTCGCGTTGGCCGGTCCCGGCACGCCCATCAGGAAGGACGCGGTCGGGGCGATATCGATCGCCTCGACGCCGCTCACGGTCGTGCCGCTCAGGAACGCGGGGCCGCTGGCGATGAAGGTCGCATGGAGGTTGATGTTGGCGTCGAGGTCGACCAGGTCAGGCAGGTAGCCGTGCTGACCGAAGAACACCGATGGCGAAATGAGCTGGCCCGGCGCGGCCGCGTCGAACTGGTATGGTGGGTTGAGGATGACCACCACATCGCCGGTGCGGCTCGGATGAACGGAAGTTGGGCCGAATTCCTGGGCCACCTCCTCGCGCAGCATCACGCGCGCCACGACCTCCGCGTCCGGATTGTCCGGATCGGTGATGGCGCTGAACGCGTCGACGATCTGCTGCCGTACCGCCTCGTAGTCTTCCTCGGCCACCGCGCCAGGAACGTCTCGATCGATCAGGTTGACATAGATATGGGCGGATGCGCCGGTTGTGCAGATCTTGGCCAGGATTTGGGTCGGATCCACGTCGTCCGGAACGCGGCAGCCACTGGTCGGCTCGCCCGGTGTCAGGCCCGCCTGCTGCATCACGTAGTTCGCGTTGACCGAGAACCACTGTGGCGCGAACCCGTGATCTGAACCCACGATCACGTTGGACTCCTCGTCCAGCAGCGACATCGCGTGGGCGAGCAGGGCATCGGTTTGCGCGTACGACTCGGCGATGTAGCCTTCGCGGGCTTCCACCAGGCCGTCCGGCTGGCCGTCATTGTTCGCGTCGTCGTAGCGCGGGTTCACGGTGCCATTCGGGCCGTTCTCGGTGATGAGCGCCAGGTACTGGTGGGTGAATTCATCTGTCACCGGCGCGCCGACCATCAGCAGGTCGGGTTCCACGCCGAGGTCCTCGATGATGTACGACAGGTGCAGTTCGGTAATGGAGAGCGCCATCAGGCCCTGCTCGACATACGTCGCGTCGTCGATCAGACCGTGTTGCTGGGGGAAGTAGTCCGAACCGGTCGCGCTGGGGAACAGCGTGGCGATGTCTTCGGCGAACCCGGACGGTTCCGCGCAGCCCTGCGCGTAGTCGCACCCGTTGTAGGAGGCGTTGGGTCGCGCGATCGAGGTCACGTAGATCCGAACCTGGGACGCGTCCTCGGAGAGTTCGAGCAGCTTCATGTGGAACCCGGCCGTTAGGCCCTCCATCTCGCCGCTGAGGGTCAGCTTGATGTCCTGCCAGTCGCCCAGGCCGAGGTCGGCGACGGCGTTCGCGCCGTCCTTGCTCTCCGGATCGACTGGTGACGCGACGGGAGAGGCGACGGGAGACGCCACCGGTGAAGCCTCGGCGTCGGTATCGGCCGCCTCGGCTGGTACCACGATGACTCGGTCGTAATTGACCGTGCCATCGTCGGTCGTGTCGTGGATGTACAGGTTAAACGCCCGGTTGGGGTTCACGTCCGGCGCCAGGCTCTCGATGACCAGCGTCTGCTCCAGGGCCGGCGAGTACGACTCTGGCACGTTTGACCAGCCCGTCGCCTCGACCAGGTCCACCTGCTGGTACGGAGCGGTGGCGCCCAGGTCGTAGTTCGCCAGCACCCAGCTGTACGAGTACTCCGACCAGAAGTCGATCGCCGGGCCGTCGATCATCGGCGCCAGGCCGCTGGTGCCGGTCCACTGAACCGCCACCACGTCCTTGCCATACTGCTCGGCCGATTGGGCGATGGTTTGTGCCTGAAGGATGCCAGGCTCATACGCCGACGAGCGGTTGTTAAAGTCCGAATCGCCTGTCCGGTAGAAGGTGTTGTTCACCGAGCCGTGCACGCCCGGCCAGGTGCCGGTCGACATCGACGCCCAGCCCGTCCCCGTGTTCGGCGGGAACGAATGGCGCATGCCGTTCTCGCCAACCACGCCGTTTGCCGCCAACTCCGCGAAGGTGGGCGTGAGGCCCGCCTCGCTGTACTTCTGGACGAAGTCCGGGCGCATGCCGTCGCTCGAGAACAGCAACACCGGCGTGTCGCTGGCGGAGGCGGCGGGTGTCGCCTCCGGTGTCGCTTCCTGGGCGGAAACGAACGGATTCAGCAGCCCGATCAGGACCGCCACCACGAGTAGGACCGTCCACCGTCGTTGTCTTCGCGCGCGCCGCATGCCCCTGCTCCTACGTGGACAGCCCGTTGGAGCAACCCCCTCCGGCATCGCCGTCCTCACCACCAGCCTCTCGACGAGTAACGATTCGATGGTAACGGAGAAGGGCGCGTTTTGGTGTTTGTCGGGAGTTAAAGGGGGCCTTTTTGTTGCTCGGTCAGGCTGGGCACGCGTCCCACAGGCCGCTGTCATCCTGCCGGGCCAGCAGTTGCGCCTCCGCCAGGACGTCGTCGTAGAGATCATTCGGCGGATACGACCGTGCGTGGGCGAACCCGCCGAGCACCAGGATCTCGGAAATCAGGTAGGCGTTCCGGGTGTCTTCCTCGTAAATGAAGACATGCCGAAGCCGCCGCTCGTTCCGGTCCTCGTCCTCCACGTCCACCTGGGCATAGACCGTGGTGCCGACCGGTAGAAGCTCCTTGAGGAACTCCTTCGCCTCCGGGCCGTAGCATTGCTCATCGGTCCACGGGCCGTCCATTTCCGGTGCCTGGATGCCGATCAGTCGTGTGTTGTAGTAGTAGTCGTTGTTTGGATAGGTCAGGCGAATGGTGTCGCCGTCCGTCACGGAGTGCACCACCATCTTCTCGGCGTCGTCGGGCAGCTCCCACGGCAGCGCCCCGTGATAGAGCGGATTCCCGTCCGCGTCCGGGGTTTCCCGCGCCACCGCCGCGGGCGCCAGGCCCGCCACCACGACCGTCACCATCGCAAGCACCATCATCACCGATTTCGCCAACCGCATCGCGAAAGTCTCCAGCAAACGAGTCGTTCGAGCCCCACAAGATATGTCGAGAGTATAGCCCCAGAATTCGCGCCAACCGGGTCACGCTTCGACTACATGAAGGAGGACGCCGGACGCGGCGAGGGCGAGTGGCCACCGGCCACCCGCCCTCGAATCCGCGATCCATGATGTAGCCTGGCTTAGAGCCTGTTATGGACTTCTCAGGACACTCACGACGGCGAGGTGGACCTTGCTCCCCTTGCGCCGCTTGCCCACGTCTCAGCCGGCACGGGCCGCACTTTCGGGCGTGCTTTGCAGGGGCCGGCTGTCCAGAATTACCCCGGTGGGCTGCTCGGCCCGGCCTTCGCCGACGCGGATCAACACCCGCAAATCGGCGATGATCGTGCCGAAGACCTCGGCGTCGATCCAGCGGCGCGTCTGCTGGTAGACCGCGTGCCAGGGGAGGTGGGGTGTCCATGCGACACAGGATACGCTGCCGCACCCCCAAAGTGCATAACAGACTCTAGGGCCGGCCGGTCTCCCGCCGGACCAGCATCGCCGCCAGCCCCAGCAGGGCCGCCACCGCCGCCAGCAGCCCCACCAGCCCGGATGGCGTCGCCAGACCTTCACCCGTGCGCGGCAGCGTCGTCACCACCTGGTCACCCGGCGTCGCCTCGGGATCGCTCGGCTCCGGCGTGACGGGCACCGGCTCGGCCACCGTCTCCACCTTCACCCGGCTTGTGTCCGAGTGGAGCGCGCAGGCATCCTCGGCTGCCTGCAGGAAGGTCAGCGTGTCGTCATCCGGCTCGCACGTCGGGTCGATCGCCACCGCGACCGCCTCGTTGTTAACCTCGCCCGCCGTGACATCCGTTGCGGTCACCACGTACGATGCGGTCACCGTCACGGAGGTGTCGCGCGGCAGTGTCCCGATCGCACCGCCCGGATACGCCTCCTCCCAAACCAATCCCTCCATCGGGTCGTCGATCACGACCCCGTCGAGTCCGACATTGCCGGTGTTGGTCACCACGAAGGTGTAGGTCAGCGTCGCGCCTTCCTTGACTGGTCCGGCGGGCTCGACCGTCTTCTCGATCGCCAGGCCGACCTCGACCGAGCGCATCGTCACGGTCGCGCTGGCCGTGGCTTCGACCACCAGCACGTCGTTCGCCTGAGCGAAGCTGAACATGCGCATCCCCGACCGGTCCTCGGCGGCCGGCGACCGGAAGACGGCGGTGACCGACACCTCGTTGGTGTAGCTGCCGGCCAGCAGGTGATCCTCGGTTAGTTCGGTGCTCGCCGTGCATTCCACGACCCCAAGTGGCGCCAGGTTCTCCGGCACCGTCCCGCAGTTGATCGTGTCCGCGCCGGGATCGAGCACCTTGATGTCCGAGAGGGTGACATTGCCGGTGTTGGTGACGGTGATGGCGTAGCTCACGACATCGCCGGCATCCAGATCGGTGGTTTCCGAGGTGACGGTCTTGGTCACGGACAGCGCCGGTTCCTGGACGATGGAGACGGTGGCGGTCGACGCGTTCGAGTCAGCCTGGTCGCTGGTGACCTGGGCGGTGGACTCGATCGGAGTCCCGGCGTCGATGTCGCCTTGCTCGATGGCGTATTGGGCAGTGCAGGCCGCCTCCGCGCCAGCGGCGAGAGTGACTGGCACGCCCTGGACTCCATCCGTATCCGGATCGCAGTCAACGGCATCCAGATCGTTCAGCGAATCATCGAGCGTCAAGCTTGTGAGTGTCACATTGCCGATGTTCTCAATGACGAAGGTGTGGGTGACCGTGCCGGGTGCGTCAACCGTTGCTTGGTCCACCGACGTTTCGAGCGTCACCCCCGGACGCTGGGCGATCGTCACCGTCGCGCTGGAGGCGTTGGAATCGACCTGGTCGCTCGTGACCTGGACGGCCATGGTCAGTTTGGTTCCCGCGTCAATCTCGTCCTGATCGACCTCGTACGGAACGAGGCAGGTCACCGCGGCGCCAGCGGCCAGTACGTCCGGCACCGCCTGGAGTCCATCCGCGTCTGGATCGCAATCGATCTGGTCGGTATCGACGAGCGAGGCGGTGACCCACACCCCGCTGATGCTCGCGGTTCCGCCATTGCGGATTTCCAGGATGAACGTGATGATCCCCGGTGCGTCGATGATGGAAGGCTCCGCCGATGCCGTGAGTTCCAGTTCGTCCAATGGCATCACGGTAAGTGTCGCTTCCGCCACGTTTGAGGTCGCCTGGTCACTCGTCGCCCCCGCGACAAAGTTGATCGGGGCCCGAGCGTCGAACATGTGCTGGGTGATCTCGTGGGGCACGCGACAAATGACCGGCTCCGATCCGACCGCGAGGGTGGAGGGCAGAGGCTGAATACCATCCGCCGGGTCGCAATCGACCGCGTCGAGATCGACCCCCGGTTCATCCAACGCGAGGTTCGTCAGCGTGACGTTGCCGGTGTTGATGAGCGTGTAGCCGCGCGTCACGACCCCCGGCGCGTCGATCACGGTCGGGTCCACCGTCGTGGTCAGGACGAGCGACGGTCGTTGCTCGATCGTCACCGTGGCGGACGACGTATTCGAGTCCACCTGGTTGCTCATGGCCCGCGTCGTGATGGAAATCGGTGATCCGGCGTCAATCTGTTCCTGGTCCACGGCGAATGGCGCGGTGCAGGTCAGGCTCGCGCCTGCCCGGAGGCTGTCCGGCACGCCCTGAACATCGTCCTGGTCCGGATCGCAGTCGACCAGCGTTGGGTCGATCAGCGACGCCTCCAGTTCCAGCCCATCGACGCTGGCGCCACCGTTGTTGGCGATCGTGAAGCTGAATGTCACGGATCCTGGCGCATGGATGGTCGATGGCTCGACCGACGCCACCAGGCCGAGGCCGTCCACCGGCACGATGGACACCGTCGCGGACGCCGTGGCGGAATCATCCTGGTCGGTGGTCACCTGGGCCGTGTTGTTGATTGGTTGCCGGTCGTCGATCTGGGTCTGGTCGATGACATGGGGCACCGTGCAGGTCACCGGCTCCAATCCCACGGCCAGCGTCGTGGGCAGCCTCTGGACGCCATCCGCCGGATCGCAGTCGATCAGGTTGGCGTCCACCAGCGGATCGTCCAACTCGACGCCGGTCAGGGTCACGTTGCCTGTGTTCTGGAGTGTGAAGGTGTACGTCACCTCGCCCGCCGCGCTGACGTTCAGCGGGGCCACGGTCTTCTGGAGCGATACACCGGGTCGCTGCTCGATCGTCAGCGTTGCGGTTGACTCGTTGGAGTCGACCTGCTGGCTCGTCACCCGCGCGGTGAGATCGATGGAGTCTCCCGCGTCGATGGCCTCCTGCCCGATCGCATACGGCACGGTACAGGTGATTTCCGCGCCCCCGGCGAGGGTGGACGGCACTGGCTGCACGCCATCCGCCGGGTCGCAATCGACTAGGCTCGAGTCCGCGAACGGCGCGACCAGTTGGACCCCGCTGACGAGCGCGGTGCCCTGGTTCTCGACGGAGAACGTAACGGTCACGTTTCCTGGCGCCACCACGGTGGATGGAGCCACCGTGGTCGTCAGGCTCAGCGCGTCCATCGGCGCCATCGTGACCTCCGAACTGGAGAGGTTCGAGCCCACCTGGTCGCTCGATGCGCGGGCCACGGAACTGAACGGCTGCCGCAGATCGAGATGGCGTTGGGTGAACTCAAACGGAATCGTGCAGATCACTGGTCCGGACCCCACCGCGAGGGTCGACGGGAGGCCCTGGATCCCATCCGCCGGATCGCAGTCGAGTTCGGACATGGTGAACGCGGGATCAGCGAGCCGCAAGTTGGTCAGGGTAACGTTGCCGGTGTTCTCGATCTGGAACCTGTACGTCACGGTCCCAGGCTCATGGATCACGGCTGGATCGACGGACTTGTCCAGTTTCAGCTCCGGCCTTTGGTCGACGGTGACCGTCGCCGTTGACTCGTTGGAGTCGCCCTGAGTGCTGGTGACCTGGGCGGTCATGGTGACGGGCGACCCAGCGTCGATGTCACCCTGTTCGATGGCGTAGGGTGCCGTGCAGGTTACCTCCGCGCCCGCCGCGAGGGTGGATGGAAGTCCCTGCACGCCATCCGCGGGATCGCAATCGACCACCGCCGGGTCGATCAGCGATGCTTCCATCGCCACGTTGCTGATGTTCGCGGTGCCCAGGTTGTGGATCGCGAAGGTGAAAACCACCTCGCCTGGCGTATCCACCCGCCCTGGCGCGACGGATACCACAAGGCTCAGCCCGTCCACTGGCACGAACGTGAGCGTGGCGATCGATTCCGCCGAGTCGATTTGATCGCTGGTGATCCGGGCGGTGTTGACGATCGGCTGCCGCGCATTGACCTGGTCCTGGCTGACCTCATACGGAACCGTGCAGGTCACCGCGTCCGACCCGACCGCCAGCGTGGCGGGAACGCCCTGCGCGCCATCCGCGGGATCGCAGTCCACCGCCGCCAGATCGATCGCCGGATCGACCAGCGCCACGTTGGTCAAGGTCACGTTGCCCGTATTCTCGATCTGGAAGGTGTAGGTCACCTGCCCAGTCGCAATGAGGATCGAGGGGGCGACCGATTTGCTCAGGGTGAGCGATGGTTGCTGGTCGATGTCCATTTGGCGACCACCGTTTGACGAGATGCCAAGCACGGCAAACGTCCAGGCGATCGGTATCGGGTCGCCAGCATCGATCTCCTCCTGCGTGATCATGAGCATCGCCGCGCACGTTACCACCTCGCCGGGGCCGAGGGTGGCTGGCAGTTGCTGGTTGCCATCGGTCTTGGGGTCGCAGTCGAACGGCGTCGAAGTGGTCAGGTTGATTCCATGAAGCGTGGCGTTACCCAGGTTTTCCATTTTCCAGACGAACGGCGCCTGGCCTGGCCCGGTCACCGGTGGTGCGACAGTGCCGAAGCTCCACCCCACGTCGGCCAGAACGGCCGTGGCGTCGGCGGACACCGTCACGGTGGTTGTGCCATGGGGAGCGCTCGCTGTCACTGTGTTTGTGAAGAGCTTGCCCTGGTACCTGTCCGGAACGGGGAAAGGCGTTGAAGCCGTGCAGTCGATCGCATTGGCCGTGCCCGGATCGAGCCGGGTAAGCGTGACCGTGGCGCCGGTGGTTCCCATCCCGCAGTCGAGATCGCTCACCTGTGGATCGCTGACGGTGACGTCGAACAGTGGTGAATCCCCGGTGTTGGTGATCGTGATCGCGTAAGAGATGATGTCCTCGAAGTCGAAACCACCGTCGGGCTGATTGGTAACCACCTTGGTGATGGTGAAGCAGGGAGGATTGACCAGCGAGACGACGGTCATGGCCTCATTGCCGTTCACGGTCCAGACCGCCTCGTCCGCATCCCAGGTATCGGTGGCGAGCTTGGTCGCGGTGATCGTCAGGTCGCCGCCCTTGGCGAGCGCCACATCAAGGGTGGGGTCGTAGGCGTAGGCGATACCGCTGGTTTGGGCGGGGGTGAGGGTCGGCGCGGTGTACACGCCGTCGAGGCAGGATCCAGCGGTGACCGCGGGAAGCTCCGGCGTGACGCTCGTAATCACGCGTTCAGTCACCGTCAACGTGTGGCTCGGCCTCAAATCGAACTCGCGATCAACAGCGCAACAATCTTCAGTAAATAACGCGCGTATGTCGAATTCGGTGCCCAGGGCGACGGAGTCTCTAACGCGTAAGGTAATGGTGTAGGACGCTGAAAACTCGCCACCACCATAGATATGGGGGTGGTAGTAGACCGCATATTCGCCAATATCCCCCATCGGAAACGGGACATCAGTCCCTATATTGGCTGAACCTGTGACACTACTGATGTCCGACGCTTGAATTTCATCCAATATGGCGGCGGGGACCCGAACGAAGTGAACCATATGACGGTAATCGCCCGGTGTGAATCCCGAGAGCACGACTTCAACTGTGAATGCTTCGCCCGGCGCTGGGGTGAGGGTAGACGGGGTGAATGAGATGCTACCGGTGATCTCACAAACATCGCCGGTCCCGTCGTTGTCCGTGTCGTCCTGCTCGGGATTCGCCACGGTCGGGCAGTTGTCGTCGACGTCGGGCACGCCATCGTTGTCCTGATCGGCCGTCACCGTCAAGAGTCCCAAAGCCAGAGCGAATGGGAAAGAGCTGCCATCGTCGTCATGTCCCTGGAACAGGCCCAGGCCAAACGACATGGTCTCGCCGTGTTCCATTGCATCGTCCACCGTGAACGACACGGTGAAGGTAGCCGCGTATGGCCCCGTGTCCACCACCGTGAGGGTGGTGCCAAAGGCCTGGATAGAGGCGTCGTAGGCTGGGTCGTAGGTCGTTTGCTGCCGAATCAGGTTAGTGAGGGATTTCTCATAGCTCGCGGCCGGGTCGGCCTCGACCGGCGTTAGCCCGGTGATCGAAAAGCCATTGTGGAGCCGCAGTTTCGTCCCGGCCGGCGCGCTGCCGTCGAGGGTGATGGTGAACGTCACCACCTGGCCTGGGGCGGGCGTGTCGTCGTCGACGGTCTGCGTCACTGTCCCGTCGATGTCGCATTCGTCCCCCTCACCGTCCCTGTCCGTATCCTCCTGGTTCGGGTTGGCCACGGTCGGGCAGTTGTCGAACTTGTCGAGCACTCCATCGTCGTCAGTGTCTACCGCCTCCGACACGACGAGATCAAGATTCGTGGTGTCAACCGTGGCGCCTGGACCAGCCTGCGAGCGAAGCCAAAGGCGTGAGGTGATGGTCGTTCCTGGAGCCAATCCATCGGCGACAATGAACGTTACCTGGAATGTAGCCGAGTAGTCACCCGCGGCAATGAGACTTGCTGGACCATCAAGGCGATAAAGGGAGACGGAGTCAATTGTTTGGAGTGAGACATCTTCGAATGCCAGATTGGATGATTGCTGAAGCAGCGTGTCGCCCGTAACATCGTCAGTCGCATCCAGGAGATTGGAAGGGAATTCGGCGCGAATCAATGCTGGCTTTGAGGCGGGCGCTCTGCCCTCGACGGTGATCGTGAACGTCACCGCTTGACCTGGCACTGGGGCGACGTCGTCCGCGGAAAACGTCACGGTTCCGGTTCCCAGTGAGTTCGTTGTGATCCGCAGAGGATGGTTCGATTCGGCAAGAGGGGGCATCTTGCCCGCTGCTGTCAATCTCGAGCGCACCCACAAATCATCCGAACCCCTCGCCTCGGGAGACACCTGCATTCGGATGGACAGCGTGGCGGAGAACGGGCCGTCTGTTGTTACGGTCACATCGAATGCAACAAGATGGTTATCGGCGCCCGTTGAATACGTGGGATCGCCCACCACGAGATTGTCGGCCACATCCACGGTGACCGTTCGGCCCGCCGTGAGAAAATTGGGGTTCTGGAACTGTCCCAGCCAGGACAGTTCCATGCCAGCCGCGGCCTCACCAGAAATTTCAACCGTGAACGTCATCCACTCGGCGGGATACGGTTCCGTCGTCGATGGCGTCATCGTCATCGTGCCGCTGAGCTCACATGCATCGCCGATGCCGTCATTGTCGCCATCGTGCTGGTTCTCGTTCGGCATGGTTCGACAGTTGTCAGCGTCGTCCGAGATGCCATCGCCATCCGTGTCCCGCGTCGCGGGATCGCCAGCGGTCATGAGGTGGTTGGAATCGGAGAAGCCATACAACGGATCGACCGCCCTGGAATTCGACAGGGCGTAAAACGTGTCGCCCGGCTCCACGGTGGGGTCGACCTGAACCGCGATCGTGAACGTGGAGCTATATGCCCCGAATGCGTTGACAACCGGCCGGTACGTCAGTGTGTACGAGCCACCAGAGTTCTCGTATTTCAACGTTCCCATGGTGAGATTGTTCGTCGAGAGCACCGTCACCTCGTATCCGGCGCTGAGGAACCCGGGGTGTCCCGGGCTGCCCTGGAACGTGCCTTCCCACTCCAGCACCTCTCCGGCCTTGGCGACTCCCGAGAACTCGACGGTGAAGGTCACCCATTCTCCAGCCAGCGGCGCCGTCGTCGAGGGGCTCATGGTCATCGCGCCGGACAAGGTTCTCGGATCGCAGGCATCGCCCTCGCCGTCTCCGTCGGTGTCCTCCTGCCCTGGATTGTCGGCGTCCACGCAGTTATCGTCCGCGTCGATCACGCCATCTTGGTCAGTGTCAGGTGGCGGCGCGACTGTGAGGCCGAATGTGACAGGGCTGGTGAATTCGGGGGGGCTGGCTACGTGAGACAGCGTGGCATTCGCGACAATGGCGAGGCCAACGGCGGCCGACGGGTCGACCTGCATGCGAATGGCGAAGGAGGCCGAGTATGGGCCGTCGGTCGCCACGGTAATGGACGGGGCGCTCCACACGTGGCTGGAGGCGGTTGAACTGTATGTGGGAGTGGCGTTATTGAGATTGCTGGATGTGAAGTTCTGGATCTCCTGGCCGTCGCCGGCGATTCCGCCCAGCGTGAACAGGCTCTCAAACGCGATGGGAGCGCCCGCCTCACCGGTGCCCGAGATCGTCACGTCGAACTCGACCCACTCACCGGCTTGCGGCTCGGTGGTGGAGGG
Source organism: Chloroflexota bacterium (assembly GCA_023389575.1). GTDB lineage: Bacteria > Chloroflexota > Chloroflexia > Thermomicrobiales > UBA6265 > JACCYX01. The sequence goes on along the minus strand of JAEWEG010000011.1, from coordinate 1,812 downwards.
CGTCATCGTCATCGACCCCGAGAGCGTGATCGCGTCGCAGGCGTCACCGATCCCATCGCCATCGGCATCCGCCTGCGCCGGGTTGTCGATATCCACGCAGTTGTCCTCGCCATCGGGCACGTTGTCACCATCGTGGTCCGGAGCGTCTGGGTCCGCGGCTGTCAGGTTATGGCTGGAGTCGGTGAAGCCATACAGCGGATCAACCGCCATGAACTTCGACAGGGCGTAAAACGTGTCTCCTGGTTCAACCTCGGGATCCACCTGAACCGTGATTGTGAATGTGGCGCTGAAAGGACCTTCAGCGGCGACGACGGGCTGATAGGTGAGCGCGAATGAGGAAGCGGTGTACTGGGCATTCAGCGTTCCCAGGGTCAGGTTGTCCGTTGTGAACACCACCACGTCGTAATCGGCGCCCAGGAACCCGGTGCGGCCTTGGCCGCCCTGGAACCTGCCTTCCCATCGCAGTTGCTTTCCGGCCTCGGCCGTGCCCGAAAGTTCCACGGTGAAGGTCACCCACTCTCCAGCAAGTGGGTACATGGTGGAGGGCGTCATCGTCACCGCGCCAGACAGGTCGACCGCCATGATCCCCATGTTTCGCTGCATCATCTCGGGCTCGTCGACTGGTGACATGTGCGACGGCTCGTCCGGACCTAGCGTCGGTGCGGGATCGCCCCCGGTCTCGGTGGCGTCGGGATCATCCACGGCCGTGGTCGGCGTCGGAGCTTCAACCGTCGGCGAAGGTGGTACCGCGGTCGGGGTGGGAGGAGGAACCGTCGCGGTCGGTGGTGGGGGTGGCGCGATCGTCGGCGCGGGCGGCTGGGTCGGTTGCTCGGTGGCCACCGGCTCCATGGTCACGGTGGGCTCGGACGGATCCTGGCTCTCCGGTGTGCCCTGTGACGCGACGTCAAGCCCCACCATTGGTCCGAACATGCCGAGCAGCAGAAGCACAACCGACAGCCGGTAGAGTCCGTGTCGTCGCCCGATTCGCATCAACGTGGCGTTCCCTTCGCGCGGCGCTTGGCGGAATCAGCGAGCGTGGGGCGGCGCGCGGCGCGAGAGGCGACACGCTGTCGACTCACGACCGGATCTCGGCCCTGCGATATCTGACCGCCGAACGCATGTGTTGTTTGTATACAGACAAACTCTTCCTGTCTCCAAAGTAGGGTTTGTGCTCCGACATGTCAACCCTTTCCAACATGTATGTAGTTCCCGCGATTCCGCCCCCACCCGGCCGGGCGCTGGGCGAAACATCCTGTCTCGCCTCCTCTCCACGCATGGTCGGAATGGTCTTGGCGGTTCCTGGTGACACCCATGGACGTCCAGCCTGACCAGGCCAGGGGCACGGACAGGTGCGGCCACATGGCGGGTTTTCCTCGTCTCGATGCGTTCACTGGGTAGACATTTGGCTGTTCGGGCGTTTCTATCAGGAGCCATGGGGAGGATGGCCCAGGTCCTGTGTCCAGGGTGGCCTGGCCATCCGCCAGAGGCGAGCGCATGGCCATGCTGGGGCTGCGTTACTCGTGTTGGTCATGTTCCTGGAACACGACAACATCATTTCTGTCTCAACATTAATTCGAAATTCGACAATAATTCCCAACGCCAAAAAGCCCGCCATTACGGGCCAAATCGACCCGCCTGGTCGATTAAAGGTATTAGTGGATTATTGTGGCCGAAAAAACACTGTGTGGTGTGTGTCAAGAACGTTGGACAGCGAGCGCGGCGGATCCCCACAATCGCTGGAAGTGGAGCATCGGTGGTTCTCCACCGGTAATCGTGTGTGGTCGCCGCCGGTTATACCACCCTTCGATGTAG